>CAZNUQ010000016.1:49185-51254 GCA_964576235.1 uncultured Desulfovibrio sp.
CTGAGGGCCTTTCGCCCGGCGGGAAGGGATTTCTGATCAAGCCCGGCGTCGGCCTGCATTTCGTCAATCAGATTCTTGAGCACCATGGACTGGTTGGCAAGTTCCCCAACGGCCTGGGCCGATTGGCGCATGGCGTCGGACATCTCCGCCGAAATCCTGTTGATGTCCTCGATGCTGTGATTGATCTCCTCGCTTGCCGAAGACTGTTGTTCGGAGGCCGTGGCGATGGATCGGACCTGGTCCGTGGTGGATTCGACCAGGAAAACGATTTCCTGGAGGGACGCTCCGGATTTGTTGGCAAGTTCCGTTGCCGTCTCTATGTTCTTCTTCGAGCGTTCCACGTTTTCGATGTTTTTCCTGGTGCCGTCCTGGATTCCCCTGATGGCGTCGCCGACTTCCTTGGTGGCGACCATGGTCTTTTCGGCCAATTTGCGGACCTCGTCGGCGACGACAGCGAAACCGCGTCCGGCTTCGCCCGCCCGGGCCGCCTCGATGGCGGCGTTGAGCGCCAGAAGATTCGTTTGGTCCGCGATGTCGGAAATGACGTTCATGATTTGGCCGATGCCCTCGGCCTGCTTGCCAAGCATATCCATGTCGCTGGTCATCGCGTGCGATTGCTGCCGGACATCTTCCATGCCCTTGACGACCATGCCGACGACGTTCGCCCCTTCCAGGGCCTTTGATTTCGCCTCGTCGGCGGTTTGCGCGGCGTTCGAGGCGCTTTTGGCGACCTCGAGGACCGTAGCGTTCATTTCCTCCATGGCCGTGGCTGTTTCGGCTACCCTTTTGGATTGTTCCTCCGCGCCCCGGCTCGATTCTTCAATCTGCGCCGAAAGTTCTTCGGAGGCCGACGAGACGACCCCGACAATGCCGTCGAGGGTGTTGGCGGCATGGAGCATGCCTTCCGACCTGGCGCGCTCCGCCTGGGCCTGGGCCGCTTCGGCTCTGGCCGTGGCCTGCTGGGCCAGGTCTGTTTGTTCCTCCGCTTCCCGTGTTTTGCTGACAGCGGTTTGGATCATCTCCTTTAACTTTGAAACCATGGTCTTCAAGGAATCAGAAAGCGTGCCAAGTTCGTCCGTCCGTTCCATTTTGAGCGTCACATCGAGGTCGCCTGAGGCGATGGATTTCGCAAAATTCACGTTGGTAGACAGACTCGTGATGACATTTCTGATGATGAGCAGGATGATAATGCAGACAGACACAAGTCCGATACCGCCAAATATGAAGGATGCATTCTGTATTTTCGCTGTCGACTGGGCGATATCATCATCATTTATAATGACAATGATGGTCCATCCCGTGGTTTTTTCCCGGGAGTAGATGGCGGTCTTCGAGACTCCTTTGAATTCGTAGTTGACCATGCCTGATTCGTTGGCAAGGATTTTTCTGCCCCAATCCTGGTCAGCGATGCTGTACTTGAGGACAAGTGAACTGTCCTTGTGACTGAACACCATGCCCGTTCTGTCGACGGCAAAGGCGTATCCTGTCTCGCCAATCTTCAGGATCTGGATCATGCTTTCGGAGAATTTGCTCAGGTCGACTCTCGCATAGATGACTCCGACAACCTGATTGTCCGATTTGACTGGGGCGGCGACTATGAATGACGGTTTGCCGGAAATTTTGCTTATCAGGGGCTGCGAAAGATTGGTTTCTCCGGATAACGCGCGTTTGAAATAATCCCGGTCGGCAAGATTGCCTGAAATGTCTTCTTCTGTGTACAGTGTTATATCACCATTTGTGTTCAAGAGACCAACGGCCTGTATGGCGGAATCAGAGTTTTTAAATTCAATCAGGGCGCTTTTTGCTTGCTTTGTGATGCTGTCCGATGGTGTTTGTGCTCTGTAGAATTCTTGTATCGATGATACTTTTGCCTGTGTTGCGGTATAGTTTTTTATGTCGTCGGCATAGTTTTCTAGGCCGTTTCGTACGATGTCAACAAGATATGCGGATGAGTTTGTCAGAGAGTTCCATATTTCGTTGGATGCGGCTTTGTTCGTGAAATAGATGGACAGGGCCATGCTGATCACAACCGCCGCCAAGGTGGGGATGAGGATCTTTTGCTGTAGGCC
>CAZNUQ010000017.1:0-15359 GCA_964576235.1 uncultured Desulfovibrio sp.
CATGGGCGCACAACGACGCCGGCAGGTCGTTGCCGTGCAGCACCCCGCTCAGGTTCCCGGTCAGGGGCTGTCCCGGGTCCATGTCCAGGGCGACCGTGGTCGTCTCCGTGTCGCCGGCGTAGTCCGACGAGCGGACCGTGCCGTGTCTGAGGCCGTCGACGCCGCAATCGGCCTGGATCCGGATGCCGGGAGCGAATTCCGACGAACGGTCGGCGGCGAGGCGCAGGGACGAGGGGGAAAGCATCAAGGCGGGAATGGCCATGCTCGCTCCTTATGCGAACGGGGCGCGGACCGTCAGTTGGGCGGTCCCGCCCCTGCCCGTCCAGTCGCCGAGCGACAGACTGGCTTGCAGTTTGTAGACGCCGGATTCGGCCAGATCGCCCGGGCGCGTCACGTACCGCAGGCACCGGGCCGTCCCGTCGACGGCATGGAGGGCGGCCTCCCAGCGGCGCACGGCCCCGGAAGGCGTCCTGACGACGATGGCCGGGGAGCCGGCGCCGGTGATGTCCCGGCCGCAATCCATAAGGATCTCCAGTCCCTCGTCGCCCTGGTAAATGCTGTCCGCCATGGTTAGCGTCCTTGGGTTTGTTCGATTTCCACACACGACCGCAGCCGTACCGCCAGCGTCGGCGGCGAGGCCAGGCGGACCCGGGGCGTGACCGGCGAGGCCAGGCGCCGCGCCTCGCGAATCCCCGTGCCGGCCACGGCGTTCCGGACCGTCGCGCCCAGGCCGGCCGCGGGCGCCCGGACCATGGTTTCCGCCACGGCCGTGACCGGATGCACGCCGCCCCATAGGCGCACGCCGGACACGGGCAGCGTGACCGTCTGACGGGCCACGGCAGCCGCCGGCCAGGCAGCCGCCCGAAGCGCCGCCGGGGCCGGGCCGGGCAGCACGGAGACGGCCACGGCAGCCGGAGGCGGGACGGCCGCAACACGGGCCGGGCAGCCCCCGCCGGCCGCGACACGGGGCGCCGCGCCGGCCATCCTCGCCGTGACGACGCCTGCGGCCATGCCGGCCGCCGCCACGGTTTCCGCGTCGCCCCGCCACGTCCAGGCGGCCGGAGAACCGACCCAGGCAGCGATCTTCTCGATCCAGATATCCGCCATCATGGCCGGCTACCCCAGTGTCAGGATGCCGGCCGCGTCGAAGGCGACCCGGAACGTGCCGCCCGAAACCCCCTTGTCGCTCCCGAAATCGAGCAGGCAGACCAGGGGATCGGTCAGGCCGCCCGCGCTCTTGGCCACGTAGAGCAGCGCATACCGGGCCGTGATCGTCGCCTCGGCCCAGGACGGATCGTCGGCGTCGAGCATGGCGGCGGCGCCGGAGAGCCTCCAGACCACGCCACCGAGCGTCTGGCCGCCGGGCGCGTACCCCGCCCCGGCCACCTCGCTTGCGGCCACGTCGCCGAAGGCGGCATGTCCCGGGTCCGGCGCGTAGGCGCCGGTGAGGAGCGCGCAGCGCAGCGTGTCGGTCCGCAGGTCGAAAAGCCCTTCGCCCATGCCCTTCTTGAAACCGCCGTAGATCAGGTTCGCCATGTTGCCTCCCTGTTTTTCCAGGCTGTCCGTCCGGCCGCCTAGACCTTGTAGTTGTAGTTGTGGTTGTAGCTTTCCCGGAACCCGCTGGTCTTGGAGGTGGACTCGCTGACCGAGCGCTGGGTCGACTCGGTGGTCGAGGTGTTGGTGCGCTGGCCGATGGACTCGCTGTAGCCGATCTGGGCCGAGGCGTTGACGCTGCCCAGGGCGCTGGCCGCCATCTGGGCGGAAACCTGGGCCCCGGACCGGATTTTCTCGGCCTCCAGGCGCAGTTCGCCGAGGGAGTTTTGCAGGAGCATGTCCGCTTCCTTGATGGAGACCTCGGCGGACTTCAGGTAGGCGTCGACCTGGGCGGCGTGGTCCCTGGACCGCAGGCCCCCTTCGACCTCCCGGGCCCGCAGTCCGGCCTCGTACCCCCGCAGGGCCAGCTCCTTGTCCTTGAGCAGGGCCTCGGCCCTGGCCTGGGCCTGGCGCAATTCGGCCTCGAACCGGGCGATGTCCGCCTGATAGGCCTCGAGCCTGACCCGGTTGGACTCGGCCGAAACGGCGAGAGCGGTTTCGGCCGCCGTCTTGGCCGCCGCCACCTGGTGGGCATGGGCCTGGACCTGTTCGGCGTAGACCCTGGCCTTTGCCTCCTGGCCGGCCACGGCCGCGGCGTGGGCATTGATCCCGGCGGTCTGGGCGTTGAGCCCGGCCACGTAGGCCTGGACCTGGGCCTCGTAGGCGCCCAGGCGGTCCCGGTTCAGGGCGGACTTGGCGGCCGCCCCCTCCACCCGGGCCTTGTAGAGGGCCACCAGGGAGGACACGCCGGAAAGCTGGGCCAGATAGAGGTCGGCGGCCCGCTTCTGGGCCTCTCCCGAAAGCCGCGCCCCCTCCAGTCGGACCTTGTAGGCCTCCAGATCGGCCAGGGCGGCGCGGATGCGGGCCTCGAACACGGCCGCGTCGGCCTGGTACCGGGCGAGCTGGGCGTTGTGCACGGCCACCGCCGCATGGAGCGCCTCGTAGCCGTACTGGGCGACCCCTTTTGCCGCCTCGAAGGCCCGGTTGGCGGACTGGTTGAACAGTTCGATGCCCTGGGCCTCCAGCGCCAGGGCCTGTTCCACCGTGGCCCGGTCGTTCTGGGCGGCCAGTTCCGTCTCCCGGGCCAGGAGTTCCAGATTGTGGGAGGCCAGCCTGTCGGCGTGGTCGGCATGGATCTGGCGCAGGAGTTCGGCCATGGGGCCCGAAAACGCGGCGCACCCCCTGGCGGCGAAACCGTCGGTCACTTCCCGCAACCGCCCGGCCAGCTCGTCTTCCAGACGGCCCCTGGCCCTGTCCCAGAGGCCGGCCTCCACGGGCGCGCCGTGCCCTTCCCCGCCGCCGGCCAGGGACCGGACAAGCCGCTCCGTCAGGGCCTCGCGCAACGACGAAACGTAGGTCCGCTCCGGCGGAACCACGAACAGGTTTCCCGGGATCACGAGGTCGGGCAGGGGCGGCCGTTCGCCCTCGAAGGTGGGCGTGACGGGGCCGGGCAGGCACGGCATGGCCACCGGGTCGAAAACCGGCGGATCGGGCAGGACCACGGCGGGATCGGCCGGGAGTTCCACATCCGGAAGCCCCGGGGCGGCGCCGGGCGGCGCGGGAGGATCGAAGGAAGGCGCGTCCGGCAGCACGATATCCGGCGGAACCACCGTGAACCTGGGAATTTCCAGGCCTTCCAGGGCCGCGGCGGCCAGGGCCGGTTTTTCGGGGAGGCCCGCTTCCGCCAGGGCGACCGGGGAAAGCGCCGGCGGCGAGGGCGCGGCCCCGTACTCCGGCCTGTCCGGCAGGCCGGGCAGGTCCACGGCGGGATAGACCAGCCTGGCCATGCCGCCCAGCCGCTCCAGGAAGGCGAGGGCCGACATCCAGGCGTCGTTGGCGTAGTTCTGGGCCGTGGCGAACTTGTTCTGGACGATGCCGGCCGCTCCGGTGGAATCGCTCATGACGCCTCCTTTTCGATGATGACGGGGGTGAAGCCCATGGCCGCCGCCTGGGACGTTTCATGGTCATCGGCCACGAAAAGCCCGTCCAGGGCCTCCTGTTGCAGGAGGAAGGCCTGGGACGGGGACAGGGCATGGTGGAAGAACCTGGGCAGGGCCAGGTCCATGGCCGGGTTCATGCGGTAGGCGCCGATGGGCTGGCCTGTCTGGCCGTCGCGCAACGTCCAGGCGTTGACCCCGCTGGCCTGGTAGACGCAGGCCCCGTCCATGGCGCAAAGGGGCTGGTCCCCCCGGTAGGCCACAGCCTCGGGCGCCTCGGCCCTGGCCAGGTAGACGGTGACGGTCCCGTCCGCCTCGTGGGTCATGACGGCATGGTGCCACACGCCGGGTTCCAGGGGATCGGTCACGGCGGGCGCATGGCCGACCTGGCTTTCGAAATGGGAAATCCGCGCCCCGAGCAGCCGGTCGCCGTTGAAGACGAAAAGGCCGGCGGCCTGGAGGCCCATGATGAAGCCCCAGGGATGGGGATAGTCGTTTCCGGCCGCGTCCCGGTAGGCCTCGCCGGCCAGGAGCGGCGCGCCGTCGCAGGCCGTCTCCACCCGCCTCGCGCCGAGCAGTCCCTGGGTTCTGGAGCGGTAGTCCTCGTTCCACGGCGCCCAGGGGTAGGTCACCGTCTCGATCCATCCCGGATGCGGATGCGGCGAGCAGAAGCCGATCACCGGCGAGATGCTGCCCGGGCAGTCCCAGGTGAAGTTCCCGTCTCCCGCGCCCCGCAGCAGATACGTCCGGACGGGGTTCGCCACCCCCTTGTCGGCATAGGCGTAATCGTAGGCCAGGGGCGCGCGCAGCCGCACGAGGCAGCTCACGGAAAAGGGGGCGTCGTCGGGGATGTGGTCCCGGCCGTAGAGGATGCCCGAGGCCGGCCCTCCCGGCAGGACGAAGACCCCGACCTCCCGGACGATGCCGGCCGTCTCCAGGCCCATGGGCGCCGGCAGGCCGGCCTCGGCGGCCGGAAGCACGGTCACGTCGCGGCCAAGCCCCAGGGACCAGCCGGCCAGAGGACCGTCCGGGATGGCGTTTTGAAGGTCCGAAAGCCCGTCGTACCGGGCCAGACATCCGGGAATGGCCAGAAACGTCCCCGCGTCCCGCACGCGCGCGGCGGGCCGCCCCGGAGCGGATGCCGGCCGGGGGCGGCTTCCGGGAGCCCGGATGTCCACCTCCTCCAGGGCGCCCAGGCGGCGGCAGACGATGGTTTCGCCGCCGGGCAGACGCATGGCGCGGCCGTAGACCGGCAAATCGAAGGCATTCTCCCGGCGCATGGCCGCAAGCTCCCGCAGGGCAAGCCCGCGCAGGGCGGCGCATCGGCCGGGGTCGCCGAAACGGCGCTCCCGGACCGTCGGCCGAAATTCCTCCGTCCTCATGCCGGCCTCCGGTCGAGGGAAAGCGGGCGAAGGACGATGGCCCCCACATCCAGGGGCTGGCCGTCGTCGGCCGAGAAGGCCACCCGCCACGTCCGCCCGTAGCCCCTGCCGAGCCTGGCCATGGCCCGCCCCGGGAGCCCGGCGCCGCCGGCAGGCCCGGCCACGCCCTCCAGGGACGAGCCGGCGTCGCTTGCGGCCGCGACGGCCAGCCTGCCGGGCACGAAGCCCTCGACGGCGACCCCGGGCAAACGCTTGGGGGCGGGGTCGCCGCAGTCCGTCGCCGGCAGGACGAACCGCGCGGCCACGGGCGCGCCGTCGTCCGTCGCGCCGCCGATCCGGAAGAGCCCCCCGCCGTCGCTCGCCAGCACGGCCCCGTCGTGGAGACAGGCCGCGACCGCCGGCAGGCCCGTCAGCCTGGTGAGCGCCCCGCTGGACAGTTCCATGGAAAATCCAAGCGTCTTCATGCCCACTCCTCCCCCGCGTCGATTTTCCAGACGTAGTCCGCCAACACTCCGGGACCGGGACGGGCCGCCCCGTCCGCCGCACAGGACGCCAGCCGCAGGGCGCACGCGCCCCGAAGCTCCGGCCCCCCCGCCCCACAGGCCGCCGGACGCGGCAGGGCCGGCCGGCCACGGGCGAGCATTCCGGGCAAGGCCCGGGAATCCAGACGCGCCCGGGGCAGACGGCCCTGCCCGCCGCCGACCTCCCCGGCGAGGCCGATCCCGCTCCCCCGCGCCCCGGCCAGGACGAGGCCGGACGCGGCCAGAAGGCCCACCCGGCCGGCCGCCGCAACCCTCCCGCCGGGCAGGGCGAGGACGCCCATCCCGCCTCCCGCCCCGCCAGCGGCGGCCTCCGGACGGGGAAGGCGCATGGCCCCCACGCCTCCCGACAGGGCCCGGATGGCCGGGACGACGAGGCCGAGAAGCCCGGCGACCGATCCGGCCGTACCCGAACATGCCGGGACTGGCGCGCAGGCGCTGCCGCGGGCGCCGCACCGGCCAAGCCCTGTCCATGGCGACGGAGGCAGGGGAAACGCCGCGTCGGCGCCGAGGGCCCCAGTCCCGGCGACGGCCAGCCGGGGCAGGATCAGGGCCTCGGCCGCGCACCGGGAAAAGAAGGCGGCCGCGTCCTGGCGCACCGCGAAGAAGGCTCCCGCCGTCAGGGCATAGTCCACGAGGGCGGGACTGTCGGGTTCGTCGAGGGCCGGCAGGCCGGCCACGGGTCCCTGGGAGGGGCCGCGCGTCCAGTCCAGAACCGTCCATCGTCCGTCGCTTCGCCTGCGGTACCCGACCCAGGCATGGCCCTTCCGGTCCAGGCCGACCCGGCCGAAGGCCGTCACCAGCCGGTCCGCCGGGATCCCCGCCGCCAGCAACAGGGCCTGGAGCAGGATGGCGCCATCCTCGCAGTCGCCGCTCCCCCGGAAGTAGGTTCCGGCGGCGCAGGTCCAGACATCCGAGCCGGCCCCGTCCGCGACGTAGGCCAGGTTGCCGGCCACGGCGGCCAGGAGGGCCCCGGCCACGGCGTCGTCGCCCACGGCGCCGGCGGCCAGGGCGCCCGCCGCCCTGGCCAGGTCGGGATCGTCCCGGCACAGCAGGGCGACCACCGCCGCCTGCCCGGCCGCCGTTGTCACGGGGCTTTCCAGGCCGCAGGCATGGGCCACGCCCCGAAACGCGGGCAACACGAGGCGGGCATCGCCCCGGCAGGGAAGACGCATGGCGGCCGCGACGTCCGGCGGCGGCAGCATGGTCCGGCCAGCGGCCCCCGCGCCGGCCATAGAGAAAAGCGGCGCAAGGACGATGTCGCCCCCGGAAGGCACACGGGCTTCACCGAAAACGACGCAACCCGGGAAGACCGGCGCTCCCCAGGCGGGCCGCCAGGAAGCCGTGGCCCCGACGGTGGCGGGAAGGGGCAGGCGGCACAGGCCGGCCGGCCGCCAGGAAGCCGTGGCCGCCGGGATCGGCGGCGGCAGGGCCAGTCCCGGGCAGGCGGTGGTCACGCCGCTTGTGCCCGAGGCCAGGGCGTCGCAACCGGCGACGATCAGGCCCGAGGCCGCGATCGTTTCTTCCGGCGCGGCCTCCATGGCGAGGATGTAGTCTTCAAGGGCGGGCATGGGGCCTCCTTGGGGCCGTTTCCCCCGATGCCCCGCCGTCCGGCGCCAGCCGCCACCGCAGGGAGGCGAACGGCGCCGGTCGCGGCATGGCCGCAGGCTCCGGCGCGCTAAGGACCAGACGGTCCCGGCCGGCTTCGAGCATGGCCGCCGGCACGAGGGAAGGGGGCGGCGGAACGTGGCGTCCGTTGCGTTCGTCCATGACATTCACCCTTTGCGCCGCGTGACGGCGCCGCATGGTTCGGGGTCTGGCCGGCCTAGGCGAACGCGCCGTAGAGGACCAGTTCGGACACGTTGTAGTTGCCGTTCCTGTCCGGCTTGAAGTCCCGGACCACCAGGCGATAGGCCAGGTAGAAGTGGTCGTTGGGCACGTCCAGGCGGTCGGAGAGGAACACGCCGTCACTCCACCAGGAGGTGTTTTCCGTGGGATAGGGGCTCGTCCCGGTCACGCGCATGCCGGTGAACCCGGAGAGGTCGAGCAGCGTCGTCCACGCGGTCTCGTCGTTGGAGGCCTCCAGGGAGAAGGCCGTGGGGTGGCCGCAGGGACCGGCGCCGAAGGCGCAGGCCTCGCAACTTATGAAGCTGGTGGAGAACTGGAAGCCCGTGATCCGCACCGGCGCTTCGAAGCGCACGCCGACGAATTCCGGCGTGGCGTCGCGCGGATCAGGGCTCCAGCAGGCATTGAGCCCGTCTCCGGTGCCGATGCGCAAATTCCGCACGCCCGAGGGCTCGTACACCCCGCAGGAGGAAAAAAAGACCTCTCCCCGGGTGGTGACGAGTCCGTCCTCGCCGGCGACGACATGTCCGAACACGTCCCCGAAACGATGCACGAAAAGACAGTCCCGATAAAATTCGGGTCTGGCCGGGTCCGGGACCGCCGGGATCACCCGGTCCCCGGCCCGGTGGTAGACAATGGTGCCCGCCATGCCGCCTCCCTAGGCCTGGATGAAGATGTCGCCGCCAAGCTGCAGGCGTCCGGCCACGATCCTCGCGCCCGCCGGAACGTCGCCCGCGAACCAGGCCACGCTCGACGCCCCTCCCCCGTCCTGAAGGGAAATGGCGTCCGGCATGTCGCCTGGCCTGGCCAGGTCGGCCGAAGCCGGAACCAGCGTATCCCAGAGGTCCACGGTCTCGAACGAGCGGCGGACCCCGGCGGCCTCGACGCGCACGCCCTTGACCACGGCCAGGGCGTAAAACGGGGCACCGGCGGCCGGCAGGTAGAACCGGCCGTGCCCGTAATGGGACACCTTGAGGTTGAAGGCCGCGTCGTCGCCGGTGTCGGAATAGACGGCCGCGATCTCCGGCAACGCCTCGCCGGGCGTCAGCGGGCCGGAGGGGACTCCGCTTTTGGGCGTCCGGAGGAGCGTCACCCGGCTGCCGAAGGAAAAGGGGGTGGCCCTGGCCTCGGAAAAGGCGCGGCCGCACACGACCCGGACCCGCGCCGGAAAGCCCTCGAAACGGCAGGGCATGGACTGGGGATAGATATCGGCCATGTTCCTTCCCGGCCGGGATCGGTCCCGGCGTCGCCTCGTCGTTACGGGGCCGGGAATATTCCCGGCCCCGGCCGGCGCCGCGTGGAGCGGACGCCTCGTTCCCGGATTCCCCGGCCGCCAACCGTGGCCAGCCGGCTAGGAGGCCGGCATGGTCACCACGAAGCTGTCGATGGTGGTGGTGGCGCCGGCGGTGATGGCCGTGCTCGACATGTTGAGCTGGGCTCCGGAGGTCGAGACGGAGCCGTCGAAACGGGCGTGGGCGGTGTCCGCGCCGGTGGTCCGGTCGTTGGCGTAGAACCGGAACCAGCCGGCGGTGCCCGTGGCCGCGGCGGAACCGGACCAGACCTCGCCGGCCGCCTTGGCGGTGACGCCGCTTACGGGCGCGTCGAAGTTTATGCCGCTTGCGGCGGCGCCGGGCGTGAAGGCCCCGGAGGACACGGTGATCTCGATCAGGTGCGTCGCGCCCTCGGCATCGTCGGCGCTGGCCGGCTGCACGCCCGGAAAGATGCGGATCACGCCGTTTTGCATGATGGTCTTGAAGCTCCCGAGGCCGAGCAGCTTGTCACGAAGGCCGGTGGAAAGACGAAGGGCCATGGAGGTCTCCTTGGGCAAAAGGGTTGTGGCGATTGCGCCTATTCGCTGACAAAAAGCAGGTAGCGGTCCCTGGTGGCCACGGCGGCGACCCGGGCGGCGGGGGGGATGGCGCCGGCGGCCAGGCGCGTCACCCGGCCGGCGGCGTCCCCCAGGTAGATGCCGTCCCGTCCGGCCCAGATCGCGGCGTCGCCGCCCTCCTCCCGGCCGGCCACGGCGGCGTGGCGACCGGCGGCCAGGGTCACGTCGCTGCCGGGAAGCGGCGGGACCGGGCAGACCCGGGCGAAGGTCATGGTCCGGGGATCGTTCCCGGCGGCAAGGGTCACGCCGGCGTCGTCCCCGATCAACAGGCCGGCGGCAACCGGCCGCAACATGCGCACCCGCCCGACGCACGGGGGAAGGAAGCCGGCCATCCGGTCCACCCAGTCGTAAAGGCCCGCCCCCTCGGTGAAGTGGACGAGGTTTTCCCGGGCGATCCACAGCCGGCCGGCATGGTGGGCGAGCAGATGCCCGGCCGGCGGCGGCCCGTAACGCCCGCGACGGTCCGGGAAGGGGAAGGCCGGGGCGTTCCAGGGGCCGCAGGCCCCGTCGCGGATGACGCCCGTTTCGAAACCGTTGGCGAAATGGACCGTGTCCCCCACGCGCGCGAAGGCCATGGGCGCCTCCGAGAGCCCTCCGCGCAAAAGGCGCGAGGAACCGTCCCCGCCGATGGCGTGCAACCCGTCGCCGCGAACCCCGAAAAGCCGCGCGCCATCCGAGAACAGGCCCGTGAAGCCGGTCCCGCCCAGGCGGACATATCCCGGCCGGCGCACCAGCCGGCCGCCCTTCACCTCGACGTTTTCGGCTTCGGCCAGATGGTAGCGGCCCGAGGCCGGGTCACAGGCCAGGCCGCCGGGCGAGGCCGCCACGCCAAGACCCAGGCATTGGGTCAGACGGCATTCCCGGATCATGCCCAGCCCCCGCCCGCCGGCCACGGTCCGGACGCGGCCGGGATGTCCACGGGTTCGTCCTGCCGCGAGACCGGTCCGAAAAGGGCCAGAAGCCCGGCCAGACCCGCCTCGAAACGCCGGCCGTAGGCCGTGGCCTGGACCTTCCGGTCGCCGGAGCCTTCCTCCAGGCGCTCGAAGAGGTCCCGGCAGGCGAAATCGACCAGAAGCGGCCCGGCCAGATGCGGCGGGAGGCACTCCGGGCGGTCCGACGGGGCGACGAGCCGGGCCGGCAGCCGGTAATAGCCGATCGCGACGCCAACGGCCGTCCGCGGGACCGGACGGAGCCAGAGCCGCCCCCCACCGACGGAGGCGTAACGCGGCCGGCAGCCGGTCCCGGACGGGACCGTCCGCCGTAGCGCGGCCAGGTCCGGCACGAGCCGCATCCGGTCACTGCCGGGCAGCAGAAAGGCGTCCGTGGGCCCGTGCTGGAAATCCGCCGGCAGCACCGCGTCGGCCCGGCCGGCCGCGAAGGACAGGCGGGCCTCGGCCGCGAGCGCCGGCAGCCGGACCGCTCCGGCCACGGTCCAAAGTCCCCGGTTCAGCGTCCGGGCGATCTCCTCCTCGTCGACGCCGGGATCGCCGAGGATTCCGGCCACCTCGGCCATAAGCCGGGCCAGCGTGTCGGGCTGGGCCGAACGCAGGCCCTCGGCCGAGGCCGGAGGCAGGGTCAATGCGGCCAACGCCATGTCGTTCCCCCTTGTCGCGCGCGGCCGGGAGGTCCCGGCCCGCGCGGAGCGGGCCCCGGCCGGAAGGCGGTCGATCCTTCCGGCCGGCCTCGCGCCGCGTCGTTGGAAAACGCGGGCATGTCGCCCGCGAACGGCTCCGATTCCAGACGGTCGAACGCCGCCGGATCAATCCAGCGTCAGGTAGCAGGGCTGATGCCGGCCGTCGGCGAAGGCGGCGCCAAAGGCCACCCCGGCCACGGGCTGGTCCACGTCCAGGGTGGCGTTCATGGCGGCCAGCGCCCCGGCGGTGGCCGCCGGCACCAGCATGGAGCCGACCGAGGCCGCGCCGGCGGCCAGGCAGCAGGCCACGCCCCCGGTCTGGGCGAAGTAGTAGTGCCCGGCCGGCACGTCGCAGGGGGCGACCCCCACGGGCAGATTCTCGCCGGTGGCCGAGACTCCGACCCCGGACCAGGGCGAAGGCACGAGGGACACGCGGGAGGCGGCGGTCAGGGCCGAGCGCACCGGTTCGGCCAGGGTCAGGACCACCTTCCCCCCGGCCGGACAGGCGGTATTGGAGAGGATGCGGTACTGCCGTCCCCTGCCGTCCGCGGCGGCCACCTGGAGAAAGCCGTCCTCGTAGGCGTTCTCGGCCACCGGGGCGTTCCCCACGGCCAGGGCGACCACCCGCTCGCCCACGGCGGTCGGGGAGGCGGGCAGGTCGCAGTGGGCGGACACGGCCGCGGGAGCCAGGGCCAGGGTTCCGGCGGCCAGGCCAGCCGGCCCGGCCTTGGCGTAGCGGAACTTGCGCCCGTCGGCGGTGATGCGAAGCGCCCCCACGGCCTCGCGTTTGGCCGGCGAGGTTTCGCCGACATCCTGGGTGAAGGACAGTTTCATGGGCTGGGCCATCGTTGCCTCCGTTCGTTCGGGTTTCCGGCCGATCAGGACAGGTTGGCGTGGCAGGCGTGGGCCTTGCGGTTGGAGCAGATCAGGTTGCCGTGCCAGAGGATCTTCATGGAACGGCCGGCCGGGCCGGCCAGATCCACCCAGGGCTGGCGGGCGAAGAAGCCGTTTTGGTGGATGGCGAAGCCGAGATGGTTGGTGTTGACCGCGAAACAGTGTCCGGCGGGACAGTAGTCGTCGGCGGCGAGGACCATGCCCTCGTAGACGAGGTGGGTGAAGCCGGCGTCGGCCACGCCGTCGTCGGTGACGAAGCGCTGCTGTACCTGGAGGATGCGGGATATCTTGTTGTAGAGGGCCTCGGTGGTGACGGCGACATTGGGCTTGCCGTCGCGGCCGTCGGAGACCTTGGCCGCGCTGCGCAGTTCCTGGAGGGCCTCGAGGCTCATCGCCCCGGGGGCGTCGTTGGTGACGCCCTTCCAGGGGCGGGTGCCGTCGGAGGCGACCAGGTCGTTTTCGGCGATGCCGCCGTAGGGCTTGTCGGCATCGGCCGAGGTCAGGGCGCGAAGGCCGGTGAGGGTCGGGGCCTCGTCGCCGGCGGCGGAATAGAGGGTCGAGGCCAGCCAAGCGGCGCAGGTGCGCTGGGCGGTCTCGATCTTGCGGGTCACGAACTGCACGGCGGCGTAGTCCCCGGCGGCGGCCACCTCGTCGGTCAGGTAGACGGTGGCGTTGCCGTAGGCGTGTTTCCAGTGGAAGGTGGCGGCGTTGACCGACGCCCGATCGTCGCTCGAAAGCGTGTCGGAGCGGGTGAAAAAGCCGCCCTCGGCATCGGAGTAGTTCAGGGGCACCCGGATCTTCTCGCCGCCCGCCGGCCGCTCGAAAAGCCCGGCCTGGCGGTTCATGAGCAGGTCGAGCAGGAAGGAGTTGCGAAAGTAGATGTCCACGGCCCGACCGTTGGCGGCGGCGAAGTAATCGCTGGTGATGGACTCGATCTCGGTCATCGAAAGCGACATGCGGCTTCCTCCTTGGTTATATGCCGGCAATCCGGCGTCTGGCGGCCAGGCGGGCGGCCAGGACGGCGTTGATGCCGCCGAACTTCTCGGGAGCGGCCAATTCCGGCTCGACACCCGCGCCGCGACCGTCCCCGGCGGGGCCGGCGGCGAGGGTCCTGGCCAGACGTTTTGTCCGCAGGCCCTCCAGGACGCGGGCCTCGGCGGCGGCCTCGGCCTCGGCCCGGGCCGTGGCCAGGCTCTCCCCGGCGGCCTGGCGTTCGGTCATCAGCCGGTGGGCCAGATAGGCCCCCACGTCGTCGAGGAGCGGATTGTCACGCTTTCGGGCTGCAAGGGCCCCGGAGGCGAGCAGTTCCCGGAAATCGGGGTTGTCCGCGGCGAAGCGCTCGAGCAGGTCCTCCCGCTCGGCCTGGCGCCGCGTGGCCAGGGCGGCGTCGAGGCGGTCGGCGATGAGCGCGTCCAACCGCTTCTCCAACTGCGCGAGCATCGGTTCCAGGCCGGCGATGCCGGGGTCCTCGGCCGGCGACCCGTCGGGCCGCCGCGCGGATTCGGTTTCCATGGTCTCCCCCTTGGCTTGGGTTGCAGCGAAAGGTCCGGCCACCGGAAGGAAGTCCGGCCTTGCTGGTTTGGGAAAACGGCGTTTCAGGCCAGGCCGCGCCGGGCCTTGAACCGTTCGAGAACCTCGCGCCGGGCTTCCCCGGACCGCTGCGGAGGCCGCCGGGACTCCCCGGCCTCCATGGGCCGGAGACCCTCGCCGCGCATCCAACGCCGGTAATTGGCCCGGCTGGGATCGGCCAGAAAGGCCCGGACATGGGGTTCGCGGCTTTCCTTGTCGGCCACCGCCGTCACGGACGCGATCCAGTCGGCGTCGGCCCGGTAGGCCGCGCCCACGGAGACGAGCCGCCGGGCCGCCCCCCCGCAGGCGCACGCCCCGTCGCCGCCGTCCATGCCGGCCATGGCCTCGAAGACCGTGCCGCAGGCGCGGCATTCGAAGTCATAAAGCGGCATGGCCGCCCTCCTTCCGCTGCGCGTCCCCATCCCCGACGCGAGGCCTTCTTTCGGCGGGAGACGGCGCCCCGGCCTCCCCCAGCCGCTCCAGGACGGCGGCGCGGTTCGACCAGTCGAGTTTTTCCAGCAACTCGCGGCGGTCGATGGCTCCCATCTGGTAGAGGACGAGGGCCTCCTCGCGCTGCTGCACCCTGGAAACGGGCATGGTGGAGCCGGAAACGACGGTCAGGCGGGCGGGGACGCGGCAGGCGGCGCCATGCAGCGGGGTCACGGCGATACGGCCGTCTTCCGCGAAACTGATCCAGCGTCGCTCGGTGTACCAGTTTTGCATGTGGCTTATGAACATGCGGCCGCGCTCCCGCACCAGCCGGGAGTAGTTCCGGATCTTGCCGCGAAGGAGCGTGGCGGCCTGCTCGATGAGGGCCGCGATGGCCTTGTAGGCGATGACGGGCCGGTCCTGCCCGGTCGCCCGTTCCAGTTCGCCGATGCCCGAGATCTGGCTGAAAAGCTCCCGGTAGATGGCCAGCACGCTTTCGATGTCCCGGGTGTTGTTGGCGAATTCCAGATAGCGGATGCCCTGGGCGGCGGCCATGGAGGTCGGGTTGACGATGCCCAGGCGGTTGGTGAAGGCCGCGTTGGACACGCCCGAATCGCGGGGGTTTATGATCTTGGGCCGGGCGCAGCGGTCCTTGTGGTAGGTGAGCTGCGACAGGCACTTGTTGATCTCCATCTGCAACTCGGCCAACTGCTCGAAGTCCGAGGCCCCCCACAGGCTGACCGGATCCGTCAGGGAATTGGCCAGGGCGAAGGGAAAGCGGTCGTACAGGTAGGTGGCCATGCCCTCTTCCGGCGGCAGGGCCGGATTGACCGACGGATTGGGACGGTCGGACAGGACCAGGGAGCCGGCGCCGGCCACGGTGACGCAGCGGATGTGGCCGGGATACTTCGGACCGTCCGGGGTCATGGCGTAGTCGCGCACCCAGCACTCGCACACGAGGGTTTCGTCCTCGGAGGGCCCCCGGCCGCCGTTTGCGGCCGCAAGGGACCGCACCACCTCGCCGAAGCGCGCGAAAAGCCCCAGACGGCGGCCGTCGCCGGTGGCGGCCTCGCGGCGGCCGTCGCCGAGATCGGCGAGCAGGGCCGCGTCGCTGGTGAGCTTCCCGGCCGCCTCGGGCCAGCGCCTTGCCGCCTCGCGAAGCGACATGGGCGCGAAATGCAGCACGGCCTCGGCG
Source organism: uncultured Desulfovibrio sp. (assembly GCA_964576235.1). Lineage (GTDB taxonomy): Bacteria > Desulfobacterota > Desulfovibrionia > Desulfovibrionales > Desulfovibrionaceae > Solidesulfovibrio. The sequence continues at coordinate 14,905 of CAZNUQ010000017.1, forward strand.
TCCTGGATGTCCAGGCAGGTGGTCGGGTAGACGCCGAAGGCGAAGGGATCGACGACCACGGTGCGCACCTCGCCCAGGCCGTATTCCAGGTCCGGGTCGAAGACGACCTTTTCCACGGCCACGCCGTAGGTTTCGCCGTTTATGACCGAGCGTTCGAACACGGCCTGCTGTTCCTGTTCGGTCCACCACCAGGCGGCGGCCCGCTCCAGCATCCGGAACACGGCCTCGTCCCCTTCCGGCCCGATCCGGTTCACGTTGAAGGTCGGGTTGTTGTCGGTGAGCATGTTGACCGTCCGCTGCCGATGCAGATGGAGGAGGTTCGCGCCGACCAGCGGCACGCCGGCCTGGGCCGGGGCGAGCCAGGAGCGGTTGCGCCCCAGGCGGTAATGACGGCTCCATTTGTCGGCCAGCCCGAGGCGCGCCTTTTCCCGGACCACGGCCTCGAGGATGTCGAA
>CAZNUQ010000017.1:15459-16550 GCA_964576235.1 uncultured Desulfovibrio sp.
TTCCAGGGGGCCGAACATGGCGCCGGCAAGAGGCGGGGTCAGGTCGGCGGGGTCGAAGGAGGCGATGGAGGCGTGGCAGAGTCGGCAGCGCAGGATCATGTCTGGTCTCCCCTTTCGCGGCGGCTTTCTCCGCCGCCCACAACCCCCATCAGTCCATGGATCCCGGACCGGAACCAGCCAGTTTCCGTCACTTTCCGCATCAAGCCGGAACGTAGGCGCATGGCGGCGCCGGGGGCCACGGCGGGGACGGTTCGGGACTTGGCGCGCCGATTGGGCAAGACATCCCGGAGTCCGGTCAAAAGACCGGTTTTCCATTGTGGCCGGCCCCGGATTGGGATACGTTGACTTGAATTCCAATTTTTCCAGGGAGGAACGCCTTATGCTTGGCATGGAGAAGAAAGTCCGGGCCCTTTACGGCGACGATGTCGAGAGCAAGGTCGACAACCCCATGGTGCGGGAGAAGGAAACCGCGAATTCCGCGCGGGCCGGACTGGCCCTCGGCCTTCTGGCCATCGTCATGGCCCTCGGCGTGTACGTGGCCCTCGACGCCAAACTGACGAGCGTGGCCCAGTCCGTGGCCGATCTGCCGGCCAAGGTTTCGGCCCTGGACGCCAAGGTGGCGACCTTCGAGAACCTTCCGGCCAAGCTGCGCCGCCAGATGGTGGCGGACCGCCTGGGCGAGATGGTTTCCACGGCCCAGCGTCTGGCCGCCGGCCTCGACACCGAGGACCAGAAGGCCGTCATGGGCAAGATCTCGGACATGGCCAAGCAGTTGCAATCCGACATGGGCAAGTAGCCAGGACAAGGGAGGGAGTCATGGCGGAGTACGTGGTCGGCATCTCGGACGGATACCATTCCATCGCCTTCGCCGATGGCCTCCAACCGGCGACGCGCCTTGCCTTTTCCATCACCTCGCCGCCGGCCCAGAACGCCGCCGAGAAGGACGTTCCCCTGGCCGGGACGCCCCTGGCGGAGCTGCGGACCGGAGCCCTCGCCAACGTCGAGGCCTGACGGGGGGAAAGGCCACCCGCGCGAAAAATCAAGCGGCCGCGTCCCCGGGGACGCGGCCGCTTGTCATTTCCAGGCCGCCG
>CAZNUQ010000017.1:16650-26987 GCA_964576235.1 uncultured Desulfovibrio sp.
AAATCAAGCGGCCGCGTCCCCGGGGACGCGGCCGCTTGTCATTTCCAGGCCGCCGGCGCGGCCCGCCCCACGAGAAACCGTTCCCTCCCGGGGGGGCGAGACGCCCCGGCGGCCAACGGGCTTCGCCCTTTGGAATCCCGTTATGATTTTGACGGGTTGCACTTCAAGGCATGCGCCGTTGGCACGCTTCCGGACGGTGGTGCGGCAGTCCCTACCGTGATGCCACAAACCGGTCGTCGGCGCGCGTTTCGGTCACGGACGCCGCGCGCCCTTCCATCCAGCCGCTGCGCACCGCGCCGGGCGGAGCGTCGAAAGCCGGCGCGTAGGGCTTGATGTCGAGCAGCGGGGTGCCGTCCAGCACGTCGACGCCCCGCACGTTCACGACGTTTCCCTCGACGGAGGCCACCTCCACCACCGACAGCCCGATGGGATTGGGCCGTCTCGGGGCCCGGGTGGCGAAAAGCCCGCGCGGCGTGTCGTCCATGTAGGGGACGACACTGACGGAGAACCCTCGCGAGGCGTGAAACACGTAGATGAGGTAGATGTGGGAAAAGCCGTCGAGATCGGCCAGGGCCGGGGCCAGCCCGGGCAGCAGTTCCACCCGGCCCGGGACATCGCGGGCTCCGCCGGGCTGGACGGGCATGCCCTCGGGACGCGCAAACGGTGTCCGGATCACGCCGATGGGGGAAAAACACAGGGATTCTGGCACGCCGTCCTCCATGATGCCGCCGTGGCCGGAAGCCGTGGCGCGGTTCAGAGATCCTTGTCGAACACGTCGCTGGCCACCGCCACGCCGTACGCGAAAATCATGGCCGAGACGCCGAGCAGCGGGGCGTAATACGCCGGCGCGGCCAGGGCGAACCGGATCAGCAGCGTGGCCAGGGCGAAGCCGGAGTTGCGGAACACCGACCGGAAGGCCGGCTGGTAGCTGTGGGAAAGCAGCACGATGAAGATGTCGCTGAAGATGAGCACGGTGTAGAACACGGAAAAGAAATCGTGAACCTGGCCGTCGAGGGCGCTGCGCCACACCATCCAGGCGCCGTAGGCGATGAAGAACAGCAGCAGGGAAAAAGCCAGGAACTTCTTGAAGGCCACGAACGGATAGAGCCACGGACCGGTCCGCCCCTGGGACCGCCGGCGGTGGCGACGGTAATAGAGGCCGAGGCCGGCGAAAACCAGGAGGGCGCCGGCGCCGTCGGCCAGCATGGGCAACAGGACGGACAGGGCCTCGGCGGGCACGACCGGCTCGTGCAGATGCGTCAGTTCCTTGAAGGCGTCGCGCAAAAGGATCAGGCAGAGGATCTCGAACTGCTTGCCGAGGGATTTGGTCACCGAACAGGGCAGGACGAAAATGAGGTCCACCACCTCCTGGACGAGCACCAGGGTGAAGGCGAGGTTGATGGCGTAGAAATGGGAGGACGGGGTGATGCGGGCCAAGGCCGGCGGCAGGAGGCCCCGCAGGTTGAGCTCGATGCCGATGACGCCGAGGACGAAGGCCACGACCTGGGCCATGGCCACGACGCGCCGGGTTCCGGGACGCTCCCAGAACGAATGCAGCGGGTCGAAGAGGTTGGTGGCGAACTCGTAAAACGTCATCCTGCCTCGCTTATTGCCATGTTCGTTGCAAAGGGCCGCGCCGGCGGGCACCCTCCCTGCCGTGGCGCCGCATCCGAAGAGGAAAAAGGCCGACGGTCCGCCCGCCCTGCTACCGGCCCGGAGCGGGCTTGTCGGGAAGCGGCGGCGGCAGTTGCGGCGCGTTCGCGGCGGGCGCGGCCGGGGCCTCGCCGCCATCTCCGGATTGCGGTGTCGCGGCCGCCGGAGCCTGGGACTCGGGCGCGGCCGGTTCCACGGAGGGCTCGGCGGCGGGCTTTGGCGCCAGAGCCGGCGCCGTTTCCCGGAGCGGTTCCGCGCCGGAAGGATCCCCGGGGCCGGCGGGCGACGGTTTCGCGCCGGACGCGGCCGGCCCGCCGGTTTCCGGTCCAAAATCCGGGGCGAAAATCGGCACGTCGGCCACGATCACTTCCACGCGCCGGTTCTCCTGCCGCCCCTCGGGCGTGGCGTTCGTGGCCACGGGCTGGTAAAAGGCCCGCCCCATGGCCGTGAAGCGCTGGGGGGCCAGCCCGCCGGTCTCGGACAGGAAACGGATGACCGAGGCGGCCCGGGCCGCCGAAAGCTCCCAGTTGGACGGGTACAGGCCCGAGTGGATGGGCATGGTGTCCGTGTGCCCGACGACGTAGATGCTCTTGTCCCTGACCTTGCCGAGGACGCCGGCCACCTTGAGCAGGATATCCCGGCCGTGGGGGGTGATCTCGGCGCTGCCGGAAGCGAACAGGACCTTGTCCACGAAATTGATTTCCAGCTTTTCGCGGAACCGGCGGACCCGGACCTCCCGGCTGTCCACCTCGCCGCGCAGGTCGGCCACCAGGGCGTCGTAGGCGGTTTGCAGCTCCTCGGCCTTGCGTTCCAGGTCAACCGCGCGCTTTTCCGCCTTGCGCTCCTCCTCCTTGGACTGGAACAGCTGTTTCGTCAGGTTCTCCAGGGCTTCGGGCACACCCTTGCGGTGATAGAGACTGTTGGCCAGATAGGCGGTCAGGCCCACGGGAACGAGGACCAGGACCACCATGAGCACCTTGAGCAACCGCCCGCGCATACGCACGCCTCCCCTGGCTGGGCCGGCACCGCCGCCGGCGTTGATCGGCTCTTTCCGATCCGGGCAGTCCCAGTTTTATCCGCATTCCGGGCAAAAGGCCACCGCCCGGCGTTCCCCTCGTCCGAGAGGGGGAAGAACGCTCCCCTCGACGCGGTAAAATCGATCTGCTACATTTTCGTGACAGTCATCGCCAAGGAGTGAGGCATGGATATTGAGGCCCTTTGCGGCAATTCGGTTCCCTTTTTCAAGATGCAGGGCTGCGGCAACGATTTCGTGTGCATGGACAACCGCGAACTGGGTTTCGATCCCGACGTGATGCCGGAAATCGCCCTGGCGGTGTGCCGCAAGTCCTTCGGCGTGGGTGCCGACGGCATCATCTTCCTGGACCATGCCCCGGAGGGCTCGGGCCTGCATTACAAATGGCATTTTTTCAACGCCGACGGCTCGCGGGCCGAGATGTGCGGCAACGGCTCGCGGTGCGCCGCCCGCCTCGCCTGGATGCTCGGCATCGCGCCGGCCAGCCACGTCTTCGGCACGGACGCCGGCCCCATCGAGGCCGAGGTGGACCCGGACACCAACCAGGTCACGGTGCGTCTCACCCCCCCCAGGGATTTGCGGCTGGACCTCACCGTCGAGATCGAGGGGCAACCCTTCCACCTGCACAGCGTCAACACCGGCGTTCCCCACGCCGTGCTCGTCGCCGACGACCTGCAGGCCATCGACGTCTGGAAGATCGGCCGGTCCGTGCGGTTCCACCCGTTTTTCGCCCCGGCCGGGACGAACGTCAATTTCGTGGCTCCAGAAGGTCCGGGGCGGCTGTCGCTTCGCACCTACGAACGCGGCGTCGAGGACGAGACCTACGCCTGCGGCACCGGCGCCGTGGCCACGGCCATCGTGTGCAAGGAACTTGGCCTGACCGGCGAGGAAACCGAACTCGTCACCACGGGAGGCGAAGTCCTGGGCGTGATCCTGCGCGAGGGCAAAACCTACCTGCGCGGCGCGGCCGAGCTGGTCTTCCACGGCGCGTTTTATCCCAGGAACCTGGGCCTAGAACTGTAGCCCGCCCCCTTCCCGGGGAGCCCGGCCACGCGGAGCAACGCCATGCGATACACCGGCATCAACCATCTGGCCATGGTCACCCGGGACATGGACGCCACCATCCGCTTCTGGCGGGATCTGCTTCGCATGCGGCTGGTCGCCGGAATGGGACGGCCCGGCTACCGCCATTACTTCTTCGAAATCTCCGAAAACGACATGATCGCCTTCTTCGAATGGCCCGGAGCCGAACCCATCGCGGAAAAGGACCACGGCGTCCCGGTCCGCGGTCCGGTGGCCTTCGACCACGTCTCCATCGGCGTGCGGGACCGCAACGACCTGTGGGAACTCAAGGACCTGCTCCAGGCCGCCGGCTTCTGGGCCTCGGAGATCATCGACCACGGGTTCATCTTCTCGCTGTACTCCTTCGATCCCAACAACATTCCCGTGGAATTCAGCTGCCCGGTGCCCGGCGTGGACATCCGTTTCCACCCCGTCATGGCCGATCGCCATCCGTCGCCGGCCGCCGCCGAGGGCCCGGAACCGAGGCCCGGCCAGTGGCCGGCGCCGCAACGCCCCACGCCGCTCTCCGAACGGCGCATCTATCCCGGCGAGGGCCGGGAACTCGTTCTGGTGGACGAGGACTAGCCCCTCCCGCCGCGCCGCCGACCAGACAGCGGCCGGACATGCCTCCCGGACAGGGGGGAGGATATTCCCCCCCGCGGAAAGACGAAAGGCCCGCCCCCTTGCCGGGGACGGGCCTTTTTTTCGCGGATTCGGAAGCGCCAGGCCCGCTATTCCACGGGCGGCACCATGGACAGGTTGCCGCCTTCCACCTCGCGGCGCACCTCGATGGCAATCTTCCACAGCACGGTCAGCACGATGCCTCCCAGGGAAAAGACCATGAGGGAAATCATGATCTCGGGAATCGTCGGGGAATAGACCGTGACTTCCTCGAAGGGGTTGGGCGTGAAACCGCCGATGAGCAGTCCCAGGCCCTTGTCGATCCAGGAGGCGATGACCAGCATGATCAGCCCGACGACCAGGGCCGGGGTCTTCTCGCGCACCGGGGTCGGAATGAGGAACAGCAGGCAGCCCAGGCCCAGCACCACGGCGGTCCACATGAAGGGCACCATCATGGCGTGGCCGTCGATCCCCTTGAAGAGGTAGATCAGCGGGGCCATGTGGCCGGGCATGTTGCTGTAGAAGGAGGTGAACACCTCAAGCAGGAAGAAGAAGATGTTCACACACATGGCGTAGGTGATGATGACGGCCAGCCGGTTGATGGCCTTCTTGCCGGGGTCGAAGCCGGTCAGCCGCTTGAGCAACAGGGTGAGCAGCAGCAGGATGGCCGGACCGGAACAGAAGGCCGAGGCCAGGAACCGGGCGGCCATGATGGCCGTCAGGAAGTAGTGGCGCCCGGGCAGGCCGGCGTACAGGAAGGCCGTGACGGTGTGGATGGAAAAGGCCCAGATGACCGACACGAAGGCCAGGAACTTGCACCACTTGGGCGGGGTCATGTCGTTTTTGAAGTACTGCAGGCTCGTCCAGCCCACGATGATGTTCAGGAACAGGTAGCCGTTGAGAACGACCATGTCCCAGAAGAGCACCGAACCGGGCGTGGAGTTGAGCAGCACGTTCATCATCCGTTGCGGCTGGCCGATATCCACCACGATGAAGCCGAGGCACATGATGACCGCGGAGATGGCCAGGAATTCGCCCAGGATGATCATCTTGGAGAATTCCTTGTAGTGGTGGAAGTAGTACGGCAAGACCAGCATGACGGCCGAGGCCGCCACGCCAACCAGATACGTGAACTGGGCGATGTAAAAGCCCCAGGACACGTCGCGGTTGAGCCCGGTGATGACCATGCCGTTCGTCAACTGGTAGAGCCAGAAGCCCAGCCCCAGGAGCATGACGAAGCCCAGGGTTATGAGCGTGCCCCAGTACCGGGGGCTTCCCTTGAGTGCTTTCTCCAGCATGGCTTACCTCACAGGATGTAGTACACGCTCGGCGAGGTGCCGGCGTCGGGTTTGCGGCGGATGGCGAAGTGGCTGCGCAACACCTTGCGGATGTCCGAATTCTCGTCGGCCAGATCGCCGAAGACCAGCGCGCCCCCGGCCGCTTCCACGCACGACGGCAGTTTGCCGATGGCCAGGCGCTCGGCGCAGAAGTTGCATTTTTCCACGACGCCGCGCATCCGGGTGGGGAAGAGCGGATTGAAGCTCTTGATGAACGGACGCGGATCCTGGAAGTTGAAGCTGCGGGCGCCGAAGGGGCAGCCGGCCATGCAGTACCGGCAGCCGATGCAGCGGTGGAAGTCCATCATGACGATGCCGTCCGGCCGCTGGAAGGTGGCCTGGGTCGGGCAGACCCGGACGCACATGGGCGTTTCGCACTGGTTGCACAGCAGCGGGAACTGGCGATGTTCCACTTCCTCGGAGAGGTAGCTGCCGTGCTCGGTGGGAAAGGCGGCCTCGAAGGAAGCGCCCCAGAACCACTTGATTTCCTTGGGCCCTTTGATGTCGGGCACGTTGTGTTCGGTATGGCAGGCCGCGCGGCACGTGGCGATCAGCTCGGGGGTCATCTTCTCGGTGAAAATGGCCATGCCCCAATGCTTGGCCGTGAGGCCGGCCTCGAAGTTGGCCACGCCGGGCACCTGGCCGGCATGGGCCGGCGCGTCGCCCAGGAAGCCGAGCCGGCCGGCCCCGATCCCCATGGCGGAGACGGCGGCAAGTTTCAGGAAGTCTCGTCTGCTGCTCTTCATGATATGGTCCCCTTAAGTGGTGGTGTCACCGGGCGCGCCGGCCTAGTGTCCGCCCGTGTCGCCCGGGGCGACGGGGGGGATGGGCGTCTGCTGGTTCGGCTTGAGATTGTGGCAATCCCAGCAATAGGGGGCCACGCCTACCGTGTTGTGGCAACGGTCGCAGAACTTGTCCTTCTCCGCGTGGCAGCTCATGCAGGTGTTGGTCAGGCTCTTGACGTACTGCTGCCCCTTGGCGTTGACGTAGATGCGCTTGCCTTCGCGAACGGCCTCGTTACGCCAATCGTTGAGGATCTGCATGTGCTTGTCACGCATGGTCCTGGCGTCTTCGATGCATTCCTTCTGGTCGCGCGGCAGTTCCGGTTTGACCTCGTAGGCCTTGCCCAGGTTGTAGAAAACGGGCGTTAAGATGAGGGCCAGGAAGAACAGAATGCCTGGGATGATATATTTGGCATTGTACATAGGTTATTCCTCCTCGTCCTCCATCCCCGGCAGGGGATTTTGCCTGAGATCGGTGGTCCGCTTCTTCTCGCCGTCGAGAATGATGGCGTTGCCCACCAGCTCATGCACGCCGGAGACGCCGACACCCGGAGCCCAGTAGTCGCACAGGGGCGGCAGGGTGGCGCGGTCGATGGCGCAGATGCAGGCCAGGTTGTTGACGCCGTGGCGATCGCGCACGTACTTGACCGCGTTGCCCCGGGGCAGGCCGCCGCGAAGGCGCGTCTCGGTGAACTCCTCGTTGTTGAGGCCCGCGCCGCCGCCGCAGCAGAAGGTCTGCTCGCGGATGGTGTTCTCGGGCATGTCGTAGAACTGGCGGCAGACGTTTTTCAGGATGTAGCGCGGCTCCTCGAAGAAGCCCATGCCACGGGCGGTGTTGCAGGAGTCGTGGAAGGTGGTGACGAAGTTGTCGTTGCGCGAGGGGTCGAGCTTTATCTTGCCGTGCTTGATGAGGTCGGCCGTGAACTCGCAGATGTGGAGCATCTTGGTGCCGGCGGCGGCATCGAACCGGGTGCCGGTGATCGGCGAAACCGGGGTTTCCAGGAAGTCCGCCGGACCGTTCATGGTGCCCATGTACTGGTTGATGACGCGCCACATGTGGCCGCACTCGCCGCCGAGGATCCACTTGGCGCCCAGGCGCTTGGCCTCGGCGTACATCTTGGCGTTGAGCTTCTTCATCATCTTGTCCGAGGTGAAAAGGCCGAAGTTGCCGCCCTCGGACGCGTAGGTGCTCCAGGTGTAGTCGAGGCCCAGATGATCGAAGAGGATCATGTACCCCATGTAGGTATAGATCCCCGGATCGGCGAAGATGTCGCCGGAGGGCGTGATGAAGAGGATTTCGCAGCCTTTCTTGTTGACATTGGGCCGGATGCGCTTGCCGGTAACCTCCTCGATGTCGTCGAGGAGGAAGTCCATCATGTCCTTGTAGGCATGGGGCTGGATGCCGAGGTGGTTGCCGGTGCGGTTGCAGTTGGCGGCGGGCTCGAGGATCCAGTTGATGTTGCAGCCGACCTCATGGAGCAGTTCGCGGGCCATCATGGTGATTTCGGCGGTGTCGATGCCGTAGGGGCAGAACAGCGAACACCGGCGGCATTCCGTGCACTGGTAGAAGTACAGGAACCATTCCTTGATGACGTCTTCCTCGAGCTTGCGGGCGCCGGCCAGCTTGCCGAGGATCTTGGCGCCCGTGGAGAACTCGCCGCGATAGATGGAGCGCAGCAGTTCCGCGCGCAAAACCGGCATGTTCTTCGGGTCGCCGCCGCCGATGAAGAAGTGGCACTTGTCGGCGCAGGCGCCGCAGCGCACGCAGATGTCCATGAAGATCTTGAACGAGCGGTACTTCTTGAGCTTCTCGCGGAACTTCTCCATGACGATGCGCTGCCAGTCGGGCGGCAGCTTCCAGTCGTCGTCGGTGGGGGACCACTCGCGAGGATTGGGCATGCCCAGGTATTTCAGGATGTCGGGCTTGGCCGGATAGCTGAAGTTGCCCAGATGGAAAGGCGTCTTGGTGTCCATCCACGACTTGACCGGCGTGGAATAGTTGATCTTGATGAGTTCTTCCGGTGGCGGATACTTGGCCATGGTCGCTCCTCACTTCTCTCCAGAATAATTGGGTTCAGGCCGCCTTAGGCCTTTTTCTCCACCGGAAGTCCGGCTTCGATCATCTTTTCACGGAAGTCGTCCTCGTAGGCCTCGTAGGAATGCGGCTTCACGCTCGGATCGTTCCAGGGGTTCACCCACATGGCCCGGCGGCTCATGTTGGGCACGACGCGCGTGGGAGAGAGAAAGACCCCGCCCATGTGCATGAGTTTGGAGAACGGGAAATAGATGATAAGGGCGCACACCAGGGTCAGGTGGGCGAAGACCGAGGGATCGATGGGGTTGGCCGGCATGTGCGGGCGCAGGGAGACCAGCCCCATGGCCAGCTCCTTGACCGCGATGACATCCACCTTGACCACGTAGCGCATCCACACGCCGGTCAGGACGATGCCAAGCAGGAGCAGCAGCGGGAAATAATCCTGCATGAGGGAGATGTAGCGCACCTTGCCGTCGAAGACGCGGCGGGCGAGCAAAAACAGCAGGCCGGCGGCGATCAGGAAGTCGGACTGGTACATGACTGGCAGGCCGATCTGCAGGATGGAGTCGAGAAATTCGGCGATGCCGATGGGACGGGGCACCGGCGCCATGAAAAAGCGCAGATGACGCAGCAGGACCATCAGGAAGCAGTAGTGGAAGATCAGCGCGAAAAGCCACAGGGACTTCTCGGAGCTGTACCCCACCTTGGGTCCGTCCTGCTGCAGCTTGACCGAGGTGTTGCGGAAAAGCGACCGGAAGGTCAGGACCTCAAGCAGCATGCGCATGACCACGCCGCCCTTGGTGTAGGGGTTGTCCCAGGGGTTGTTTTTGATCCAGGGCAGCGATTTCTGCTGGCCGCCGGTGGTGGGGATGCAAAACGGGACGGGGATTTTGGCCCATTCCACGATTTTCATGACGAACCCCACCATGAAAATGATGATTGCGATGTACGGGAGGACTATCCCGAACAGCGCACCCATCCCCATCCCGACGCCCAGCCACGGGATGACGATGAGCGCCAACACCACGAGAAAGGAATAAAACGCTGCCATGTACCCTCACCTCGTTAAAGGTTTGCCCGAAACGCGCCTCACGGTTCCTCTCCCTCGGAGGAGAAGTCGCAGACGAGATTGGCCCTTTTCAGGAGCCGGTCATATTGTTTCTTGATCTGGTTGACCCGCAGCTCGGCGATTTTCTCGCGGCACTGGCAGTAGATGTCGAAGGCGAGCAGGGCCAACACGTCGATGGCCGATTCCAGGGCGAGCAGTTCCACGATGAGGTCGTTTTCGGCCACCTTGGACCAGAGCGTTTCGCGCACGGCCTTTTTGAGCAGATAGACGAAGGAGATGGCCTGGGAGGGCGTGAAATCCTGGACGGCGCGCACCCGGACGATCTCGTCGAGCAGGGGGCCGAAGGTCGCGGCGTCGGGGACGCCGCCGCAGCCGGCCAGGGCCACGAGGATGCCCCGCATTCCGGCCTCGAACTTGTGGCGCACGGGGTTGGCGAAGGGATCGTCCTTTTTCTTCCAGAGCACGGCCGTGTTCGGGGAATACGTTCCCAGGATCAGGTCGAACCACTGGTCCAGAACGGCCTTCTGCTCAAGGATCAAATAATCCGCCAATTTGAGCATTGAAATGTCCCTTTCTTCACAAAGTCTTAAGACATTGATTCCTTATCAGAAAAACACAAATTGTAAAGGACGGAATTCCGCTTGCCGCCCTGGGGAAGCCGAGGAAATCCCTTTATCTTTGAGATGTTCCGAATTTTTTCGGCGAAACGTGAAAAATCGTGCCGGGCGCGTTGGCCGGGCACGCG
>CAZNUQ010000017.1:27087-42070 GCA_964576235.1 uncultured Desulfovibrio sp.
AGGGCCGGCAACACGCCCCGGCGGTCAGGATGGTTGGGCGGGACCGCGCGCGAGGATCTCCAAAAGCCCGGCCATGGCCTCGCGCACGGCCTGCCGCTTGACGGACAGGCGGTCCCCGGAAAGGTTGAATCGTCTGACCTCCACGTCGTCGGGCGTTTCCCAGGCCATCCAGACCGTGCCCACGGGCTTCTGGGGGGTGCCGCCCGAGGGGCCGGCCACGCCGCTGACGGCCACGGCGATATCGGCGTCAAGGACGCCACGGGCGCCCCGGGCCATGGCCAGCACCGTCTCCCGGCTGACCGCGCCCTTGGCGTCGAGGACCGCCTGGGGCACCCCGAGGATGTCCCGCTTGAGCGCGTTGGCATAGGCCACCACGGCCCCGGAAAACCAGGACGACGCCCCGGGAGCGTCGGTCAGGACGCTCGACAACAGGCCCCCGGTGCAGGATTCGGCGCAGGCGAGCATCCACCCGCGTTCCTCCAGCGCGGCCCCCAGCCTGGCCGTCAACGCACGCAGTTCCGCTTCCACGTCGCTCTCCCTCCTCGGACTCTTCATCCCGGGCTAGCCAATTTCGCAACGGATGTCACGAGGACCTCGTGACATCCGGAACGAATCGGCATCGGCGCCCTCCCCCGCGCCGTGCATCGGGAACGACCGGCCCGCCCGGCGCGCCCGGAAGCGGGATGCCACGCGCCCTTGCCGTGGCGCACTTGACGCGGCAAACGCGGGCCGCGTACATGGCTTTGCCGACGGAAACGACAAGGAGCGAGTCATGCTGGATCTGAAATTCGTGCGCCAAAACCCCCAGGCCGTGACCGACGGCATGGCCCGGCGGCGCTTTCCCCTCGACCTGGCGGCCTTTCTGAACCTGGAGGAACGGCGGCGCGAATACATCACCGCCGTGGAGCAGAAAAAGGGCCAGCGCAACGCGGCCTCGGCCGAGGTGGCCAAGATCAAGCGCGCCGGCGGCGACGCCGCGGCGATCCTGGCCGGGCTGGGGACGCTCTCCGAGGAGATCAAGGCCCTGGACGAGAAGACCCGGGAGGTCGACGAGTCCGTCACCCAGTGGCTCCTTGGCATTCCCAACATCCCGCACGCCACCACGCCGGACGGGGCGAACGAGAACGACAACGTGCCGGTGCGCCTGGTCGGCGCGCCCCGCGTCTTCGACGATTTTCCGCCCCGCGAGCACCAGGACATCGGCGCCGCCCTCGGCGGCCTGGACGCCGAGCGGGCGGTCAAGCTTTCCGGGGCGCGCTTCGTGGTCCTGCGCGGCGGACTCGCCCGCCTGGAACGGGCCCTGGCCGCCTTCATGCTCGACATGCACACCGCCGCCCACGGCTACACGGAAGTGGTCACGCCCTACATCGTCAACGCCGAGAGCCTCGTCGGCACGGGCCAGCTGCCCAAGTTCGCGGAGGATCTCTTCAAGCTCGAGGGTCTGGCCTCGTACCTGATTCCCACGGCCGAGGTTCCGGTGACCAACCTGCACCGGGGCGAGACGCTCCCCGAATCGGCCCTGCCCCTGGCCTACGCCTGCCACACCCAGTGCTTCCGTTCCGAGGCCGGCTCCTACGGCAAGGACACCAAGGGGCTCATCCGCCTGCACCAGTTCGGCAAGGTGGAACTGGTGCGCCTGGTCCACCCGGACACCTCCTACGAAGAGCTCGAAAAACTGACCGGACACGCCGAGGCCGTTTTGCAGGCCCTGGAGCTGCCCTACCGGGTGGTGGCCCTTTGCACCGGGGACCTCGGCTTCACCTCGGCCAAGACCTACGACCTGGAAGTGTGGCTGCCCGGTCAGAACAAGTACCGGGAAATCTCCTCGTGCTCCAACTTCGAGGATTTCCAGGCCCGGCGCGCCGACATCCGGTTCAAGCCCGAGGGGGGCAAGAAGACGGCCCTCGTGCACACCCTAAACGGCTCCGGCCTGGCCATCGGCCGCACCATGGCCGCCATTCTCGAAAACTACGTGCGCAAGGACGGCGCGGTGACCGTGCCCGGGGCCCTGGTTCCCTACATGGGCGGCATCGAGGTTCTGGAACCGGAGGAGAAGCGATGAGCGAGGAAAATCGTCGGGATTTCAAGGAATCCCTCAAGAGGGGGCTGCTCATCGGCGCCAGCGTGGGCGTTTTGGGCGGGATTTTCTTCATGAAGGACATAATAGGCGGCCTGATCCTCGGCCTGGTCGCCGGCTTCTTCGCGGTGCTGACCCGCCGGGCCATCGACAAGCGCCTGGGGCGCTAGGGGCGCGTCCTCGGAAAGGTCCTCAGACAACACATCCGAAGCGTTCTTTTCCCCTGAAAAAAGACTGCCGTATTTTTTCAGGAACCCCACGACGAAGGGGCGGCGGGTTTCCCCGCCGCCCCTTTCGCGTCTATCGGGACAGCCCCCTAGTTGGAGGCCAGACTCAAGTTCTTCATGCCCATGGCCACGTAGATGTCGGCCAGGGCGCTCTGGTAGTCGGTGAGCGCCTGGGTCAGGTTGGTTTCGGCCGTGCTCACCCGGGACTGGGCGTCGAGCACGTCGGTGCTGGTGCCGACCTGGGCCTGATAGCGGGCCACGGCCATGCGGTACCCTTCCTTGGAGGCCTCCAGCGCCGTGCGGGCCACGGAAATGCGCTTGGCCGCGTCCTGGATGTTGAGGTAGCAGGTTTTGACCTGATAGCCGACATCGAGGCGCAGCTTGGCCAGGTCGGCCTGCAGTTTCTTCACGTTCTCGCGGGCGGCCTGCACGCCGAAGTAGGTCGACCCCCAGTCCCAGGCCTGGAGCGAGGCGGAAATGCCCACGGTGGTGGTGTCGGGCGTGGTGGCGCCGGACATGTCCTTGAGTCCCATATCGGGCTGGTTGCCCTGCTTGGTGTACGTCCCCTGGGCCTGCACCTGCGGATAGAAGGTGCTGGCCGCGATCTTCACGTCGCGTTCGGCCATCTGCACGGACTTGACGGCCATGGAGAGGTCGGGCCGCTGCTTGTAGGCCGTGTCCAGGCAGTCCTCGATCGACAGGGTGAAGGGCAGGTAGGCCAGTTCGCCGACATAGTTGGTTTCCTGGTTGAGCGGCAGGTTGAGCAGGGAATTGAGCTGGGCCGTCTGGACCAGGACGCTGTTTTGGGCCTTGAGCAGGTTCTGCTCGGCCGTGGCCAGGTCGGATTCGGCCTGGAGCACGTCGAGGCGGGGCTTGAGGCCGACATCGTAGTAGGCCTGGGCGACCTTGTACTGGGATTCCAGCCGGGCCACGGAGTCCTTGTTGCTCTGGACGTTGGCCCGGGCCTGGAGCAGGGCGAGGAAGGCCTGTTGCACGGATTTGACAAGGGAAAGTTCCGTGTACTTGATGTTGGCCTCGCTGTAATCCTGCTTCAAGGCCGCCTTCTGGTAGGTGCTCAACAGGTTGAAGCCCGTGAAGATGGGCTGGGTCACCTTCAGTTGCAACTGGTAGAGGTTTTGCCAATAGCCTTGCCGGGAGTGGACGTAGCGGGACGTGGAAAGGCTCGTCCCGTTGAGGGTGTTGAGCACCTGGTTGCCCGGCAGGGAGACGGAATTGGTGCTGATGGTTTCGGCGTCGGTGCGCTGGAAGGCGTAGCTGACCGTGCCGACGGGCCCGAAGTTGGCCATGGCCTGACGCCTGGACTGTTCGGCGCCGGACAGGGTCGCCCGGGCGGACTGCATCTGGGGATAGGCGTCGAGACTGCGGGTGACGCTTTTTTCCATGTCGAAGGCCTGGCCGTCCGCCGGCGGGGTCATGGCCGGGACCTTCTGCCGGCCGGCGGCCGGATCCGTCTGCTGTTCCTTGACGAACTCGGGCAGGGGGATCTTTTCGATCTTGGCGCCGAGGCCGTTTTCCGGCGTGGCCGCCGGAGCGGCCTTGTCCGTGGATGTATAGCGCTTGGCCACCCGGTCCTTGCTCCCGGGCGCGGCGGCGGAATCCTGGGCGGCCGCCGGACAGGCCAACAGGCCGATGCAGGCGGCGCAGGCCAGAAGGGCCGCCAGAGGCCTTTTCGCGAAGCTTGCGGTCATGCCGTTTTTCTCCCCTGTTGGGCGATGCGCCGATGGCGGACGTCGCCCGATACGCTGAGTGAGCCTCGTTGCACAGCTATGTTAACACGCATTAACAAAACTGGACCACACGATTAGTTTTATAATTTTAGCCTGATTTTCAATCAATGTCGAGCACGACCCCCGGCCGGTTGCAAGCGTTCCCCGCCTGCCGTACACATCCGGCATCCGGCGCGGCCCGACCGCCGCCCGCAAGGAGTCCCATGACCCTGGCCCAACGACTCGGCTTCGACGCCCCACCGCTTTTCCTCATCGACGGCAGCGCGTTCCTCCACCGGGGCTACCATGCCTTCCGCGATCTGGCCCGCTCGGACGGCGTCCCCACCAATGCCCTGTTTATGGTATTTCGACTGCTGCTTAAACTTCTCAAAGAACAGGAGCCCAGGCACCTCGTTTTCTTCCTCGACGGGCGGGGGCCAACCTTCCGCAGCAATATCTATGCCGCCTACAAGGCCAACCGCGACACCATGCCGGAGCCCCTGGCCCGGCAGGTCGAGCCCCTGCTCGAGGGGCTGCGGCTGCTCGGCGTGCCGGTCGTGGTGCCCGAGGGCGCCGAGGCCGACGACGGCATCGCCTCCCTGGCCGCCCGGTTCCGCGACACCCTGCCGGTGGTCATCGTCGGCGCGGACAAGGACCTCAAGCAGTGCCTGGACGAACGGGTGGTCCTCTACGACCCCTCGGGCAAGGCCGAGAAGCTGACCACCCGGGACGCCTTCACGGCCGAATACGGCATCGCCCCGGCCGTCTGGCCGGATCTCCAGGCCCTGGTGGGCGACAGCGCGGACAACATCCCCGGCGTGCCGGGCGTCGGCCCCAAGACGGCCCTGGGCATCCTGCGGGACCACCCCTCCCTGGAGGCCGTGCGTGGCCATCTGGACGACCTCAAGCCCGCGCTGCGCTCGAAGCTCGAACCGCTGCTGGAGGCCGTCTTCACCTACCGGGAACTCACCCGCCTGCGCACGGACATCCTGCCCGGCACCACCCTGGCCGACACCCGCCTCGGCAAGCCCGACCTCCCCGGGCTCAAGGCCTTTTTCGAAACCTGGGAATTCCGCTCCCTGGCCCGGGAAGTGCTCGGCCTGCCCGCCCCCGCCGCCGGGACAAAAAAGGATTCCGGCCAGACCCAGCTCACCCTTTTCGCCGCGACGGCCCCCCGCCCGGCCGTCACCGACGCCCCCGCGGCCGTCCCCCTGGAAAGCCTGCCCGGCTTCGGGAACCGCCACGTCGCCGTCGTCCCCCTGGACGACGGTTTTTCCCTGGCCCTCGACGGCGAGCAGTGGCGCGTCGCGGCCCGGCCCCGCGAACTGGCCGACCGCCTGGCCGGGGCGGCGCGCGTGGCCGTGCCCTCGGTCAAGGCCGTCCTGGGCCTCGATCCGGCCTTCGGGGCCGTGCCCCTCTCCCGCTGGTTCGACCTGGGGCTGGCGGCCTACCTGCTCAATCCCGAGCAGCGCAACTACGGTTTCGAGCGGCTTCGCGACAGCCTTTTCGCCGACCCGGCCGTGGACGCCGCCGAGATCGCCCCGACGGACATGGCCCGGGCGGCGGCCCTGCTGGCCGACACCCTGGCCCCGCGCCTGGAGACGGCCGGCCTGACCGGGCTTATCGCCCGGCTGGAGCTGCCCCTGGTCCCGGTGCTGCTGGCCATGGAGCGCGCCGGCATCGGCGTGGACCTGGAGGCGCTTGCCGCCTTCGGGTCCGAGGTCGCCGCCGATCTGGCCCGCCTGGAAAAAGACATCCACGCCCTGGCCGGCAGGCCCTTCAATCCCCGGTCCAGCCGGCAGCTGGCCGACATCCTCTACGGCGAAATGGGACTTCGCCCCCACGGCAAGACCCCGGGCGGCGCCGCCTCCACCTCCCAGGAGGCCCTGGAGCGCCTGGCCGGCACCCATCCCCTGGTGGACCGCATCCTGGAATTCCGCAAGCTCGAGAAACTGCGTTCCACCTACCTGGAGCCCCTGCCCAGGCTGGCCGACGCCGCCGGGCGCATCCACACCACCCTGAACAACATGGCCACGGCCACGGGCCGCCTGTCGAGCTCCAATCCCAACCTGCAAAACATCCCCATCCGGGGCGACCTCGGCCGGCGCATGCGCGACTGCTTCGTGGCCGATTCCGGCAAGGAACTCGTCGCGGCCGACTACTCCCAGATCGAACTGCGGGTGCTGGCCCACCTTTCGGGTGAGCCGGCCCTGCTCGAAGCCTTCGCCCAGGGCGCGGACATCCACGCCAGGACCGCCTCGCTGCTTTTCGACACGCCCGAGTCCGCGATTTCGCCGGACATGCGCCGCCAGGCCAAGACCATCAACTTCGGCCTGCTCTACGGCATGGGCCCCCAGAAGCTGGCCCGGGACCTGGGCATCAAGATCGACGCGGCCAAGACGTTCATCGGGAAATACTTCGAACGCCTGCCCGGGCTGTCCGACTTCTATGACGGCATCGTGGCCTCGGCCAAGGCCCAGGGCTGCGTGACCACCCTGGCCGGCCGCCGGCGCCTTTTGCCGGAAATCCATTCCGCCAACACCCAGCTGGCCTCCCAGGCCAGGCGCCAGGCCATCAACACCGTGGTCCAGGGCGGCGCGGCCGACATCATCAAGATGGCCATGCTCGCCGCCCATCACGACGCCGTGCTGGAGGACCTCGGCGCGGTCCTGGTCCTGCAGATCCACGACGAACTGCTGCTCGAGGCGCCCCGGGACGCGGCCGGGGCGGCGGGGGAACGTCTGGCGGCGATCATGTCCGGCGTGTACGCCCTGCGCGTCCCCCTCGACGTGGACTGGGGGATTGGCCGCACCTGGGGACAGGCCCATTAACCGCGCACCGGGGCTTTCCCTCGCGCCCAAAATCCCGTAGCCTCGCGCCCATCGGCCCTGCGCGCCAAGGCGCCCGGGGCACCGCGCCAGACAGGAAGGGACCCGCATGCCGCCAACCGCGAAATCCATCCGCGAGGACCTGGCCAGGGCCAAGGCCGCCTACGCCAAAAACGACGAACTGCGCACCGTGCAACTCGTCGCCAACGCGCTTCGCGCCTTTGTCGCCGTCAAGCCGGCCGGGCCGGACAGGACAGCCGTGGAGGGCCTTTTGCGCGAGAGCTTCGCCAACCTGGGCAAGCTCCCCCGCGTCCGGCGCTACGCCCCGAACGGCATCCCCTACACCAAGGGGCAGGAGGCCAAGCTTGCCAATGTCCTCATCCCCCTGGCGCGCAAGATCGAGGAAGACATCAACCGGGAAACCCTCGACGCCATGCGCGAGCGCAAATTGCGCATCGACCATGCCGTCATCAAGGGCACCAAGCTCCTTGCCGAAGGCAACCTCCTCGAAGCCCAGCGCAACTTCCGGGCGGCCGTCGAGGAGTACGTCGACGAAAAGGGCCTCTTCCCCCTGATCGCCTCCCGGCTCATCGACGCCGGCCACCACAAGGCCTCCCTGGAATACCTCAAACGGGCCGTCGAGGAGTCGCCAGACAACCCGCGCGCCTATGATTTCCTGCTGACGGCGGCCGGCAAGGCCGAGGAATGGGGGCTGGCCGAGCGCATCCTGCTCGACGCCCTGGCCAAGGTCGGGGCCCAGCCGAACCTGGACCAGGCCCTGGCCCTGGTGGAGGCCCGCCTCGGCAACTGGTCCGAGGCGCGGTCGGCGGCCATGCGGGCCGTTGCGGCCGACGACCGTCTGGAGGAGGCCCGCCGGGTTCTGGAGGCGGCCGAAAAGCACCTCGCCCGCTAGCCAGGTTCTGGCCCCGCCGCGCCGACAGGCCGCGGAGCCCTGCCCGCAAAACAGGGCGCACGGGCCCCGCGCGGTTATCCCGGGCGCGTCTTCCCGCGGCACGCGAGGGCGGCGTTGGAAGCGGCGGGACTAGACCGCCGCCAGGGCCTCCACCAGGACGGCGGCGTGTTCCGGCCAGGCCGCGGCCAAAAGCGCCTCCTCCTCGGGCGGACAGGGTTCCGCCAGCCGGGCCCCCGCGCCGGCCAGCTCCGCGGCCGAAAACGAGCCCAGGAAATCCAGAACCCCGAGTCCCGCGTCGCCGACATCCCCGCGTTCGCCCAAGGCCTGGGCGAATCCGGCCACGGCCGCGCCGGCCGCGTCCGCGCCGGCCAGCACGAGGGGCCCCACGCCGTCCACCCGGTCAAGGCGCATACGCATGGTCATGTTGGTGAAAAAAGCCAGCGCCGCCAGCCGTTCGGCCATGGGCCCGGCCTCGGTGAAATGCCGCGCGGCGCCATGGCCCCGGGCGGTGACGAGCCGGGCCTCCACCCGGCCGTCCGCGACGCGGGCCACGAAATCCCCGGCCGCGTGGTGCCAGGGGGCGATGGCGGCGCCGGTGGCGGGATCGTAGTAGCGGGTCATGATCCTGGCCGTCTCGCGGTACAGCGCCACGGCCTCGGTCTGCGAAAGCGTCCGTTCGCCGGCGTCGAAGTCCCACAGCCGCACCCGCCCCGAACCGTCCTGGTGGAATTCGTGGAACCCCTCGAACCATTCCTCCAAAAGAAAGGCCATGCTCTCCAGGGCGGCGAAGGCGTGGGGTCTGGGCAGAAACGCCGGCGTGAAATCCCGGCGCAACCCGGCCAGCAACCCGGCTTCCGATTCGAGACAGGCCACGGACACGGCCGTCGCGGCCACGTTGACGCACAATTTCACCGTGTTGCCGGAGAGCCGGACAGTGACGCTGGCGGGATGGTAGAGCGCCCCGTGCTTCTCGGCCCGCAGCACGACCTCCCCGACGCCGCCGGGCCAGACGCCCCCCAGGCCCAGGGCCTCCAGGGCCCCGGCCAGGACCGCGCCACCGCCCTCCAGGACGAACGCCTCCAGGGCCTCGAAATAGCGCCCGTACGTCAACTCCGGCCCGCCGCCCTCGACGGGCGCGGCGGCCAGCTTTGGCCGGTAGGCCATGGCCCCGCGCGGCGTGGCGATCTCCCTGACGATGCGCATCGAAAACCTCTCCCGGCCCGGACACAACGTCCCGGGACCGGCCTGATCGTTCACGTTAGCCCGTTACGGCGGATCCGGCGTGTAGTTCCCGCCGCCACCGGCCGGCGATCAGCCTTTCCTTCGGGCGTATGCCCGCGCCGCCGCCGCGAAGGCCGGCGCCCAATGGGGGGCGCCCTCGGCATGGATATGGGTGTAGGCAGCGAAGGTATTTCGGAAAAGGAGGCCGTCACGTCCGCCGATCATGCCGACGCCGCGCTCCATGGACAAAACGAAGGCCTCGGGACCCGGCGGGACGACGGCCTGTTCGTCGCCGGCCGCCAGGACGGCCTGGCATCTGGAATAATGGAATTCGTGTCCGGCCAGCAGCGTTCCCACAGGATGGAAGGGGTTCTCCCGTTCCACCCGGGCGAGGCTGTAGCCGAGGCCCTGGGGTCTGGCGCACAGCGTGGTGACCACGGGGAAAACCCCGGCCATGGGATGGATGCGCCCGGCCTTCTCAAGGCCCTTGCACAGGTACATGAAGCCGCCGCATTCGGCGTAGATGGGCATGCCCGAGGCGGCCAGGGCGGCCACGCGCTCCCGGGTGGCCAGGTTGTCGGCCAGACGCTCCACCTGCGTTTCCGGGAACCCCCCGCCGAGGTAGAGCCCGTCGAGTTCGGGCCATGGCGCCTCGTCGAGCAGGCTCACGAAGGCGAGGTCGGCGCCGGCGCGCGAAAGGGCCTCGAGGTTTTCGGGATAGTAAAACCACAGGGCCGCGTCCCGGACCACGCCGATGACCGGGCGGCGGCCGGGCGGAACAGGCGCCGGGGCGGCCGGGCCGGGGGCGTCCGGCAGGGGGGGCGCGCTGCGGGCGATGGCCAGCAGGCGTTCGAGATCCACGTTTTGCCGGACGAGTTCGGCCAGATTGTCGAGGATGGCCTCGACGCGGCCGTGCTCACGGTTGGAAATAAGCCCCATGTGCCTTTCGGGAATGGGGTTTTCGGAAATTTTCGGCAGCATGCCGATCACCGGCACGCCGGCCAGGGTCTCGACGGCCTCCCGCACGATGGCCCGGTGGCGGGCGCCGGCCGTGCGGTTGGCGATGACCCCGGCCAGGTCCATTCCCGGCTCGAAGGCGGCCACCCCGGCCACGATGGCGGCGGCGGTGCGGGTCATCTTGGTGACATCGAGAGCCAGGACCACGGGAGCGGCGAGGGCTCTGGCCAGGGCGGCGGTGGAGCAGGAGCCGGCCACGTCCATGCCGTCGCACAGGCCGCGGTTGCCCTCGATGACGGAGAGGTCGAAGCCCTCGGATTTTTCCAGGAACAGGGACGGCAGGCGGGAGGGGGGCAACAAAAAAGGGTCCAGATTGGTGGCGTCGCGTCCGGCGGCGAGGCCGAGCCAGGCGGCGTCGATGTAATCCGGACCCTTCTTGAAAGGTCGGACGCGAAGGCCGGCGACGGCGAAGGCCCGGCATATCCCGAGGGTCAGGATGGTCTTGCCGGCGCCGCCGGAAAGCCCGGCCAGGACGAGACGCGGACGAACGTTCACGACGCGTTCCCGCGGGGCCGGCTGGCAAGCCCCGTATTCCGGGGAATGTCCGTCCCGAGGGACGCGACGGCGAGGGGGCCTCGCCCCGGTGCGACGGAAACCACGGCCACCCGAATCGGATCGCGAACCAACCGCGCCGAATGAACTATTCTTCCTCGGCCTTCTGCTTGCCGGCGCCGGTCAGCCCGTACATGGTGGTGGAGCCGCTCGACCAGAACTCGAGCTTGCCCTCGTTGACCAGCTCGGTGAGGATCTTTTTCACTTCGCGCTGCTTCTTGTCCGGGAAAACCTTGCACAGATCGCTGAAGTAGAACTTGGACTTGCCCGTCTTCCCTTCCAGGAACTCGAGAATTTGATCTTTCTCGGAAGACATACCGTCCCCTCTTTTTTTTGGATCCGGGCGGGGAGGATTCCCCGCCCGGAAGTTGTTGCTTAGGCCTCGACGTGCTTGGTGAACTTGAACTGCGTGCTCTGGCGCCACGTGTAGTAGGCCGGATCACGGAAGTCGTCGATGCAGTGGTGGGTGAACTCGAGGTCGCACAGCTCGAAGAACTTCTCCCAGCCGATGCGCTCGGCCCAGTCGCCCAGCCGCTCGTACTTGTTGGCGTTTTTCGCGTAGACCTCGACGATGTGCTTGATCATCTTGGTCAGCGTCGGCCAGCGGGGCGGCTCGTTGGGGATGTAGGCCACGACGACCTTGGAGAACTTCGGCATGGAGATGCGGTTGGACACCTTGCCGCCGACCATGAGCACGATGCCGTCACCCTCGCCGGAAGCGAGCGGCATGGCCGGGCACATGGTGTAGCAGTTGCCGCAGTACATGCAGCGGGAGGCGTTGACCGCGACGGAGTTGACCTTCTTGCCGTCGATCTCGACCTTGGCCGGCTTGATGGCGCCGGTGGGGCAGGCGGAGACGGCGAGGGGCACCTCGCAGATGTTGTCCAGGCGGTCATGCTCGATGATCGGGGGCTTGCGGTGGATGCCGACGATGCCGATGTCGGAGCAGTGCACGGCGCCGCACATGTTCAGGCAGCAGGCCAGGGAGATGCGCACGATGGCCGGCAGGGTCATGGACTGGAAGTACTCGAACATCTCGTCCATGACGGCCTTGACCGGGCCGGAGGCGTCGGTGGCCGGGGTGTGGCAGTGCACGTAGCCCTGGGTGTGGACGATGTTGGAGACGCAGGCGCCGGTGCCGCCGACGGGGAACTTGTGGCTCCCGCCGGGGAACTTGCGGGAGGCCAGGTCGGCGATCAGGGCGTCGAGGGCGGCCTCGGACTCGACCATGAACTCCACGTTGTTACGCGTGGTGAAGCGCAGATGGCCGCCGCAGTGCTTGTCGGCGATCTCGCAGATCTCGCGGACGTGGGTGACGCTCATCAGGCGGGCGGCGCCGACGCGCACGGTGTAGACCACGTCGCCGGACAGGGCCACGTGCTTGAGCACGCCGGGCTTGACGATCTCGTGGTAGTCCCACTGGCCTTTGTTCTTCTTGATGACCGGCGGATAGAACTCCTCGAAATGGCGAGGGCCGATATCCGTGATCCGGTTTTCCATGGGTTTGTCGGGATTGTATCCGGAAGAAATGAATGCCATGTCTGTTTCCCCCCGCTTATCTCAAGTGTCTCTGGCGATAGGCCTTTTCGTCGTGGGCAAAGCCGCCGGGCACCTCTTCTTCCTTGAAGAAGATGTACGGGTTGGAGCGCGGCTCCTTCACGTGCTGCGGCATGGCCTTGGTGTTGGTCACCTCGAGCAGCTTCTGGAACGAGAGACGCTTCATGGTCTCGCCCACGCGCTCGCGGTTCTTGCCTTCTTCCATCCACCAGTCCCAAATGTTCTCGATGACTTCCTTGATCTCGTCGTAGGGCTTTTCCACAGGCACGAAGGGGACGAGCAGGGAGGACATCTGGGCGCCGTCGAGGATCGGGGCCTTGGCGCCGACCAGGATGGAGGCGCCGGTTTCCTTGCCGATCTTCACGGCGGCCGGCATGGTGTTGATGCAGTGCATGCACCGGGTGCAGTTGGCGTTGTCAATGGAGAGCTTGGAGCCGTCGTAGCTCATGCAGCCGGTGGGGCAGCGATCCACGACTTCCTTGACGATGTCGAACTTGCCCCAGTCGCGGCCGGCGTGGGAGCCGCCGCCCGGCTTGAACTCGCCGGCCACGTAGGCCTTGACGCGTTCCTGGTCGATGCGGATGTCGTCCTTCCAGGTGCCGATGACCGAGAAGTCGGACCGGGCGATGGAGGCCACGCAGCAGTTGGGGCAGCCGTCGAACTTGAACTTGAACTTGTAGGGGAAGGCCGGGCGGTGCAGCTCGTCCTGGTAGTCGTTGGTCAGGGTGTGGCACAGGTCCTGGGTGTCGTAGCAGGCGAATTCGCAGCGGGACTGGCCCAGGCAGTCGGCCGGCGTGCGCAGGTTGCCGCCGGAGCCGCCGAGGTCCGTGTTCATCTTGTGGGTGACATCGTAGAAAATTTCCTCGAGCTGCGGGGTGGTGGTGCCGAGCAGCACGATGTCGCCGGTGGAGCCGTGCATGTTGGTCAGGCCGGAACCGCGCAGATCCCAGATGTCCATGACGCCGCGCAGGTACTCGGAGGTGTAGTATTTGCCGGAGGGCTGGGCCAGGCGCACCGTGTGGAAGTGGGCCACGCCGGGGAACTTCTCGGGCTGGTCGCAGTAGCGGCCGATGACGCCGCCGCCGTAGCCGAAGACGCCCACGATGCCGCCGTGCTTCCAGTGGGTTTCCTTGTCCTTGAAGGAGAGTTCCAGCACGCCGAGCAGATCATCGGGGCAGTCCACCGGAGCCTGGTAGTCCAGGCCATCGGGGTTGGCGGCCCGGTGAGCGGCTTCCTGTTTGATGTCGGACACGAAGCTGGGCCAGGGCCCGCTTTCGAGCTGGTCCAACAAGGGGGTTTGGTGTTTCGCCATTTGCTTCCTCCAGTGGGTTTGAAGAGTTACCGCCTTAACCAATTAACACGCGCTCCGGCCGGCTTCTCGCCGTCGCGGGCGCCTCCCCTCCGGCCGACCCTGCTCGCCGACGGGCGGGGTGTTATTCACATGGGGGGATGAGAAGAAAAGTGAACTTTTGCACAATCGCCCATCTCCTAAAATGACAGAAGCCTTCTGTCAACGGGAAAACGTATCCGAGACCGCTTCTTTCCCAACTTTCCCCGTAGCATGGTTCCGCGCCGGAGCAAAGCCCATTCGTCTTTTCCGCCCCTTCCCGACGCTCCCCCCTTGCAAAAAAACGGTTTTTTCCCCATGCACTCCCCATGTCCCCCCAACGTTCCACCGCCGTCTGCCGTCGTTGCGGCGCCTGCTGCCGCCGGGGAGGCCCGGCCCTGCACCGGGACGACGCGCCGCTTTTGCGCCGGGGCGTGCTCGCGCCGTCCCGGCTCGTCACCCTGCGCCGGGGCGACTGGGTCCGCGACGCCGTCGCCGGCGGCCTCGGCCCCGCGGAGGCGGAACTGGTCAAGGCGCGCCCCGGCCCGGACGGGACGGGATGCGTATTCTATCACGAAGGAGAGGGATGCGTCATCCACGACGTCAAGCCCGCCGAGTGCCGGGCGCTTTTTTGCGACGCCCCCGAGGCCCTGGCCGCCATGTACCGCCGCGACCGGCTGACCCGGCGCGACATCCTGTCCCCGAACAGCGCCCTGGCCGCGCTGTGCGCCCAGCACGAGGCCGAAACCGACCTCGTCCGCCTCGACGCCCTGTGCCGCCGCGCCGCGGGTGGCGACGGGGCCGCCCGGGCGGAGGTCGTCCGCATCCTGCGTCTCGACGCCGCCTATCGGGAGCTGCTCGTGGAGCGCGCCGGCGTCCCAGCCGGGGACATCCCCTTCTATCTCGGCCGTCCGCCAGGGACGGCCCTGCCTTCCTGCCGGGCGGCCCTGGCGCCGGGCGGCCTCTACCGGCCCCTGGCATCCGCCGCGCGGGAAACGACGCCGGACGAATCCGGCGCCGGGAGAACCCCATGAAACGCTTCCTCGTTGCCGGTATCGCCCTGCTTCTCGCCGCCACAAACGCCCTGGCCATGGACATGCGCCAGGGGTTCGGCAAATACCGCTTCGGCGACTCCTGCGGCCAGCTTTTCGCAGGTCCGACCTTCGCCGTGGAACGCGCCCAGCCCGTCTGGAACCCCCAGGCGGGGGTGTTCGGCATGGAATACGACCCGGAACTGGTCGCCCGGGGCCCCTTCGTCCTGCACTACGACAAGGAGGAGAAGCCCTCCTTCGAGGGCGTGCCGCTCGGCCGGGTCTTTTACGGCTGCGACAAGGCCACCGGGCGCTTCTCCCTGGTGGTCCTCTCCCACGACCTGCTGACCGTGGAGGAGCTCACGCGCCGGACCACGGCGCGGCTCGGGACGCCGACCCTCACCACCATGGTCCAGACCGTCTGGTCCCTGCCCGACCTGTATGTCCAAATCGACCAGGTTTTCATGATCATCTACGCCCGCCGGGCCGGCAAGCCCTGACCGTCC
>CAZNUQ010000017.1:42170-50469 GCA_964576235.1 uncultured Desulfovibrio sp.
CTGCCGCCGGGCGGAGCCCCGGGCCGGCATCCTCTTTTCCGCCCTGGCCCGCCTCGGCGGCGAGACGCTCGGCATCTATCTTTCCCACTACTGCTTCGTGCTCGCCTTCTACGCCCTGGTGCCGCCCCCCGTCCCCCCGGGGCTGCGCCTGCCTCTCGGGCTGGCGGCGACCTGCGTCGCCCTGGGCGGCGGGCTTCTGGCCACGCGCCTGGCCCGGAGACACGCGCCTTCGCCGCTTTCCCGCCTCCTGTTCGCGGCCTAGCGCAGTCGCCGGCCCCGGCGGAAGGCCGGCAGGCCGCACCCGCCACGGTTGCCTCGGGCCGGGCAAGTGGCTATCATCTGTCGGCAGCACATGCGTACGACCATCCTCCCTGGGAGACGCCGCGTTCTTCTTGCGGCGCGACACCGCCGCCGGGCTCGTCCGGAGGGCTTTTCGCGGCCTTTGCGCGTCCCCGGCCGTCGTCGGCCCGACGCTTGTGGCTGCGAAAACGCCCGGGCCGAACGTCCCCACAAAGACATGTCAATCAAGGCGGTTGCCCTCACCCGCCGCCACCTGTTCCGGAGTTTCGGGGTAAGCCGGGCTGGCTTGCCAGCCCCTTCATTTGTGGTTATTTTGTGAAAAAAATGACAAAGGAAGGACCCCGGGCCGCATGAAACATGAAATCATCATTTGCATGGGCAGTTCGTGTTTCGCCAGAGGCAACAAGAAACATCTGCTCATGATCGAACAATACCTGGCCGATCACGGCTTGACGGAGACCGTGGTCCTTTCGGGCAGCCGGTGCGAGGACCAGTGCCGCACCGGCCCCAACATACGCATCGACGGGCAGCTTTACGGCGAAATCACGGGCGAGCGCCTGCTTGAACTGCTCAGCCGGCACCTGGCGACGTGACCGGCCGCCGCTTCACAGGGGGACGCCGCCGGCCGGGCCACGCCACGCCCCGGACC
The DNA here is from genome assembly GCA_964576235.1 of uncultured Desulfovibrio sp. GTDB lineage: Bacteria > Desulfobacterota > Desulfovibrionia > Desulfovibrionales > Desulfovibrionaceae > Solidesulfovibrio. The sequence goes on from CAZNUQ010000017.1 coordinate 43,120, forward strand.
CGGCATCCGTCCCTCGCTCCCGATGCGGCCGCCGCGACGACGACTCGCCCCGCCGCCGCGATGCCCCAGCGCCAATCTTGCAGAGGAGGCGCCATGCACGACCATTATCCCATCTACACCATCGAGACCGAGTGCCAGGACTGCTACCGCTGCCTGCGCCATTGTCCGGTCAAGGCCATCCAGGTGGAGGGCGGCCGGGCAACGGTCGTCCCGGAGCTTTGCATCGCCTGCGGCCAGTGCGTGGCCGCCTGCCCGGCCCACGCCAAGCAGGTGCGCAGCGACCTCTACGCCGTCTTCAAGCTCCTGCGCTCCCAGCGGCCGACCTACGTCTCCCTGGCCCCGTCCTGGGTCATGGAATTCCCCGACATCCCCCCCCGGACCATGATCGCGGCCCTGCGCAGGATCGGGTTCTCCGGGGTGTCCGAAACGGCCCTCGGCGCCCAGGAGGTTTCCGCGGCCGTGGCCCAGAGCCTGGCCAAGGGCGGACCGAAGCTCCTGCTGTCCACGGCCTGCCCGGCGGCGGTGGATTTCATCCGGGGCTACATGCCGGAACTCGTGCCCAATCTCACGCCGCTGCTCTCGCCGCTGCTCTCCCACTGCCGGATGCTGCGCCAGGCCTTCGGCCAGCACATCGGGGTGGTCTTTTTCGGGCCGTGCGTGGCCAAAAAGACCGAGGCCGACCAGCACCCCGGCCTGCTCGACGCGGCCATGACCTTCACCGACCTGCGGGCCATGCTGCGCCAGGAGAACATCGACCTGGACGCCCTCGATCCGGGCCCCGACGATGTCTTCGTCCCCCAGCCGGCCAGGGAGGGGGCGCTGTATCCCATCGAAGGCGGCATGTCCGACACGGTCAAGGCCTATTCCGGCAACGAGGGCGTGTGCTTCACCACCCTCGCCGGCATCCAGACCATCGAATCGGCCCTGCGGGGCATCCATTCCCAGGTGCTCACCCGGCCGGTCTTCGTCGAAATGCTGGCCTGCGTCGGCGGCTGCGTGCGCGGGCCCTGCGTCTCCAGCCAGCGCCCGCGCCTGCTCGACCAGATCGAGGTTTTCAACCGGTCCGTGAAGCCGGAGTCGGAGACGCCGGTGCGGCCGCCGTCGGTCCCCATCGTCGAGCACAAGAACCCGGCCCCGGTGGACCTCCCGGTCTATAGCGAGGACCAGTACGTCAAGGTGCTGCGCCTGATCGGCAAGTTCGGTCCGGAAGACGAGATCAACTGCGGCGGCTGCGGCCACGAGTCCTGCCGGGGCCTGGCCAGGGCCATGCTGGAAGGGCTGGCCGAACCCTCGATGTGCGTGCACTTTTTGCGCAAGCGCGCCACGCGCAAGGCCAACGCCCTGTTGCGCTGCATTCCGGCCGGGGTGGTCATCGCCAACGCCAACCTGCACATCATCGAATGCAACGAGCACTTCGCCCGGCTTTTCGGCGAGGAAACCCTCATGGCCTACGAGGCCAGCCCCGGCATGGAAGGGGCGTCCCTGGAAAAAATCGTACCCTTCGTCGCCCTGTTCCGCCGGGCCCTGGAAACCGAAACCGACATCCACCGCGACGCCCTGCGCCAGGGCGACCGGGTCTATAGCGTGACCATCTTCACCATCGAGCCGCGCAGCGTGGTCGGCGGGGTCCTCTTCGACGTGACCGGTTCGGAACTGCGCCGGGACGAGATCGCCAACCGGGCCAGGGAGATCATCCACAAGAACCTCGAGACCGTGCAGGAAATCGCCTGCCGTCTGGGCGAGAACATGGCGGACACGGAAATCCTGTTGCGTTCGCTTTCGGAGGGCTTCGCCAGCGGCGCCCAGCCGATTTCCGAGAAGGACCTGCGGGGGCGCCGGCCATGACCGACGAAGTCTTCATGGAGGTCGAGGCGGCCCAGCGCAACCGCTTCGGCGAGGACATCTGCGGGGATGCCTTCAAGACCCTCAAGCTCGCCGACGAGGGGAGGCTCATCGCCGTGCTCTCCGACGGCCTGGGGCACGGGGTCAAAGCCAGCATCCTCTCCCTGATGACCGCCTCCATGGCGCTCAAGTACACGGCCAACGACACGGACATCGTCCGGGCGGCCGAGGTCATCATGGACGCGCTGCCCGTGTGCCAGGTGCGCAAGATCAGCTATGCGACCTTCACCGTGGTGGACATCCAGACCAACGGCAACGCCCGGGTCATCGAGATGGACAACCCGCCGATCATTCTCGTGCGCGGCGGCCAGGCCGTGCACCTCGACTTCGAGGAGGTGTCCTCGCCGCGCTACCACGACCGGGTGATGCGGGTGTACAACCTCGCCATGCGCCACGGCGACCGCCTGATCTTCACTTCCGACGGCATCACCCAGGCCGGCCTCGGCTCCGAGCGGATGCGCCTGGGCTGGCGCATCAAGGGATGCCAGGAGTTCGTCCTGGACGAGGTGGGGCGCGACCCCTCCATCTCCGCCCGGGTCCTCTCCCAGCGGGTCCTGGCCCAGGCCCTGCGCCAGGAGCCCTTCCAGCGGGCCTACGACGACATGACCGTGGCCGTCGCCTACCTGCGCCGTCCCCGCCGGTCCATCATCCTGACCGGTCCGCCCTATGCCGCCAACCGCGACCGGGAGTTCGCGGAGATGCTTGCCGAATTCGACGGCCGCAAGGTCATCTGCGGCGGCACCACGGCCAATATCGTCAGCCGGGAGCTGGGACGGCCCATCCGCGACTGCCTGTTCGGGGGGGGCGGGGGCGACATCCCGCCGGCTGCGGAAATGGAGGGGGTGGACCTCGTGACCGAGGGCATCCTCACCCTGACCCGGGTGGCCCAGCTTCTGGAAAGCGAGGACACCCCGCGCGAGAAAAACCCGGCCACCCAGCTCTACGACATCCTCGTCGACAGCGACTCCATCGAATTCGTGGTGGGCGCCCGCATCAACGAGGCCCACCAGGATCCCAACCTGCCCATCGACCTGGAGATCCGGCGCAACATCATAAAGCGCATCTGCCAGGTGCTCGAGAAGAAGTACCTGAAGGAGACGAAGGTCAGCTTCTTCTAGCGGCCTGGCGCGGAATCCGCCGCGGCCGCCCGGCTCCCGCCGGGCTGATCACGAAAAAAGGGGGGCGTCCGGCCTTGCGGCCGAACGCCCCCCTTTGTCGCACGAGAACAGAACCTAGTAGCGGTAATGGTCCGGCTTGAACGGCCCGGAGGCGGACACGTTCAGGTAGGCGGACTGGGCCGGGGTCAGGGTTTCCAGGCCGGCGCCAAGGCGGGCGAGGTGCAGCCGGGCCACTTCCTCGTCCAGCAGCTTCGGCAGGGTGTAGACCCCGACCTCGTACTTCTTGGTGGCCAGCTCGATCTGGGCCAGGGCCTGGTTGGTGAACGAGTTGGACATGACGAAGCTCGGGTGTCCGGTGGCGCAGCCCAGGTTGACCAGGCGCCCCTCGGCCAGCATCAGGATGGCGTTGCCCGAAGCCATGGTCCATTTGTCCACCAGCGGCTTGATCACGGTCTTCTTGCAGGTCGGGGTGCTCTCCAGGTAGGCCACGGCGATTTCCGAATCGAAATGCCCGATGTTGCACACGATGGCCCCGTCCTTCATGCGCTCCATGTGGGCCCCGGTGATCACGTCGCAGCAACCCGTGGCGGTGACGAAAATGTCGCCCTGGGTGCAGGCCTTGTCCATGGTGGTCACCTCGTACCCTTCCATGGCCGCCTGGAGGGCGCAGATGGGGTCGATCTCGGTGACCAGCACCCGGGCGCCGAAGCCGCGCATGGACTGGGCGCACCCCTTGCCCACGTCGCCGTAGCCGCACACGACCACGACCTTGCCGGCCACCATCACGTCGGTGGCCCGCTTGATGCCGTCGGCCAGGGACTCGCGGCAGCCGTAGAGGTTGTCGAACTTGGACTTGGTGACCGAATCGTTGACGTTGATCGCCGGGAAGAGCAGCTCGCCCGCCTGCATCATCTGGTAGAGACGGTGCACGCCGGTGGTGGTTTCCTCGGAAACGCCCCGGATCTTTTTGGCCACGCGCTCGAAGCGGCCGGCGTCAGCGGCCACCACCGCCCGGATGCGGTCCATGATGATGGCCATTTCCTTGTTGTCCGTATGGGCGCCGAGAACCTTGGGATCCCGGGCGCACTTGACGCCGTGATGGACAAAAAGCGTGGCGTCGCCGCCGTCGTCGACGATGAGGTCCGGACCGGTGCCGTCGGGCCAGGTCAGGGCCATCTCGGTGCACCACCAGTAGTCCTCGAGGGTTTCGCCCTTCCAGGCGAACACGGCGGCCAGGCCGTCGGCGGCGATGGCCGCGGCGGCATGGTCCTGGGTCGAGTAGATGTTGCACGAGGCCCAGCGCAGGTCCGCGCCCAGGGCGTGCAGGCATTTGATCAGCATGGCCGTCTGGATGGTCATGTGCAGGGAACCCGTGACGCGAAGGCCGGCCAGGGGCTTTTTCGGGCCGTACTTCTCGATGACGGCCATAAGGCCCGGCATCTCGTTCTCGGAAAGCTGCATCTCCTTGCGGCCCCAGTCGGCCTGGGACAGGTCGGCCACCTTGTAGGGCAGGCTCAGATCCAACGGTGTGACGCTCATGCGTGTCTCCTTGACATCGGTTTTTACCGGGGCCGGGCGACCGCCCGGGCAGCCACGAGCCCCTTGTTGACGGGATGCTCGGACCACGTTTCCAGCGCGAAGCCGGCGCGGTCCAGCCAATCGGTCAGTTTTTCCCTGGAAAAACCCAGCCACCTGTCGCCGAAGCGGCGGCGCATGGACTCGTCCTCGTGGGGGGCGAAATCGACGACCACGAGGCGGCCGGCGGCGGCCAGCACCCGTCTGGCCTCCGCCAGGGCGGCGGCGGGATCCGGCAGGTGGTGCAGGGTCAGGCAGATGACGGCGAAATCCGCCTCGCCGTCGGCCATGGGCAAATGCTCCAACTCTCCCATGCGCACGCCCACCGGGAGCCCGGCGTTGCGGCGTTCGGCCAGGGCGAGCATGGAAGGCGAACTGTCGACGCCGATGACGGCCTGGGCGCGCTCGGCCAAAACCGGCAGCAGATCCCCGGGGCCGCAACCGAGATCGGCGGCCAGGGCGGCGGCCGGCATGACCTCGCGCACGAGTTCGGCCGGGTCGAGGTCGCCCAGCACCTCGCGGCGCAGGCTGGCCCAGTTCGGGGCGATGGCGTTGAAAAACCGCCGCGTTTCCAGCCGCCGCTCCCCGAGCACCGTATTCACGGCGGCCAGGTCGGCCTCCGGTCCGGCGGCGTCGAGCCAGGGGCGCAGGCAGGCCAGAAACGAGGCCTCCGCTCCCTCGGCCATGGCGCTGTAGAAGGTCCAGGCCCCTTCGCGGCGGCCGCGCAACAATCCGCAGCCCACCAGGATGCCGAGATGGCGCGACACCCGGGACTGGCCCATGCCGAGCACGGCCACGATCTCGCCAACGGACAGTTCGTGGCGGGCCAGGATGCGCATCAGGCGCAACCGGGTTTCGTCGGCCAGGGCCTTGAACCAGGGAAGGGGGCTGGATACGTCTTTCAGCATATCAAGATATCCTGATATGAGTTGATAGTGATTTGGCCCATCCGGGTCAAGCGTTATTTCGGCCGGACGTCGCGATGGCGGGCGGGATTTCCGGGAAACGGCAGGCGGCTAGGAGAGCTTGGCTTCCAGTTCGGCCCAGCGGGCGTAAAGGCGCTCCACCTCGGTCTCGGCGGCCTGCATGATCCCGAGGCGCCGGGAGAGCTCCTGGCCGTCCGAGGCCACGGCCGGATCCTCCAGGGCGGCGCGGGCGGCGTCCAGGGCCGTTTCCCCCGCGAGGATGGCCGCCTCCAGGCCGTCATACTCCCGCTGCTCCTTGAAGGTGAGCTTTTTCGGAGCGCCTTCGGGGCGCGGCCGCGCCTTCGGGGTCTTGTCCGCCCGGGCCTTGGCCTCGCGGGCCTCCGCCCGCTCGCGTTCCAGAAAATCCGCCTCCCACTGGGCATAGTCGGCATAGACCTCGGCGCCGCCCTGACCGTCGAGGCCGAGCAGCACCGTGGACACCCGGTCGATCAGCGAACGGTCGTGGCTGATGCACACCACCGCTCCGGGAAAATCGACCAGGCTCTCCTCGAGCATCTCCAGGGTCGGGATGTCCAGGTCGTTGGTGGGCTCGTCGAGGAGCAGCACGTCGGCCGGCCGCAGCATGAGACGGGCGATGAGCACCCGGGCCTGCTCGCCGCCGGAGAGCAACCCCACCGGCAGATCGAGCTGCTCCGGGCGCAGCGCGAAGCGTCTGGCCCAGGTGACCACGTGCACGGGCTGGCCCCGGTAGATGACGCTGTCGGCATCGGGGGCGAAGGCATGGCGCAGGATCTGGTCCTTGTCGAGCTGTTCGCGCTTCTGGTCGAACATGACCACGTTCACGCCCGGTGCCGTGGAGACCTTTCCTTCCTCCGGGCGTTCCTCGCCGGCCAGAACGCGCAGGAGCGTGGACTTGCCCGAGCCGTTGGGTCCGGTCAACCCCAGGCGCACGCCGGGGGATAAAACGATGTCGAGGTTCCTGAAAAGAAAGCGGCCCTCGAAGGCCTTGCCCAGATCCCCGGCGACAAGCAGCCGCCGCGTCTGCCGGCCCGTGCCGGTGAAATCGATGGCCGCCCTGGCCGTTGCCCGGTTGCGCTGGCGCGTGGCGGCCAGATCCTTGAACAGTTCGCCGGCGGCCTGGATGCGGCCCTTGGCCTTGGTGGCCCGGGCCTTGGGCCCGCGCCGCAGCCATTCGATCTCCCGCCGGGCCTTGTTGGCCAGGGATTGCTCCAGGGCGCCCTGACTTTCCAGAAAGGCCTCCCTGGCCTCGATGAGCGCGCTGTAGGGGCCGGTCACGTTCAGGTAGCCTTCCGGGTAGGCCGTGGAGAGCTCGATGGTCCGGCTGGAGACATTTTCCAGGAAGAACCGGTCATGGCTGACCACCACGAAGGCCATGGGCGCGGCTTCCAGGAAGCGTTCGAGCCACAGGATGGAACGCAGGTCCAGGTGGTTGGTGGGTTCGTCGAGGAGCAGCACGTCGGGTTCGGTGATCAGCGCCCGGGCAATGGAAAGCCGCTTGCGCCAACCGCCGGACAGGGCCTCCACGTCGGCATCGGGGTCGGTGAATCCGACCCGCCCCAAAACCACGGCGACACGTGACTCAAGGTCGGCCTCGCCGGCGGAAAGGCCGAAGGCCTCTGTTGCGGCCCGGCGGAGCACCCGGGACACGGTGAGGCCCGATTCGAAACGGTCCTCCTGGGCCACATACGATAGCCTCGCCCCCTGACGCAGGGTGCGTTCCCCGGTATCGGCGGATTCCAGACCGGCCATGATTTTGAGAAGCGTCGATTTCCCGGAACCGTTCGGCCCGATCAGTCCGATGCGCTCCC
>CAZNUQ010000018.1:0-6725 GCA_964576235.1 uncultured Desulfovibrio sp.
CGTCCGCGCCCCGTCACGGAGCCGGCCGTCGGAGAGCCGCTTGCCAACCCGGCGGCATCCTGGAATACCCCGAGGACGAAACGCAACCCACAGGGGAGGAACGCACATGCCCTTCGTCAACATCAAGATCACCCGGGAAGGGGCCAGCAGGGAACAAAAGGCACGGCTCATCGAGGGGGTGACCAACCTCCTGCGCGACACCCTGGGCAAGAATCCCCAGACCACGGTGGTGGTCATCGAGGAAGTGGACACCGACAACTGGGGGATCGGCGGCGAATCCATCACCGTGCGCCGCGCCCGGGAAGGCGGCAAGTCCTAGCCATGGCCGCCCCGGACGCCCCTGCCCGGCCCGCCGCCAGGGCCGACATTCCCCAGCTCCATGCCATTCGCGCCCTGGCCATGGCCGCCATCTTCCTCCACCACCTGTGGCAGGGATCGTCGGCCCTGCGCCGGGCCCATGCCGATACGCTGCTCGACGCGGCCTTCATGGACATGGCCCTTGGCGTGGTCGTCTTCAACGCCATGACCGCCTTCCTGATGGGGCTGCCCCTTTTCGGGGCGAAACCGGCGCCCGCGCCCCGGTTCGGCCCCTACCTCCAAAAACGCCTGTGGCGGCTTTGCCCCCAGTATTACCTGGCGGTCCTGGCCCTGACCCTGGCCTCGGTCCTGGTCTTCCGGCTGACGGACCTCGTCGGCGTGGCCATGGGCATGCTGTCCCACGTCCTTTTTCTGGACACGTTCCAGGTGGCGCCCTTTTACGGCAACATGGCCGCCTACTGGTGGCTCGGGCTCCTGGTCCAGTTCACCCTGGCCTTCCCCGTGCTGGCCTGGCTCGTGCGCCGGCCCGGTCTCGGAGCCGGCGGCTGGTGCCTCGTCGCGGCGGCGGTCATGTGGCCGGCGACCGCCTGGATCAAGGCGAGGGGGGCGGCCATGCCCGGCACGGGCTGGGAGGCCTTCGCCTTCCTGTGGACCTTCAATCTTCCCGCCCGCCTGCCCGAATTCCTGTGCGGGCTGTGGATGGCCAGGGCCTACCGGGAACATGCCGCGGCCGGGGGCTGGCCCTTCGGCCGTGGCGTGGCGCTTTTCCTGGGGGGCGGGTGCCTGCTGACGCTGGTCTTCGCCCTCGTGCCGGGGGCGCCCGGACTTGGACACATGACCGGCGCGATATGGAGCTTGGCGCTTTTCGCCGGTCTTTTTTCCCTGCCGGCCATGGCCGCCCTCGGCCGTCTGGGCGCGGCGCGACTCGTTTCCGCCCTGTCCTACGGCATCTATCTCTGTCACCAGCCGATCCTGAGCTTTTGCGGGCCGGCCACCGCCTCCCTTTCCCCCTGGACGCGGTTCGCCCTCCAGGCCTTGGTGGCCGGCGCGGCGAGCGTGCTCGCGGCCGTGCTCGTGGAGCGCGGCGCTGCGGCCGTCGCCTGCCGGCTGGCGCCCGGTGGGGCTGTCGCCGTGCCCGAGGCCTGCCCTCAAAAACGGATGAGGTAGACCCCGGCCAGCAGCAGCACCGAGCCGACGAGGCGCTTGGTGTCGAAGGGGATGTGGGGAAAGCCGAACAGGCCGAAGTGATCGAGGGCCATGGAGGCGGCCACCTGGCCGGCCAGGGTCAGGGCCACCATGGCCCCGGTGCCGATGCGCGGGGCGAGCACCACCGTGGCCGTCACGAAAAAGGCGCCCAGGGAGCCGCCGATCCAATACCACCAGGGCGAGGCCGGCAAGGCCCGGGCCAGGGGCACGCCCTGGCCCATGGCCGCGAGAACCGCCCCCAGGGCCAGCGTTCCCACCAAAAACGAGACGAAGGCGGCCGGAATGGCGCCGCCGACGAGGACCGCCAGCCGGGAGTTGATGCCCGCCTGGACGGGCATGAGCATTCCGGCGGCCAGGGCCAGGAGCAGGTAGAGCGACTGCATGGCGTTTACGGCTCAGTACGACTTGTCGATGACCGTCTTGCCGATGGGGGCCAGGGCCAGCCCTGCCAGCTTCAGGTGTTGCAGGGCGAACGGGATGCCGATGATGGTCACGAAGTTGGCCACGGCGGCGAGCAGGTGCCCGATGGCCAGCCAGACGCCGGCCAGGACGAACCAGATGATGTTGCCGACGAGTCCCATGGCCCCGGTGCCGATGTCCGGCCCGGAAACGAAGCGGCGGTCCACGACCTCCTTGCCGAAGGGCCAGAAGGAGAGGTTGCCGAGCACGAAGCAGGCCCGCGTCCAGGGGATGCCGATGATGGTGATGGCCATGAGAACGCCGGCCAGATACCAGCCGATGCCCATCCAGAGGCCTCCGAGCAGCAGCCACAGGACGTTCATGAGGAAATTGACTGGTTGCATGGGATGGTTACCTCCCTTGGTGTCAGCCGCCGGATCGGGTGGCCGGGCGGGTCATGAGGTTGGAGACGGAGCGCAGGTGGGATTTTTCCTCCTGGGCGAGCGTCGCGAGAAGGCCGGCCGAGGTCGCGTCGCCGGCCCGGGACGCCAGCCGGGAATAGAGGTCCAGGGCCTGGGCCTCGACGGAGGCGGCCAGTTCCAGGGCCTGCTCCGGGGATTCGGGCTCGCCTCCGAGGCGGTCCAGGAACTCCCGGCCAGGGAGTCCTCCTTCGAGGACGGCGGCGGTTCCGGCCAGAAGCGCGGCGAGTTCCGTTTCGTCGCCGGAGATTTCGCGGTAAAGGGCGTGGACATGGCGCAGGTGGCGCTGCTCGAATTTGGCCAGTCGTTCGAACACGTCCCGTATTTCGGCGTCGTCCGTTGCCGCGCCGAGGGTCTGGTAGAAGGCGCCGAGGGCCGCTTCCATGCCGAGGGCGGCCAGAAGGATTTCCCGCGGCGTCTCCTGTCCGGAGAGAAGCGTAAGGCCGGAATCCGGCGGGCCGGCGGCCGCGGCGCCCCGCCAGGCCATGGCCCCGCCGAGCATGTTGATGACCCGGGGGAACCCCGCGCCGGCGAGAAGGCGCGCCGCCGCGGCGCTGCGCATCCCCGAGCGGCAGTAGACCACCACCGGTTTTTTCCGGTCGAACTCTTCCAGCCGGTCGGGCAACTCCGGCAAGGGAAGCAGCATTGCCCCCGGCAGGTGGAATTCCTCGTACTCCGGCTCCATGCGGACATCGAGCAGGGAGAGTTCGCCTTGCCCGGACTTGTCGAGCAGCGCCCGGACCTCGTCTGCCGAGGCATTCCAGATCGGAACCGTGGGGGCTTCGGGGAAGGGCATGGCGGACTCCGGGTTACAGGTTGCGCACTGGTCGGCGGGTAGGGTAGGAATCGACCTGCCTGCCCGTAAGCATATGCTCGTGGGAAGGAAACCTTGTCAAGGCGGGAAGGTATGATCCATCGAAGGGGGCGGCTGACGCTGCCTGTCTGGCTCGAACTGCTCGTCATCTGCGTTTTCGGCGTCGGCCTGGGCATGGCCATGAACATGGCCCGGGAGACGCCCGTGCCCTGGGTGGCCGATTTCGCCGCTCTGGACAAGCGCGAGGCCTTGCGCCGGGGCCTTGAAACCGTGGACGTCCACGCGGCCCAAAGCATGCTCGGCAAGTCCGGCGTGGTCTTCATCGACGCCCGCACTCCCGAGGAGTATTCCTTGAGCCATGTGTCCGGGGCGAAAAGCCTGCCCCAGGAGGCCATGTACGGCGATCTCGACGCCGCGGCCGAGGCCCTCGGGCTGAAGGCCGAGGACCGACTGGTGGTGTATTGCGGCAATATGTTGTGCGACAGGAGCAAGGAACTCGGCGACGCCCTGCGCACCGCCGGTTACGTCTACGTCACGGTTTTGCCCGACGGTTTCGAGGGCTGGCTGGCCGCCGGAGGCCCCACGGAGGGGAGCTTATGAGGATTTTCGTGGCCGTGCTCCGCGTGGCCCTGGGCCTGGTGTTCCTGTTCGCGTCCTGGGACAAGATCGTCGACCCCATGGCTTTTGCCAAGATCATCCGCAATTACCAGATCTTGCCGGACGCCGTCGTTGCCGGCGTCGCCCTCCTGCTCCCCTGGCTGGAGGTCGTGGTCGGCATGTGCCTGATCACCGGTCTGTTCAACAGGGGCGCCGGCCTTGCCGCGAGCGTCATGATGCTCGCCTTCCTCTCGGCCATGGCCTGGGCCCAGCACAAAGGCATCAGCACCCAGTGCGGCTGCTTCACCACCAAGGCTGACGACGCCATATCGGCGCGCACGTTCGTTCGCGACGGCGCCTTCCTGGCCCTGGCCCTCGTGGCGACCGTGGAGGGCTTCGCACGGACCAGACGCGCCTGAGGCACGCCGCATGTCCGGGGTGAAGATCATTCCCATCGGGAAACCCCGAACCGTCCGTCAGCGTCTGCTCGAAGCCCTGGGCGACCTGCTCGCCCGGCAGGGCTTCGACGGGCTCTCCCTGGAGTCCGTGTCCAGGGCGGCCGGTCTCGAACGGGCCGTGGTCCTGCGCCATTTCCAGGATCTCGACGACATGGTCACGGCCTTCGGCCAGTCCGCCGCCTTCTGGCCGACCGTGGACGAACTGCGCGCCGACGTGGCCGACCGGTTCGCGGCCCTGCCGCCCAAGGCCCAACTCGCCCATTATTTCAAGGCGACCATCCGGGGCCTGCTCGCCCGGCCGCGCACCCTCGACATCCTGGCCTGGGAACTGATGGGCCGAAACCGCTTCACGCGCCTTCTGGAATATCCCCGCGTGCGTTCCGCCTTGGAATTTTTCGAGAATGTCACGGAGGATCTGCCCGACTCCCTGGATTTGACCGCGGTGGTGGCCGTCCTCGGCGGGGCGGCCATTTTCCTGGCCGTGCGCTCGCGCCAAAGCGGGGTGTTCGGCGGGCTCAACCTCTACGATGACGCCGACCGCGAACGCGTGGACCGGGTCATGGATCTCATTTTGGCCGGGATCCTGCGGGAAGCGCAGGGCCGGTAAGGAGAAAGTCATGCTGCTCGAAGGGAAAAAAGCCCTGGTTTTCGGTGTGGTCAACGAGCGCAGCATCGCCTATGGCGTCGCCCGGGCCCTGCGCGCCGAAGGCGCCTCCCTGGCCCTGGGGTACGCCGCCGAGCCCATCCGCAAGCGCATCGAACCCATCGCCGAGGCTTTGGGCGCTGATTTCGTTTTCCAGTGCAATGTTTCGAGCGACGAGGAGATCGCCCGTTCGGCGGGGCTGGTACGGGAAAAGTGGGGCGGCGTGGACTGTCTGGTCCATTCCATCGCCTACGCCAACCGGGAAGACCTGTCCGGGCGGTTCATCGACACCAGCCGCGAAGGCTTCCGGGTGGCCCTCGATGTCTCGGCCTATTCCCTGGTGGCCTTGTGCCGGGCCTTCGAGCCGCTTTTCTCCCCCGGCGCCTCGGTCATCACCATGAGCTACTACGGCTCCGGCCGGGTGGTGGCCAACTACAACGCCATGGGCGTGGCCAAGTCGGCCCTGGAGGCCGGGGTTCGCTACCTGGCCGTCGATCTCGGCAAAAGCGGCGTGCGCATAAACGCCATCAGCGCCGGTCCGGTCAAGACCATGGCCGCCTCGGCCATCAGCGGCTTCCGCTCCATCCTCGAAACCATCGAACGCCACTCGCCCCTTGGGCGCAACATCACCCTCGAGGATATCGGCCGGGCCGCCCTTTACCTGGCCTCGGACCTTTCCTCCGGGACCACCGGCGAGGTGCTTTTCGTGGATTCGGGCTACAACATCATGGGCGTGTAGCGGCCTCCCGGAACGTTGCCGGCGGGGCCGGGCTTCGGGGCTGTCGGCTTGGCGGGGGGCGGGCCTTGCGAAAGGGCCGGATGGAACAATTGTATCAGATTGCTGCCGGGGAGCGAGGATGCCGGAAGAGGAACGCGGCGGAGCCAAGGAGCGGCTTTTTCTGGCGGCGGTCCGGGTGTTCGCGGCCAAGGGCTACAACGGGGCCACGGTGCGCGACATCTGCCGCGAGGCCGGCGGCGCCAACCTCAACGCCATAAACTACTATTTCGGAGGGAAAAAAAAGCTCTACCAAGCCGTCCTGGAGGTGCTTTTCACCGAGGGAGACAGGCAGTTGCGCGCGCGTTTGGCCGAAGAGGGGGGGGAGGTGCCGCCCGAACGGCAAATGCGCCTCCTGCTGGAGGTCTGCTGCCGGCTTTTCTTTTCCGATTGCGCGGTCACCAAGGCCTTCATGCGCATTTGGATCATGGAACTGGCAAACCCCACACCGTTTATGCGCGAGATGGTGGAACGCCACAGCCGGCCCCAGATTTCGGACATGCTGGACACCGTGGCCGCCATCGTGGGGCGCGACGTTCCCCGGGAGGTCCTTTTCGACTGCATGATGAGCGTCGTCGGCCCCCTGGTCTACCAGGCCATGGCCTGGCCCCTCATGCGGCCGCTGTGCCCGGAGCATCCGGACATGTCCCTCTACTGGCCACGTCTGGCCGATCACCTGTACCGTTTCGCCATGGCCGGGCTGACGGCCGTTCGGGCGGCCTTCGGGGAGAAGGGCCGCCCGGGAGACGCCAAAACGGGGTGAGCGCGTCGCCTTCCGGCGGTCATCCCCCGCCGACAGGCGGGAAAATCCCCACCCGGTCGCCGTCGGCCAGCGGCTTGTCCAGCGACACCGTCACGCCGTTGACGAAGACGATCTTGATCTCATCGCGGGGGATGCCGAGGCGGTCGACCAGTTCGAGCACCGTCTCGCCGTCCTTGATGGGAAAGGCGTCGGCGTCGGCCGGCATGGCCGGGGCCAGGGTGGCGTAGCATTTGAGTTCGATGGGCATGGCGCGTTCTCTCCTGGGGGTTCCAT
>CAZNUQ010000018.1:6825-10776 GCA_964576235.1 uncultured Desulfovibrio sp.
GGAGGTCCCGCCCGTGAGCACAACCGTCATCGCCTACCTGATGGATCGCCTGAAGCAGATCGGCATCACCGACGTTTTCGGCGTGCCCGGCGACTTTTCCTTCGCCCTCAACGACGCCGTGGACAACGATCCGGACATGCGTTGGATCGGCTGCTGCAACGAACTCAACGCCGCCTACGCCGCCGACGGTTACGCCCGGGTCCGGGGCCGGGCCGCCCTGTGCACCACCTACGGCGTCGGCGAACTGTCCGCCCTGTGCGGCGTGGCCGGCTCCTACACGGAGCACCTTCCCGTCTTCCATCTCGTGGGCATGCCGAGCATCTCCACCCAGCGGGCCCGGCGCATCGTGCACCACACCCTGGGCGACGGCCTCTACGACGCGTTCGCCTCCATGACCAAGCCCGTGGTCTGCGCCAGCGCCATTCTGACCCCCGAGGACGCCGTCTGCCAGATCGAACGCTGCATCGAGGCGGCCCTGGCCAGGAACCGTCCCGTCTACATGGCCCTCCCCCAGGATTACGCCGACGCCCCCCTGCCCACGGGGCCCGTCTGCGCGCCCGAGGCCCCGGCCAGCGACCCCGGGACCCTGGCCGCGGCCATCGAGGCCATCGCCGAAAAGCTCGACGCCGCCGGCTCGGCCGTGGTCCTGGCCGGCTACCTCATCGCCCGGCTGGGGCTGCGCGGCGCGGCGCAAACGCTTCTCGAACGCACGGGGCTGCCCTTCGCCACCATGTTCATGGACAAGACCGCCCTGGACGAAACCCTCCCCAACTATATCGGCCTCTACGACGGCCGGATCATGAATCCCGAGGTGCGCGACTTCGTCGAGGACTGCGACTGCGTGCTGAACCTCGGCGCCCTGTGGAGCGATTTCAACACCGGCGCGTTCACGGCCAAGATCGACCCCGCGCGCATGGTCGCCGTCATGCAGCACGAGGTGCGGGTGGGCCACGCCACCTTTCGGGATGTCGAGATGCGGGACGTGCTGGCGGGGTTGCTCGGGGTCGTCGTCCCCAAACCGGCCGGCGGCCCGCGCCCCAGGGGGCTCGGAGAACCCAGGGGCGGCCCCGGCGATCCCATTACCCCGGACTACCTCTACCCGCGCTGGGAAAAATTCCTGCGCGAGGGCGACATCGTCATGGCCGAAACCGGCACCGTGTCCATGGGGCTGGGGTTCGCCCGGATGCCCCGGGGCGCGGAGTTCTTCAACCAGACGCTTTGGGGCTCCATCGGCTGGGCCACGCCCGCCGCCTTCGGCGCGGCCCTGGCCGCCCCCGGGCGGCGCACCGTGCTCTTCACCGGAGAGGGGTCCCACCAGATGACGGCCCAGGAAATCGGCCAGTTCGGCCGCCACGGCCTCAAACCGGTCATCTTTTGCCTCAACAACCACGGCTACCTGATCGAGCGGCTTTTGTGCAGGAATCCCGACAGCGCCTACAACGACCTCGCTCCCTGGCATTATGCCAGCCTGCCGGCGGCTTTCGGCCTCGACGGCTGGTATCGCGCCACGGTCGCGACCAACGGGGAACTGGAGCAGGCCCTGGCCAGCGCGGAAGCCTGCGGCACCGGAGCCTATGTCGAGGTGGTCATGGACCGCATGGCGGCCTCGCCCCTGGCCCGCAAGCTCGGGGAGTCCATCCAGACCCTCTACGGCGGCAAGTAGGAGGGGAAAGAAGGGAAGACGGGGCTTAAGCCCCGTCTTCCGGCCCCGCCGCCCGCTAGTCGCCGATGATCTTGACCAGCACCCGCTTTTTGCGCCGTCCGTCGAATTCGCCGTAGAAAATCCGTTCCCAGGTGCCGCAATCGAGGCGGCCCTCGGTGACGGCCACGACTACCTCGCGCCCCATGATCTGCCGTTTCATGTGGGCGTCGGCGTTGTCCTCGCCGACATTGTGGCGATAGCCGGCCACGGGGGCGTGGGGGGCGAGCTTTTCCAGCCAGATGTCGTAGTCGTGGTGGAGGCCCGGCTCGTCGTCGTTGATGAAGACCGAGGCCGTGATGTGCATGGCGTTGACCAGGCAAAGCCCCTCGCGGATGCCCGACTCGGCCAGGCAGGCCTCGACCTCGCGGGTGATGTTGACGAATCCCCGGCGGGCGGGGACGTTGAACCACAGTTCCTTGCGATAGCTTTTCATAACGTGGCTCCCGGCGGTTTCCGGCCCCATACCCGAAACCGCCGGGTTTGTCCTGGCCGGGCAGGGCGATGCCGGGCCCGGCACGGAAGACGCTATTTTTCCCGTTCGAAGGGCCAGGCGGTAAGGCCGCCTTCCATGACCGTCACGTCGGCGTAGCCGTTGGCCAAAAGGACGCGCTGGGCCTCGTAGCCGCGCATGGACACCATGCAGTAGACCACGATGGGCGTGTTTTTGTCCCCGGGAAGCTCGCGCAGGCGTTTTCGCAGCTGGCCCACGGGAATGAGCGTCTCGCCGATGCCGAGGCGCATCTTGTCGAATTCCGCCTGGCCGCGCACGTCGAGGAGAAACGGCGTCTCTCCCGCGTCGAGGCGGGCCTTGACTTCCAGACTGGAGGCGCCGCGCATGAGCCCGCGCATCTTGTTTTGCAGGACGTGGGCCGCGGCGATGGCGTGGTCGATGGCCAGGGAGAAGGGCGGGGCGTAGGGCAGGTCGGCCATGGCCACGTCGTCGACGGTCAGTCCGCCGAGGATGGCCATGGCCATCTCGGGAACCTGCCGGTTGACGTTGCCCGCGCCCACGCAGGCGAACCCGAGGATGCGCCCCGTGGCGGCGTCGGCCACCATCTTGGAGACCAGGGGCTTCGTCCCCATGAATCCGGGCTTGTCCGGCCCGGCGCTGATGGCCGTCACCACCTCGAAGCCGGCCTCCCTGGCCCGGCGTTCGGACAGCCCGGTGGAGGCGGCGGCGAAGTCGAAGACCTTGCAGATGCCGCTGCCGATGGTGCCGGGGAAGCGGGCCACGTCGCCAAGGGCCGCGTTCTCGCCGGCGACGCGGCCTTCCAGGTTGGCCAGGTCGCCGTAGGGCGCGTGCATGGGCGCGCCGGTGAGCCGGTTTTTCACTTCCACGCAGTCGCCGGCGGCATAGATATCCGGGTCCGAGGTGCGCATGTGCTCGTCGGTCGCGATGCCGCCCGTGGGGCCGAGGGCGATGCCGGCCGCCTTGGCCAGGGCGACGTTGGGGGCGACACCGACGGCCATGACCACAAGACCGCAGGGAAGTTCCCGACCGTCGGCCAGCCTGACGCCGGAAACCCGGCCGTCGCGGCCGACGATTGCGGCGATGCCGACGCCGGTGATGACCGTCGCGCCCTTGGTCCGGGCATGATTTTCCACGAGCAGCGCCAGTTCCGGGTCGAGAAAGCCGAGGATTTGCGGCAGGGCCTCGACCACGGTCACTTCCATGCCGGCGGTGACCAGGGCCTCGCAGGTTTCCATGCCGATGAGCCCGCCGCCGACGATGACGGCCCGTTGCCCCTTTCCGGTTTCCGCCAGGGCGCGGAGCCGGTCGGCATCGGCCAGGCTGGCCAGGGTGGCGACGCCTTCGAGTTCCCGGCCGGGAAGCGGCGGCAGCTTGGGAACGGAACCGGTGGCCAGGATCAGCTTGTCATAGGGCACGTGGCCGGTTTCGCCCGTGTCCAGGCGTTTCCAGGCCACGGTTTTCGCCTGGCGGTCGATGGCCGTGACCTCCGTGCCCACCATGGCCGCGACGCCCTTGGCCCCGGCGAAAAAGGCCGGATCCCGGGCCACGCCGGCCGGGGTGCTGATGAGCTTGGCCCGCTCCCGGACCTCGCCGGCCACATAATAGGGATAGCCGCAGGACGCCATGGACAGTTCCGGCGTTTTTTGGAAAAGCGTGACCTCGGCCTCCTCGTCGAGGCGCTTGGCCCGGGCGGCGGCCTTTGGTCCGGCCGCCGTGCCGCCGATGACGACGATGCGTTTTTTGCTCATGTCGGTCTCCTGGTTCCCCGGCGGGGGAG
>CAZNUQ010000018.1:10876-12684 GCA_964576235.1 uncultured Desulfovibrio sp.
CCCGCGGCGATGAGCCTGTGCCGCAGGGGGGCGTCCGTGGCGAGGGCCGCGAGGGCCCAGGCCCAGGCCTCGACCGAGGTCGGCTCGACGAGAAGCGCTCCCTGGCCGGCCACCTCGGGCAGCGAGGTGGCGTCGGCGCAGGCGACGGGCACGCCGCAGGCCTGGGCTTCGAGCACGGGCAGCCCGAATCCCTCGAAGAGCGACGGAAAGGCGAGGGCCCGGGCCGCGTGGTACAGAAGCGGCATGTCCCGGCGCTCCACATGCCCCAGTCGCTTGACCCGCCGGGAAATGCCGGCCTGCCGGACCCGGGATTCGAAATCCTCGTTCCAGGCCAGCCCTCCGGTGACGGCCAGATCACAGGGGATGCTCCCGGCGACCCGGGCGAAGGCGTCGAGGAGCGTTCCCAGGTTTTTGCGCGGCGAGATGTTGCCGGCGTAGAGGATGAAGTCGCGCTCCAGTCCGCGAGTCCGGCGGAAGTCGGCCACGGCCGCCGGATCGACCGGAGCCTTGTACATGGGATCGCATGCCTCGTGCACCACGGCGATCGATTCCGGCCGGGAGCCGGGCAGGCGCAGCAGGTCCCGCCGGGTGTATTCGGACACGGCCACGAGCCGGGCGGCCTTGCGAACCGTGTGGCGGATGGCAAGACGCATGTAGAGGGTGTCGCTGGTCTTGTACATGCGCAGGGTCGGGTGGAAATAGCCGAGATCGTGCATGGTGACCACGGCCGGGCAGGGAATCCCCGCCGGCATGTTCGACGACGGGAAAAAGGCCACGTCGCAGCCATGCCGCCGGAGGGCGGCGGGCAGGGCCAGCCAGTCGAAGCCAAGCCGGGTGCGGCTTGGCAGCACCACCTCGTTGGCCTCCGGAAAGGTGCCCACATGCGAGGCGTGGGGATAGAACAGCACCAGTTCGTGGCCGCTTCGCATCCCGATAAGGGCGCGCAGCAGGCCTCGCAGGTATTCCGTGGGGCCGCCGGAGATGTAGGCCAGTGTGCGGGCGCTTACGCCGATGCGCATGTCAGCCGGCCAGTCCGTGTTTTCGGCGCGCGTAGGCGCGCAGAGGCTCCAGTCGGGTGTTGACCAGGGAGGGGAGCCGCCGGCCTGAAAGGATCGCGCCGAGTTGGGCCAGGACGGAGCCAAGGCGGACTTCCATGGTGATCCATTTGATGGCGATCTCCCGCCACGGGCCGCGGCCGTACCGATGCTGGCAGGCGTGGACCTCGCGGCGGAAGACTCCCTGCCATGTGGCCGTCTTGGCCGCTTCGTGCAGGCGGAAGGCCGCCAGCACGCGGGGGATGCGGACGATTTTCCCCTGTCGGCTCAGGCGTTCGAAGAGATCGAAATCCATGCAGTAGGAAAAGGCCGTGTCCATGCCGCCGGCGTCGCGATAGGCGCTTTTGCGGAAAAAGGTGGACTGCTGGGGGACGGCCATTGTGGAGCGCATCTGCCGGGCCGAGGGGGCGAGCACCATGTCGATCATGACGGGTACTCCGGAGGCGTCGGTGAGCACCGTGTCGCCGGTCACCATGACCGCTTCGGGGTGGCGGGCGAAGGCCTCGGCCACGGCCGCGAGCGCCCCGTCGTCCCAGAGAAAGTCGTCGGAATTGAGCCAGCCGAGGATTTCGCCTCCGGCCATGGCGAACCCCTCGGCCAGGGCCGCCGTCTGTCCCTGGTCCGGCGCCGAGCGCCAGAACGCGAGCCGGCCGTCCCATTGCCGCAGAATCTCGGCCGTGTCGTCGGTCGATCCGCCGTCGAGGACGATGTGCTCCACGGCGACGCCCTTCTGGCCGGCGACGCTTTGGAGGG
>CAZNUQ010000018.1:12784-22145 GCA_964576235.1 uncultured Desulfovibrio sp.
GCCGCGTCGGCATAGACCACGGGCACGCCGCTGGCCATGGCTTCCAGGATGGGCAGGCCGAAACCTTCGTACCGCGAGGGAAAGACGAAGGCCGCCGCCCCCCGGTAGGCCAGGGCCACGTCGTCGTCCGGAAGATACCCCAGGCAGGCCACACACCCCGGATCGACGTCCGGGGGGAGGAGGGCGGCCACCGCCGCCGGGTCGCCGTGGCCGACGACGGCCAGTCGCGTCTCGGCTCCGGCGCGGCGCAGCCGGGCCAGGGCGCGAAGGGCCACGCCGAGATTCTTGTGGGGCATGAGGTTGCCGACGGCGAGGAGGTAATTCCCGCCAAGCCCGTGGCGTTCCCGAAACGCGGCCAGGGCCGGGGCATCCGCCTCCGTCGCCGGGCGAAAACGGCCGGCATCGACGGCGCAAAGCTGCGTGGGGCGGAGGCGGGCGGCCATGGGGCCGAAGGCGCGTAGCGCCTCGCGGCGGGTGAACGCCGACAGCGTCAGCGGAATCGTCAGCCGGGCAAGGCTCGCCCGCTGGCGCAGGGCGAAGACGAGCCGGATATGGAGGGGCAGGGTTTCGGGGTGGCTTTTCCAGAGAATGTCGTTGAGCACGCCGACCGAGCGTCCCGCGAAGCCGATGGGGAGCAGGCCGTCCGGGGCGTAATGCACGTCCGCGCCGGCGGCCGCGATCTGCCGGGCCATGCCGGCCTGCTGCCAGGCGTACAGCGAGGGAATGTTGGCCGTCCGGGCCGCGACGCGTCCGCTCGAAAGCAGGCCGAGGGCCGTTTCGTTGACGAGGGGGCGCCCTGACAGCAAAATGATTTCGTCCTCGCCGGCGGAGAGGGAAACCAGGCGCGGCAGGATGGATTCCAGGCAGCGTCCGATGCCCGTCCGCTTGGGATAGGAGAGGGAACTGGCGTCTATGGTGATGCGCATCGCGGGTGTCCGGGGGGTGGCGGTCCAGGCCGCCGGGGCGGGGGGCGGCCGGCGGATGTGTTGACATGCGTCAAATTCATCGAATATGCAACCGGCTCCATGCAGGCGTCTTCCATGAATATGGTCGTCCGGCGGCCCAGGGCCGGATCGCTTTGGCTCGGCCTCGCGTCCGGGTTCGATCCCGTGGCCTTCGGGCGTTATTTCTGGCGCCATCGCGAACTGCTCGCCGCCTTTTCCCGCATCGAGTTCCGTACCCGGTACCAGGGCGCCCAACTCGGGGTGCTGTGGAGCGTTTTCACGCCGCTTTTGACGCTGGCGGTCTACACCTTCGTCTTCTCGGTCGTGTTCAAGCCGGTCTGGGCCGGCGCGAACGGAAGCGGCGGCGGGTTTCTCGGCTACGCCCTTATTCTTTTCACGGGACTGTCCGCCTTCGAGGTTTTCGCCGGCTGCGTCAACCGCATGCCCCGTCTTCTTTCGGAAAACGTCACCTTCATCAAGAAGGTGCTTTTCCCCCTGGAAATCCTGCCCGTGAGCATCCTCGCCACCGCGGCCGCGGAATCGTTGGTCAGTCTGACGCTCGTTGCCCTGGGCGTCCTGGCCACCACCGGCTCGCTGCCCTGGACCGCGCTTTTTGCGCCGCTGGCCTATGCGCCCCTTGCCATGCTCACCCTCGGCGCGTGCTGGCTTTTGGCGCCGATCGGCGTTTTTCTGAAGGATCTCGACAAGATGGTTGCCGTGGCCGTGCAGCTGTACTTTTTCGCCACGCCGGTCCTCTATCCCCTGGAAGCCGTGCCCGAACCCTATCGCCAGCTTCTGGCCCTCAATCCCCTGCATCCGGTGGTCGACCACCTGCGCCGGACCATTCTCTGGGGACAGATGCCGGACTGGACGGCCCTCGGCATCGTGACCGCCGCCGCGGCCGTGGTCATGTTTGCCGGATACGCCTTTTTCCGGGCCATCAAGAGGTTTTTCCCCGATGTCGTCTGAGGCCCCTGTGATCTCCGTGCGGGGCGTCTCCAAGCGCTACGAACTCTACGAACGCCCCCAGGACCGGCTGCGCCAATGGCTGCGCCCGTGGGGGAAGCCGCTTTTCCGCGAGCACTGGGCCCTGCGCGACGTTTCCTTCGAGGTGGGCGCCGGCGAGGCCTTCGGCATCATCGGCAAGAACGGCGCCGGCAAGTCGACCCTGCTCCAGATCCTGGCCGGCGTCCTGGAACCGACTGCCGGCGAGGTGGTGCTTCCGGAACGCACCACGGCGCTTCTGGAACTCGGATCGGGGTTCAAGCCGGAGTTCACCGGCCGGCAAAACGTCTATGTCAACGCCGCCGTCCTCGGCATCCCCCGGTCCGTCGTCGACACGCATCTGGACGAGATCGCCGCCTTCGCCGACATCGGTCCCCATTTCGACCAGCCGGTCAAGACCTATTCCAGCGGCATGTTCCTGCGCCTGGCCTTTGCCGTCACCACCAGCCTCGAACCGGACGTGCTCATCATCGACGAGGCCCTGGCCGTGGGCGACGTCTTTTTCCGCCAGAAGTGCTACGAGCGCCTGGACGGCCTGCTGTCGCGCGGCACCGTGGTGGTGCTCGTCTCCCATGCCATGAACGACGTGGCCCAGTTCTGCCACAGGGCCATCCTGCTCGAACGGGGACGGGTCTCCTACACCGGCGACGCCGCGGCTGCCGTCAAGAAATACATGGTCGAGGACACGGGGGGCTACACGCCCCGGCCCCTCGGCCTCGACGGCGGGGATCTCGGCCTGCCGGTCGAAGGCGACGCCGCGGGTGCCTGGCCCGCTCCGGAGGCCTTCGTCGATCTGGGCAGGGCCGAGGCCAGCGAGAACGACTGGGCCACCCTCACCCATGTGGCGGTGTGCGACGCCGCCGGCCGGCCGTGCCGCTCGTTCGAGCAGGGCGATACGCTTTCGGTGTTCTGCCGCTACGCCGTGCGCCACGATCTCGAGGTGGCCGTGGCCGGCTTCGAACTCGTCAACGACAAGCGGGTCATCGTCTTCGGCAAAAACACCCTCCAGTTCGACTGCGAACATCCCGCCGCCACGCCGGCCGGCACAGTCCTGCGCGTCCGCTTCGACATCAGGCTCGACGTGGCCCCGGGGGAGTATACCTTCAATCTCGGTTTTTCGGCCCTGAGCCTCGCGGATTTCGAACGGCGGGCCGGACTGTCCCATCAGGATCTGGAAAGCCGCATCACCGTCATTTCCATCCTCACCCATGCCGGCGATGTGCTGGTGACCTTCCGCAGCCGCAACACGGCCCCGGTGCAGCTGCCCCACCACGGTCTGGCCAACCTCCCCGGCCAGGCCGTGATGCGCCTGTATGCAGGGGATGCCAATGCGGAAAACGCCGCCGGAAGGGACCGGGACGCCTCCCGGAACCCGGCTGGAACGGGGTAACTCCCGCGACCGGGCGGAAGGATTGGTTTTTCCGCTCTCCCCGGTTACGGTGCTTGCGTTGGCGAGGACGCGGGGCGCCGTCCTCCGGAGACAGCCCCCGGCTTCGCGCCCCTGATTTTTTTCCCACGGAGACA
Organism: uncultured Desulfovibrio sp.; assembly: GCA_964576235.1. GTDB lineage: Bacteria > Desulfobacterota > Desulfovibrionia > Desulfovibrionales > Desulfovibrionaceae > Solidesulfovibrio. The sequence continues at coordinate 16,258 of CAZNUQ010000018.1, forward strand.
CTATGCGGCCATGCTGGTGCGGCCAAAGCGCCCTCGAACCCTTTTCGGAAGACTACATGCTGTGCCCGGCCTGCGGCACGCTGGTTTCACGCGCCCGAGACGCCCAACGCTACGACCGCGACTACTGGTACGCCCACCAGGAGGCCGACCTCGGCCAGCCGACCATCGAGGCCAGGGCCAGGGAAGACCTGCCCGAGCGTTGCGTGTACTGGTTGCGCCATTTTTTGCGGACCTGCCTGCCTCCGGGGAAAGTGCTCGAACTGGGGTGCGCCCACGGCGGGTTCACGGCCCTGCTGTCCCGGGCCGGCTTCGCCGCCACGGGCCTGGAGATCGACCCCGCCGTGGCCGGCCTTGCCGGGGAAACCTTCGGCATCGAGGTCCTGGCCGGTCCCCTGGAAACGCAGGACATCGCGCCGGGCAGCCTCAAGGCCGTGGTGCTCATGGACGTGCTCGAGCATCTGTCCGATCCGGTCGCGGAACTTGGTCGCATCTCCCGGCTGCTCGCCCCGGACGGCGTCGTGTTCGTCCAGACGCCGTGCCTTCCGGCCGGGGCCGCCTCGGGAGCGGGGCTGGCAGACGACGCCCCCTTCCGCCGGATGCTGCTGCCGGCCGAACACCTCCATCTGTTCAGCGAGCAGGCCGTCCGCAGGCTTTTTTCCCAGGCCGGGCTGGATGCGTTGCGGTTCTGGCCGGCGCTTTTCCCGTACGACATGCTTTTTGTGGCCGGCCGGGGAGCCGTGCCTGAACATGCCCCCGAGGCCGTGGCCGACGCCCTCGTGGCCACGCCCGACGGCCGTCTGGTCCTGGGCCTGCTCGATGCGGCGGCCAGGGCCGACCGGGCCGAGACGGCCGCCGCAACACTGGCCGGCGACGTTCCCCGCCGGCAGGGCGGCCTGGAAGGGGTGGTTCGCGAAATGGCCTCGCACCGGGCGGGCAACTCCTGGCTGCTGGCCCTGGCCACCCGGTCCCTGCCGTCCTGGCCGGGGGTTTCCTGGTTCGTCAACAAGGTCGTCAGTCGTTTTTTGCGCCGGCGTGTCGCCGCTTCCCGGCAGGCCCCGCGCGTCCCGGGTGGGGACATTCTGGTGGCCGTGGATCTGACGCCCGTCTTGCCCGGCGGCGACAACGGCGGAGCCAAGCTCATGACGGTCCTGCTGTTGCAGGAACTGCGGGCCATGCGGCCGGGATGGCGGTTTCTGTGCGTCGTTTCCGACGCCGCCCACGACGAGTTGGCCTATCTCGACGCGCCGAACGTCGAGCGGGTGCGCGTCGGCGCCCTGGAACGCCTGCGCGGGCTGGCCGCCTGGAAGGGCCGGCCGGTGGACATCCTTTTCTGTCCCTTCACCATGCCGTATTTCCACCACCCCGACGTGCCGGTGGTTTCCGTTGTCTACGATCTGCAGTACGCCTATTTTCCGCAGTTTTTTTCGCCAGACGAGGAAGCCGGCCGGGAACGGACCTTCCTGACCGCCGCCCGGGTGGCCGAGCGGCTCGTGTGCATCTCCGAGCATACCCGGCAAACGGTCCTTGCCCAGGGCGTGGTGCCGCCCGAGCGCACGGCGACGGTCCACATCTCCCTGCCGCGCCGCCTCGGGAAGGCCGGTCCCGGAGAGGTGGACGCCATGCGCCGCCGTCTCGGCCTGGGCGACGCCCCCTATCTGCTTTATCCGGCCAATTTCTGGCAGCACAAGAACCACCGCATGCTGCTGACGGCCTTCGGCATGTTCGCGGCCGGCCGGCCGGACCATGCGTTGCGCCTGGTGCTTACCGGCGCGGACACGGGACTTCGCCGCGAACTGGCCGAAAGCGCCGGGCGCATGGGGCTCGGCGACCGGGTGGTCTTTGCCGGCTACGTGGCGGACGAGGAGCTTTCGGCGCTTCTGACCGGCGCCATGGCCCTGGTTTTCCCCTCGCTTTTCGAGGGATTCGGCATGCCTCTGGTCGAGGCCATGGCCGTTGGCACGCCCATCCTGAGCTCTGATGCCACAAGTCTCCCCGAGGTGGCCGGCGACGCGGCGCTTTTCTTCGACCCCAGGCGTCCCGACGACATCGTGGCCGCCATTACCCGGCTCGTCGACGAGCCGGGCCTTGGAGACGCCCTCGTCCGGAAGGGGTATGGGCGGCTGGCCGCGATTGGCGGTCCGGGGGACATGGCCCGGGAATACCTCCGTATCTTCGAGAACGTCCTCGCCAGGGACCGGACCCGGAGCACGGCCGTACGGGGGCTCTACAGGGACGGCTGGTGCGGCGCCAGGCTTTTCGTGGCCCACGGTCCGGCGGAGGGGGATCGGAAGCTGCGCGTCCGGCTGGAACTCCCCAACGAGGCCCCGGCCGAGCGCGTGCGCATCGTCACCTTCGTCAACGGCTATGTCCGGGGGGCGCCGGTCACCCTCACCAGGGGCAGGGCCGTGACAATCGCGCCGGAGCTTTCACCCTGCGGCGGCTACGTGGAATTCCTGCTGGACGGCGCAAGGCGCCTGGACGGCCGGGGGCCGGGCGTCGACCCTCGCCGGCTTTCGGTCCGGTGCCACGAACTGCGCCTGAGCGGCGGCGACGGGGATCTGGATCTGTTGCGGGAGGAAACCGGGCATGGCGCCGCTTAGGGTCAGCGCGGTCACCCCGTCCTACAACCAGGGGCGGTTCATCGCCCGGACCATCGAAAGCGTCCTGTCCCAGGACATTCCCGGCCTCGATTACACGGTCATGGACGGCGGCAGCACCGACGAAACCGTTTCCATCCTTCAGGGATACGGCGACCGCCTGCGTTTTCGCTCCGAACGCGACAAGGGGCAGCCCGACGCCGTCAACAAGGGCATGGCGGCCACCCAGGGCGAGATCATCGCCTGGCTCAATTCCGACGATGTCTATTATCCTGGAGCCTTGCGGGCCGTTCTCGACGTGTTCGAAAGCCGTCCGGAAGTGGATGTGGTCTATGGCGACGCCGACCACATCGACGTGGACGGCGCGGTCATCGAAGCCTATCCGACCGAGCCGTTCGATCTGGAGCGTCTCAAGGAGCGGTGCTTCATCTGTCAGCCGGCGGCCTTTTTCCGGCGCCGGGCCGTCGCGCGGTTCGGTCCTCTCGACCTGCGCTGGCAGTACACCCTGGACTACGAATTCTGGCTGCGGCTGGCCAAGGGGGGGGCTGTCTTCGCCTACCTGCCCCGAAAGCTCGCCGGGTCGCGCTTTTATCCGGAAACCAAGACCTCGGGCGCGAAGCTTACCGTCCACGCCGAGATAAACGACATGCTGCGCGCGACCTTCGGCCGGGTGCCCGAACGCTGGCTGTACAACCATGCCCACGCCCTGGTTCGCGAACGGTTCGGACTTGGCGACGGCAGCCCCCTGTTCGCGCCGGCCGTGGCCCTGGTTTCATGGGTCGATTCCCTGCGCTGGAACCGCCGCGTTTCGGCGCATGTGGCGCGCACCACCCTTTCCTGGCTGACCCGGGGCCGCGTCCGGCCGGGGAGAGGGGCATGAGGATCGGCTTCGACGTTTCCCAGACCGGTGCGGGCAAGGCCGGCTGCGGCTATTTCGCCTCCGGCCTGCTTTCGGCCCTGGCCGCCCTGGACCGGCAAAACGACTACGTCCTCTATCCGGCCTTCGGCGACTTCTTCTGGGAGCCGCGCCCCGGGAACTGCCTGCGTCCGGCGGGCGGCCGTTTCCGGACCGGGCCGACCTTTCTCCATTTCGAGGCCCAGAAGCGTTTTTTCCGCCGGTCGTCGTCCCGTTTCGAGAAAAGGCTCGGCCGGCCGGACATCGTGCACGCCAACAACTTCTATTGCCCCGCTGGGCTGCGTCACGCCAGGCTCGTCTACACGCTCTACGACCTGTCCTTTCTCGAAAGTCCGTCCTGGACCACCGAAAACAACCGCACGGGGTGTTTCGACGGCGTGTTCGGGGCCGCGACCCGGGCCGATTCCGTGGTGGCCATTTCGGAGTATTCCCTCAACCACTTCTTGAGGGTTTTTCCGAATTATCCCCGGGAGCGGGCGGTGGTCGCGCCTCTGGCCAGCCGGTTCGACGGCGCCGCGCCCCGGCGGCGGCCCCGGAACCTCGACGCTCTGGAGGAGGGGGGGTTCTGGCTGTGCGTCGGCACCATCGAGCCGCGCAAGAACCTCGGCCGTCTGCTGGAAGCCTACGCCGCCTGGCGGCGGGAGACGGGCGGGAAAATGCCGCTGGTCCTGGCCGGCGGCAAGGGCTGGCTCATGGAGCATCTGGCCCGGCAGGTCGAGGCGCTCGGTATCGCCGACAGCCTCGTTTTCACGGGATATGTCTCGGACGCGGAACTGGCCTGGCTCTACGGGGCCTGCCACGCCTTCCTCTATCCGTCGCTCTTCGAGGGGTTCGGGCTGCCGGTGCTCGAAGCCATGAGCCTCGGCGCGGCGGTCGTGTGCTCGAACACCACTTCCTTGCCGGAGGTGGCCGGAGACGCGGCGTTGGCCGTCGACCCGCTGGACGTACCCGGCATTTCCCGGGCCATGGCCGCGGTGGCCGGGAACGACGATCTGCGGGGGCGCCTGCGGCAGAAGGCGACACGGCGCGCGGGGCTCTTTTCCTGGGAGCGGACGGCGCGCATCGTGCTTGACGCCTACGCCGAGGCGCTCTCCCGTCCGCCGCTTTTCCCTTTTTCCGGCTAGGCCTTCCTCCCGGCCCCCGCCCGTGCCCGATAGGCCGGGGCATCGATCGACAAGAAGCGCCCAACGGTAACGCGACATGTCTCCGCCGGATGGGGGGATTCCCTCAACCGTTGTCCGCCAGGGCCAGACGCACGCCGAGGGCCACGAAAAATCCTCCGATGACCCTGGAAAACCACGATCCAGCTCCGGAGCCTGGGGAAAATCCCCTGGCCATCCTGGCCGCCATCCAGGCCAGGGCGAACATCCAGACCGCCCCGGTCAGATTCACCATGCAGCCGAGGAGCAGGAAGGCCAGGCTTTTCCCGGGCGCGGCCTGATCGATGAACTGGGGGAGAAAGGCGAGAAAAAACAACGCCACCTTGGGATTGAGGGCGTTGGTGAGGAATCCCTGGACAAACACCCGGCGCATGGACGCCGGGTCTGGTCCGGCCGGCGCGGGGGCGTCGCTCCGTCTGTTCCTGGAAAGGAGCATGGATACGCCGGTGTATACCAGATAGGCCGCGCCCGCGAACTTCACCACGGAAAAGGCGGTCGCCGAGGTGGCCAGCACGGCGGAGAGCCCGAGGGCGGCGGCCAGGATGTGCACGAAGCAGCCGGTGGTGATGCCCATGGCGGCCACCGCGCCGCCGCGAAAACCCAGTCCCGCGCCTCGCGCGGTCACGTAGAGGGTGTCGGGGCCGGGTGTCAGGTTGAGCAGGATGCCGGACACGACGAACAGGGCGAAATCATGGATGCCGAACATGGGGAGCCTGCCTGTCTTTGGCGGTCCCTTGTCGGCGGACCGCCCCTGGATATCTGTTGCGCGAAACTGGCCAGGACGGCTCCGGGACCGCGAGGCCGGACAAGCCTCCCCGTATCGTCTCCGACCGTGGGGACCGGCGCCGGCCTTGCCTCCCGGCCATTATCCGCACGAAGGCAGTTAGAACCATCCCCGCACGCGGTCAAGACGCGGCTTGGACTTCTTCCGGCGCAGGCAGGGGCAGCCGGAATGTGGCGGCCGGTCGAATCGCGTCAATTCGTCAAAAGCAAACCCTCGGCCAAACTCCATTTGGGGCAATCGGTCGGTTGTTGCGGTAATCCTCTGCATATTGTGTGGCTGTGTGTGCAGTATGTTTATATAGACATTAAAATGTAAAGAAAATCGACATATTTTGAATTATTTTACAGGAAGAAGGCTGAAAATAATTTGAATATTGGAACTAATATGTATAACATTTTGATAATTCGTGTAAAATACTGCTTCAGTATTTT
>CAZNUQ010000018.1:22245-27277 GCA_964576235.1 uncultured Desulfovibrio sp.
GGAAGAGGTCGAACTCATCGGCCGCAACTGGGATGAGTACAACAGGGAAAAAAGGGTTGCAGGCCTTACAAGCATCGGCCAGGTGGCAAAGGACGGAAATTACCCTGTCAATCTGTATGCCTGGACCGACATTGGCACTACCGAAATACTGACCTATTTTTTCATAGACCCGGAGACGGGCCTGCCCACCGATCCCGCATTCACGGTCGCCGGAGTCCGCTATGAGGCATTGCTGAATCCTCCCACATTGGACAAGTCGCTTCTCACCGAGCAACTCATCAAGGATAGTCTTGTGGTGCTCGGCGTTTCGAATGATGCCTCGAGCAATTTCGCCTTCAATTTCACATTGGCCGGATTCGAGCCGATGATCCTCGCCTTCCCGATGGATGCTTCCGGCAATGACATCACCGGTGAAGGCACCGCGGGTTTTGCCTCCAACGTCCTCACGCCGGAACCGTGCACCCTGGCCCTTGTCGGCGTGGGCGCCATCGGGGCTGTGTGCATGCGGCGCAGACGGCCTGTCGGGAAGGTGTGAGGCGGTCGGGGTCGAGCGCGCAGAAGACGGTAGCTGCAGCAAGCGCCGGCCTGCATTCCCCGACGTGTCCTCCTGGGCCGCCGACCGCCATCGCCGGTCGGCGGCCTGCATTTCGTCGGGAAGGACCCTTTCCCATGGCCCACGGCCTCTCGTTTGGGAAAGGGCGGCGACCGGGCAAGGGCCCCGGAGACGCCCCGTCGGATACGTCCCCGTCAGGCCTGTTTCGCGACAGACCGCTTACGCCCGCATGGACTTGTAGGCGTTGATCAACCCGTTGGTCGAGGCGTCATGGGAGGAAACGCAACGCGCGTCGCCAAGCTCCTCCAGGATCGCGCCGGCCAGCGCCTTGCCGAGTTCCACCCCCATCTGATCGAAGGAATTGATGTCCCATAGCACGCCCTGGGTGAATATCTTGTGCTCGTAGAGCGCGATCAGGGCGCCGAGGGTCTTCGGGTCGAGGGTCTTGTAGAGGAAGGAGTTGGTCGGCCGGTTTCCCGAGAAGGTCTTGGCCCGGGCGAGCAGCTCGAGCCGGGCCGACGGAAGTCCCTTGCCGGCCAGTTCCGCCCGGACTTCGGCCTCGGTCTTGCCCCGCATGAGGGCCTCGGTCTGGGCGAAGAAATTCGAAAGCAGCATCTCGTGGTGCCGGCCGAGGGGGTTGTGGGGACGGGCCGCGGCCAGGAAGTCGCAGGGAACGAGCTTTTTCCCCTGATGGATGAGCTGGTAGAAGGCGTGTTGGCCGTTGGTGCCCGGCTCTCCCCAGACGATCGGGCCGGTGGAATAATTGACGGGACGGCCGTCCATGGCCACGGACTTGCCGTTGCTTTCCATGTCGCCCTGCTGGAAATAGGCCGCGAACCTGGTCAGATACTGGTCGTAGGGCAAAATGGCGTGGGTTTCGGCTCCGAAGTGGTTGTTGTACCAGATGCCGAGAAGTCCCATGATGACGGGGATGTTTTTTTCCAGGGGGGCGGTGCGGAAGTGCTCGTCGGCGAGGTGCGCGCCTTCGAGCATCGCCTCGAAGTTGTCGAAGCCGATGGTCAGGGCCACGGAGAGTCCGATGGCCGACCACAGGGAATAACGCCCGCCGACCCAGTCCCAGAAGGCGAACATGTTGGCCGTGTCGATGCCGAATCTGGCCACGGCCTCGGCGTTGGTGGACAGGGCCACGAAATGGCTGGCGATGGCCTGCTCGTTCCGGGCCTGGGCCAGGAACCACGTCCGGGCCGAGTGGGCGTTGGCCATGGTTTCGAGGGTGGTGAAGGTCTTGGAGGCGATGATGAAAAGCGTGGTTTCCGGGGAAACGCGCCGTAGCGTCTCAACCAGATGCGTGCCGTCGACGTTCGAGACGAAATGCGGGGTGATGCCGTGCGTGGCATAATGGGCCAGGGCGAGCGTCGCCATATGCGGCCCGAGGTCGGACCCTCCGATGCCGAGGTTGACGATGTCCGTGATCTTCTTGCCGGTGTATCCCTTCCATTGGCCGGAATGCACCCTGCCGCAGAAGCCCCGCATCTGGCCGAGCACCCGGTCCACGTCGGGCATGACATCGACGCCGTCGACCAGGACGGGGCGTCCCGACCGGTTGCGCAGGGCCACGTGCAGCACGGCCCGGTCCTCGGTCCTGTTGATCTTCGCCCCTGAAAACATGGCGTCCCGCCGGGCTTCGAGTCCCGCCTGCCGGGCCAGTTCGAACAGCAGGCCCATGGTTTCGGTCGTCACCCTGTTCTTGGAATAATCGAAGAGGATGTCGCCGAGCCGCAGGGAAAATGTTTCGAACCGGCAGGGATCGGCGGCGAAAAGCTCCCGCATGTGGCTATGCTTGACGGCTTGGTAGTGCTCGGCCAGGGCCGCATGGGCGGGCAGTTCGGTCATAAGGGCCATATTGGTTGTCCTCCTTGGCTGGCGGGCGATGCTATACCGTCCGTCCCGAAAAAGCATCGTCCGTTCTCTTGACCGGGCCGGAAAACGGTCGGGGGGACAGCCACATGCCCCGGCGGGCGGTTTCCCGCCGCGGGTCATGTCGACCCTAACCGGCGTCGGGCGCGGGCGGCGCGGCCATATCGAGCACGGCCCCGGCGTAGCCCTGGCGCAACGCCTCCATGTAGCCGGCGTCCACCGGCCCCTTCCAGGTGACGATCTCGGCGAACCTCCGGGGAATGCGCGTGGCCTGGGGGACGTAGCCTGTCGCGATTTTCAGGCGCCACCGGGCCCGCTGGGCGTTCTCGCAGGCCGCGTCCAGGCCGTCGGCCAGTTCGCCGTGGCCGAGGCAGGCGAGCACCGCCCGCACGACCTCTGGCTTGTAGACCTCCCGGGCAAACAGGCAGGCCACCAGACAGGTCAGAAGGACGCGTTCCCGTTCGTCGGCGACAAGGAACCGCACCACGGCCTCGACATCCTTTTCCTTGTGCTTCTGGTCGTATGAGTAGGCACCGGTGTCGAGATGGGAGTGACGGAAGGAAACGGTCTGGGAGGCGAAATAGGTTTCGCCCGTGGCGTAGCCGGCCATCTCCTGGCCGAGGACGCAGGCGAAATCCGCGCCGCCGTGGCGTTCGGCCGCAACCAGCGTCCCCTGGCCGAGCAGGGCGTAGAAGTCGTTCGCCCGATGGCCCAGGAGCCACATGGCACGCTTGAAGGCCGCCGCGTCGCCGAAGGCGAGCCGCACCTCGGTCTCCTTTTCGGAAATCAGCCCCTTCGCCGTGGCTTCGGCGGCCCAGGCCAGGGCCACGCCGGCCGAGATGATGTCCAGTCCCTGCCGGTCGGCCATGTCGTTTATGGCCAGGACCTCGGTCGGATCGACGACGCCGAGCATGGGGCCGGCGGCGAAGTTCGGCTCGTGGTCGTAGGCCACCTGGTGGATGGCGAAACGGTGGGAGGAGGAAAACATCTCGCGCACCATGCCGACGTGGATGCAGCCCACGGGGCAGCCGGCGCAGGCCGCGTTGTGCATGAGCAGTTTTTCGGCGAAGGCCTCGCCGGAGATTTTGTCAGCGTCCGGATCGCTCGTGGCGGCCAGATTGCGCCAGGGAAGCGACTTGAGTTCGTTTAAGGGCAGCACGTTGGCCGGCGTGCCGAGATTGTGGTATTTTTCCATCATCCCGGAGGCGGTGACCTTGTCGTGGATTTCCTTGAACAGCTTGGAATATCCCTTGTCCTCGGGAAGCGGCAGGTCGCCGTCGCCCATCAATGCCAATCCCTTGAGGTTTTTTGCCCCCATGACCGCGCCGGCGCCCAGGCGGCCGAAATGGCGATAGGTGTCGACGTTGATGCAGGCGTAGGCCGAACCGTTCTCGCCGGCGGGACCGATGCGCATGATGCTGCGATGTCCGGACGCTCCGGCGGCGATTTTGCGCAGCAACTTGCCCGTGGTGAAGACATCCGCCCCGCGCAGGTAGTGCACGTCGAGAAGTTCGATGCGGCGCGAGCCGACGACCAGGACGGAAAGCCGGGTTGACGCTCCGGTCAGAACGAGGGCGTCGTAGCCGGCGAAGCGCAGGGCCAGGGCCGAGCGACCGCCGGCGTGGGATTCGGCGTAATGTCCGGTGTAGGGCGATCTGAATCCGCAGACGGTCTTGCTCATGAGCGGAAAATAGCCCGTTGCCGGGCCGATGGCGAAAATGAGCGGCTGGCCGGGGTCCAGGGGAGCGGCGTCGGACCGGCCGTACGTTTCGTACAAAAGCGCCGCCAGGCCCGAGCCGCCGATGCGTTCCCGGCGTCCGGGCAACATGACGAGATCACCCCGCTGGCGGCCGAGATCATAGACGAGGACGCGGAAAAGATCGTTATCCGGCGACATGGCAACTCTCCAGGCACGGGGCGGCTTTTTCGGTCGCTTCCACCAGCTCCAGGCAATCGTGGGGGCAATACTCGATGCACTGGCCGCAATGCACGCAGACGCTCGGATTCCCCGCCGCGTCCAGGGCGATGGCCTCCACCGGACAGGCGGCGGCGCATTGGCCGCAGCGGATGCACAGCGATTTTTTGAGCAGCACCCCTCCCGCGGACTTGCGCTGGGTCATGGCCCCGGTGGGGCAGGCGGCGGCGCAGGGCGCGGGATCGCAGGCCAGGCACACTATGGCCTGGAAACCGCTCGAAACGCCCCCCGTGGACCGGATGCGGATGCCCGCCGTGTTCCAGGACAGGGATTTGTAGACCAGCCGGGCGCAGGCCAGGGAGCAGGCGTGACAGCCGATGCACCGTTCCATGCGTACGGCGCGGTGGATTTTCATGGTCGGACTCCGGAGGCGCGAGGCGCCGGAAGATGGAACGTCGTTACGGGAGAATCACCCATGTCATAATGGCATCGCCGGCCTTCCGGGTCAATCATCCGGTCATGGCGAACGAATTTCTTTTCGTTCCCTCCAAAGCTTTTCTTGACCGTGTCCCTGATTGAGCCTATAGAGCATTCTCTCGACGGGGGCGTAGCTCATCTGGGAGAGCGATGCGTTCGCAACGCATAGGTAGTGGGTTCAAGTCCCATCGCCTCCACCAAGAAAAAAA
>CAZNUQ010000018.1:27377-49589 GCA_964576235.1 uncultured Desulfovibrio sp.
ATGGGGCAGGCGTTCCGGGAATGTACCGCGGTCCGCATAAAGTAAGAGGCCTCAAGGGGAGTACCCTTGAGGCCTCGACAAGTAGTTGTGTCTACTTGCTTGGATGCTGGCGGGGCCGACGGGACTTGAACCCGCGCCCTCCGACGTGACAGGCCGGCGTTATAACCAACTTAACTACAGCCCCGCATCCTTTTTGGTAGGCGGAACAGGACTCGAACCTGTGACCCTCGGCTTGTAAGGCCGACGCTCTCCCAGCTGAGCTACCCGCCCGCCCGGCGAGACACGGTATCTACGCACATCACCCCCCCCCGTCAACTCTTTTTTCCGAAAAAGTGGTGATGATATATTTTTATGTTTTATTGCAGCAAGATAGCTGTCTGGAGAATGAGGCCTGAAGACATCCCTTCTCCCCATGATCCCCGCCTTCACCCCGTCCCTGCCGGATTGCCCGTCGTGAACGCCGATGGGAAGGCCGTTTTTTCCCTTTCGGCCCGTGCGGCACGTTCCACGAGAGACTGTCAGGGGATGGTTCTGCGCAATTGGGCCACGACTTCTTCCAGGGGGGTGTCGTCGTCGATCCGGTAGGGTCCCGATGGCTCCGCGAGGCAAAAAGCGGAGGACGGAACCGGGGAAGCGGGGATGGTGGGGGGAGTTCCCGGGAGCCTTGGGGCGGAGAGCTGTTCAGGGAGCGGCGTCTTGGAAATTTCCATGGGCCGCGCGACGGGGGCGGCGCACTGGGCATCCGGGCGAAAGGCGACGGTCGGCGGCGTGAGGGAGGGGGTGCAGTCCAGGAATTCCTCGCGGTAGCGCTCGAAGGTGAACATGCCCTCGGCCCGCCCGGCTTGCTGGATGCTTTCCAGCTGGTTGAAGCGGTTCTCCCGGATGATGTTCCTGACGGAACCGCTCGCCCGCAGGATGGAGAGGACCGGGACGCGAAAGCCGACTCGTGGCAGCACCTCCATATGCTGCACCACCACCCCGGCAAGGCTCGAAGCGATTTGCGACCGGGCATAGTCCTGGGAGCCCTCGGCAAAGGCGTTGCACAGGCGCAGCAGGGCCTCCTCGGGAGTTCCGGCATGCAGCGTGGCGATGACCAGATGGCCGGCTTCGGCCGCGTTGATCGTCAGCCGCATGGTTTCGGGGTCGCGCAACTCGCCCACGACGATGACGTCGGCATCCTCGCGCAGCACATCCAGCAGCCCCTGTTCGTAGGTGGGGAAATGAGCGCCGAGCTCACGCTGGTCCATGAGGGCCTTGCCCGAGGAAAAACGGTATTCGATGGGGTCTTCCAGGGTGATCACATGGCAGGAACGCGTTTCGTTGATCTCCCGGATCATGGCGGCGATGGTGGTGGATTTGCCGTTGCCCGTCGGACCGCAGATGAGGATCAGGCCGTGCTGCAGGCCGCACAGTTCCCGGAGGGAAGGGTGGATGTTCAGGGCCTCGAAGTCCGGGACGACCGACGGCAGAAAACGCACGGCAAGGCCCAGTCCGTCGGCCGTGTAAAAGGCGTTGAGCCGCATCTGCGTGCCCTGGAGCGTGGCCGAGAAGTCCACGGACCACCGTTCGGCCAGGATCCGGCGTTGGCGGTCCGTGGTGATGTGGTGGAGCACGGTTTCCAGCTCCGTCTGGTCGAAAACTATATCCCGCTGAAAATGCAGGTGTCCGTTGCGGCGAACCGCCACGGGCTGGCCGGCCCGGATGTGCAGGTCGGTGACGCCGTTACGGACACAGGTGCCCGCCAGTTTCGAGAATTTTTCCATCATTTTGCTTTCAATGGTTTTTTTCGTTTACGGTCAACCGCGACACCGCGCCGCTGGCGCGCAGTTCGGGAGCGTACATGGCCTCGGCCTGCGGCGGCGGCAGGGTGAACGAGCCGGGCGTCACCGCGCGGAGCAGGGCATAGTGCGTATGCCACCGGGTGTCCGGAAGGTCTGTGAAGAGCAGGACCCGGTCGTCGCGGAGGTCCACATGGACCGAGGCCGCCTTTTCTTCCGCCTCCATCCACGGCAGGCGTTCCGTGGTGGCCAGGCGGGGGTTCTCCACCTCGAGGCCAGCCGGCAGCAGGTTTTCCAGAACCACGTTGGACACCGGACCCGAGGTGGCCCGCACGGACAACCGGACCACGACCAGGGCGCCCTGGGGCACGTTCGCGAGATCGACGGGGTTCCCGTCACGGTCGAGGGAGTCGCGGGCGATCTCCAATCCGGCGGATTGGGGGACATGGGCACCCGGGGCCGGAATGCCCCGGGTACGCACGGCGTAATAGCAAGCCCCCGGCGTGAAGCCCTGGCTGATCTCCAGGCGCAGGTCGCCCTCCTGACCGATGCCGCGCAGACTGAGGACCTTTCCGCTTGCAAAGTCGGCGAGAAGGCCCGAGCCGGCATACAACAGTCCGGTAAATGGCTTTTTGGCCTTCTGACGCGCGTAAAACTTGCCGAGGGCGAGCAGGGCGAAGGCGTTTTCCTGGGTGGAAGGATAGGCCTCGCCTTCGAGCAGGCGGCCGACCTCCTCGGCCAGACTGCCCAGCCGCGGATCGGCCGGCGCGGCATCGAGCAGGGCCGAGAGGAAAAGCGCCTTGTCGCGCAGGATCGAATCGAGGCTGCCTCCGGTGTCCTTGCGCGATTCGCCCGCCGGGGACGGCCCCGCGAGAAGGATGTCCGCCGCCCTGGTGTTGCCGACGGCGGCGTAGGCGGCTCCGAGCAGGCCCTTGGCCTCTGCCGGGAGCCTCTTGCCATGGCTGTCGCGCAGGTTGTCCATGGCCCCGATATCGGCCCGGCCGGCCCGGGCCTGGACGTAGAGGGCGTAGGCGGCGACCTTGAGCCCTTCGGCTTTTTCCAGGTTCGCGCCGCGCCCGGTTTCACCGGCGAAGGACAGGGCCTGGGCCAGAACCCCCTTGTCCACGGGATAGCCGGCTTGTCCGGCCTCGACCAGGAAGTGGGCGGCGTAGAGGCTCACCCATTCGTTGGGCTCGTCGCCCCCAGGCCACATGGAGAAGCCGCCGTTGTACAGTTGCATGCCGGTCACGCGGCGCAGGGCGGACTGCACCATGCCTGCCGGCGAGGCGTTTTCGAAGGCGGCCGGATCGAGGGATTTGGCCAGATCGGCAAAATAGAGGAGGGGAAAGGCGCGGGAAACGGTCTGCTCCAGACAGCCGAACGGATAGGCGAGCAGGGCCTTCAGGTTGCCCGTGAACCGGATGAGCGGGAACGGCCCCACCGTCACGTCGCGTCGGGCCGTGCCCGGCAGGAATTCCTGCGAGGCCAGTTCCGGCACGGTGACCATGGCGGCCTCCATGGCGCCGGAGCGCACCGAGGTCCGGGCCGGCAGCGGCGAGCGCACCGGCACCATGACCGTGTCCCGGGATGTTTCCCCTGCGCCCGAGACGGCGACCGTGAACTCGGCGATGCCCTCGGCCTGGCCGGCGACAACGGGAAACCAGACCGTCTCCATGCCTCCCGATGCCAGGGACAGGTGCCGCAGGGCGGTTTGCACCGTGACCGGGCCCGTGGCGGCGAGGCTGACATCGAACGTGCCGTCCCTGCCGGTGTCGTTGCGCACGGTGACCGGAATCCGGGGCGCGTCGTCGAAGGAGAGGAAGCGGGGGAACGAGGGCAGGAGCACCAACGGGCTTTTCACCCGCGTCCTGGCCTCGGCCGCGGCGAAGGCCCGGCCCGAGATGCCGGCCGCCATGAGCCGGACCTGGCCCTGGAATTCGGGGATGTCGAAACTCACACGCGCCTTGCCGTCGGGGCCGACCATGACCGGGTCGGACCAGAAGGCCACGGTCCGTCTGCCCGGGCTCTGGGTGCGCACGAAATTGGACAGGTCTTCCAGACCGTCGCCGCCTCCGGCCAGGGCCTTGCCCATCACCGGCGGCACCTCCGGCAGCAGCATGGAGAAGGTGTCGTGGGTATCCACCTGCAACTGGCGCTTGGCGTAGAAGAAGGCGAAGGGGTCGGGCGTCTTCTGGGCGACGAGTTGGAGGATGCCTTCGTCCACGGCGGCCACGGTGACGAGGCTGCCGGGAAAAGCGGCGACTTCCGCCGTGAGTTTGCCTCCCGGGCGCATTTCGGCTGGCGCCGTCACCGCGAGCGGCAGCCTGCCCGAGGTCCGGTCGACGGAAAGAGCTGTCGCGCCGAACGCCCGCGCGGGGCTTCCGGCAGGCACGTCGCCGGCCCGCCGTACGAGGGTGGCGGTCACATAGACGCCGGGCATGTATTCCGGTTTGATCGCAATGGCGATGTCGGCGGTGTTTCCGGCGAGCGTCACGATCTGCGCGTCGTGCACGCCCGATCCCTCGACGGTCACCAGCAGCTTGCCGCCGAAGGGGGCGCGCACCTGGATCCGGGCCGTCTCTCCGGTGGCGTAATCGACCTTGTCGGCTTTCAGTTCCAGCCGTGCCGGATTCTCCACGGCCCAGGGGGAGTAGCCGAAACCGCCGGCGTAGAATTCAAGCTGGCTCGATGCCCCGGATTGCGGATCCGTCACTACCAGCCGGTAGCTGCCGACCGAGGGCGGCGTGAACGAGACGTTCCCCTTGCCCTTGGGCGCGCTGACGGATTTTTGCTCCAACACCTTGGCGTCGCGCGCCGATTCGTATTTGAAGGAGCCGTCCGGCCCCTTGCGCAGCACCGTCTGCCAGGTGTCGCGGTAAAGCGTCGCCGTAAGCTCCTCGGATGGGGCCGGGACGCCCGATGGATCCACCACCACGAAGTCGAAGGTCATGGGCTTGCCGGGTGTCGTGGCCTCGCTCTTGAGGCGCTTGAGGCCCGGATAGGCCGCGTAGGCGTGGACCGGCACCCGGGCCAGCCCTGTCACGCCGCGCCCGCCTCCCTCGCGTACCCGGGCCGTGACGACGGCCTCCAGGGCGGCCGGAGGTTCGAGGCTCTCCGGCAGGGCGGCCTCGAAGGAAGCCTTGCCCTGGGTGTCCAGATTCCCTGTTTCCTGAAGAATTTCGGTGTCCTCGAAGCTGCGCTCCGGGTCTCCGAAAACGTAGTCCTCGAAGCCCTTGGGGGCAAAGGGGGCCTTGACCAGGCGCACCTTGGCCTCGACCGGCAAGGCAGCCCCCGGGGCGCCGAAGAGGTACTGGCCGGAAATCGAGAAGGACAGCGGCTCGCCCGGTCCCACGGCCGCGGCCGGCGTGTCGACGGACACGCGGATGCGATCCGGGACGAATTCCTCCACCTGGAAACGGTACTGGCCGATGACCGTCTCGCCGGCCTTTATGGCCATGAGATGGGCGCCGGTCAGGGACTGGGCCGGCAATGCCTGGCGCAGGGTGACGAGGCCCTCGGCGCCGGTCACGGCCGCCTGCTCCGCGATCTTGCGGCCCTGGGGGTCGGAAAGGCTGATGGTCACGGGCATGGAGGGCGGCACCCCGAGGCGGGCGTCGCGCACCACGGCCACGCCCTTGAGGGTTTCGCCGGGCCGATAGATGTCGCGTTCGCCGTAGACGTAGGCCGTGTAGCCGGCATCCGGCATGACCGCGCCGCCGACATCGAGTCCGGTGGTGTCGACCTGGAAGCGGTCATAGAGGAGAAAACTCGTGTCCGCGCCCTTTTCCACGACGATCATATAGGGGCGCTTGTCGGCCATGGTCCTGGCCGTGATCTTGGCCCGGAACAGCCCCTGGGCGTCGGTCGTACCGGACGCCAATTCCTGGTTCTGATAGGACAACACGCGCACCCTGGCCCCGGCGATGGGGGACAGGGTGGAATAGGAAGCGGTCCAGACCAGGAAATCGTCCAGACCGCGCTTGGCCACGATGCCGATATCGGTCAGCAGCACGAAACGCTGGAAACCCTCGAATTTGCCGGGCACGGTAAGCGCCACCCGATAGAGCCCCGGTTCGTGCCCCTGGATATACTTTTCCAGGTTGAGCGGCGTGGCGACTGAAATATTGTTTTTGTATTGCAGAGGGATGCGGTCGTCGAATATGCGGTCGCCCAGGTTCGGGCCGACGCCTCCCGCGCCGCTTTCGTCCTCGAAGACAGAATAATTCATGGAAAAAAGCGGAAAGAGGTTGTTCAAGTACACACGGTCGACGGTCAGATGGGCGGCATTGCAGTTGATGCTTTTGACGGCCATGTTCTTATAGCCGTTTCGTGAGAGGAACATGCCCTGGTCCTTGAAGTCGACGGAGGGTTCCAGGTCGGGGATGCGTACGGTTCGGGCGACCGTCGCGTCCAGGATCGCGCCGTCGGCGGCGGCCAGCCCCTTTTCCAGGGTCACGGCGTATTCCTGGCCCGGCTGGAAGGAACCGCCGAGGATCAACTGCGCGCCGTCGGCGGCCAACTCGAGTTCTACCTCCGGTTCGACCCGCAGGTGCGCGGCGGTTTCCTCGTTGGATTCGACCGGCGTCGACAGGGTGACGCGGATCGTCGAGGCCCCCTCCTCGGAGGCCGCCTTCACGTCGCGCACGCGCAAATGGGGGTCGAGCACCACGGGGATGACGGCCACGGTCTCCCGGCCAAGGGGGATATCGCCTTTCTCCGGGCGCACTCCGGGGGTGACAACCACCTTCACCTCGCGTTGCTGCGCGGTTTTTTCGACGGGTTCGGACACGAAGCCGATTTTTTTCGAGGCGTACGCGGTGGTCAGGGAGACGGGCACGGGCCTGCCCGGATCGCCGGGATCGACGAGGGCGATATGTTCGGCCAGGGACTTGGGATCGACCGGCCGGTTGAAAACCGCCTCGCCGCGCACCACGACCATGGCCCGTCCTCCCGGGGCGGGTTCCAGATGGGCCGTCAGCCGCGACACCTCGAACGTGCCGTGGGAGGCCTGGAAGGTGTCCTGGCCGGTCAATTCCTGGGGTGCGGCCAGGAAGGCGCCGGGCTTGAGGGTCACGGTGTAGGACACGGCCTGGGCGAAGCCGTCCTTGGGCTCGAAGCGCAGCATGTAGGGCGAAATCCAGGTCCATTTGCCGGAAACGCGCGGTTCGATGGCGGCCGGCTCGTCGGCCGGCGTGGCGCCGTCCCGGGCGCCCGCCACGGGGCGGTCGAAGGCCACGAGCAGATACCGGCCCCGTTCCGGATCCATGGCCAGACCGGCCACGCGCACGCCCTCGGCGGCGGCGCCGGCCGTTTCTCTGGTGGCGGTGGGGGGCGGCGGGACCGTGCGCCAGAGCAGCAGAACGAATTCTCCCATGGCGATGAGGAAAAGCAACGCGATGATGCAGTTTTTCCGATCCCGCAGCCAGCCGCCAGATTGCTTCGCGTCCATGCAGGCCTCCGATTCGGCCTAGTTGTACCTTTGCCCTGATTTTTTTCAACAGGAAGGAAGAGCGCCTGAGCCCAATCCGGCGCGGCCGGGTGGCGAGGCGCCGGAGGCGTCGGGGCCAGGGTCACGGCATTTCGGGAAGTTTTCCTTCCAGGAGGGCGGCGACGGCCTCGGGCAGGTCCCGGGCCAGGGCATGGGGCCAGCCGGAACCGCGTCGGGCGAGGGGAATATCCGGCGCGGCGGGCTCGGGCAGGCCGAGTTCCCGGACCGTCCGCGCGCCATGTCCGGTGCGGACCAGGATGGTGAGTGGCGAGCCCAGGGCCAGTCCGAAGGCGATATCCGAGGCGGCGTCGCCGATGACGGCGGTTTGCGCCGCGACGAGGCCGTGTCGGGCGGCCAGGGTGGTGAAAAGGCCGATGCCGGGCTTGCGGCAGGCGCACCCCGCATCCGGGGCATGGGGGCAAAAGACCGTGTCGGCGATGACCGCCCCGAAGGGGGCCAGCAAGGCGAGCAGGCGCGTTTGGACGGCGGCGAAATCCTCCGGTCCGTAATAGCCGCGTCCGATGCCGGATTGGTTGGTGACGAGAAAGAGCCGGAAACCGGCCCGTGTCAGGCTGCCCAGGGCCTCCCCGGCGCCGGGAACCAGGGCCACGCCGGCGGGGTCGTCCAGGTAGTGCCGTTCCTCTATGATCGTGCCGTCCCGGTCGAGCAGGACGTTGCGGATGCGCGCGCGCATGGTTCTCCCGGGTTCAGTCCGTGATTTCCCCGCCGGCCAGCACCCGTCCGTCGTGGTCGTAGACGGCGGCCACCTGTCCGGGGGTCGGGCGGGCGACGGGGTCGTCGAAGGATAGCGACAAACGCCCCGCCGCGTCGAGGGCGGCCTTGGCCGGCCTGGGCCGCATGCGGTAGCAGGTCTGGACAAGGACGGCATCGGGCCATCGCCCTGGCGGAACGAGGACGTTGGCCGTGGCGGTGCGGCAGGACGTGGCGCGCAGTTGCCGCTTGACGCCGACCACCAGGGCGTTGGCGGCGGCCTCCTTGGCCAGGACATAGAGCGGCTCGCTCCAGGCCACGCCGAGTCCCCGTCGTTGGCCGACGGTGTGGCGCCAAAGCCCCTGATGGACGCCGACCCGTTCGCCGCTGGCGAGGACGATGGGGCCGGGGCCGGAGAGCGGCGCGCCGGACGTTTCGAGAAAGGCCCGGTAGTCGTCGCCGGGCACGAAGCAGACCTCGCGCGATTCCTTTGGAAGGGGCGGCGTCAGACCGAGGTCGGCCAGGGCGGCGGCATTGTCCGTCTTGCGCCGGCCGGCGAGCGGGAAAACGGCGCTGTCCAGGGCCGTCATCGGCACGAGGCAGAGGAAATAGCTCTGGTCCCGCGTCCCGTCGGCGCCGCGGTACAGGGCCGGACCGTCGGACGTCGCGGCCAGGCGGGCGTAGTGGCCGGTGGCCAGCCCCCCGGCGCCCAGGGCCAGGGCTTTCTCGAGAAGAAGCCCGAATTTCATGGTCCGGTTGCAGGCGGCGCAGGGATTGGGTGTTTTCCCCCCCGCATAGTCGGCGATGAAGGGCGCGATGACCCGTTCGGAAAATTCCCGCGACAGGTCGAGGGCGAAAAAGGGGACGCCCAGGCGGGCGCACTGGGTTCCGATGGCCTCGGCCAGGGCCTTCCGGCGGCTGTCCGGCGGCAGGAAATGGGCGTGCAGGCCCAGGCATTCATTCCCGGCCGCGCGCAGGAGCCCGAGGGCGAGCAGGCTGTCCGAGCCGCCGGAAAGGGCTACCGCCAGGGGGATGGACGCTTTTCCTTGCATGGCGGCACATCGCGGTCGCACGTCATGGATTGCCCCCCTCGAAGGAGCGCATGCTTTCTTCGGCGGGGACAGGCAGGTTCCCGGGCTCCGCCGAAAACATTGCTAGATGCCGGCGGGTTCGGGGAGTCCGGGCAGGGCGGTCCCCAACACCTTGGCCGCACGCAGGATGGCTGCCTCCTCGAAGGCCGGACCGAAAAGCTGCATGCCGATGGGCATGCCCGATTCCCGGCCGAGACCGACGGGCATGGACAGGCCGGGCAATCCCGCCAGATTCAGAGAAATGGTAAAGATGTCGCTCAGATACATCTGAAGGGGGTCATCGGTCATTTTGCCGATGGGGAAGGCCGCGAAGGGGGATGTCGGTCCGCAGATCACGTCGCATTTTTCGAAGGCGTCGAGAAAATCCTGGCGGATGAGCCGGCGCACCTGGGCCGCCTTGCGGTAGTAGGCGTCATAGTAGCCGGCGGAAAGGACATAGGTGCCGATGACGATGCGCCGCTGCACCTCGGGGCCGAACCCCTTGGATCGCGACAGCTCGTAGAGTTCCTCGAGGGACGTTGCCTCGGGGGCGCGGTAGCCGTAGCGAACGCCGTCGAACCGGGCCAGGTTGGACGACGCCTCGGCCATGGCCACGATGTAGTAGGTGGCGACGGCATAGGGCGTGTGGGGGAGCGACACGGGCACGACCTTGGCGCCGAGGTCCCCGGCCGCTTCGACGGCCGTGCGGCAGGCGTCGCGCACCTCGTCGTCCACGCCATCGCCCCAGTACTCCTCGGGGAGGCCGATGACGAGGCCCCGCAAGTCGGCCGCCCCCGCGAGGGCCGCCTCGAAGTCCGGGACTTCCCGGGGGGCCGATGTCGAATCCTTCGGATCATGGCCGGAAATGACGGAAAGCACGGCGGCGGCGTCGTCCGCGGTACGGGTCAGCGGTCCGATCTGATCCAGGCTCGAGCCGTAGGCGACGAGCCCGTAGCGCGACACCCGTCCATAGGTGGGCTTGATGCCGACCGTGCCGCAAAAGGCGGCGGGCTGCCGGATGGAGCCGCCGGTGTCCGTGCCGAGCGCCGCGAAACACTGTGCGGCGGCCACGGATGCGGCCGAGCCTCCGCTCGATCCCCCGGGAACCTTGGTCGTGTCCCAGGGATTGGTCGTGGCCTGATAGGCGGAGTTCTCGGTGGAGGACCCCATGGCGAATTCGTCCATGTTGGCCTTGCCGAGGACGACGGCGCCGGCGGCCTTGAGTTTCTCCACGCTCGTGGCGTCGTAAAACGGCACGAAATTTTCGAGGATCCTGGAGGCGCAGGTGGTAGGGGCGCCTTTCACGCAGATGGCGTCCTTGACCAGGACGGGGACGCCCCAAAGCCGCTTGGAAGGGTCCGGACCCGAGGCGTCCATGGCCCGGGCCTGTTCGATGGCGGCTTCCGCCTGGAGGTTCAGGATGGCCCGCAGCCTGGGCTCCGTGGCCCCGATGCGGTCGAGGCAGGCCGTGACGGCCTCCTCGGCCTTTATTTCCCTGCCGGCCAGCTTGTCGCGAACTTCGGTCAGGCTCAGACGCACGATCTCGGACATGGCAAATCCCTTGTGGACGCGCCCCGCCATTCCGGAACCGGACGGGCGGGGCGCGGGGCGGAACCCCGTTCTCTTTGCATTAGACGATTTTCGGCACGACGAAGAACTGGCCGTCGGTGGCCGGGGCATTGGCGAGGATGTCGTCGCGGCGGCAGGATTTCACCGCCACGTCGGGGCGCATGGGCGTTCCGTGGACCACGGGGCTGTAGAGTGGTTCCACGCCGGTGGTGTCCACGGCGCCCAGGGTTTCCATGTAAGCCAGGATGTCGTCCATCTGGCCGGCGAAACGTTCGAGCTTGTCGTCATCGAGGCGTAACCGGGCGAGTCTCGCCACCTTGGCCACCTCGTCGGGGCGTATTTTCATGCGGTCGTCTTCCTTGGCTGTCAGGAGATCGGGACGGCCTGCCGGTGGGCCGGCACCGGGGCGGCAGGATCGGCCGGCGGGGCTGGCGTCGGTTTGACCGGCTGGGCCGGCTGGACCGGGACAGGGGCCGGCTGCGCCGGGACCGCGGTCGGCTGGGCCGGGATCGTCGGAGCGGGATTGGGCGAATACGACTGTTCGGTTTCCGGCGCGGGATTTTCCAGGGCCTTTTGCCGGATGGCGTTGAGGCGCTGGCGGAAGCCTTCGGGGTCGAGCAGTACCGGCCCGGCCACGGAGGGGCGGAACAGGTACATGGCCACATGGGCCTTTCCGTCGGGGGTGTAGGAGACGGGGGCCATGCTGAAGTCCATGCCCGCGGTGGCCTGGGCCAGCCGGGCGCTGACATCCTGGGGCGGGGCGCCCTGGGGCAGGCGTCCCAGGCGTGCGGCCATGCGGGCGAAGTCGTAGCCCAGGGCTTCCCACATGTCGGGATGGTTGTTGCCGGCGGCGCGCATGGCCGCGAGCAGATCCTGGGTGGCCTTGCCCTGGTTTTCCGGCCACCAGGCGCCGGGGCAGACGGCCAGCCGGTAGTTCTGGATGTTGATCTGGGTCTTGGTCGCGGCGGCCCGGAACAGGGCCTCGGTCCAGACCTGGGTGCCGAGGATGAGCAGATCCTCCACCCTGTTGCGGAAGAAGTAGGGCAGCACCTTGTCGGCGTTGGCCCAGTCGTCCGGGATGAACACGGCGCCGAAGCCGGGGCGGCCGCCGCCGGTCTTGACCATCTCGCCGACCGTGGCTTCCCAGGTGGCCGGGGACTGCAGCGCGTAGACGCCGGTGGCCGTGACCTGTCCGCCGAGTCGGGAAACGGCCAGGCCGAAGGCGTCGGCCATGCTCTGGGCGTAACGGCCGTCCGGGCGCAGGACGCCGAACTGGGTGATGCCGTAATCGGTCAGGGCCAGGCGCAGCAGCGTGTCGATTTCGTCCTCGTGGCTGGGGAAGAAGCGCCAGGCGTCGATGCCCTCCCGCGCGTCGCCGAGGGAGGACATGAAGGCCACGAACACGCGGCTTTGCAGAAGGCCGCTGTTTTGCAGTTCCTTGAGCGTCAGGGGATGCATGGGGCCCCCGACGAGGGTGACTTCCGGCGGCAGGGCACGCAGGGCATCCACCCATCCGGCCTGGGTCACGTCGATGACCGTGACGTCGAGCGGCGTTCCGGCGGTGGCCAAGGCGTCCTGGCCCGCCTTCACGCCCTGTTGCACCTTGGCGCCGAACGCCCTGAAGGGGCCGCCGAGGGGCAAAAGCAGGGCCACGGAGTTCTGGGTGACGGGCTTGGGCGGCGGCGAGGGCGCGACCGTCGGCTGGGGCGCCACGGGCGGCGACGGGGGAGGAGGCGTCGGCGCCTCGGGTTTGGAGGTGAACAGTCCGCCGCATCCGGGGAGGGCGGCGAGCAGGACGCACAAAAGCAACCCCGCCAGCAGACGGGAGGAAGAGCGATGGAATTGCATCATGACGTTCATGGGCGAACCGGGGGTTTGGCGGCCGGGCCGCCGTGGCCGATGGGGCGTGAAAAAACCCGACCCGTCCGGGGACGGGTCGGGTTTTCCGTTACGCGCAAAGGGGCGCGAAAGCAAGTCCGCGTCCCGTCGCGCCTTATTTCACCTCGGTGTAGTCCGCGTCGACCACGTCCTCGTCGGAACCCGGGGCCTTGCCCGCCTGGGCGCCGCCGGCGCCGGTCCCGGGGCCGCCGGGCTGGCCGCCGGCCTCGGCCTTTTGCTGGTAGAGCTTCTCGGCCAGCTTGTGGGAGGCCTGGGAAAGATCCTCGACGGCGCGCTTGATGGCGTCGGCGTCCTCTCCCTTGAGGGTTTCCTTGACGTGGTTGAGCTTGGCCTCGATGTCGCCCCGGGTCACGCCGTCGACCTTGTCGCCGAGTTCGGCCAGGGACTTCTCGGTGGTGTAGACCAGGGTGTCGGCCTGGTTGCGGACTTCGATCAGGGCCTGCTTCTTCTTGTCGTCCTCGGCGTGGGATTCGGCGTCCTTGATGAGCTTCTGGATATCCTGCTCGGACAGGCCCGAGGAGGCGGTGATGCGGATCGACTGCTCCTTGCCGGTGCCGGTGTCCTTGGCCGAGACGTTGACGATGCCGTTGGCGTCGATGTCGAAGGTGACCTCGATCTGGGGGACGCCGCGCGCCGCCGGCGGGATGCCGGTCAGCTCGAAACGGCCGAGGGTCATGTTGTCGCCGGCCATGGGACGCTCGCCCTGGAGCACGTGGATGGAGACGGACGGCTGATTGTCGGCGGCCGTGGTGAACACCTGGCTCTTGCGGGTCGGGATGGTCGTGTTGCGCTCGATGAGTTTGGTGAACACGCCGCCCAGGGTTTCGATGCCCAGGGAAAGCGGGGTCACGTCGAGCAGCAGCACGTCCTTCACGTCGCCGGCCAGGATGCCGCCCTGGATGGCCGCGCCCATGGCCACGACCTCGTCCGGGTTGACCGAGCGGTTGGGCTCCTTGCCGAAGAATTCCTGGACGGTCTTCTGCACCAGCGGCATGCGGGTCATGCCGCCGACCAGCACCACCTCGTCGATGTCCGAAGCCTTGAGGCCGGCGTCGGCCAGGGCCTTGCGGCAGGGCTCCACGGTCTTCTGGACCAGGTCGTGGACCAGGGATTCCAGCTTGCCGCGGGTGAGCTTGATCATCATATGCTTGGGCCCGGAGGCGTCGGCCGTGATGAAGGGCAGGTTCACCTCGGTCTCCATGGCCGTGGAGAGTTCCTTCTTGGCCTTCTCGCCGGCTTCCTTGAGGCGCTGCAGGGCCATGCGGTCCTGGGCCAGGTCGATGCCGTTCTCTTTCTTGAACTCCTCGACCAGATAATTGATGACGCGCTGGTCGAAGTCCTCGCCGCCGAGGAAGGTGTCGCCGTTTGTGGCCCGGACTTCGACGACGTTGTCGCCGACTTCGAGGATCGAGATGTCGAAGGTGCCGCCGCCGAGGTCGAAGACGGCGATCTTTTCGTTGGATTTCTTGTCGAAACCGTAGGCCAGGGACGCGGCCGTGGGCTCGTTGATGATGCGCTTGACCTCGAGGCCGGCGATGCGGCCGGCGTCCTTGGTGGCCTGGCGCTGGGCGTCGTTGAAGTAGGCCGGAACGGTGATGACGGCTTCGGAGACGGTTTCGCCGAGGTAGGCTTCGGCGTCCTTTTTCAGCTTGCCGAGGATGATGGCCGAGATTTCGGCCGGGCTGTATTTCTTGCCTTCGACCTCGACATAGCCGTCACCGCCCGTGCCCTCGACGATTTTGTACGGGCAGTGGCTCGTCCAGCGGCTCACTTCCGGGGCGTCGTACTTGCGGCCCATCAGGCGCTTGATGGCGAATATGGTGCGCTCGGGATTGGTGACGGCCTGGCGTTTGGCGATTTCGCCGACCAACCGCTCCTTGGTGAAGGCCACGATTGACGGGGTGGTGCGGCCGCCTTCCGGGTTGGTGACGCACTTCGGGTCCTTGCCCTCCATGACGTAGACGCAGGAGTTGGTGGTCCCGAGGTCGATCCCGATTATTTTAGACATGATGGCCCTTCCTCCTTGTGGTTCCTGTATGAGGCTCCGCCGCGAGGGCGAATGTTTCGATTAAGACAGGCTGGTATATAAAGCACGTTTTCCCCGAGTAAAGGGGACCGTGCCCAAAAAAGGCCCCTATTGCGCCTTGTTGACCATGACCTTGGCCGGACGCAGCAGCCGGCCGCGCAGGGTGTAGCCCCGCTGCACGACCTGGGCCACGGCGTCGTTCCCGAGGGCCGGGTCGCTCGTGATGCCGAGGGCCTCGTGGGATTCGGGATTGAACGGTTCCCCGCGTTGTCCGAATTCCGTCACGCCGTGGTGGCCGAGGATGTCGAGGAAGGCCTTGCGGGTCATGTCCACGCCGACGACGAAGTCCTTGCAGGCATCGACGCCGCGGCCATGGGACAGGGCCAGATCGAGGTGATCGAGCACCGGCAGCAGTTCCGACACCAGGGATTCCGTGGCATACTTCTGGAACTCTTCCTTTTCCTTGATCAGACGTTTTTTCAGGTTTTCAGCCTCGGCCAGGGCGCGCAGCCGGCGGTCGGCCTCGGCGGCCAGTTCGGCCCGCAGGCGTTCCACTTCTTCCTCGGCGGAAACGGGGGCCGCCTCGGTCGCCTCCTGGGGAGCCTGTTCGGGATCGGGACGCTTTTCGTCGGGGGTCATGGTTCCTCCAAAAAGACGCGCCGGGCGCGAAAAAAAAGCCGGCCAGGGCCGGGGCGCCGGACGCGTGGCGTCTTTTGGTTAAAAATGCCGGTCGAGAAGCCGGGTCAGGGCGCTCGCGGTGAAATTCACCACGGGCACCAGTTTGGCGTAATCCATGCGCAGGGGGCCGATCAGGCCGATGGCACCGAGCGGATGCGACCCCGCGCCATACGGGGCGGTGATGACGCCGAGGTCCGCCAGGGCGGCCTGATCCGACTCGTCACCGATGGTTATGATGGTTTTAAGTTCGTTTGCGGTTTTGTCCAGCAGTTCGAGCAGAAGTGTGCGCTCTTCCAGCACGCGCATCAGTTCGCGCATGTGGTCGGCGTCGGTGAACTCAGGCTGGGACAGGATGTTGGGCGTTCCGTCCACGATGACTTCGTTCGCGGCCTCCCGTTCCTGGTCGAAGGTGCTGCGGGCCATGGTGAGGGCCCGGCGATAGAGGGCGTTGAGCGATCGCTTGGCTTCCTTCAGTTCGGCGACCAGCCTGGTCCTGACCTCGGCGATGGTCATGTTCGAGAACAGATGGTTCAGGTAGTTGGCGCAACTGGCCAGGTCGTCGCCCGTGAGCTCGGGCGAGGTCTCGATGACCCGCTTGCGCACGATGCCGCCCTGCAGGACCAGGAGAACGAGCACCAGGCCGGGATTCAGAAGGGAAAAATCGATGCGCTTCCAGCGCGTGGCGGCATGGTTGGGGACGATGACCATGGACACCTGGAGGGAGAGGCCGGACAGAAGCCGGGAGGCCTGGCGGAGCAGGTCGTCGAGTTCCAGGCCGGCCGTGGCCAGGTTGTCGGTGATCTGCCGCTGGTGGGCCGCAGACAGGGGGGAAAGCCGCATGACCTCGTCCAGGTAGAAACGGAACGCCTTGGCGGTGGGCACGCGGCCGGCCGAGGTGTGGGGCTGGGCCAGATAGCCGGATTCCGTCAGGTCGGCCATGATGTTGCGGATGGAGGCCGGGGAAAGGCCGAGCTGGCTCTGCTTGGAAACCGCCCGCGAACCCACCGGAGAGGCCGAAGCGATGTAGGCCTCGATGATGGTGGTCAGGACTTCCCTTTCGCGTTCGGGCAGATGCATGGCGCTCCCTCGTTTGGCACTCTTTTGAACCGAGTGCCAAACGGGTAACAATCCAAAGGAGGCGTGTCAAGGGAGTCGGCTGAGAAACGATCTTATTCTGCTTGAATCACAGGCTTTTTCAAGGACGACGCATTTCGTCGTCCCGTGCGGTGCCGCGGAGGGCGAGGCAGGGCCCCTGTGCCCGCCGTGCCGGCGGCTCCGTCAGTCCTGGCCAGGAATCAGCCCGGCCGGGTTGGCGGCCTGCCCGGACAGGTCGGGGGGAGGGGACGCGGGTTGCAGATCGGCCCACAGGGCGACGAAATCGCGCCGCTCCTGCTCGGGGCTTGGCCGGCTGTCCCGCATGAGGCCCGAGGCCATGATCGTGGCCCGCAGCTCGTCCATGGCCTGCCCCACGCTTTCGGTCACGGCGGCCGGCAGAGTCAGGCGGCTCACGAGTCTGCCGAGTTCCGGGAGGACGGCGGCG
Organism: uncultured Desulfovibrio sp.; assembly: GCA_964576235.1. Lineage (GTDB taxonomy): Bacteria > Desulfobacterota > Desulfovibrionia > Desulfovibrionales > Desulfovibrionaceae > Solidesulfovibrio. Next base: position 44,137 of record CAZNUQ010000018.1, read on the forward strand.
GAATGGGGCGCGCCTGTCCTTCCCGGCAGGGAGGCGTCGGCCACGGCGCTGTAGTAGCACAGGAAAACAGGGAAAAGGCCATAGAGGAACGAACGGGTGATGCGCATGGGCGGCTCGGGAATAATCCGTCGGGTTTGCGGTCCGTCCGGGCGGCGCGGGCCTGGACTCGGGCGGGCTGGTTTGTCGGATGGATCGTGTGCATCCGGTTTCTTGGCCTGGGGACACGGGACAGCGTTTCCAGACAATCAGGGAGACAATCGTCTTATCATCCGATGTTTCGCGTGAACAAAAAAGAGGATGGGCATCGCGTTTCACTCCAGCGACCGGGCGTCGTCGGAGGTCCGGTCCAGGGCTTCCATGGCGCATTGCACGGCATGTTCCGGATCGTTGTTGGCGATGGCCTCGAGCAGACCGTCGTGGATGCGTTCCTGGTATCGGTTGACCCCCCGGTCGGCGATGAGGGTGTCGAGGAAGTCCTGGAAAACCATGCAGAAGCTTCGGTAGAGATCGGCCAGCAGGCTGTTGCCGCTGGCGGCGGCAACAGCGGAATGGAAGGCGATGTCGGCCGTGACGTAGCCGTGGGTGTCGCTGGCCAGGTGGGCCGCCTTTTTGCGGGCCAGGCATTCCCGCATGGTTTCGATGTCGGCGGTCGTTCGGTTTATGGCGGCGAGTCGTGCCGTTTCCACCTCGAGGATGCGGCGTACCTCGCGGATTTCCTGCGCGGTGGACCGGCGCAGGCGATATCCCAGGGGTTCGTGGTCGATCCCGTGGCCGAGAACGTAGGTCCCGTCGCCTTGACGCACCTCGAGCAGGCCGGCGTTGACCAGCACCCGCACGGCCTCGCGCACGGTGGAACGGCCGACGCCGAGTTGGGCCATGAGGGCCTGCTCGGTGGGAATCTTCGAACCCGGCGGGAAAATCCCCAGCGAGATTTTTTCCTGGATCTGCTGGATGACGAGATCGCAGAGTTTTTTGGAGCGTACGGGCGTGAGGGGGGACGACATCGTCTGATGATCTCCTGACCTGCCTTTAGAGGGCCGCCCGGCCTCTGTCAAGAAAATACGGTCCGTCTTCTCACGGGAAGGTTTTTCCGGCCGTGTCGCGCAACGGGCCGGAAGGCCGCCAGAGCCTCCCTAGGCCACGCGGACCATGGTCCGTCGCATGGCTTCGGCCGGCAGGATTTCGCGAACCCTGCCCTCGGCGTAGGTCACCACGTCGCCGCCGAAAAAGGCCACGTCGGCCGGATCGTGGGTGACCATGACCAGGGGGATGTCCAGGCGGGAGAGGATGCCGGCCAGTTCCTGCCGCACCCGCTGCCGCAGGGGAATGTCCAGGGCGGAAAACGGTTCGTCGAGCAACAGCGCCTCTGGTTCGCCGACCAGCGCCCGGGCCAGGGCCACGCGCTGGCGCTGACCTCCGGAAATGCGCGACGGCCGGGCCTCGGCCAGGGCGGCGATGCCGAAGAGGTCCATGATGCCGGTGACGCGCTCACCGGCCTCCCGGGAAAGCCTCCCGAAAAGCGGGGTGAGGCCGAAGGCCACGTTCTGGCGCACGGTCAGATGGGGAAACAGGGCGTAGTCCTGGAAGACATAGCCGATATTGCGTTCGCGCGGCGGCAGGAAGATCCCCCCCGCCGTGTCGAGAAGGACCTTGCCGTCCAGGGAGATCGAGCCGGAGTCGGGCCGCATGAGTCCGGCGATGGCCCGCAGGGTCAGGGTCTTGCCGGAACCCGAGGAGCCGAAGAGCACCACGCGGTTGCCGCTGACGGCAAAGGAGGCGTCGAGGTGGAAGTCGCGGGCGCTCGAGGCGAAGGCCTTTTGGATGTCGACGGTGATGCGCATGGGGGTCCCGTGGTCGGAGGGCCCGGCGCGGGTGCCGGGGTTGCGGGCGTCGTTCGGGGGTGGTTCCCCCGAAAGCGGCGGCGCTTCCGGGGGAATTCGCGGCCGAATATCCTCTAGGGCTTTTTGAAGCCGTACTTGGCCAGGATTTCCTGCCCCTTGGGACCGGCGACGAAGGCGACGAAGGCGGCGGCGCCCTTCTTGTCGGACGCGCCGGATAAAACGGCGATGGGGTAGCTGACCTGGGTCTCGAGCGGCACCTCGGTCACGACCGCCACCTTGTCACCGCCTTTCTTGGCGTCGGTGCTGTAGACGAAGCCGGCGTCCACCTCGCCCCGCGACAGGTAATCGAGCACCTGGCGCACGGACTCGGCCATGACGAACTTGGAGGAAAGCTTGTCCCATTCGCCGAGCTTGGTCAGGCCGGCCTTGGTGTAGCGGCCGACGGGCACGGAATCGGGGTTGCCGATGGCCACGCGTTTGACGGCCGCGCCGGAGAGCGAGGCCAGGTCCTTGACCTTGGCCGGATTGCCGGCCGGCACGGCCAGGACCAGCGAATTCCGGGCGAAATCGATCCGGGTGGCCGTGTCGACGAGCTTTTTCTCAGCGGCCTGGTCCATGGTCTTCTGGTCCGCCGAGGCGAACACGTCCACGGGCGCGCCCTTTTCCATCTGGGCGAGCAGCGCCCCGGAAGCGGCGAAATTGAACACGAGGTTCACGCCGGGCTGTTCCTTGGCGAAGGCGGTCTTGATCTCGCCGAAGGCGTCGGTCAGGCTGGCGGCGGCGGAGACGGTCAGGTCGGCGGCACGGGCCGTGGCGGCCATGGACAGGACCAGGGCCAGGGACAACAGGATCTTGCGCATCGTTTGCATCCTCCTTCCTCATGCTTTGGGTTTGATGATCTTGGCCACGATGACGAGCAGGGCCACGCAGACCAGGGAGATGAGCAGCACCAGTTCGTTGGCCAGGGCGTCGTTGCCGGCCTGGGTGGCGCTGTAGACGGCGAGGGAAAGCGTCTGGGTCTTGCCGGGAAGGTTTCCGGCCACCATCAGGGTGGCGCCGAATTCCCCCATGGCCCTGGCCAGGGCCAGCATGACGCCGGCAAGGAGGCCGCGCAGGGCCAGCGGCATGGACACCCGGAAAAAGATGCGTACTTCCGAGGCGCCAAGGGTTCTGGCCGCGTTCTCCAGGTTCTCGTCCACGCCCTCGAAGGCCGCCCTGGCCGAACGATAGACCAGGGGAAAGGCCACCAGGGCGGCCGCGATGACGGCTCCCTCCCATGTGAACATGATGGAGATCCCGAAGGCGTCCCACAGATAGGCGCCGAGGATGCCCCGGCGTCCCAGGACCACGATGATGTAGTAGCCGAGGACGGTGGGCGGCAGCACCATGGGCAGGGTGAGGATGGCGTCGACCACGTCCCTGCCCGGAAAATCGCGTACCCTGGCGATTCTGGCCAGGAGGACGGCCGGGACCGTGGCCGCTGCCGTGGCCAGGGTCGAAACCTTGAGCGTCAGGAGCAGGGGAGGCAGGACATTGGAGTCAGGCATGTCGGCGCGTCTCTCGCGGGATGTGGTCCGTGTGGTATGCGAAGGACCGTCGCCGGCCGCTTCTGTCCATTACGGCCCAGTGGTAGGATATGCCTGTCTTGTTGTAAAGGTGTCACGTTTTTTCATGAATTTGTGACACTGCTTGTCTGGGCGCATGGGAAGGAAAGAATACTAAGATTTGTGGATATTCGCGTGCGCATTCATTGGAATACGAGATGCGCGTGTCCCGCGTCTTTCATTGCCATGGCGTCTGAGAATACGGATGGTACGTGTCGATGCCTGGGACGTTGCGGAAGCGGGGCTTCGTGCGGCGGGGATGCTGTCAGTCCAGGACGGCCAGGGCTTCGTGGAGGTAGCCGCCCAGGGCGGGTTTGATCCCCTCCGGCACTTCCCGGAATTTGAGCCCGATTTCCAGCCGGTTGCCGGAACGGGCGACGCGCTTGACGACACAGGCCAGACGGCCCGTGTCGGGGGGGCCGAAAAGTTCACAGTGCAGTTCCAGCGCATCGTCGAGTTCCACGCTGGGCGGCGTGTCGGCGAAGGTGGTCGAGAACTGGCAGCCGGACAGGCTCAGGTCCAGGATCATGCCCGGCAGGGGCTCGTCTTGCGCGATGGCCTGTCCGGGAATGCAGCAGGGCACCCTCCGGTGCTTGCGCAGGTCATGGGATTCGAGCCGCAGCGGGTAGGTGAGGAAAATCAACGGGAAGGGAATCTGAATCCACTTTATGAGGCGTGCTGAAAAACCGACCACGGTGCCTTCGTGGAGAAAACGGACGATGGTTTCGTTGTCGGGGTAAAGCCGCTGGAAGACGGCCTCGCGCGCGGTTTCCGGCAGGGCGGGCATCTGCACGATGATAAAACGTCCCCGGACATGCCCCACGCAGGTGGTGGCCAGTTTTTCCAGCAGGCCGGTCACTTCGAGCACCATGCGCGTGCCCGGCGGGCAACGGAAGTGAAACGACGACGAACTGGTCATGACCGCGTTCCTTCGTCCTGCACGGGGACGGAAGACGCGTCGGTGTCCAGGGATGCCAGGAATTTCCGGGCGGGCCCGAAGTCGCCGTTGAGGGTCAGCGCCCGCCCCAGATGGTCCCGGGCCGCCTGGATGTCGCCGGATTCGGCCAGGGCCCGGGCGATATTGAAGTGGAGGTGCTCGTCGGCGTCGTTGCGGTCCAGGGCCTTGCCGTAGAAGTCGATGGCCTCGGGAAAATGTTTTTCCTTGCGGAGGGTTATGCCGAATTCGTTGAAAAGGTGCCGCTCGTGTTCCTGGAACAGGGCATCGATGCTGAAGATGCGCCGCAGGGCCCCGGCCAGTTTCTTCTCGTCGCCCTTCTGCAGATAGATCTTGCCGAGTTCGATGTTGGCTTTGGGATGCTTCTCGTCCAGGAGCAGCGCCTTGCAGAATTCCTTTTCCGCGGCATCCAGGTCCTCCTCGGCCAGATGCATCTCGGCACGGGTTATCTTCTTCCTGAGGGATTCGATGAAGGGAAGGCAACGTTTTTCGTAGTATCCGGGTTCCGGCCGGTAGTTGCGCATGAACTCGCCCTTGGAGATATTCGAAATCGGCCCGGAAGGGATGGCGTTGGCGTTCAGGGCCTGGACGGCATAGGTGTCGTCGTCCTGGCGGCGCACGAACCACCAGGTCTTTTGCTCATGGGAGCGGGTCGTGGTTCCCTGTCCCGTGTCGGCGATCCTGGACTTTGAATAGACGCCGAGGATGCGGCAATCGGCAAAAGAATCCGTGTCACGGCTTTCCTGCTGTTCGAGAACGTCAGAAAGACTCGTGAATTCCCCGTTTTGCATGGCTTCTGGACGTTGTCGACCAACGAAGACAAACGCGGATCGATGCGGTTTTGGTTTTCCCCGTCGCGATGCGTTGCGACTCGCGGACGATCACGCAACAGGGGCGGCCAGGAGGGCGCGATGAACATTTTTTCCGTACACCTGTGCAAGGGCATTGTCAAAACAGAGGACGAAAGACCGCCGTAACGCGGTCCCTCGTCCCTCCCTGTATTCATGCCGGAACGGGCTTGGCCGGCGGCTCATCCGCAGCCCTCGCCGCCGC
>CAZNUQ010000019.1:0-9394 GCA_964576235.1 uncultured Desulfovibrio sp.
TTCCTCAAGTCCGAGGGACTGCTTCCGACCGGGAACTGATCTCCCCGGTCCCCCCCGCCTCTCCGCCGGGGGGAGCGGGGGGCATCATGCCCCCCGGCGCCGCCCCGGTGCCGGCGGTCCGCCCCGCCCCCGCGACGCTAGACCGTGGCGGTGAACATACGCGTCGGGCGGGAGTCCGGGCGCGCGGCGGTGGCCGCGTAGCCGGCCAGGGCCTGCCGCCTGGTCAGGGCGTTGGGGCGGGCTTCGGTCAACGCGGGGCTGTCGGCCAGGCGTTGGGCGGTGGCCGCGGCGTCGAGCACGTCGGCGAAGGGCGTCTGGGGAGATGTCCCGGTCAGGTCGAATTCGTAATCCGTGGCCGCGAAGCGGACGGAAAAGGGCCCCAGGCCGATGCCGGCGCCGCGCTCGATGATCTTGCCAGCGACGCGGGGCGTCGGCGCGGCGAGGCGGGACGCTTCGCGCTGGTAGGCCCCGATGGGCGATGTGGCGCAGACGGCGGCCATGGGCGGACTCCGGGCGCGGGTGCGCGACGGGACTCGAGCCTGCCTGCCCTCGCGGTCCCGGGGTGCCGGGAACCGCCTCCGTCCATGGAGAACTGGAGCACCGACACTAGCCGGAAAAAGCGGCCGTGGCAAGACGCCCTCCATCGCGGGCCTTCCGGTCCGATGTCCCGTATTGACCCCGGCCCCGGCGCGGGTATGGTGGAGATGGTCCTTTCCGGGCCTTGGAGACACCGCCATGGAAGAATGCGAACTTCCGGGACGCGATGGCTGGGCCGGGCGGCTCGGGAAGATCCTGCCGCGCCTGTTGCCCTTTCTCGGCTGGTGGCCCAGGGTCAACCGCCGCACCGCCAGGCACGACCTGTGGGCCGGGCTGACCGGGGCGGTGATCGTGCTGCCCCAGGGCGTGGCCTTCGCGGCCATCGCCGGACTGCCGCCGCAGTACGGCCTCTACGCGGCCATGGTGCCGACCGTGGTGGCCGCCCTGTTCGGCTCCTCGTTCCACCTCGTTTCCGGACCGACCACGGCCATTTCCCTGGTGGTCTACGCCAACGTCGTCCAGCTCGCCGCGCCGGGATCGCCGGACTACATCCGTCTCGTCCTGGCCCTGACGGTCCTCGCCGGGGTCGTGCAATTCGGGCTGGGGTTGTCCAGGCTCGGGGGGGTGGTCAATTTCGTGTCCCACTCGGTGGTGACGGGCTTCACGGCCGGGGCGGCCATCCTGATCGCCACCAGCCAGCTCGGGCATTTTTTCGGCGTGACCCTGCCGCGCGGCGGCACCTTCTGGGGGACCTGGGCCGCGTTTTTCCGGCAGCTTCCGGCGGTGAACCCCCGGGTGGCGGCCATCGCGGCCGGAACCCTGGTCCTGGCGGTGGTGTTCCGGCGGGTCTGGCCCCGGTCTCCGGCGTTGCTCCTGGCCCTGCTGGGCGGCGGGGCGTTGTGCCAGGCCCTGGACGGTCCGGCCCACGGGGCGCGCCTCGTGGGCGCCCTGCCGGCCAGCCTGCCGCCGCTGTCGCTGCCGGAGATCGACCTGGAAACCTTCCGGGTGCTCTTTCCCGGCGCCCTGGCCGTGGCCATGCTGGGGCTGGCCGAGGCCGTGTCCATCGCCCGGGCCGTGGCGGCGCGCTCGGAACAGGGCATCGACAACAGCCAGGAGTTCATCGGCCAGGGGCTGGCCAACATCGCGGGGGGCTTTTTTTCCGGCTACGCCTCGTCGGGATCGTTCACCCGCACGGGCGTCAATTTCGAGGCCGGGGCCCGGACGCCGCTGGCGGCGGTCTTCTCGGCGCTTTTCCTGGCGGCCATCGTGCTTCTGGTGGCGCCGGCGACGGCCTATCTTCCCATCGCGGCCATGGCCGGGGTGATCGTTCTCGTGGCGGCCGGCCTCGTCAATATCCGGGCCATCCGGCACATCGTGCGCACCGACCGCGCCGAGGCCGGGGTGCTGGCGGCCACGTTCCTGGCCACCCTGTTCGTGGCCCTGGAATTCGCCATCTACGCCGGGGTGATGCTCTCGCTTTTGCTGTACCTGCGCCGCACCAGCCATCCGCATTTCATCACCCTGGCCCCGGACCCGGCCATGCCCCGCCGCCCCTTGCGCAACATCCGGCGGGGCGCCCTGGCCGAATGTCCGCAGCTCAAGATCCTGCGGCTGGACGGTTCGATCTTTTTCGGCGCGGTCAACCACATTTCCGAGGAACTCCACCGCATCGCGGCCGAGAGCCCGGAGCAGTGCCACATCCTCATCGTGGGGTCGGGCATCAACTTCATCGACGCCGGCGGCTGCCACATGCTTTTCCATGAGGCGGGGACCATGCGCCTTTCCGGGCGGGAGATATTTTTCTGCTCCCTCAAAAGCGAGGTCATGGGGCTGCTCAGGCGCGGGGGCTGCCTGGCGCGGATCGGCCAGGGCAATGTTTTTCCGGACAAGGCCTCGGCCATCGCCGGCATCGTGGCCCGGCTCGATCCCGAACGCTGCGCCTGTTGCCGGGTGCGGGTCTTCGCGGAATGCGCGGGCCGGCCCGGCGGGGCGGCCGTGCCGGAATGACGGCCTCGCGGGAGGGCGTGCGGCGGGGGAGGGGGCTGCTGTCACGCCCTGGAAACGCGCGTCGCCGCTTCCCGCAGGTAAGATTTTGGAATGGTTGCTTCTTTGTAAGGGTTCTGCCGTGGTCTTCAGGGCGCCGCATCAGTCGCGGGGGGGCTTTTTTTCCTGGCAGTGCGGGCAGATGCCGTAGAGGTAGAGCTTGTGGCCCGTCAACTCGAAGCCGTGACGCCGGGCCACCTCCTCCTGGAGGCGTTCGATGGCCGGGTCCACCACCTCCACGTTGACCCCGCACTGTTCGCAGATCAGGTGATCGTGGTGGCTTTGCCCGTAGAAAATCTCGTAACGCACGGCGCCGTCGCCGAATTCCACGGCCTTGGCCAGCCCCGAGTCGGCCAGGAGCTTGAGGGTGCGATAGACCGTGGCCTGGCCGATGGAGGCGTGGTCCCGTTTGACCTTCTGGTAAAGCTCCTCGGAGGTGACGTGGCCCTTCTCGGAAAGGAAGACATCGAGAATCCGGCGCCGTTGCGGCGTCATCTTGAGGCTCTTGCGGGCGATGAAGTCCGCGAAAATGGCGTAGGGATCTTTCATGCAGCGAATGCCCCGATGAGGAATCCGGCGATGTTACCCGGCCACAGGTTTTCGGTCAATGCGCCGGCGGGAATTGTCGCGCGGCGGCCGTTTCCGGCGGGCCGCCCCCGCCCGGGGCGGCTCACGCCGCGGCCCGCTTGACCGAGGACACCAGGGTCGGCACGTCGAGGATCAGCGACATGGTGCCGTCGCCGTTGATGGTGGCCCCGGATATCCCGGCCACCGCGCCGATGTAGTTGCCGAGGCTTTTGATCACCGTCTGCTGCTGGCCGACGACCTCGTCCACGGCGATGCCGGCCCGTTCGCCCTCGAAGCGGGTGACCACGATCTGTTCGATGGCCGGAGGGGTGCCGGTCAGCTCGAAGGCCTCGCGCAACCGGATGTAGGGCACGATTTCGCCCCGCAGCTGGATGGTGCGGCCCCTGCCGGAATCCTCGACGCAGGCGCGCGGCAGGTCCACGCATTCCTCCACCAGGGACAGGGGAATGATGTAGAGGTCCTCCCCGGCCTTGATCTGCAGGCCGTCGATGATGGCCAGGGTGAGCGGCAGCTTGATGGTGATGCGCGAGCCCTTGCCGGGTTCGCTGTGGATGTCGATCTTGCCCCGCAGCGTGTCCATGCTGCGTTTGACCACGTCCATGCCCACGCCCCGGCCCGAGATGTTGGTGACTTTTTCCGCCGTGGAAAATCCGGGCAGGAAGACGAGGTTGAAGATTTCGGCGTCGGAGAGGCGGGCGTCGGCGGGAATGAGGCCCCTTTCCACGGCCTTGGCCCGGATGCGCTCGGGGTCCATGCCCCGGCCGTCGTCGGTGATGGACAGCACCACCTCGCCGCCGGCGTGCTCGGCCGCCAGGACGATGGTGCCCGTTTCCGGCTTGCCGGCGGCCAGCCGTTCGCCGGGGGGCTCGATGCCGTGATCGATGCTGTTGCGCAGCAGATGCACCAGCGGGTCGTTGAGCTGCTCGATGACGGTCTTGTCCAGTTCCGTCTCGCCGCCCTCGGTCACGAGTTCGATGGACTTGCGCATCTCCGAGGACAGGTCGCGCACCAGCCGCCGGAACCGGCTGAAGGTGGTGCCGATGGGCAGCATGCGGATGCCGAGGGTGTTGTCCCGCAGTTCGTTGGACAGCCGCTCGATCTCCTCGGCCACGCCGGTGAGGGCCGGATGGGCGATGTCGGAGGCCAGCTGGGTGAGCCGGGCCTGGGCGATGACCAGCTCGCCGACGAGGTTGACCAGATCGTCGAGCTTGGCGGCATCGACGCGCAGGCTCTGCATGGTCTCCTTCCTGGCGGCGGGGGGGCGCCTGGCCTCCGCGGCCGGGGGCGCCTCCCGGCGGGGAGGGTCGGACTCCCGGACCGGGGGCGGGGCCACGGGCTCCGCACGGACGGGGGCGGCGTCGACGCGGGGGGCGGGGCCGGATGCGGGGGCATCGCCTGCCGGCGCCGGATCGCCGACGGCCTGGATGGTCACGTCGGAGGGGTCTTCCAGGAACAAAAAGATGTCGCGCAGGGTGTTGGCGTCGGGAACGTCGGCCTCGGAGGCGGTGAGCAGGACCTCGAAGGCCAGCCGGCAATCCTCCGGGGACAGGTCGGCCAGGGGAGGCAGGCCGCCCAGGTCGCAGCGCACTTCCGCCCGGCCCAGGGCCCGCAGGTCGTCGAGCAGGAGCAGCGGGTCGGCCTTGGCCAGATGGCCCGGGTCGGACGGGGCCATCCGGATGCGCCAGGAACGCGGTTCTCCGGCCGGGGCGTCCGTTGCGCACGGCGGGCCGTCGGGCGCGGCGGGAGCCGGAGGCTGGTCGGCCGCCGGGGGCTGGTCGGCGTCGGACATGTCCGGCGTGCGCAGCAGTTCCTTGAGGCGGGCGAGCAGGGCCGTGTCCACCTCGGCCGCCGGGTCGGCCCCTTCGGCCAGCATGGCCGCGAAACGGTCCTTGGTGGCGAAGGCCGCGTCCAGCAGTTCCTTGCCCACGCGGCGCCAGCCGCTCCGGACGTGGTCGAACAGGGATTCCAGGTCGTGGGCCAGGGCCACGACCTCGGCGATGCCGAACATGTCGCAGGACCCCTTGAGGGTGTGCACGGCCCGGAAGATCCGGTTGACGAGTCCCATGTCGTCCGGTCGTTTTTCCAGCGCGAGCAGGGCTCCGTCGAGTTCGGCGAGGTTTTCCTGCACTTCCTCCCGGAAAAGAGCCTGGGTTTCGGCGTCGAATACCATCCAACATCCTCCGGCACGCGGCCTGGCGTTCGTGGTCAGGAAACGAGAAACATTCCGGCGGGAATCCCCGCCTCGGCCAGGGCCCGGGCGGTGAAGCCGGCCCGGGCGGCGGCTTCCGAGAAGGTCCGGGGCGGGCCTCCCCGGTGGGCGAGGGTCAGGCCGCGGCCCGCGTAGTCGCGGGCGGCGGCCGCCAGGACCTGGAGCAGGGCCAGGTCCGGACGCGGCGGGATGTCCCAGAGCATTTCCACCGGCGTCTCCTCGGCCAGGGCGCAAAGCAGGGCGTCCCGGGCCGTGGCCGCGTCGGCCTGTTCCCCCGGGACGAGGCGCAGGGTGGCCGTCTCGCCGTCGCGGGCGAGGCGCCAGGGGCCGAAGGCCTCCTCCGCGGCGGGAGGGGCGGCGCATTCCCCGGCCGGCGCCGCGTCCCGGGCCGGCAGGAGGGCCGCCGGATCCAGGGGGCGGATGCGGTCGGGCTCCAGGGCGAAGAGGTAGCCCACGATGTCCGGTTCCACGATGGAGGCGAACAGCACGTAGAAGGGGATGCGGTTGCTGGGCTGGGCGTCGAGGTCGCCGACGGCGGCCAGCTCCATGCGGCAATCGACGATCAGTCCGCTCGACTCCATGGTGCTGATGACATCGAGGGGGGTCTTGCCCCGGGCCTGGACATCGTGGATGAGGTCGTACTCCACGAGATAGAGGTTGCGGCCCTCGGCCGTGGCCTGCCGCAGACTCAGGGCGTCCAGGTTGAAAAGCGCCCCGCCGCCGGGCGAGACGGCGATGGGGACGACGGCCCGGGCCTCGGCGCGCTGTTCGCACGGAAGGTGTTCGGCGGTCAGGTCCGAAAGGGCGTCCAGCATGTCGGCGATGTCCTCGGCGTCGCTGGTCGGGGCCGACTCCACCAGGGCCAGGAGGCGGTCGAAGCCGGCCAGGAGGCGGTTGATGACCCGGGTGTCGGGGACGATCTCGCGGTTGCGGATCATGTGCAGGAGGTTTTCCAGCCTGTGGGCCAGATCGCGGATGTTGGCCAGGTTCAGGAAGCCCGCCCCTCCCTTGATGGAGTGGGCGGCCCGGAACACCGTGTTGACGAGCTCCTCGTCGATGTCGGCCCCGCCGCGCTCCATGTCCATGAGGGCGGATTCGATGTTGGCGAGGTGTTCGCGGGTGTCCTCCACGAACATGCTCATGATGTCGTCGTCCATCTGGTCCATGGCGGCTCCGCGGCGGGTCAGGCGGTTTGGATGGAGAAGTGCTTGTCCAGGCGCATGGTCCGCAAAAGCGAGGCCAGTTCGGCGTTGACGTTGGTCAGGGCCAGGCGTTCGCCGCGCTTGGAAAGCGAGTTGTGGGCCGCGATAAGGAGGCCGATGCCCACGGAGTCGATGAGTTCCACCCGTTCCAGGTCGATGACCAGGGGGCCGGCATGCTCGGCCATGATGTCCCGCAGCCGGGCGCGCAGGCCCTCGGTGGCCGAGGCCACGATGTCCCCGGCCGGGCTGAAGACGGCGCGGCCGTCCTCGAAACGGATATCGTCCATGGCAATTCTCCGCGTGGTGGTGTCACCGCAGTCGGCCGGGGCGGAGGCTGGCCCGCGAAGCCCCTTGACGGCCTTGGTCAGGGTGACGTTGTTGCCGGCGGCGTTGTAGCGCACGTCGTCGGCGTAAAGGGTCATGATGGCCAGCCCCCGGCCGTTTTCCGCCTCCGGCTGGGGCTGGTTGGCCAGCCTGGCCCGCCAGTCGAAGCCGTTCCCCTGGTCCGTGACCGAGATCGTCAGCCGGCCGTCGGCGGCCAGCACTTCCAGCTCCACCCTGCGCAGGGGGTCGAGGCCGCTGCCGTGGATCACGGCGTTCAGGAGGGCCTCGCGCAGCAGCAACTTCACGTCGAAGAGGCTGCCGGTCACGTTGCGGCTTTTGATGAAGGCCACGGTTTCGGCCACGGCCCGGTCGAGCAGGGTCAGGCTGGCCGAGAAGCGGAAGGCGCGGCCGCCGGGGAAGGAATGGGTCTCGAACATGGCCGTCACACCTCGATGCCCATGAGCACGATGTCGTCGCCGGGGTGGTGGCCTTCCCGGCAGGCCTGGACGATGGCGCCCACGGCCTCGTCGAGGGGCAGCCCGGCCGTGCTGCGGCAATGTTCCATGAGCGCGGCCATGCCCTGGTCCCGGGTGACGGCGTTGGGGCCGAAGCGTTCGACCAGGCCGTCGGTGAAGAGGAACACCCGGTCGCCCGGGGCCACGGGGCGTTCGAGCAGGCCGAACTGCACGGCCTCGAAGACGCCGATCACGTCGCCGTCGGCGGCGAGCAGGCTGGGCTGGCCGGAGGCGTCGACGAGGACGGGCGGGGGATGGCCGCCGTTGACCAGGGTGAGGCGCTTGCGGGCGCGGTTGAGGCACAGCAGGGCGGCCGTGAGATGCTTGCCGTCGCGAAGCAGCGTCGCGAGCACGCTGTTCATGTTCTTGAGCGTCTCGACAGGGGTGAAAAGCGGGCCGGTGTTCTGGCGCAGCAGGGCCTTGAGGGAGGAGGTGACGAACGAGGCCCCCAGATCGTGGCCGGAGATGTCCGCCACGAAATAGCCCATGACGGTGTCGCTCCAGGGGAACACGTCGTAGAAGTCGCCGCCGGCCTCGAGAGTGGGCACGTAGCGCACGGCGAACCGCGCCTCGGGGATATCGCCGGGGACGACCAGGATGGACCGCTGGGCGTCGCGGATCTGGGCCAGCTTGGCCGCCTGCTCGGCCAGGAGGGCCTGGAGCCCCCGGCGCAGGCGGATGTGGATCTTGACCCTGGCCAGCACCTCCTCCTTGGCGAAGGGCTTGGTCACGTAGTCCACGGCCCCGGCCTTGAGGCCCCGGACCTTGTTGTCCACGTCGTCGAGGCCCGAAATGAAGATGATGGGGATGTCGGTGGTGGCCGGATCGGCCGTGAGCCTGGCGCAGGTCTCGAAGCCGGACTCCCCGGGCATCATGATGTCGAGGATGATCAGGTCGGGCTGTTCCCTGGCGGCCATGTCCCGGCCCTCGGGGCCCGAGCCGGCGCACAGGGCGGCGAATCCCGCCTCCCGCAGCATCCAGGTCAGGATTTCGCGGTTGATGGCTTCGTCGTCGATGATGAGCACCCTGGGGGGGCTGGCCTTCGCGGCCTCGTTGTGCTGCCTGGGATGTTCCATGCGGTTGTCGTCCGGGGCGGGCGGCGCAGGGCCGCGCCGCGACTCCGGTTTGTGGAAACGCATTGCATAAAGGGCTGGCTGCCAGTATGACGTTTTCCGGGGCGCTTGACAACGCGGCCGGCCGTGATTTTTCACGCGGTCCGCAGCGGGCGCCAACCAACGGCCGTCCGGAGGCGCGATTCCGGGCGGGCGCGAGGCGAATGATGGGACATCAGTTGGGTAAAATCCGGAATTTCGTGGCGGGGCACAGGCAGGAGCTTGGCGTGCTGGCCCTTTGGATCATAAGCCTTCTGCCGGGGATCATCGTTTCCCTGCGCAAGGGCGATCCCTGGTACGCCACGGTGGTGGCCATGACCATCCAGCTTCTGGCCTCGTTCGGCTCCATCACCCTGTTCGGGGTGGTGGTCCAGATCGTCTGCTACAAGTACATCGAGTCCGTGGAAGTGCACGACAGGATGATGGACGGCCTCTTTTTCGGCTTCCACGCCGGCATGGTCCTGTGGATATGCTACGGGTTCTACCACATCCTCTTCGGCCGCAAGATCATCGGCAACGTCAACGATCTGGTGGCCATCTTCGGCATCAGCTGCATCGGCAGCTGCATCCTCGGCATCGCCATAGGCTTTCTGGTCGGCAAGCTGCGCGACGGAAACACCAGCATCGTCTAGCCGTTCCCTGGGGAGATCCGCACAGGCCCGCTCCGGGCCCGCACGGGGGGGCGGCCTGCGTCGTTCGCGCCGTCGCGGCCGGGGACGGGGGCGCCCGGTTCCCGGGCGGGCCGGCCGTGTCCTCCGAAGACCGCCGCCAGGGGGCGCGGGCCGTCGGTTCAGGCCTCGTCGGGCAAAAACGTCTTGACGATGTCCTCGACCTGGGCCTCGGTCGAGGCCATGGCCTTGGCCA
>CAZNUQ010000019.1:9494-33394 GCA_964576235.1 uncultured Desulfovibrio sp.
AACGTCTTGACGATGTCCTCGACCTGGGCCTCGGTCGAGGCCATGGCCTTGGCCAGCCGGTCGGGGGTGAGTTCCAGGAACGTAAAGGCCCTGGGCGAAAGCGGGGGGGCGAACACCTCGCCGCTGGACCCGAAGCCCAGGGCGTTGGTCACGGCGTCGGCCACGTGCACCATGGCCGGCATGGGCAGGGCCATGGAGTTCGCGCCGCCGTGGTGGTGGCGCACCGCCTTTTCCAGGTTCTCCGGAAACCGCCAGCGTTTGAGCAGCATGCCGCCCAGGGTGGCGTGGTCGAAGCCCAGGATCCGGCGTTCGGCGTCGCGCAGGAGGATGCCCTCGCGCCGGGCCAGGGCCAGGGTGTGGGCGGCGTGGCGGGGCAGGCTGCGGTAGAGCACCAGACGCCCCACGTCGTGGAGCAGTCCGGCCACGAACAGGCGCTCCACGCCGTCGTCGCCTCCGGGGGCGGCCAGGGTCGAGGCCAGGATGCCGCAGCCGACGCTGTGCTTCCAGAACCGGCGCATGCCGACGAAACCTTCGGGGAGGTCCTTGAAGAGGGCCAGGACCGAGAGCCCGAGGGCCAGGGTGGTGAGCTGGCGGCTGCCGACGATGGTCACGGCCCGGGACAGGGTGTCCACCTTGACCGGGAACCCGTAAAAGGCGCTGTTGACGAGTTTGAGGAGCTTGGCGGAAAGGCCGGTGTCCATGCCGATGGCCTCGGCCGCCTCCTTGGCGGTGCTGCGGGGGTTGTTGAGCGCCTCGTTGATGCGCACGAACACGTCCGGCAGCGACGTGAGCTTGGGTTCGGCCTCGATAAGGGACATCGGCCCCGGGGCCGGTTCCTCCGGGAGCGGCGGCAGTTCGCTTTCCGGCACGGGGGGCGGCATGTCCAGGGCGGCGGGCCCCTTTCGGGCCAGCATCCGGGCCGCGTGGGGCAAAACCAGCCTGAAGACCGTCGCGTCCGGCTCCGCGTCGGGATCGGCATGGGCGAAGCGCGGCCGGACGATCCGGGCCGCCTCCTCGAGGCCGGACGGATCGGGCTCGGGCTCCCGGGCCGGCTCCGGGCGGGCGGCGCCGTCCGGCCCGTCGTCCTGGGCGATGACGGCTTCCGTGATGTGCCAGAAGGGGAACAGTTCGATATGCCGGGCGGTCAGGACCGTGCCGGCGGGCAGCAGGAGCGCGCCGTCCCCGCGGGAGAGGGCTTCGGCCAGGACCATTCCCGGGTGGAGGGCGTTTCGCGGCAGTCGGTTGTTCATGGGTGTTCGGCAACCCGTCGCGGCGGGTTCGGTTTTCCTCGCGAGAGGAAATATTCCAGGCGCGGCCTTGTCAAGGAAATCCTCCCGGCCCTGACCGGGGAGTGCTCCCGGATCCCGGGGCGGCATCCCCGGAGTGTTGCGCCCGGGGGGCAGGCCGGGTATTGCCCGGACGCCCCGGACGGGACCCCGGGGCGGGAGGTCGCCGCATGTCCAAACGTCCGTTGACCGTGGTCGTAAGCCTCGACGTGGAGGAGGAGGGCCTTTTTTCCGGCGCCTACGCCCGGGACGGGGCGGGACTCGCCAACATCGCGGAGCTGCGCCGTCTGGAGTTCCTGCCGCGCGAATGCGGCCTGCCCCTGACCTTGCTGTGCGACTATCCCGTGCTGACCCACGGGCCGAGCCGGGACATCGTGGCCGGCCTGCTGGCCCGGGTCGGCGGGGAACTCGGCGCCCATCTGCACCCGTGGAACACGCCGCCTTTTCCGGACATGCCCTGGCCCGAGCCCGTGTCCACGGCCGTCATGCCCCTCGAAACGTTCCGGGCCAAGCTCCACACCCTCCAGGAGGCCGTCCGGGCCTTCGCCGGCCGTCCCGCGACATCCTTCCGCATGGGGCGTTGGAACCTCTTCCGCCGGGCCATGGCCGAGCTGCCCGGGGCCGGCTTCGCCGTGGACAGCTCCGTCGCGCCCCTGCGCCACGTGCCGGGCGGGCCGGACCATTTCCTGGCCCCGGCCGATCCCTACTGGGTCCGGCCGTCCGGAGCCGACGGGCCGCGACTGCTGGAGGCGCCGACCACCCAGGTGCCGCTGCTCCCGGGCAGCCCGGCCCTGGTCCACGCCCTGGCCCGGCGGCTGCCGCAACGACTGGGGGACGCGGCCCTTGGCGTCTTCATGAAGACCCTCACCCTCGGGGTCAATCCGGTGTGGATGCCCGAGGCCACCATGCGGCTGGCCGCCCTGGCCCATGCCGCGCGCGGCGGCCGGGTCCTGACGCTTTTCTGGCATTCCTCGGAACTTCTGCCCGGCGCCAGCCCGCACTTTCCGCATCGGGCCTCGGTGGACGCCTTCCTGGCCAAGGTCCGCCGCTTCGCCGGATGGCTGCGGCGGACCTTCGATGTCAGGGGCGAGACCCTGGCCGGCCTGGCCGGCCAGGCGTTCAGCTGGCCGGAGAGCAGCCGTTGGACTCGTCGGAATAATACTGGGGATTGGTGCTAGACAGGCCGCGCCCTTTCGGATCGAAAATGGCGTACTGCCGGCGACCCCATTTCTGGAGCCGGAACTGGACGGAGGTCTGGAGGACCCCGATGCCGTAGGTGCAGCTGCGGCGGAAGTTGATGGAGGAGGCCTCCTCGAAATACTTGGTGGGGCAGGAGACCTCGCCGATGGAAAAGCCGAAGTAGATCGTCTGGGCCAGCATCTGGTTGTCGAAGACGAAGTCGTCGGAATTTTCCCACAGCGGCAGGGTCTCCAGGACCTTGCGGGAGAAGGCCCGGTAGCCGGTGTGGTATTCCGAGAGCTTGGCCGACAGCAGCAGGTTCTGGGTCAGGGTCAGGAAGCGGTTGGAGACGTACTTGTAAAGGGGCATGCCGCCGCGCAGGGCCGTGCCGCCCAGGATGCGCGAGGCGATCACCGCGTCGTACTCCCCGCTGGTCACCAGGTTGGCCATGGCCGGGATGATCTTCGGCGTGTACTGGTAGTCCGGATGGACCATGATGACCACGTCCGCGCCGGTCTTGAGGGCCTCGGCGTAGCAGGTCTTCTGGTTGCGGCCGTAGCCCCAGTTGCGCTCGTGCCGGAAGCAGCGCAGCCCGAGTCGCTGGGCGTGTTCGATGGTGTTGTCCCGGCTGCAGTCGTCGACGAGGATGACCTCGTCCACGATGTCCTTGGGAACGTCGGCGTAGGTGCGTTCGAGGGTGGCGGCCGCGTTGTAGGCGGGCATGACCACCACCACTTTCTTTCCGTGCATCATGGGCGTGTGCTCCAGGGGGTCGCCGGTTCGCGGGCAGGCCGGCGGAATGCGCCGCGTTTCGGATGATGGCGCGGCCAAACAGGCACTAATCCCGAAATCGGGGGCGCTGTCAACCGTTGGGATGGCCTTCCTGGCGGCGGCGCGGCTTGTGCTCTCCGGTGGGATGGAGTATGCGGTTAATATGGGGAAAGAAACCCTCGTCCCCGGCGTGCGCGCCAGGGGCGAGCCCGCCATGAGGGGCGGGATCGTTTGCGGCGCGTCCTCCCCTGGCCCGCCGACCGGGTGGAGAACGATCATCCGATGCATGGCGAAAGGCGCGCGGAACATTCCCAGAGATGGACACCATCCGGTTTTACAGAAGAATCTGGTTCAAGATCACCGGGATATTTCTCGTCGCCATCCTGCCTCTCGTCGCGGTCATCGTTTCCCTCAATGCGCTCATCCAGCGGGATGCGGTGGAGCACGGCCGCGATCTGGTGTTCCGGGCCGTCTTCGAGGCCGCGTCCGCCCAGGACCGCATCGTGGCGGATATCCGGCAGATGCTGTCCTCCCTGGCCGAGGAGGAGGCCGTGCGTACCTTCGACGCTGCGGCCATGGACGTCCTGGTGACATCGCTTAAGGCGAAAAGGCGTTTTTTGGGCAACGTCTTCGTCTGCGATCGCGCCGGGAATCTTCTGGCCTCGGCCCAGAAGCCCTTTCAGGGGATGAACGTCAGCCACCGCAGCTACTTCGAGGAAGTGTTGCGCCGGGGGGACTTTTCCGCGGGACAGTTCGCCATCGGCCTGGTCGCGGGCCGGCAGAGTCTTCATTTCGCCATGCCCGTCCGGGACGACGCCGGCCGGATCGTGGGGGTGGCCGCCGCCTCCATCGCCCTCGACTGGTACGGGCGGACCCTCCATATTCTCGATGTGCCGGCCGGCGCGTTCGTGGCCTTTTTCGACCGCCAGGGCGTGCTGCTCACGCGCCATCCTCCGAGCCCGGCCAGCCGGCCCGGCGACCCCTCGGGCGTGTTCGCCCCGGACCAGACGCCCTGGCGCCAGGCCAGCGGCGCGTTCGTCAGCGCCGGCCCGGGAGGGGGCGAAACCATCTACGCCTATCGCCACATGCGGCTCGGCCCCGACGACCCGGAGGCCTACGGCCTCATGGTCGTGGGCATGCCCGTGGCCGTGGCCGTGGCCGCGGCCCGGGAGCGCATGGTCGTCTCGGCCCTGGTCTCGGGCGCCTCGGCGGTGGCGGCCGTGGCCATGCTCGTGATCGTCAGCCGGGTGGTCATCGTGCGCCGGCTGCAGATCCTGGCTTCGGCGGCCGTGTGCCTCAAGGAGGAACGGACGTGCCGGCTGCCCGACCGGTTCGGCGACGACGAGATCGGTCTGCTGGGGAAGGTTTTTTCTTCCATGTCTGTGGAACTTCGGGAAAAAAAGGAGCGCCTGGCCGAAGCCCTGGCGAGCCTCGGCCGCGAGCGCGACCACCTGTCGCGGGTGGTCGGCCAGTTGCGCGCGGCCCAGGCGGAACTCGTACGCCAGGCCAGCCTGGACTACCTGACCGGATTGCAAAACAGGCGTTGCTTCAACGAGGCGATGCGGCGGGAGTTTTTCCGCCTGCGCCGCTACGACCAGCCCTTTTCCCTGATTCTTTTCGATATCGACGACTTCAAGACCGTCAACGACATCCACGGGCACGGTTCCGGCGACGAGGTGCTGCGGCGGATGGCCGCCGGGACGCTGGAGGTCTTGCGCGAGGTGGACACGGCCTACCGGGTGGGCGGGGAGGAATTCGCCGTGATCCTGCCCGAAACCCGGGCCGAACAGGCCATGGTCGTGGCCGAGCGCCTGCGGGAGCGGCTGGCCGGGCAGGAGACCGTGGCCACGGACGGGACGCTGCTTCGCGTGACCGTCAGCCTCGGCGTGGCCGAGGCCCGGCCGGAAATGGAAGGCCCGGACGCGCTCTACGGGGCCGCCGACGGCGCCCTTTACCTGGCCAAGCGTTCCGGGAAAAACCGCAGCGTCCTGTCGGCCGGCCAGGAGGCCGCGTGAGAGGCTGGACATTGAGCCCCGCCTCCATTACCCAGGGCGGGCCATGCCCAATCCAACGACGACCGCCGGCCCCTGCCCGGCACCGCCGCCCGGCGCTCCGCCGGGGCTCCCCGCCCGGCTGGACTGGGGGCTTGCCGCCGTTTTGCTCGTGGCCGCCGTGCTGCTTTTCGCCCAACTGGGCCAGCGGCCCTTCTGGCAGGACGAGGCCGAGACCGCCTGCCTGGCCAAAAACGTCCTGGCCACGGGCCTTCCCTACGCCAACGACGGGGTGAACGTCGTCTCCCAGGAAGAGGAGCGGGAGTTCGACAAGACGGGCGGCTACCTCTGGCGCTGGTCGCCCTGGATCCAGATCTATCTGCAGGCGGCCGGGTTCGCCGCGGGCGGGCTTTCCACGGCCGCCGGCCGCGCCCCCTTCGCCCTGGCCGCGCTGCTTTCCGTCTTTTGGACCTACCGTCTGGTGCGCCGCCATTTCGGCGACCGGTCCTGGGCGCTTTTGGCCGCGACCCTGCTCACCCTGTCGGTGCCCTTCCTGCTCATCGGCCGGCAGGCCCGCTATTACGCGCCGGGAACCCTTATCGTCCTGTGGACCCTGGACGCCTTCCTGAGCGACTGGCGGCAGCGCCTGGGGCCGTTTTTGGCCATGCTGGCCGGCATGATCCTCCTTTTCCACGCCAACTATCTGCTCTTTCTGAGCTTTGCGCCAACGGCCCTGGCCGCCGCCGTCCTGGTCTTCCCCGAGCGGCTGGCCTGGCGGCGCCTTTGCGTCCTCGGCGCGGCCACGGCGGCCCTGGCCGTCATTCCGGGCATCTTCCTCTACCGCATCGGCCGGCAAAGCGGCATGTTCGACATCCTGCTCGTGCCCGAAAACCTGATGCTGTATTTCGCCGATCTCTGCATGTTCTGCATCCCCCTGCCCGTGTCCGCCGCCCTGGCCTGGCGCTGGCGGCGTTTCGCCACCCGCTGGGAGCGCCCGGAGGATCCGGGGGAGCGGTTCGTTCTTTTCTGCGCCGTGCTCATCGTCCTGAGCCTGCTTTTCCTGGGATTGGTGCCCCAGCGGTTTTTCCGCTACATCGCCCATCTGCTGCCGCTATGCGCCATCCTGCTGGCCTTTTGCGTGCGGCGTCTGTGGGGCTTTTCCCGGGTGTCGGCGGCGCTGCTGTTTTTCCTGCTGGCCGGGACCAACTGGCTGGCCGTCTATCCCATGGAACGGCTGAAGATCGTCAACCGCCCCTGGCAGAACGATTTCCGCATGCTCACCTCGCTTAACTTCCCGATCAAGCTCTTCGTCACCGAGCTCGCCTGCGGCTATCCCGACGTGAACACGGCCATCGTCGGGTTCTTCAAGGCCAACGCCCGGCCCGGCCAGACGGTCCTGGCCGAATACGGCGACCTGCCGCTCATGTTCTACACCCGGGGCCTGCGGGTCCTCGGCGGCCTGCAGGGGCCGGTGGGCGAGGACGAGAAGCCGGACTGGGTGCTGCGGCGCCGGGTGGTGCGGGTCAACCGCGACCGGTTCCTGTTCGGGGCCAGGGAGTTCACCGACGCCCTGGATTTCGAGCGCGACTACGAGCGCGTGCCCCTGGATTTTCCCGACGAAACCTTCGGCAACCGCACCGACGATCCCAACCACCACTATTTCGTGCCCGTGGAGGCCCCCCAGAAGGAGCTCGAGATCTGGCGGCGCAAGGAGGTCCGGCCGTGAGGCGCCTGGCCACCCGCGAAACCGTCGTGCGCCTGCTGCTGGTCCTGGCCCTGGGCGGCACGATCTGGAAGGGCTTCATGAAGACGCCCGAGGCGGCCTCCAACCTGACGCCCGGGCGGTTTTACGACGGGCTCGTCAACGACGGGGAGAACATCGCCATCATGAAGGAGCGCCACCGCGACGTGCTGGAGGCCACGGACAAGGCCGTGCGGGTACGCCTGGAGGAGCTGCGCTCCGGGGTGTACGCGCCGCGGCCGGGATCCCTCGTCACCGAGGAATCCCTGGTGCGGGCCATCCGCAAGAACCAGGCCACCCGCGAACGGGCCGTGGACGACGAGGTCCGGGCCTGGGAGAAGCTCGAACGGGCCCGCCGCCTGGAGGCCTCGGGCTGGCGCATGGGGTTTTCCTGCGCCCCGGCCGGGGAGGCGGCGCCGTGAGCCGGGTTGGACGCCCGTGGCGCCTGGGGCTTGGGGCTTTCGCGGCGGTCATCGTCCTGGCGGCCGGAATCCTGGTCTGGTTCGGGGCGTGGCACTACCCGGCCCTGGGGCTGGCCGGCATCCCGAAGGAGGGATACCGCCAGGCCATGGACAGGGCGGCCCGGGGCATGACCGCCGCGGTCGGGCTGGCCTTCGAGGACTTCGATTCCCTCAAGTACCGGGAAGTGGCCCGCGGCGGCGAGGCCTACGCCTGGGGCGCGGCCCGGTGCCGGGCCGCCGACGGCTCCACGGCCTTTTTCTGGGTCTACCTGGAATGGAGCCGCAAACGCGGCCAGTGGCTGCGCAACTACAGCCTGGAACTCGCCGCCCCGGACGACGAGCTCTACTTCACCCGGACCCATCCCGGCCAGATCGGCCGGGCCGGGCTGGCCCTGGGGAGGCTTTTCGGCCAACTCGCCGCCCACGTCCGGGAGGCCCGGGATTTCGCCCCGGACCGCCAAGACTTGCAAAGGACGGGCCTTTGACGTATTGGCCTTTGTTCCCGGCCAAAATCCGGGGCTCGGACTGGGCCCAAGGACCGCCTTCGCGGCGGAGTTCGCCTGCCGCCCGTACCACCGCCCGGCTTCCAAACCACGCGAGGAACCAACAAAAGCCATGAGACTTCGCCAACGCTGCGAGCACTTCAATGCTCTGCATTCCAGGATTTCGGCCCAGGGGATCAATCCCTACTTCCGGCCCATCGCCAAGACCTGGGGGACCGAGGTCGAGGTGGACGGCAAGCGCCTGATCATGATCGGCTCCAACGATTATCTGGGCCTCAGCCATGATTCCCGCGTCATGGACGCCTCGGCCAGGGCCGTCTACGAATGGGGCACCGGCCCCGGCGGCTCCCGGTTCCTCAGCGGCAACATGGTCCTGCATCACCTGCTGGAGGACCGTCTGGCGGCCTTTGTCGGCAAGCGCCACGCCGTGGTGCACGTCACCGGGTTCAGCACCAACATGGGGGCCCTGGGCGTGCTGGTGACCCCGGCCGACACCGTGGTGTGCGACCGGGAGAACCACGCCAGCATCTTCGAGGGCATCAAGAACACCAAGGCCCGCCTCGTGACCTTCGCCCACAACGACGCGGCCCAGGCCGCCAAGCGGGTGGCCGAGGCCAAGGCCACCCGGCCCGACGGCGACGTGTTCCTGGTCACCGAGGGCGTGTTCAGCATGTCCGGCGAGCTGGCCGTCCTCGACGAGCTGGCCGCGGTCAAGGAAGCCAACCCCGACGTCGTCTTCTACCTGGACGACGCCCACGGCCTGGGGGTTTTCGGCCGCGGGGGACGGGGCGCGGCGGACCATTTCGGCGTCACGGACAAGGTCGACTTCATCATGGGCACCTTCAGCAAGTCCCTGGCCTCCATCGGCGGCTTCATCGCCTCGGACGACGAGGACATGCTGCGCTACCTGCGCTACCAGTCGCGCACCCAGATCTTTTCCGCCGCCCTGCCGGCCGCCAACACCGTGGCCGTGCTGACCTGCCTGGACATCCTGGAGCGCGAGCCCGAGCGGGTCGACCGGCTCCACGAGGTCACGTTGCGCATGCGTCAGGCCTACAAGGACATCGGCCTGCGCATCGGCGCCTCGGCCTCGCCGATCATTCCCATCATCATCGGCTCGGACGAGAAGGCCTTCCAGTTCTCCAGGGCCCTGTTCGAGGCCGGCATCTTCGCCCTTCCGGCCGTGTATCCGGCCGTGCCGCGCGGCCAGGCCCTGATCCGCACCGCCTACATGAGCACCCACCAGGACCGGCAGCTCGACCGCGTCATCGCCGTGCTGGACCGGCTGGCCCGGGAGTTCCGGGTGCGCGAGTGCGATCTGGACGAGGAGCCCGTTCCGGCGGAGGGCGAGGGCGACGAGGCCGTCGGCCGTTCCCGGCAGTCATACCTCTAACGTGGCGTCCCGCAAAAAATACGATCGTTTTTTGCGGGAACAATGATTTCAAAGGTGGTGTCCGCGGGAAAGCGAGCGCTTTTTCCGGGGACGTGACCCTGGTGACGACCTCCGGGCGAAGCGCCGGGGGCAGCGTTGAGCGGTTGTTTTTTTCTTGAAAAACGCCAAGGTGTTTTTCAGGGAACGTCGCGCGGTGAAGGCCCGATGCCGCGGGCGCAAAGCGTGCCGCGCGCGGCGAGGCGGACCGAGCAGTCATGGCCATAGGAAAACGCAAGCAGATCACCGTTGCCGAGCTTGACCGGATCCGCCGTCGCGGTTCCGGGCCGATGCGGTATTACGATCTGGTCCGGGTCAGCATACGGGAGGTTTCGCGCAAGCGCCGCCGTTACATCGGCGTCCTGGCCTCCATCGCCCTGGGGATGGCCGGTTTCATCGTCATCATCACCATGGGCAACGATCTCAAGAAGAATTTCAACAACGACCTCGACCTGCTCGGCGGCGCCACCATCATCAACGTGATGTTCGAGCAGCAGTCCTACGAGCGCCAGGAATGGTTCCGGCCGCGCACCCTCGATTCCATCGCCCGGATTCCGGGGGTCACCGACGTCACCACCGTGGCCCTCAAGACCAGCGCGCTCACCACCTGGCATGACCGCCTCTTCGGCTTCAACCTCGTCGGCTGCGAGGCCAACTACTGGCGGGTCTTCTCGTTCAACGCCGCCGCCGGCCGGCTGTTCGACGAAAAGGACGTGGCCGAGGGCGCCAGGGTGTGCGTGGTGGGCACGGACCTCGCCCGCCAGATCTTCGGCTCCGACAAGGAAGCCCTCGGGCAGACGCTGTCCATCGACGACAACCTGTACACCGTCATCGGCATCCTCGGCGGGGTGCGGGCCGGGGACCGCAGCCAGTTCGTCTTCCTGCCCATCACCACCGCCCAGGCCCGGGCCGTGGGCATCTCCCGGCCCTACAGCGCCTACGTGCGCTGCGCCACCTGGGACGACGTGGCCCCGGTGGCCAAGGCCATCCCCGGGGTGATCAAGGCCAGCCAGCTCGACCGCGGGCTGCGGGTCAACGTGGCCTGGGAGCCGCTTAAGCAGGTGCAGCGCATCTTCTGGTGGGTCGAGCTCTTCATCTACTGTTCCATCGTGGCCACCATGATTCTCGGCGGCTTCGGCATCTGGAACATCATGATGGCCACGGTCACCAGCCGGACCCGGGAAATCGGCCTCAAAAAGGCCATGGGCGCCCTGGATTCCGATATCCTCTACCAATTTTTGTTCGAGGCCCTGTGCGTCACCCTGTCGTCGTCCGTGGTGGGCGTGCTGCTCGGCCGGGTGGGCATCGAATACATGAGCCGGATGCTCGGATCGCGTCCGCCCGAGGGGCTTTTCGTGTTCTGTCTGCTCGCGGGCATCTCCTTCGCGGCGGTCCTTGGCATCGGCGCGGGACTGTATCCCTCCATCCGGGCCAGCCGGATGCAGGTCGTGGATGCCATGCGCTATGAGTAACCAGGGGCTCGCCTCGGGCGACAACGACCTCGTCATCGACATCAACGGGCTGACCAAGCAGTACCAGAGCGGGGGCGACACCATCTCGGTGCTCAAAGACGTCAACCTGCACGTGCACCGCGGGGAGATGGTGGCGGTCATGGGGCCCTCGGGCTCGGGCAAGTCGACCCTGCTGTTCATCCTGGGCCTGTTCCAGCCCCCCACCACCGGGGAGTACCGGGTGGCCGGGGTGGACGTGCTGTCGCTTTCCCGCGACCAGCAGGCGATTTTTCGCCGGGAAATGCTCGGCTTCGTTTTTCAGACGTGCGACTTGCTTGAAAATTCGACGGTATATGAAAACCTGGAGTTGCCGTTGATCTATGCCGGCGTGCGCCGTAGGGAGCGGCCTGACCGGATTCGTGAAGCATTGCGGATGGTTAACCTTGATCACCGGGTCTACCAGCCCTCCAACAGGCTCTCGGGCGGCGAGCGCCAGCGCGTGTCCATCGCCCGGGCCCTGGTCAACGAGCCGGAGTTCATTCTGGCCGACGAGCCCACCGGGCAACTTGACCGGGAAAACAGCCTGCGTGTATTGGAGTACTTCACGAAGATCACGGAGGAAGCGCGAACCGCCATGGTCATGGTCACGCACGACGCCATGACCGCGGAACACTGCACGCGCAAATGCGTGCTCCAGGACGGGTATCTCAACGGTTGAACGCTCGACGGGGAGGAGCGCATGACCAGGAATTTGACCTATCGGCATGAGGGCGGGGCGTCCGGGGGGGGGCACCGCGTCCTTGATGGCGCCGGACGTATCCGGTTCGCGGCGGGCATCGCCCTGTGCGTTGCGCTGTTGCTTGGCGCGGGGCCTGCCGGCGCCGCCACCGCCGAACGGTACACCAAGGATTCCTCCGGGAACGCCGCCGCTGCGGCACCCGCCGCTTCCGCGCCGCGTTCCGCTGCCGACGCCGAGCCCGCGCCGGGCTTCGCCAAGGCGTCCGGGGCCGGCGTGGCTCTCGGATCCACGGTGGTCAAGTCGCCGGCCAATTTCGAGGAGTGCGTGCGCGTGGCCCTGGCCCAGTCGCCGCTTTTGACCAAAAGCTCCATCGAGATCGAATCCAAGCGCCTGGACGTGGGGGATGCCTACTCCCAGTACATCCCGACCATCATCATGAACACCACGTTCTACATGCGCCTGCCCGAATACAAGAACGCCGCCGCCGCCTCGGCCGGGTCCACGCTGCTCAACAACCCGTCCTCGGATCCCTGGACGAACCTGAACACCGCCACCAACGTGGCCAAAAGCGTCTACGCCGGCAACTCCGCCAACCGCGACCGCAAGAAGTACGACCTGAGCTTTTCCACCGGGGCCTGGAACCCGCTGCTGACCGCCTTCGATGTCCAGGCCAAAAAGGAAATGGTCAACATCGCCGTCCTGTCCCATCTCAAGGTCATCGACGGCGGCCTCAAGCGTCTGGGCACCACCTTCCTCCAGCTCGGCATGATCGACTCCATGCTGAAGATGATCAAGGAAAAGGAGGAGCTGGCCGTCAAGAACCTGGAATACGTCAAGACCAGGGTCGGCCTGGGCCAGGGCGCCCAGCTCGACGTGCGCATCGCCGAATCCAAGATCAATCTGGCCAAGGCCGAAACCGAGAAGCTGCGGACCACCCGCGCCGTGCTCGTCGACGAGCTCAAGTTCGTCATGGGCGTTCCCTTCGTCCAGAAAGTCGACTTCGCCGTGGACAACGCCCCCCGGCAGGTGCTGGAGGACTTCAACCCGGCCAGCGTGACCGACGAATCGTTGCGCAAGCATTCCTTCGCCCTGCGCATCCACGAGTACGACAAGGCCTTGCAGAAAAAGAACATCGCCCTGTCCTACATCCACTTCCTGCCCACCTTCGCCTTCGGCTTCACCTCGATTTCCACGCTTAACGACAGCAGCTCCAGCTACAAGGACGACGGCAGGGGCTTCCCCTTCATGTACCCGAACGTGACCTTCAGCCTTCCCTTCGACTGGTGGACCAAGGGGCGCGACGTGAGCCGGCAGTACAAGAAGCTGGCCCAGCTCAACGTCGAGGGACGCAACAAGGAATTCAGCCTGATGAGCGAGTTCCAGCAGGCCCTGGCCAAGCTGCGTTCCGCCAACTCCGAAGTGAAGTTCTCCGAGTCGTCCGTGGAACTGCAGAAGCTGACGGTCCAGCAGGCCCAGTTCCGGTTCGAGTCCGGCCAGGTCGAATACGATGCCATCGTCAAGTCCATGAGCGACTATCTCGACAGCCGCCAGAGCCTGCTCACGAAGCAGTACGATCGCGACGCCGCCATGCTGGAGGTCCGTTGCATCTCCGGCGACTTCCAGGACCGTTACATCAACGCCACCGTCATGGAGAACATCTGAGATGAAGCCGGTTGTCGCGCTTCTCGTGGCCGGTTGCCTGATCGGCGGCGCCCTGTCGCCGGTCGTGGCCCAGGACAAGGCTCCGGCCGCCGGCACGTCCGCCGCCGGGGGACAGAACGCCTTCCGCCCCTCGGAGATCACCTTTTCCGGCAAGCTGTACAGTCCGGTCAAGCTCGCGGTCCATCTGCCGTACCCGTCCAAGATCCTCACCGTCACCGGCCAGACCGGCCAGAAGGTCAAGCGCGGCGACGTGCTGGCCACCTACGAAACCCCCCTGGACGTCCGGATGGAGGAGAAGACCAAGCTCTCGTCCGCCGGCATCAAGGAGCTGGAATACAAGATGGCCGTGGCCGACAAGGAGATCGACCGGCTTTCGGCCAAGGGCCGCGAACTCGAGGCCATGAGCCAGCGCAACATGGCCTCCCAGCAGGCCCTGGCCATGAACGCCAAGGAGATCGACGTCTTTCGCAAGGAGAAGGTCGCCGTCTCCGAGCAGCTCGCCCTGCAGCGGGAGCTGCTTGGCGACCGGATGGAAATGGCCGAGGACCGTTTCGGCAAGAGCGTCGGTGGCGGCAAGGTGCCCAAGGAAGGCGTCATCAAGGCCCCCAACGACGGGTATGTCATGTGGATGAATTCGGAGTTGCGGGCCGGTGTCAAGCTGGCCAAGGACACGGAACTGTTCCAGGTCGGTTCGCTCAACCCGATGGTCATCCGGGCCCAGGTCCACGAGATCGAGGCCCTCAAGCTCAAGGAAGGCATGAAGGCGGAGGTGACCTTCGACTCCATGCCCGGCAAGAAGTACGCGGCCTCGGTGTCCCGCATCCCCTGGGCGCCCATGCCGGCCGCCTTGCAGCAGCCCTCCTACTACGAGATCGAACTGACCATCCCCAACGCCGAACTGGATCTCAAGGAAGGCCTCAAGGGCCAGATCACCATCGCGCCCTGACGCGGGCGGCAGGAACGATTCCAATGGCCAGCGATCTTGTGATCGAGGCCGTGTCCTCCGGGGCCGACCTCGACGCCTTCATCCGCCTTCCCTGGGAGATCTACCGCGACGACCCCCTGTGGGTGCCGCCGCTCGTCCCCATGCAGCGGGAGTTTCTCGACCGGGAAAAGGGGCCGTTTTTTGAATTCGGCCAGGCCGAATATTTTCTGGCCCGGCGGGGCGGCCGGGTGGTCGGCCGCATCAGCGCCCATGTAAACGGCCTCTACGAGCGCCACCACGACGCCGTGACCGGATTTTTCGGGTTCTTCGAGTGCGAGAACAACCGGGAAACCGCCCACGCCCTTTTCGAGACCGCCGCCGGATGGGTGCGCGACCGGGGAAAGACCCGGATCCTCGGCCCGTTGTCCTTCGGCATCTATGACGAGGTCGGCCTCCTGGTGGAAGGCTTCGATTCCCCGCCGTCCATGATGCAGACCCACAATCCGCCGTACTACGAGGAGCTGGTCCTGTCGTGGGGGTTTGCCAAGACCTTCGACTGGTACGCCTACCGGATCTGCCGCAAACCGGGCATGGACCCGGCGAAGTACGCCCGGCTGCGCGACACCATCCTCAAGCGCCAGAACTGTTCCATCCAGCCCATCGAGCGGCGGGACTTCGCCAAGCGCGCCCCGCAGATCAAGCAGCTCTTCAACGACATCTGGAGCAAGAACTGGGGGCATGTGCCGCTGAGCGACCGCCAGTTCCAGGATATTTTCGTCACCCTGCAGCCGCTCGTGCGGCCGGATCTGGAAAGCATGATCCTCGATGGCGACGACATCGTGGCCTTCGCCGTGGTCTCGCCGGACATGAACCGTTCGGTGCGGCACTTCGACGGCAAGTTCGGCTGGTGGCAGAAGCTGCGGCTCCTCTACGACTGCCGGGTAAAGCCCCTGACCCATTGCCGGGCCATCATCATGGGCGTGGCCAAGTCGCACCAGTGGAAACGCCTCCACCACGCCATCATTCTCAACATCATCGTCAATTTCCTCGAAAAGCATCCCCGCATGGAATACTGCGACTGTTCCCTCATCCCGGAATCCCTGGAGCAGTGGAACAAGACGCTGCGCGATTACGGGGCCGAGCGCTACAAGGTCTTCCGCCTCTATGACCACGCCGTGTGACCGGCCGGCCCGCCTCGCCGACTGGTTCGGGGTCGGGGCGCTGTCCCTGCTCGTCTTCGCCGCGGCCCACGTCCAGGCCTTTTTGTCCCCCCACGTCGTCAACGACGATGTCCGCCAGCAGATCTACTGGATGGCCCGCTGGCTCGATCCGGCCCTCTATCCGTCCGACCTGCTCGGGGAGTACGCGGCGGGCTACGTGCCCGTCGGGGTCAAGGCCCTCTATTTCGCGGCGGCCAAGGGCCTCGGCCTGGACCCGCTGCTCACGGGCAAGCTCCTCTCGGGCGGGCTTTTCGTCCTGATGGCCCTGGCCTTGTTCGGCCTCGGTACGGCCTTCGAGGGGGCGACCCTCGGCTGGTGCGCCGCCGCCATGGCCTGGCTCATGCCCTTTTTTCTCAAGAACATTTCCGGCGGGCTCTCGCGCTCCTTCGCCGCGCCGCTTCTGGCCCTGTTCCTGCTCGCCTGGACGCGCCGCAGCGGCCGGGGCATGGCGGCGACGCTTTTGGCCCAGGCCGTCCTGATTCCCTACATCGCCATCCTGTGCGCCGGCTGCGCCTGCCTGGACGCGTTGCTGGCCAGGCTGACCGACCGCCGGCCCGCGCCCTTTCCCGGTCGTCCCTGGCACGCGCTGGTCATCCTGGGGGCCGCCACCCTGGTTGGGCTCATGAACCGCTGGCATGCCACCTCCGGTTTCGGCCCGCTGGTCGGGCGGGCGGAAATGGCGGGCCGGCCGGAATTCACGGCCGCCGGACGCCTGGAGCTTTTTCCGCTCCCCAACCCCTTTTTCGATCTGGTCTACTGGCCCTTCGAAGGCATCGGGCTCTTTCTCGACATCGGACTCGCCGCCGGCATCGCGAGTCTCGTCGTCCTCGCGCCGTGCGTCGTGGCCGGGGCGCGCCGCGCCCCGTGGGACCGTCTCGGCCCCAAGGTCCGGCCGGCGGCCATGCTGCTCGCCGGTTCGCTCGCGCTCTACGTCCTGGCCCGGGCCGTGGCCCTGCGGCTTTTCGTGCCGGACCGCTACATCTGCTACACCATCAATCTCCTGTACGCCCTGGGGCTGGCCGTGGTCCTGCGCCACGCCCTGGCCGGCCTGCTTTCCACCCCCGGCCGGAGGGCGGCCGTCCTCGTGCTGGCCGCCGGACTCGGAGCCTGGCGGCTTGCCGGCGACGGGCTCTACGACTACCGGGCCGACGCCCCGCTCTACGCCGCCGTTGGGGAAACCCCCAAGGATGCGCGCATCGCCGGCAATCCCGAACTGATGGATGGCGTGCTGACCTTTGGCCGGCGCAACGTCGTGGCCTCCTTCGAGCTGGCCCATCCCTGGAGCCGGGGCTACTGGGCCATGTTCTATCCCCGGCTGGCCCATCAGGCCGAGGCCTATTACGCCAAGGATCCCGCCGTGGTCCTGGAGTTCGCCCGGGCCTACGGCGTCACCCATTTCGTGGTGCGCGAGGCCGACTACGCCCCGGCCGCGCTGGCCGCCTCCCCGATCTTCGCGCCCCTCGACGCCCGCGTCCGGGAACTCGCGGCCCGGCCGGGCGATTTCGCCCTTCTCGACGGGACGAATTTCCCCTATACCACCCCCGAACCCGGCGTGCGGTTCGTGGACCTGCGGCCCCTCCTCGAAAGGGAAGCCGCGCCGCGATAGGATTTTCCCGCGCCAAACGGCGGCCCGTCCGGCCGCCCGAAACGAAACGGCGGTAAACGTCTCATGCCGGAGATGCTTTCCATCATCATCCCGCTTTTCAACGAGCAGGACAACATCGGGCCGCTTTACGACAAGCTCGCGGACGTTCTCGCGACGCTCGGCCATCCCTACGAGATCATCATGATCAACGACGGGTCCACCGACGCGACCCGCGACCGGCTCGACGCCCTGTCCGCAACCAACGAGAGGGTGCGCGTGGTGCATCTGCGCCGCAACTTCGGCCAGACCCCGGCCATGATGGCCGGCATCGACATGGCCCGCGGCGACATCCTCATCCCCATGGACGGGGACCTGCAGAACGATCCGGCCGACATCCCCCGGCTTCTGGCCAAGCTCGCCGAGGGCTACGACGTGGTCTCCGGCTGGCGCAAGGACCGCAAGGACAACCCGATCAAGCGCAACTTCCCCAGCCGGGTGGCCAACTGGCTCATTTCGTTCATATCCGGGGTGCGCCTGCACGACTACGGCTGTTCCCTCAAGGCCTACCGCCGGGAGATCATCAAGGGCGTCAAGCTCTACGGGGAGATGCACCGTTTCATCCCCATCCACGCCTCCTGGCAGGGCGCCCGGGTGACCGAGGTCGGCGTCACGCACCACCCGCGCATCCACGGCGAATCCAAGTACGGCATCGAGCGCACCATCAAGGTCATCCTCGACCTCATGACGGTCAAGTTCCTGGACAAATACGCCCAGAAACCCATGTACCTCTTCGGCGGTTTCGGATTGGCCAGCCTCGGCGTCGCGGGGGGCTTTTTCCTGTTCATGCTCTACTGCAAGCTTTTCCTGGACAAGAGCTTCATCGCGACGCCGCTGCCCCTGGTCGTGTTCATGTTCCTCCTGATCGGCATCATGGCCATCTTCATGGGGCTTATCGCCGAAATCCTCATGCGCACCTATCACGAGTCCCAGGACAAGCCGACCTACATCGTGGACTGCACCCGCAACTGCAAGGAGCCGTGACGCCGTGTGCGGCATCTGCGGCTTCCTGGGGCCGGGGGACGCGGCGGCCCTGGAAGCCATGAATACGCGTCTCGTCCGGCGCGGTCCCGACGGGGAGGGGTGGTACGGCGACGCCGCCGCCGGGGTGTGGCTGGCCCACCGCCGGCTGGCCATCATCGACCTCGAGGGCGGGCGTCAGCCCATGTCCACGCCGGACGGAAGCCTCGTGGTCACCTACAACGGCGAGATCTACAACCACGAGGCGTTGCGCCGGGAACTCGTCGCCCGGGGGCACCGGTTCGCCTCCGACCATTCCGACACCGAGGTGCTGCTCCACGGCTGGCGGGAGTGGGGCGAGGACCTGCCCGGCCGGCTCAACGGCATGTGGGCCTTCGCCCTCTACGACAAGCCGCGCGGCCTCCTTTTCTGTTCGCGGGACCGCTTCGGCAAGAAGCCGTTTTTTTATGCGGCGCGCCCCGGTTTCTTCGCCTTCGCCTCGGAACTGACGAGCCTTGTGGCCCACCCCGCCCTGGCCGGGGCCTCGGTCTCCCGCGCCGCCCTGCGCAAGTATTTCGCCTACGGATTCATTCCCGCCCCGAACGCCTTCTATGAAGGCACGGCCAAGCTCCCGGGCGGCTGGAACCTGCTCGTGGACGTCCGCGACATGCGCGTGCGCCGCAAGCGCTGGTGGGCGTTCCGCCTGGAGCCCACCGACCGGATCCCGGCCAATCCCGAGCGGGAGTGGGGCGGCCGGCTGCTCGAACTCCTCGACGCGGCCGTGGCCCGGAGGCTCATGTCCGACGTGCCCCTCGGCGTCTTTCTTTCCGGCGGCATCGACTCCTCGGCCGTGACCGCCCTGGCCGCCCGGCGCCAGCCCGGCATCGCCACCTTTTCCATCGGCTTCGACGACCCGAGCTTCGACGAGTCGGCCAAGGCCCGGCAGGCCGCCGCCTTCTGCCACGTCTCCCACCACGAGGACCGGCTGACCCTGGCCGACGCCCTGGCGCTTTTGCCGGACATCCTCGGCCGCCTCGACGAGCCCATGGGCGACGCCTCGCTCATCCCCACCTCGCTGCTGTGCCGGGAGACCAGAAAGCGGGTCACCGTGGCCCTTGGGGGCGACGGCGCGGACGAGCTTTTCGCCGGCTACGATCCCTTCCGGGCCATCCGGGCCGCCGAATGGTATTCCAGACTGGTCCCGAAACCCGTGCACCGGGCCCTGGCGCTGCTCGCGGCGCGGCTTCCGGTCGGCCACGGCTACATGCACGCCAGTTTCAAGGTGAACCGCTTCCTGCGCGGGCTGTCCCATCCGCCCCGGCTGTGGAACCCGACCTGGCTCGGGCCGTGCGCCCCCGCCGAGATCGCGGCGCTTTTCCGGGAGCCGGTCGATCCCGAGGAACTGTACGCCGAGGCCATCGAGATTTTCGACGCCTGTCCCGGCGCGGACATGGTGGACAGGACCATGGAGTTCTACACCCGGCTCTATCTCCAGGACGACATCCTGGTGAAAACGGACCGGGCCGGCATGATGCATTCCCTGGAGGTGCGCGCCCCCTTTCTGGACATCGAATTCGTCGATTTCGTCCGCACCATCCCCCATGCCTGGAAGCTGCGCCGGGGCAGGACCAAGCACATCCTGAAAACGGCCCTGGAGCCGGTCTTGCCCCGGGAGATCCTCCATCGCAGGAAACAGGGCTTCGGCGTTCCGGTGGGACGCTGGCTGGCCGAGGGGGCGCTGCCCATGGGGGCGCCGTCGCCCCTGGAGGCGGGGATGGACGCGGCGGGCATCGCCGGCCGCATCCGGGAACACCGCGCCCTCACCGCCGATCACCGCCTTTTTTTGTGGAACCTGTGGGTCTTGCGCCGCATGCCTTTCGAAGGGAGGCCGCCTTGCGCGTCGACATGCTCGAATACGTGACCCTGCGGGTCCTGCGCCGTTTCTTCTTCACCGAGTCGCGCCTGCGGGCCCTCGGCGGCCGGCTGCCCTATTACCGGGTCAACCGGGGCGAGCTCGACCCCTGGTCCGTGGCCGAGGCCTACGCGGCCGACCTCGCCCGCGTCGGGGCATCCGTCGCTGGCGGGCGGGTGCTCGAAATCGGAGCCGGCGCGGCAAACGGCGTGGGCTACGCCCTGGCGGCCATGGGGGCGGCCAGGGTCGTCTGCCAGGAGCCCTACGCCCCGTTTGACGTGGGCCTCGACGCCAAGCACCTGACCGGGCTCGTGGCCCGCTTCCCCGGCGTCAGATTTTCGGTCGTGGACCGCGTCCGGTCCCTGGAAGGGTTGCCGGAAGGCGGCTTCGACCTCGTGCTGTCCAATTCGGTGCTCGAACACGTGACCGATCCCCGGACGCTCTTTTTCGACCTGGCCAGGCTTCTCGCCCCGGGGGGCGTCATGCTCCACCGGGTGGACTACCGGGATCATTTCTTCAAGTACCCGTTCCACTTCCTCCTTTTTTCCAAAACGGCCTGGAAGTGGTTCTTGAATCCCGGCGACCTGCCCCGCTGGCGTTTCGACGACCACCTGGGAGACCTCGCCCTGACCGGCTGCGAAGCCGCCGTCCTCGACATCGAACGCGATGCCGCCGCCTTCGAAAAGGTTGCCGACCGCCTGCATCCCGATTATCGAGAGCGCGACCCGGACATGCTCGCCGTCACCCGCGCCACCCTGGTCTGCCGCCGCGGCGCCGGCCGTGCCGGGCAGGCGTGAGGCGTCCCATGGCAGGCCGCGACACCGTCAATGTTCCCGGAGCGGGGAGGGGGCCGGAGGAAGGGACGCCCCTGCGCCTGCTGCTGCTCAATTACGAATATCCGCCCGTCGGTGGCGGGGCGGGCAGCGCCACGGCCAACATGGCCCGGGAAATGGCGGCCCTGGGGCACCGGGTGCTGGTGGTCACGGCCGCCTTCGACGGTCTGCCCCGGAGGGAGGCCGTGGACGGCTTCGAGATCCGCCGGATTCTGGCGGTGCGCCGCCACGCCGACCACTGTTCGCCCCTGGAAATGCTCTCCTTCGCCGGCAGCGCCGCGCTGGCCCTGCCCTTCCTGGCCCGGGGCTTCCGGCCGGACGCCTGCCTGGCCTTTTTCGGCATCCCCTGCGGCCCGGCGGCCTGGGCGCTCCGGGCGCTTCGCGGCGTGCCCTACGTGGTGTCGCTTCGCGGCGGCGACGTGCCGGGGTTCCAGCCCTACGACCTGGCCGGCTACCATCGCCTTACCGGGCCGCTGATCCGGTTCCTCTGGCGCGAGGCCGCGGCCGTGGTGGCCAACAGCGGGGGACTGGCGGCCCTGGCCCGGCGTTCGGCCGGCGCGGTTCCCATCCGGATGATCCCCAACGGCGTCGACACCGCCCGTTTCCGTTCCTCCGGCCGGTCCGGCCGGGAGGGGCCGGCGCGGCTGCTGTTCGTCGGGCGGGTGGTGCGCCAGAAGGGGCTCGACGTGTTGCTCGACGCCCTGGCCCTGCTGCCCGGGGACGCGGCCTTCGAACTGACCGTGGTCGGCGATGGGCCGTTGCGGGAAGAACTGGCCGGTCAGGCCCGGCGCCTCGGCCTGGAGGGCCGGGTGTCCTTCGCCGGCTGGCTGGGGCGCGAGGCCATGCCCGGGGTGTTCGACCGGGCCGATGTGTTCGTTTTCCCCTCCCGCGACGAGGGCATGCCCAACGCCGTGCTGGAGGCCATGGCCTCGGGGCTGCCCGTGGTGGCCACCCGGATTTCCGGCAACGAGGAGTTGGTCGTTGACGGCGAAACGGGGTTCCTCGCGCCGCCGGACGCCCCGGCGGCCCTGGCCGGTGCCCTTTCCCGTCTTATCGCCGACCCCGCCATGGGCCGCCGCCTGGGCGCGGCCGGCCGGGAGCGGGTCACGCGGGAGTTTTCCTGGCGCGCCGTGGCCGAGGCCTACGTCGCCCTGTGCCGGGAGGCGGCGCGATGACGGTTCCTTTCGTGTTCCTTGATATGCTCACGATCCCGGTATGTTGCCGGGGATATGAACATGCGCGCCCCTCGCGGGCAAGGCGTCGGCCATGTGCGGCATCTGCGGCTTCGTGACCCCGCGCGGCGGGAACGGGGAACTCGGCGAGGCGCTCGCCGCCATGACCCGGACCCTGGCCCACCGGGGACCGGACGGGGAGGGCTTCTACCGGGAGACCTTCGCCGACGGCGGGGGCGTCGGACTCGGTCATCGCCGCCTGGCGATCATCGACCTGGCCACGGGGGACCAGCCGCTTTTCAACGAAACCCGCTCCCTGGCCATCGTCTTCAACGGCGAAATCTACAATTTCAAGGAGCTTCGGGCGGAACTCGCGGCCAGGGGACATGTCTTCGCCAGCCGCGCCGACACCGAGGTCATCGTCCACCTCTACGAGGAACTCGGCCCCGACTGCCTCTCCCGGCTGCGGGGCATGTTCGCCCTGGCCATCTGGGACGCCGCCCGGCGCGAGCTCTTCCTGGCCCGCGATCCCTTCGGCAAAAAGCCCCTCTACCACGCCACGACCCCGGCCGGCGCCCTGGTTTTCGGTTCCGAGCCCAAGGCCGTGCTGGCCTTCCCCGGCATGTCCCCGCGCCTTTGCGCCGCCTCGGTCTCCCACTACCTGACGCTCCAGCACGTGCCGGAGCCGGGCACCGGCTTCGTCGGCATCCGGAGCCTGCCCGCCGCCCATTCGCTTTCCTGGCGCGACGGCCGGGCGCGCACCGCCCGCTACTGGCAGCTCGACTACCTGCCCAAGCTGGAAGGCTCGGCCGACGCCCTGGCCGGGGAGTTGCGGGAGCGGGTCACCGAGGCCGTGCGGCGCCGGCTCGTGGCCGACGTGCCGCTCGGCGCCCACCTCTCCGGCGGCCTGGACTCGGCCATCGTGACCGCCGTCATGGCCGGCCTCGCCGACCGGCCCGTGCGGACCTTCTCCATCGGCTTCACGGAAAAGGCCTACGACGAGACGCCCAAGGCCCGGGCGGTGGCCGAACGCCACCACACCGGGCACACGGAATTTTTCGTGGACTTCGAGGCGGCCCGCGCCGTCATGGGCGAAGTGGTCGCCGCCACCGACATGCCCTTCGCCGACCCCTCGGCCCTGGCCGCCTGGCATCTGTGCCGGCTGACCCGCCGGCACGTCACCGTGGCCCTCAACGGCGACGGCGGCGACGAGATGTTCGCCGGCTACCAGCGCCACTGGCTCGATCCCCTGGCCGACCTCTACGCCCGTCTGCCCCGGGTCGTGACCCGGCGGCTCGTTCCCTGGCTGGCCGCCCGGCTGCCGGCCCGGGGCAACGTCCCGGTCGAGGCGGACTGGCGCGCGGGCATCGGCCGGCTGGCCCAGGCGGCGCGCCTGCCCCGGGCGGCCAGCCTCGTGCGCTGGGGGTCCTATTTTTCCCCCTGGGACCGCGCCGCCCTGCTGCGGCCGGAATTCGCCCGCGCCGCCCGGCCCGACGACACCGTGGCCCTCTACGAGGCCGTCTACGCCTCGGCCAGGGCCGACAACGCCCTCGACCGGGGGCTTTACGCCGACGCGAGCGTGTATTTGCCCGGCGATCTCCTCGTCAAGGCCGACCGCATGGCCATGGCCCACGGCCTGGAAGGCCGCTCCCCCTTTCTCGATGTCGATCTGGCGGCCTTCGCCGCGAGATTGCCGGCCCGCCTCAAGCTGCGCGGCACAACCGGCAAGTACCTGCTGCGGCGGGCCTTCGCCGACCTTTTGCCGCCCGGCATCGCCAACCAGGGCAAGCGCGGCTTCGGTCTGCCCGTGGCCGGCTGGTTTCGCGGCCCGCTGCGGGATTTCGCCCGGGATATGCTCTCCTCAGGACGCCTCACCCGCGACATCGCCCGGCCCGAAGCCGTCGCAACCCTCCTCGACGCCCACGAATCCGGGCGCGCCGATCACGGCAAGCGCATCTTCGCCCTGGTCATGCTCGAACTCTGGCTGCGCCGCTTTTTCGGGTAGCGCGTCCCGGTCGCCGCC
>CAZNUQ010000019.1:33494-38495 GCA_964576235.1 uncultured Desulfovibrio sp.
CATGCTCGAACTCTGGCTGCGCCGCTTTTTCGGGTAGCGCGTCCCGGTCGCCGCCCCGGACGACGCTATCGGGGCGCTGCCCCGGTCCCCCCGATCGGGGGGGGCGGGATATGGCCTGTGAAGTCCGGGGTTATCGTGCCAGGGCGGCCAGGGCGGCGTCGGCCGCGGCCGGGTCGGTCTCGTGGAGTCGGTCCGCCAGGTCGGCGAGGGTTTCTTCGACGGATTCCAGGGGCGGGGGGGTCGGCAGCGACGGCACGTCCAGGGCGTCGATGTCCAGGGGCGGGAATGCCAGTTCACGGTCCAGGCGGCAGGTGTCGCCCATGGCGATGCCGCCGCAGGCGTGCTCCTGCTCCATGCGGACCGGATCCAGGGACTTGGTGAACTGGAGCATGTCCGTCGGGTACTGGTTGGCGTTGACGGCCCGTATTTCCTCGTTGAGGGCGTTGGCGGAGGCAAGGAGCGTCCCGTGTCCGGGAATGCGGCGTTTGCGCCGGGCGTCCCGGGGATCGGGGGCATAGCCCCCTTCGTTGTACTGGTCCAGTTCCTGGCGCAGGGCCTCGTAGGCGCGCAACACGGCCTTGCGGTAGCGGCCGGCGGCGGTCAGGGCCAGGGGGCGCCGCAGGGAAGGGCGGAAGCGGCCGGGGTCCGGGAAGGCGGCCAGGACGGCGGGATCGAAGCCCAGGCCGGTCAGGAATCGGTCGGCGTCCGGTCCGGCCAGCAGCAGTTCCCGGAATCCGCGCCAGCGGGCCAGGGCCAGGGCCCCCTGGCTGGCGACCTTGTCCCGAAGGGCGGCGAAGGATTCCAGGTGCTCCTCCAGCCGGCGGCGCCGGGAAAAGAAGCTGTCCGCCATTTCCGTCAGCAATTCGTGCTTGAGGTCGTCGGCGTATTCGGGGCCAACCGTCATGCGTCCCCTCCCATGGAGGCTGTCTGTCTCCTTGTTCCTGGTAACTCCTGGCATTCTCTTTTGGCAAGGGCGGCAGGCCATGACATCCCCT
Source organism: uncultured Desulfovibrio sp. (assembly GCA_964576235.1). Classification (GTDB taxonomy): domain Bacteria; phylum Desulfobacterota; class Desulfovibrionia; order Desulfovibrionales; family Desulfovibrionaceae; genus Solidesulfovibrio. The sequence goes on from CAZNUQ010000019.1 coordinate 34,490, forward strand.
TCGTTTTGGGCTAATGCTCAAGAACCTGCCCGTAGTTCGGCGCGTGGCGGGGATAAACGGCGCGAGGTGGCCCCATGGACGCACCGCCCATGACAAGAAAGGATCTGCTTCACGAAATAGAGCAGTTGCGCCGCCGCGTTGCCGAGCTCGAGAAGGAACGCGGACAATGGCGCATGACCGAATCGGTCCTGCGCCAGGGGGAGGAACGCTCCCGTCGGCTCCTCGAGTCGGTCACGGATTACGTCTACACGGTCGTGGTCCGGAACGGGGCGCCGGTTTCCACCGCCCATGGTCCCAACTGTCTGGCCGTCACCGGCTACAGCGCCGAGGAATACCAGCGCAACCCCATGCTGTGGCTCTCCATGGTGCCCGACGAGGACCGCCCCGCCGTGCTCGAACACGCCCGGCGTCTCCTTTCCGGCGACGCCGCCGCGCCCATCGAACACCGTATCGTGCACAAGGACGGTTCCATCCGCTACGTGCGCAACACCCCGGTGGTGCACCGGGACGCCTCGGGGGCGGTGGTGTCCTACGACGGCATCATAAACGACATCACCGAGCGCAAGCAGGCCGAGGCGCTCATCACCCGCCTGTCCCTGCACGACGGCCTGACCGGGCTTCCCAACCGCGCGCTTTTCATGGACCGCCTGCGCCAGACCCTGGGCCTTGCCGAGCGGCAGGGCGAAAAGGCGGCGGTCTATTTCATCGATCTGGATTATTTCAAGCAGGTCAACGACGCCTACGGCCACGAGGTGGGCGACGCGGTGCTCGCGGCCGTGGCCAGGCGGCTTTCGGAATGCGTGCGCCGCACCGACACCGTGGCGCGCCTGGGCGGCGACGAGTTCGCGGCCCTGACCCCGGCCGTCGGCGATGTCCGGAATGCCGGGGAACTCGCCGGGAAGATGGTCGCCGCCATGCGGGAGCCCTTCCAGGCCCTGGGGCACACCTGCCTGCTCGGGGCCAGCGTGGGGGTGGCGCTTTTCCCGGACGACGCCACCCGGGCCAGCGAGCTCCTGCGCCTGGCCGACGCCGCCATGTACGCGGCCAAGAAGGCCGGCCGCAACGCCTGGCGCCGGGCCGGTGAGGCGGCATCGGACGGGGTGCCTGAAGCCGGGCCCTCCTAGGACGCGGCGGCGTTCCCCCGGTTCCCGCTCGCGCGTTGCCTTCCCCCGGACGACGCGGTACGGATGACGGGTGTCATCGGACGGACAACCGGCCGGGATACCGGCCGCTCGGGGGCTTCGTGTTCGGTACAATCAAGCGCGCGCTGTCGGGTCTTTTTTCCGGGCAACAGCAGGCTCCGGCCCAGGGGTTGACCGAGGAACAGATCCAGACCGAGTTCAAGAAGCGCTACCACCATTTCAAGCTGCTGCTCACGGCCAACAAGAAGGCCCTGGAGATCATGACCGAGATGGAGGAGGCCCTGCACGGGCGCCGGGCCTTCGGCATGGCCTTCATCAGGGCGCATTCCACCGCGGCCTCGGTCAATGTCTACAAGATCGTCGAACACTTAAACGCCATCGCCCCGGGCAAATACGCGGCGCTGTACGCCCGCATCAAGGACATTCAGCGGGGCGTCGGCGAATGCCTGCGCCAGGACGGCCCCCAGGACGCGACCGAACTGGTCATCCCCCTCGACAGGGCCGGACGGGACCATGCCGACCAGGTGGGCGGCAAGATGGCCGGCCTCGGGGAGATCGTGCGCCGCACGGGACTGCCCGTTCCTCCCGGATTCGCCGTCACGGCCAGGGCCTACCGCCGGCTGATCGAGGAAAACGACCTCAAGGACGAGATCTACCGGCTGTTGCAATCGGCGGGGCCGGACGACCAGCGCAACCTGCTGATCCTCAGTTCGCAGATCAGAAACCAGATCACCCAGGCCCGGGTGCCGGACGACGTCGCCGAGGCCGTTCTCGGAGCCTACAGGGGGCTTTGCGACGCCCTCGGCCGCGAGGTTCCGGTGTCGCTGCGCAGCAGCGCCCTCGGCGAGGACGAGGCCGGGCAGACCTTCGCCGGGCAGTTCTCCACCAAGCTCAACGTCGGCGGGGAGGACATCCTCACCTCCTACAAGGAGGTCGTGGCCAGCAAATACAGTCCCCAGGCCATGACCTACCGCTTCAACCGGGGCATCCCGGACGAGGACGTGGCCATGTGCGTGGGGGTGATGGCCATGGTGGACGCCGTTTCCGGCGGGGTCATCTATTCCCGCAACCCCCTCGACATCCGGGACGATTCCATCCGCATCCACAGCGCCTTCGGTCTGCCCAAGTCCGTGGTGGACGGCTCCGTGGCCACGGACGAGTTCGTGGTCCGGCGGGAGGAGCCGATGGTTTTGGCCGAGCGCCACGTCCGCGAGAAGGACCAGGTGTTCGTGTGCCTGCCGGGGGAAGGCGTGTGCCGCGCCGAAACGGCCGGAGAACAGGCCATGGCGCCGAGCATCACCGACGCCCAGGCCCTGTTCCTGGCCAAGGCGGCCGAACGCCTGGAACGCATGCATGGTGCGCCCGTCGACGTGGAGTGGGCCCTCGACGCCTCGGGCGAGATCCAGTTCCTGCAATGCCGCGAACTCGTGCAGCTGCCGGCACCGGCTGCCGGCGCAGGGCGCAGGGTGCACGGCGAGCCGCTGGTTTCCGGCGGGGTCACGGCCAGCCCCGGCGCGGGCTGCGGACCGGTTTTCGTGGTGCGGCGCGAGGCCGACCTGCTCCGGTTTCCCCGGGGGGCCGTGCTGGTCGGCATCGAAGCCCCGCCGCGCTATGCCTCGGTCATCGACATGGTCGCGGCCATCGTCACGGAAAAGGGCGGGGCGGCCGGCCATCTGGCCAACGTGGCCCGCGAGTTCCGGGTGCCGGCCCTGATGGGCCTGCCCGGGGCGACGCATCTGCTCGCGCCGGGCGCCGAGGTCACGGTCGACGCCGACGGACAGGCCGTCTACCCGGGCCGGGTCCAGGTCCTCCTGGACGAGGCCGCCGCCAGGCGTCAGCCGGCGCCCGAACGGCAAACGCCCATGCACGCCATCCTGCGCCGGGTCATGGACCAGGTCACCCCCCTGCATCTGCTCAACCCCAACGCCCCGGAATTTTCCCCGGAAAACTGCCGCACCCTCCACGACATCACCCGTTTCTGCCACGAGAAGTCCGTGACCGAGATGTTCGCCTTCGGCCAGGAGTTCCACTTCTCGAAACGGGCGGCCAAGCAGCTCAGGTACAAGGGAACGGCCATGAAGTGGTGGTTCATCAACCTCGACGACGGCTTCATCCACGACGTTCCCGGCAAATACGTGAAGCTGGAGGAGATCTGCTCCATCCCGGTAGGGGCGCTCTGGGACGGCATCGTGGCCATTCCCTGGCAGGGGCCGCCGCCCGTGGACGGGCGCGGGCTCTTGTCCATCATCGCCCAGGCCTCCACCAACCCGCATCTCGAGGCCGCGACCCATTCGTCTTTCGCCGAACGCAACTATTTCATGGTGTCCCGCAACTATCTCTGCCTGAGTTCCCGGTTCGGCTTCCATTTCTGCACGGTGGAAGCCCTCGTCGGTGACCGGCCCCAGGAGAACTACGTCAGCTTCCAGTTCAAGGGCGGCGCGGCGGAATATGGCCGGCGGCGGCGCCGGGCGGAATTCGTGGGCGAGATCCTCGAAGAGCGGGGCTTCAGCGTCGAGGTCAACGAGGACGCCTCCTTCGCCCGCGTCAGCGCCGGGCCGGAAGGCGAAATGCTCGTTGCCCTCAAGATCATCGGCTACATGCTCATGCACACCCGCCAGCTCGACATGATCATGCACAACGAGCCGCTGGTGCAAAGCTACAAGCGGAAGATCCTGGCCGATCTGGTTACCGTGGCCGGCACGCCGGTGCATCCGATGCCGTCCTGTCCGCCCCGGGAGACGACGGCCGGGGCGTGACCCGGCGGGCAAGGCGCGGGTAGGCCATAGCCCGCGGGCGTCTTTCGCGGGAAAACGTGCCGTCGGAAAGGCGAAGCGGCGGCCGTGGCCCGGGGGCCCGGCCTGGGG
>CAZNUQ010000019.1:38595-49148 GCA_964576235.1 uncultured Desulfovibrio sp.
AACGTGCCGTCGGAAAGGCGAAGCGGCGGCCGTGGCCCGGGGGCCCGGCCTGGGGCGCGGATCAGTCCTCGTCCTGGTACTCGCCGGCGCGTTCCTGCCGGTCGATGGTGATGGAGAAGGCCACCGAATAGAAGTGGTGGAAGAAGTCGACGTATTCCACGAACACGTCGGACGGCACGGTGAGCATGGCCGGGGAGTAGTTGATGATGCCCTTGATGCCGGCTTCGACGAGGAAATTGGCGGCGCGCTGGGCGCGGTTGACGGGCGTGGTGATGAGCCCGATCTCGATGCCCAGTTCCTTGACGGCGTCCTTGAGGCGGCGGGTGCAGACGACTTCCAGGCCCGAGACCTCCTCGCCGATCTTGAAGGGGTCGCAGTCGAAGGCGCCGACGATGTCGAAGCCGCGGAACTTGAAGTCCTGGTGGCGCAGGAGGGCCTTGCCCAGGTTGCCGACGCCGACGAGGGCGCATTTCCAGACCCGGTCGACGCCGAGGGAGTGCTTGATGGAGTAGATGAGATCCTGGACGTGGTAGCCGACGCCACGCACGCCGAATTCGCCGAAGTAGGCCAGATCCTTTCGGATCTGCGAAGGGTTGACGCTGCAGGTGCGGGCGAGGAGTTCCGAGGAAACGACCTGGGTGCCTTCGCGCTTGAGCGTTTCCAACACCTGCACGTACATGGCCAGGCGCTTGATGGTGGCCTTTGGGATGTGTTCGCTTTTCACGGCGGCACCCTTCGTTCCGCGCAGGTTACGTTGTTGAAAAAGAAAGGAGGCCGGGTTTCCGGCCTCCTTTCTCGTCAGGCCGGAATTAGCCGGTGATGATCTTCGCGAACGGATGGGCGAAGAGCAGGATCAGGCAGACGACCAGGGCGTAAATGGCCAGGGATTCGATGAAGGCCAGGCCGAGAATCAGGGTGACGGTGATTTTGCCGCCAGCCTCGGGGTTGCGGGCGGTGCCTTCGCAGGCGGCCTTGAGGCCCAGACCCTGACCCAGACCGCAGCCGGCGGCGGCCAGGCCCATGCCGATGGCGGTGGCCCAGGAGATGGTGCCGATGGCACCCATGGCGCCGGCGGTGTCCGCGGCGAAAGCGGCGGTGGCCAGGGCCAGCAGGGCGGCGGTCGAGAAGATGGTCATGAAAGCCTTACGCATGTCGATCCTCCTGAGAACAGGTGTTTAATGTTACGGTCCGAAGGACCATTTCCCCCGATTCTAGTGCGCGTGTTCCAGCGAGCCCTTGAGGTAGATCATGGACAGCATGAAGAACACGAAGGCCTGGATGCAGTCGGCGAGCGAGAACAGGAAGTACATGGGGAAGGTGCCGACCACGGGAGCCAGGGCGAAAAGGAGCACGAGGACGATTTCCTCGCCGCGCACGTTGCCGAAAAGACGCAGCGTGAGCGAGAGCGGACGGGCGAGGTGGGAGATGATTTCGATGGGCAGCATCAGCGGCACCAGCCACCAGAACGGGCCCATGAAATGCTTGATGTAGCCGGCGCCCCACATGCGCACGCCCCAGAAGTTGTAGTAGAGGAACACCGTGATGGCCATGGCGGCGTTGGTGTTCACGTTGTTGGTCGGGGAGTCGAGGCCGGGAACCAGACCGATCAGGTTGCCGGTGATGATGAACAGGAACAGGGCGCACAGGAAGGGGAAAACCTTGCGGCCCTTTTCGCCGATGTTTTCGACGACGAAGGATTCGAGCCCGCCGACGACGACCTCGAAGAAATTCTGCAGTCCGCCGGGAACCATCTCGAGCTTGCGGGTGGCGAGCATGCCCAACGCGATGAGCAAGAGCATGGCGAACCAAGCATAGATGACATTGGAATCGATAACCTGGGCGTGGAAGACATCGTTGAGCTTGTAGAGCCCAACGGCCTTCGCGGCCTCGTCAACGAGCAAAACCGGATGCGGCAACCCACCAGCCATGTCCCTATGCCTCCTTTCCCGTAAGCGTTTGGTGCGTCCTGGCGCCGACGTGGCGCATGGCGCCCCAGACGATGAAGTTAACCACCACCGTCGAAATGCCGGCCAAAAGCGGCAACGGCTGAGCCCCGAACCATACTATGCAGGCGAAAAGCGCCACGCCGGAGACGGCCAGCCGCAGGTAGAAGCGGGCCAGCACGGCCATGACGGCCTCGCGCTTGTTCTCGTATCCCGTGATCCGTTGCCCGAACCGGGCGAGGGAGCAGAAATTGGCCGAGATGATGACCGTTCCGGCGGCCAGCGACCAGGCCGCCGTCGACACCCCGGACAGGGGCAGCGTCGCGGCCAGCACCAGGGCGGTCAGGAGGACCTGGTTGCGGACAAGCTCGCGCACCTCGGGGTGGATGTACCCCCGGGCGAGCAGCCACCTGTCCAGCCGGTCCCTACAGTTTTTCATCATCCCCGTCATGGTCGTCCTGTTTGTTCTCGTCGGCCTTCTGGATTTTTCTGACTTCCATCATGACGTTCTTGAAGCCGGCGACAATGCCGAGGACGAGAAACGTCAACAAAAGCCAAGGCTTGGTATCGAGCCACCGATCCAGCCACCAGCCGATCAAAAGCCCCACGAACGTGGCGGACACCAGATTGAGTCCGACCACCGAGGCCGAGGCGATGGCCTCGCGAACGCTTTTGTCCTTGATCAGCCTGCCGAACACCTTGTCCTCCCCCCGCCGGGGCAGGCGTCGCGCTGTTCCGGGCCGGTCAGCCAACGCTCGTGCACAAGTTCACAAGTCGCGAAGGCCTAGCACGGCTCCCCGGCGAAAGTCAACGGGGTTGTCCTTTTTTCAGACGGTTTCCACCGTGCCGGGCCAGACTTCCTACCGCCGACGCCCGTCGGAGGCAAGCGCCGCGGCGCGTTTTTGCATGTTTTCCCGGCGCCCCCCGCATCATGACAAGGGCCGGGGTTTTTAGTATGCACCGCGATGGCGGAGAATCGTTCCCGCAAGGAGGGAAATCATGAAACATCTCCTGTTCGCGTCCCTGGTCCTGAGTCTGACCCTGGCCGCCGCCGTCGCGTGGGGCCAGACCCAATTCTACTGCGTCAAACCCGACGGCGCGCCGGTCGCGGCCATCGTCATGCCCTATGGATCCAACCACGATCCGAGCGTGGTGTGCAACGCCGCCGTCCCCCAGTGCTTCCTGACCTGCAGCGCGGTCCAGCGGCTCCCGGCCGGAGGACAGGCCACCCCGCCGCCCGACGTGCCCACCGTGGCGGTCACCCCGCAGATGCTCTCCAATTTCGGCGCGCCGGCCGCCGAAACCCCGGAGGCCTGCGACAGGCAGTACCAGGCCTGCGTGGCCAAGTGCCGCGGCGACCGCGCCTGCGTGGCCTACTGCCAGTCCGTCCGTTCCGGTTGCGGCACCGCCAGCCGGGGGCAGTAGCGCGGAGCGAAATAACGGGAGGGGCGTCCGGCCCCTCCCGGAACCAGTCCCCCCGGGAGGCCGCCTTTCGCGGAACAGGCGCGTGGCGGCCGCCCCCGGATTCCCTTCGGAGGCATCCCCCGCGGGATTGCCGGCCGATCCTCTGGCGGCCCGCCGCCATTCCGGCCTTGGAGCCGTTTCCCTCACCCCTCGCGCATCAGGTTGCCCAAAGACAAAGCCGTTGGCCTCCCCTTGGAGCCTCGCCGGCCCCGGCCGTATCGCGTCCGCGCTACGCCTTGGCGGGGGTGCGGATCATCTGGGTCGCGGCCAGGGAGCAGACGCCGAGGCCGACGCCGATGAAAAACGGGATCTTGTAGTCGATCATCCACAGGACGCCGCCGAGCACGGGCACGATCACCGCGGCGATGTGGTTGATGGTGAAGCCCATGGCCATGCCCGAGGCCATGTCCTCGGGGGCGGCGATCTTCTGGTAGTAGGTGCGCACGCCCACGTTCAAATTGAACAGCAGGAAATCGAGCACGTACATGACGCCGGCCACGATGTGGGAGTCGGTGTAGGCGTAGGTGAGAAAGACCAGGATCATGCCGGCGTACTCGGCGCTGAGGAGCTGGCGCTCGCCGAAGCGGTTGATGGCCCGGCCGATCATGGGGTTCAGGAAGTAGTTGATGCTGTTGTTGATGACGAAAAGCACGGTGATGGACTGGATGGAGTAGTCGAACTTCTTGACGAGCAGGTAGACGGCGAACACGATGAAGATCTGGCGGCGCGATCCTTCGAGGAAGGTGAGCAGGTAGTAGAGCCAGTAACGCCGGCGCAGGTACATCTTCTTTTTCTGGGGCGGCGTCTCGGCCTCACAGGGCTTCTTGCAAAGTCCCCACGCTCCCACGGCGGCCACGGCCATGCCGGTGGCGGCGAACATGCCGGTGTAGCCCATCATGTCCGCCAGGAAATAGATGGCCACGCCGATGGCGATGTTGGCCAGGGCGCCCGCGGCCCGGATGCGCGAAAGCACCACCGGGGCCTCGAAGGTGTTGAAATGCTGGAGGGTGAGCGACTGGTTGAGGGGCTCGTAATAATGGAAGCCGGTGGACATGACGAGCGTCGTGGCCGTCAGCCCCCAGAGGTTCGGGAAATAGCCCGTGGCGCACAGCCCCAGGCCCAGGATCAGCACCGACAGCGAGGCGGCCCGCTGCTCGGAGAGAAGGAGCAGGACGTAGACCACGAGCATGGAGAGGAACCCCGGCACCTCGCGGATGGACTGGACGAAGCCGATCTGGTCGGCCGAGAGGCGGGCGGCCTCCACGGCGAAGTTGTTGATGAGCGTCTGCCAGGCCTGGATGCCGGCGGTGGAGGCGATGGTCGAGACCAGCAGGAAAAGGAGGATGTCGTGGCGCCCCGAGGCGCGCAGGGCGGCCCGGGTGAGCGCGTGTTCCGGCCGGTCCGGCGGGGATGTCACGGGACGATGCTCGTCTTGTGGTGGTGGAGCCACAGCTGGAGCACGAGCAGGGTCCAGAGCTTCTTGCGGTGGTCGGCGGCGCCGGTGGCGTGCTCGGCGACGAGCCGGCCGACGGTCGCCGGGTCGAAGATGCCTTGCTGCCGCAGGTGCTTCTCCCCGAGCAGCGCGTCGACTTTCGGGCGCAGCTGGCCGCGCAGCCAGGCCGCCGTGGGGATGAGGAAGCCGCGCTTGCCGCGTCCGAGGATTTCCCTGGGCAAAAGGCCGGCCACGGCCTTCTTGAGCAGGTACTTGCGCCGGGCGCCGCGCAGCTTGTAGCGCGAGGGCAGGCGGCAGACGAATTCGGCCACGTCGCGGTCGAGGAAGGGGGCGCGCACCTCCAGGGAGTGCATCATGGAGCAGCGGTCCACCTTCACCAGGATGTAGTCGAGCATGTACTGGCGGGCGAAGACGTAGCCCACCCGGGCCAGCGGGTCGTCGGCCGGGAAACCCTCGAAGAGTTCCCGGGTGGGGGAAAAGAGGTTTTGCGGGGCGAGCAGCTCCGGCGCGGGGTGTTGCCAGAGGTTGGCCTGGGCCTCGGCGGTGAAGGCCGAGAGCCAGGTCTGGACGCGGAGCCAGGGCGGCGCCGTGGCGCCGGCCAGGAACGTGTCGGCCACGAACCGGGGGTTCACGTAGCCGGCCGACTGGGGGAGCAGCCTGGCCAGGGGCTCGATGAGGCCGCGGCGCAAAAACGGCGGCAGCTTGTCGTAGCCGGCGGCGAGCCTGAAGGCCGGGTAGTATTCGTAGCCGTAGAAGAGTTCGTCCGGCCCGTCGCCGCCCAGGGCCACGGTGACGTTCTCCCGGGTCACCTGGGACAGGAGGTAGGTCGGCACGACGGACGGGTCGGCCATGGGCTCGTCGAGGCGGGCCACGATGTCGGGCAGAAGCGCGCCGCAGGCGTCGGCCGAGAGGATGCGTTCGTGGTGGTCGGTGGCGAAGCGCGAGGCCACCAGCCGGGCGTAGCGCGATTCGTCGTAGGAGGCCTCGGAAAAGCCGATGCTGAAGGTCTTGATGCGCGGCACCATGCCGGCCATCAGCGCGGCCACGGTGGAGGAGTCGATGCCGCCCGAAAGGAAGACGCCAAGGGGCACGTCGGCCACCAGCCGGCGTTTGACGGCCTGGGCCAGGAGCAGGCGCAGCTCGTCGCACAGTTCGTCCTCGGAGGCCTTGGGGGCCGGGCCGGGGAGCGGCATGTCCCAGTAGGGGGCGGTGGTCGGCTTTCCGTCCCGGAAAAGGAGGTAATGGCCGGGTCGCAGCTTGAAGACGTTTTTATAGATGGTCTCGGGCGTGGGCACGTATTCGTAGGCCACGAACCGCATCAGGGCGGAAACCGGCGTCTCCAGGCGCAGGAAGGGCAGCCGCGTCAGGGCGTTCAGTTCCGAGGCGAAGGCCAGGACGCCGTTTTGCAGGGTGTAATAAAAGGGTTTTTTGCCGAAGCGGTCCCGGGCGGCGAAAAGCGTCCTGGTGGCGCGGTCCCAGAGGGCGAAGGAGAACATGCCCTCCAGGGCGTCGAGGCCGGCCGGGCCGTCGAGGAGCCAGGCGGCCAGGATGGCCTCGGTGTCGGAATTGGTGCGGAAGCGGAATCCCCTGGCGGCGTAGCGGGCCATGAGTTCCCGGTAGTTGTAGATCTCGCCGTTGAAGGTGACGACGGCCCGGCCGTCCGCGTCCTCCATGGGCTGGGAGCCGGCGGCCAGGTCGATGATGGACAGCCGGCGGTGCCCCAGGGCGGCCGGGCCGTCGAGGACGAGCCCCTCGCCGTCCGGGCCGCGATGGGCCAGGGTTCCGGTCATGGCCGAAAGCCAGGACAGACGCTCCTCCCGGGGGGGCGCCCCCCCCGCGTCGGACCAGACGAAGCCGGCGATGCCGCACACGGCTAGGGCCGCCCTCCCCGGGGCATGGAGGCGAAAAAGTCGAGGATGGCGCGGGTGTTGGTCTCCGGGTCGAACATGGCGGCCACGCGGTCCCGGCCGGCCTCGGCCAGGGCCAGGGCCCGGGCGCGGTCGGCGGCCAGGTCCATGATGGCCTCGGCCAGGGCCTCGGGGTCGCGCTGGCGCACGAGCCGGCCGGTGACCCCGTCCTCCACGACCTCGGGGATGCCGCTCACGTCGGTGGCCACCACGGGCAGCCGGTGGGAGAGGGCTTCCATGATGACGTTGGGGATGCCGTCCCGGTCGCCGCTGGAATGGACCACGCTCGGCATGACGAAGATGTCGCTGGCCGCGTAGAGTTCGCTCATGCGGTCGTGGCTGACGAAGCCGGGCAGGAAGACCCTGGCGCGCAGGCCGTGGATGCGGATGCGGCGGCGGATGACGGCCGTGGGCCAGGGGAGGCCGGCGCCGACCAGGGTGAGCTGGAAGGGGAAACCCCGGCGGGCCAGGATGGCGCAGGCGTCGATGAGGATGTCGAACCCCTTGGTGCGGCAGAACCGGCCCACGGCCAGCAGGCGGTAGGGCGGCTCCATGTGGACCGGGGATTCGGCCCGGCCGGTCAGGGTCAGGCTGTTGTAGATCTGGCGGATCTTGCCGGCCGCCCCGGGCAACATCGAGCCCAGGTAGGCGATGTTGGCCTTGTTGTTGGTGTGGATGGCCGCGGCGTCGCGCATCTTGTCGGCCAGGGCCCCGTCCTGGGGGTAGATGTCGCCGGCCCGGGCGGAAAAGGAGAAGGGGATGCCGGAGAGCCTGGAGGCCACCCAGGCGGCCGTGGCCGGGCCGTTGGCCCATCCGGCGTGGATGTGCCGGATGCCGTCGGCCAAAAAACGGCGGGCCAGGGTGAAGCCGGCGCACATGGCCCAGATGTTTTCGCCGGCGACTTCCAGGCAGCTCCAGCGCCGCCAGGGGATCCGGCCGAGGATGCGCCCCGTCTCCACGGGCTTCTTGATGGCCCACCAGGCCATGTCGGCCAGGATGATCGGGATGGCCCGGGCGCCGAGCCTGGAGACGGTCGGGGCGACCCGGCGCATGTCCCGGGAAAGGTTGCGGCCGGATTCGCCGTAGAGGGCGTGGACCCGGAAGGGCAGGCCGGCGGCCTTGGCGTTCTCCACTTCCCGGAAGATGAAGGTTTCCGAGGGAAGCGGGTACCACAGCACGATGTAGGCGGTTTTGGGAAGGCTCAAATCGTTTGCTCGCCGGATGGAGGAGTTGGCGTTCGGGGACAACTTTGGGAATGTAGTCCAGGGACGGCGCCGCTGTAAAGCCGGGCCGGCCCGGCCCGCGGCCCGGCGTGCCGGCTTCAAAACATCTTGCGTCATGGGCCGGTTACGGATAGACATATCATGGGGATTGATCCAACGCGATATCCCCGGCGACGGGGGCGAGGCCGACGCATCGCGCGGCACCAAACGGTCACAGGGCATTCGAGGAAGACCATGGCGCAAACCAATATTCTGCTTGAGACGGGAACCAACGAACTCGAGATCATCGAGTTTTACATTGATGAGGAGACCGAGCCGGGGGGCAAGCCCTACCGCGCCCATTACGGCGTCAACGTGGCCAAGGTCCTGGAGATCATCCGGCTGCCCAAGGTCACGGGCATGCCCCAGACGCCGCATCCCTGCGTCATCGGCACCTTCAACCTGCGTTCGCGGGTCATTCCGCTGATCGACCTGAGCCTTTGGCTCGGCAAGCCCATGGCCCGGGACGAGAACACCAAGGTCATTGTCTCGGAATTCAACAAGGTCATCAACGCCTTCATGGTTTCCGGGGTCACCCGCATCCATCGCCTGAGCTGGTCCGAGATCGAGCCGCCCTCGGGCTTCGTGTCCACCTTCGCGGCCAACAATTTCACGGGCGTGGTCAAGTTTCCCGACCACATCGTGCTGTTGCTCGACATGGAGCAGATCATCTGGGATCTGAACCCGGCCCTGGCCATGAGGACCGAGCGGAAGGGCGCGCCGGTGCCGGCGTCCGGGCCTTCGGCCTACAAGGTGCTGGTGATCGACGACTCCAACTCCATCCGGCGGCTCATCGCCTCCTTCCTGGAGAAGGACGGCTTCGAGGTGGTCCAGGATGTCAACGGGCAGGCCGCCTGGGAGCGGCTGCTCAAGTGGAAGGCCGAGGAAACGGGCGGCATCCGGCCCCTTCGGGACAACATCGACCTCGTCGTGTCCGACATCGAGATGCCCGCGATGGACGGCCACACCCTTTGCCGGATGGTCAAGGAGGATCCGGTGCTCAAGAGTCTGCCGGTGGTCCTTTTCTCTTCGCTGATTAACGAGCAGCTCTTCCACAAGGGACTTTCCGTGGGGGCCGACGACCAGGTGACCAAGCCCGAGGTCGGCACCCTGGCCGAGCGGGCGCGCAAGCTCATCGAAGAGCGCCGCTGACCTTCCGTCCGGGGCGTCCGGTTCCGGGGAGCGTGGGCATCGCCATCCGGGTGCGGTGCGTCACCGGGACCTTTCGGCGTGTCCGCGGCCGCCCGGCGGGGGGGCGCCGCCGCCCGTTTCGCCCTGGAGGGAAGCGGGGTTCTGTCCGGGGAGGCGCCGGATGTGGGGCGGACGGGGCATGCGGGACCTGGGTTCCTGGTTGCGTCGCCGCCAAAAGGTCTTTAGGAAGCGCTTTCGCGGAGGGATGGCCGAGCGGTTTAAGGCGGTGGTCTTGAAAACCATTGACGGGGCGACCCGTCCGGGGGTTCGAATCCCTCTCCCTCCGCCAAATGATGATCCAGCCAAGTCCGATTCAATCCAAAAAAACAAGAAAATCAGCATGAATCCGGCAAAACTTGGTCCGGACTCGTCCACCTTGGTCCATTGAATCCGGACAACTCGCCGGATAACACACCGGACAGCCAATCGAGCGGCCGGATAACAGCCGGTCCCGCTCCGTTGCTGGAACACGGGAGGTTATCCGGTATGCTCCTTACCGATGGTGCCGTAAAAAACGCCAAGGCCATGAGACCTTGCGGCTCAAGGATGAGCGCGGTCTGTATTTGGAGGTCAGCCCCGCGGCCGCCTTTTATGGAAAAGTCTTTGCCCCACGTGGGGCAAAGTGCGCCCCGTCCCCTCTAGCCGGCCTGTTTTTTGTGGCCGGAGCCAAGGGATGTGACTTTTCCGGTCCGGTTCACTCTTGCGCATGGGGCTCCATGGCGTTTTTCCAGCTTTTTTTGAGGACGGCGAAGGCGGCCATGCGGTGGTTTCATTCCCGGATTTGCCGGGCTGCTTCACCCAGGGAGACACCGTGGCTGATGCCATGAGAATGGCCATGGACGCCTTGGATGGGCACATTCTCACCTTCAATCAGCGTAGGCCGCTATTTCACTCCGACAGCTATGAGCATGTGTCCGACACCGAGCCTTGCCAGTAATTTCCCCAGCATGAGCGCAATGATATCTTGCATGATGGCGCCAAAATAAGGAATTTTTAAAAGGGCATAAAACCCTGCGCTATAAATTGTGCACTTTGGAAGGAGTCGCTCGATGTCGCTGTATCCAAATCTGAATATGTAAGAAACGCCGTGCTGTCCGGGTTCTCCTTCCTTTATCCAGCCACGCTTGATTTTTGAACGGGAATAGTGATGAACAGAAATCACTATTCTTTTGCCTGGTTTCAGGACTCTGAGCAACTCATTTATAATGCATGTTTGTTGTTCCTGGTTGAAATGTTGCAGAGTGTTTGAGCAGACGACGGTGTCGAAAGTATCATTTCCGAACGGAAGGCTTTCTATGTTGGCGGACACCTCTGTCATGTTGCCAATGCTTTT
>CAZNUQ010000020.1:0-20843 GCA_964576235.1 uncultured Desulfovibrio sp.
ACCATGACCGCCACCAAGGAGGTCAGCAACTACATCCGCGCCATCCAGGAAAGCACCCGGCGCAACATGGACGCCACCGACGCCACGGCCAAGGGCATCGAGGACGCCGACGCCCTGACCCGCGATGCCGGCGAGGCCCTGCGACAGATCCTCGCCTTCGTGGAAAAGACCTCGGACCAGGTGCGCGGCATCGCCACGGCCGCCGAGGAACAGTCGGCCACGTCCGAGGAGATCAACCGCTCCACCGACCAGATCAATACCATCGCCGAGGGCACGGCCGGGACCATGTCCCAGGCATCGACCTCCGTCTCCGCTCTGGCGCATCTGGCCTCGGACCTCAAGACATCCATGGCCCGCATGAGCCTGGAGGAATAGCCGCCGTTCGTTGACATCGGAAAGTGGGAGGCATAGCTTCCCACTTTTTGCTGCCGGGGGCCCCCTGATCCACCTTGGAGGGAGAGGCCCGTTACTTGCACCCAGGTTGTGTTCAATGGAATTTTTCGGCGTCTCGATCGTGTTGTACATCCTCGGCGGCTTGGCCGCCGCGTGCCTGGGCGGCCGCCGCGCCGCCTCCCCCGTCGGCGCGCTTTTCGCCCTGGCGGGATCCCTTGCCGGCCTCTTCGGCGTCGCGCGCGCACCGATCAGCGCCGCAAGCCAGATCGCCCTGTCCTGGTGGGGGCTGCCCATCGGCGGCCTGACCCTGGGCCTCGATCCTGTCAGCCGACTCTTCCTCCTGCCCGTGTACGTCCTGGGCGCGGCCTGCGCCGTTTCCGGCGCGGCGGGACTCGGCGCGCATCACGACGACGGAGGCGGAAACGAACGCCTGGGCGCGCACTGGTTCTTTTTCAACACGCTGCTGACCGGGCTTTGCCTGGTCATGGCCGCCAGGGACGCCGTCTGCTTCCTGCTGTCCTGGGAAATCATGTCCCTGGCCCCGTTTTTCCTCATCAGCCTCCATGACGACGAATCCGAGGTCCGCGAGGCCGCCTGGATCTATCTCGTGGCCGCCCATCTCGGGGCGGTGTGCGTCCTGGCCTTTTTCGCCTCCTTCTGGGCGGCCGCCGGCGCCACCGGCTTCGACGCCCTGGCCCGGGCCGCGGCGGAAGGCCGTCTGGCCTCGCCCTCTGTCCTGTTTGTCCTGGCCCTGCTGGGTTTCGGCGCCAAGGCCGGCTTTTTCCCCTTCCACGTCTGGCTGCCCGAGGCCCATCCGGCGGCTCCGAGCCACGTTTCGGCCATTCTCTCCGGGGCCATGATCAGCGCCGGCCTCTATGGCCTTTGGCGGGCGCTCGAACTGCTCGGGCCGGCGGCCGCCTGGTGGGGCTGGGCCCTCGCCGCCCTGGGGCTCCTGACGGCCGCATCGGGCATCCTCCAGGCCCTGGCCCAGGGGAATCTCAAACGCCTGCTCGCCTACTCCAGCGTCGAGAACATGGGCCTCGTCTGCCTGGGTCTTGGCCTCGGCATGATCGGCCGCCAGACCGGCAACGCGGCCATCGCCATCCTGGGGCTCGCCGGAGCGGTCTTCCACGTGCTCAACCACGCCCTGTTCAAGGGGCTGCTCTTTCTGTGCGCCGGCGAGGTGCTCCATGCCGTGGGGAGCGTGCGCATGGCCCACCTGGGCGGCCTCGGCAAGCGCCTGCCCGTGGCCGGCGCCGCCTTCGCCCTGGCTTCCTGCGGCATCGTCGGCCTGCCGCCCCTGGCCGGATTCGCCGGCGAACTGGCCATGGCCCTGGCCATGCTCGCCGGGCTCGACCTGCCCGGCCTGCCGGCCCGGGTCGGCATGGCCGCCGCCCTGGTCATCCTGGCGACCATCGGCGGCGTGGCCCTGGCGGCTTTCGCCAAGGCCTGCGGCCTGACCTTTCTCGGCGAACCCCGCACCCCGGCGGCGGCCAAGGCCCATGTCGCCGGCCGCCTTTCCCAGGTGCCGCTGGGGTTCCTGGCCGGAGCCTGCCTGGCCGCCGCCCTGTTCGCCCCGGCCCTGTTCGCCTGGGCCGGACAGGCCGCCCTGGCCTTCCCGGGCATCGACCCGGCACCGGCCAGATTCGCCCTGGCCGGCGCCGTGAACATCCTGGCGGCGATCCTCGCCATCTCCAGCTGCCTGATCGCCGTCGTCCTGGCTCTGCTCGCGTTCCGCCGGAGGCTTCTGGCCAGAGCCGGCGTGCGCCGGGGGCCCACCTGGGGATGCGGCTACACGGCCCCGTCCAGCCGTATCCAGTACGGAGCGAGTTCCTTCGTCGATCCCCTGGTCAAGGTTATGGGCGCGCCCACGGGGCTGACCCGCCGCCTGGACATGCCCGAGGGGTATTTTCCACGACGGGCGACGCTTTCGGTTTCCAGCCCCGACCGGCTCAAGGGCGGCTTCTACACGCCGCTTTTCGAGGCCGCCTCCCGGTTGTGCGATGCCCTGAAAGTCATGCAGCACGGCCGGATCCACCTGTACATTCTCTACGTCCTGGCCACGGTGGTCCTGCTTCTGGCCTGGAAGCTCTAAAGCCATGAACACCTTCCTGCACCTCACCCTGGCGCTTTTCCTGGCGCCGCTTCTTCCCGGCGTCATCAACCGGGTCAAGGCCCGCCTGGCCGGCCGCGCCGGCAAGCCGATCCTGCAGACCTATTTCGATCTGGCCAAGCTCATGCGCAAGGGAGCGGTCATCAGCACCACGTCCTCGTGGGTCTTCGCGGCCGGACCGTCCGTGTCCCTGGCCGCCGTCCTGTGCGCCCTGCTTCTGCTGCCCGGGCCGGGAACCGCCGCGCCGGCGAACTTCGCCGGGGACTTCATGTTCATGGCCTACCTGCTGGGGCTTTCCCGGCTGGCCATCGTCCTGGCCGCCCTGGACACCGGATCGAGTTTCGAAGGCATGGGCGCCAGCCGCGAGGCCGCCTTTTCCGCCCTGGCCGAACCCGTCCTGTTCCTGTGCTTCCTGACCCTGGCCGTGGACACCTCGGGGCTCTCCCTTTCCACCATGCTCGGCACCGGGCCTTCCGGCCCCCTCACTCCGGAACGCCTGTTCGTCCCGGCCGTCCTGTTCATCCTCCTTTTGACCGAGAACTGCCGCATCCCGGTGGACGACCCCAACACCCACCTGGAGCTGACCATGATCCACGAAGTCATGGTCCTCGACCACTCCGGGCCGGATCTGGCCTTTATCGTCTACGGGGCCTCCCTCAAGCTGTGGCTTTTCTGCTCCCTGACGGCCCTGTCCATCCTGCCGGCCAAGGACCTCTCCCCCCTGGCGGCCTTCGGCGCCTGGCTGGGACTCGTCCTGGCCGTCGCCGTGATCGTGGGGCTGGTGGAATCGGGCATGGCCAGGCTGCGCCTGGAGCGCGTGCCGCGCCTTCTGGGCTGTGCCGGAGCCCTGGCCGCCCTGTCGCTTGCCCTCACGCTTTGGAGGTAATAGGCCATGCAACCTTTCCAGACCGTCATGGTGGCCCTGATCAGCGTCAATCTGGCCTATCTGGCCGTCACGCGCCTGCGCACCCTGACCCGCCTGACCGCCGTCCAGGGATGCCTCCTCGCCGTGGTGCCGCTGCTCTTCGCCGCCCCGGGAGAAGGACACGCCACCCTCATGGCCCTGGCCGTGCTGGCCATCAAGGGCATCGGCTTCCCCTGGCTTCTGGCCCGCACCCTGTCCCGGCTCGAGGTCAACCCCGTGACCGAACCCTATCTCGGTTTCAACCTGTCCCTCGTGGCGGGCGTGGCCGGGCTGCTGTTCTCGCTGTGGCTGGAAACGCGCCTGCCCTTCCCCCCGGGACTTTTTCCGCCGCTGCTTTTCCCGGCGGCGCTCACCACCATTTTCGCGGGCCTGACCCTGGTCATCGCCAGGCGCAAGGCCCTCACCCAGGTCATCGGCTATCTGGCCGCGGAAAACGGCATCTTCCTGCTGGGCACGCCGCTGGCCGGCCAGGGATCGGTCTGGCTGGAACTGTCGGTGCTTCTCGACGTCTTCGTGGCCGTCTTCGTCATGGGCATCGCCCTGCACCACATCAGCCAGACCTTCGAATCCATCGACATCGGACGTTTTTGCAGCCTGCGCGATTGATCGAACCGGCCGAGTGATCGGCCAAACCCCCCGCGTCCATGCGGGAACAGACGTAACACCATGCTTGAGGCCCTGCCCCTGGTCCCCCTTCTGGCCGCCGCCCTGGCCCTGGCCATCGCCGCCGACGGCCCCCGCCGGGCCGTCCTGGTCGGCGCCGCCGCGATCCACGCGGTCCTCGTGGCGGCCACCTTTCTGTGGCCCCCCGCCCCGGCTTACGGCGGCCTGCTCGAACTGGACGCGCCGGGCCGGCTCTTCCTGGCCCTGGCCAGCACCCTCTTTTTGGCCGCCTCCGTCTATGCCGTCGGCTACCTGCGCCATGAAGGCACCGGCCCCAAGCGGGATTTCCAGGACGGGGCCTCGTTCCAGAACGCTCCCGAGCGCATCTTCACCATGTGCCTTTGCCTGTTTCTCGCGGCAATGACCGTGGTGTGCGCCACCCGCAACCTGTCCGTGCTGTGGGTCGGCATCGAGGCGACCACCCTGTCGAGCGCGCCGCTGATCTATTTCCACCGCCACCGCCGCTCCCTGGAGGCCACCTGGAAATACCTCGTCATCTGCTCGGTGGGTATCGCCCTGGCCCTTCTCGGCAACATCCTTTTTTCCGTGGCTTTCTACGATCCGGCCAGTCCCCTGGCCTCCATGCACCTGCCGGAAATGCTCCAGCGCGCCGACATGGCCGCCAAGCCCTGGCTGCGGGCCGCCTTCATCTTCCTGCTCGTGGGCTACGGCTCGAAGATGGGGCTCGCCCCCATGCACAACTGGCTGCCCGACGCCCACAGCCAGTCGCCGTCCCTGGTTTCGGCGCTGCTTTCCGGGGCGCTCCTCAACTGCGCCTTCCTCGGCATCCTGCGGGGCCACCAGATCCTGTGCGCCGCGGACATGGCCGCCTTCAGCGGCGAGCTGCTCGTCCTTTTCGGCCTGTTCTCCATGGCCACGGCCGCGGTCTTCGTGGTCGGCCAGGGCGACTACAAGCGCCTGCTCGCCTATTCGAGCGTCGAGCACATGGGCATCCTGGCCCTGGGCGTGGGAATCGGCGGCGGCGCGGCCTTCGGGGCCATGCTCCACGCCGTCAACCACTCCCTGACCAAGGGCGCGCTCTTTCTGCTCTCGGGCAACATCCTGGCCGTCTACCACACCCGGTCCTGCCACGACGCCCGGGGGGTCTCCCGGGCCCTGCCGGCAACGGCCGCCCTGTGGATGGCCGGCTTTCTGGCCATCGTCGGTTCGCCGCCCTTCGGCATCTTCATCAGCGAACTGACCATTCTGCGGGCCATGCTCTCCGGCGACCACCTCGTGGCGGCCGGAATCTACCTGGCCCTTCTGGCCGTCATCTTCGTCGGCATGTCCGTGCCGGTCGCGCGCATGGTCCAGGGGCCCCTGCCGCCCGCCACCCGCCGTCCCGGACGCGAATCCTGGCTGGCCGTGGCGCCGCCGCTCGTCCTGCTGCTGGCGACGGGTTTCTTCGGGCTGTGCCTGCCCGACGCCCTGCTGGCCCTGCTGCGCGAGGCCGCCGCCACCGTGACCATGGGAGGCTAGGGACATGGAATTTTCGCATCTGCAAAGCGTGGCCGTGTCCGAGACTGCGCGTCTCGACGCGGCCGGATTCCGCCGCGAGATCCTGGCCAGGGTGGCCCGGGGCTGGCGGGTGCTGGCCCTTTTCGGCCTGCCTGACGGCGACGGCGTCGGACTCGCCGCCGTGTGCGGCCGCGACCGCGACGGCCGGCTGGCCTTTTGCCGCACGGCCCCCCTTTCCCGCTACGAGTCCCTCACGCCCGAATGCCCCCAGTGCCACTGGTTCGAGCGCGAACTTTTCGAGCAGCACGGCATCCTGCCCGAGGGCCACCCCTGGCTCAAGCCCGTCCGCTTCACCGCCTCGCCGGCCCGGCCGGACGGCTCCCGGCCGGAACCCGGCGTGACCGACTATTTCCGGATCCGGGGCGACGAGGTCCACGAGGTCGCCGTCGGACCGGTCCACGCGGGCATCATCGAACCGGGGCATTTCCGTTTCCAATGCTCGGGCGAGGATGTCTTCCACCTGGAGATCAGCCTGGGGTTTCAGCATCGGGGCATCGAGGCCATGCTCCGGGGAGGGCCGGACCGGCGCACCGTCCATTTCATGGAAACCGCCGCCGGCGACACGACGGTCGGCCATTCCCTGGCCCACGCCGCCATCATGGAGACCCTATGCGGCGTCGTGGCCCCGCCGCGCGGCCGGGCCCTTGGCCGCATCGCCCTGGAACTCGAACGCCTGGCCAACCATACCGGCGACCTGGGAGCGCTCTCGGGCGATGTCGGCTTCCTGCCCACGGCCTCCTACTGCGGACGCATCCGGGGCGACTTCCTGAACCTGACGGCGATCCTGTGCGGCAACCGCTTCGGCCGGGGGCTCGTGCGCCCGGGCGGAACGCCCTTCGACCTGGACGCGGGGAGCATCCGGGTGCTGGCCGGCCGCATGGAGGCCACGAGGCGGGCCGCCTTCGGGGCCACGGAGCTCCTTTTCGCCTCCTCGACGGCCCTGGCCCGCTTCGAGGGCACGGGCCGGCTGACGGCCGCCCAGGCCCAGGACCTCGGCCTCGTCGGCCCCCCGGCCCGGGCCTGCGGCCTGACCCGCGACGCCCGGCGCAGCTTTCCCCAGCCCGGAGCCGGCGCCAGGGACATCGCGCTTTCCCTGCACGATTTCGGCGATGTCTACGCCCGGGCCCTGGTGCGCCGGCGGGAGATGGAAGCCTCCCTGGAGTTCGCGGACCAGACCCTGGCCGCGCTTCCGTCCGGGCCGACCATGGCCGACCTGCCCCGGGGCCTGCCGCCGGACCGTCTCGCCGTCGGCATCATCGAGGGCTGGCGCGGGGAAATCCACCACGTGGCCATGACCGGCCCGGACGGACGATTCACCGTCTACAAGATCATCGACCCGTCGTTTTACAACTGGTTCGGACTGGCCCAGGCCCTGCGGGGCCAGCAGATTTCCGACTTTCCGCTGTGCAACAAGAGCTTCAACCTGTCCTACTGCGGCCATGACCTGTAGGAACACGCCATCATGCTGAACATTCTCGCCGAACGCCTGCGCCAGGGGCGCCGTACCGTCGCTTTTCCCGAGGCACTGCCGGAACTGCCGCCGCGCTACCGGGGACTGCCGGTCCTCTCCGACGGTCCTTGCGCCGAAGGCTGCGTCTCCTGCGCCGGCGCCTGTCCTACCGGAGCACTCGGCGCCGACGCGGCCGGGCTCTACCTCGACCTTGGCCGCTGCATCTTCTGCGGCGCCTGCGCCGCCTCCTGCCCGGGGCAGCGGGTACGCTTCTCCAACGATTACCGGATGGCCGCGACCAGCCGGGAGGAACTCGTCCTGCGCCCGGGCACACGCCCGACGGTCACCCCCCTCGAGCCGGCGCGGCGCTCGCTTTTCACCCGTTCCCTCAAGCTGCGCCAGATCAGCGCCGGCGGCTGCAGCGCCTGCGAGGCCGACACCAATGTGCTGACCACGGTCGTCTACGACCTCGGCCGGTTCGGCATCGATTTCGTGGCTTCGCCGCGCCACGCCGACGGTGTGGCCGTGACCGGCCCGGTGACGCGGAACATGCTGGCCGCCACGCTCGAGACCTTCGCCGCCGTGCCCTCGCCGCGTCTGGCGGTGGCCATCGGCGCCTGCGCCATCTCGGGCGGCCTCTTCGCCGGCTCCCCGGAAACCACCGGCGGGGCCACGCCGCACCTGCCCGTGGATCTCTTCATCCCCGGCTGTCCGCCGCATCCCTACACCATCCTCGACGGCCTGCTGCGGCTGCTCGGCCGTCCCACGCCGTAACGGGCCCCACGCGCCGCGTCCGGGAAAGACACGACGCCCGCCAGGGCGCCGCTCTTGCTACACGGCCCGCAAATGGGCACAATACATAAATCGGCGGCCCCCTCGGGCGGCCGCCGGAACCATCATACCGTCAACAAGGAGTCCCCATGCCCCAAGCCTCCAACCATACCCTGTTCAGCGGCGGCGCCCAGGGCGCCGAGGCGGAATTCGGCCGTCAGGCCGAACTGCACGGCGTCCAGGAGATCAATTTCACCTTCGAGGGCCACCGCATCGAACGCACCCGCGGCGTGCGCGTGCTGACCCCGGAGGAGCTGACCAAAAAGGACGTGAGCCTTACCTACGTCTCCAAGCTCCTGAGCCGCAAATTCAGCAACGGCCCGCAGATCCGCCAGGTTCTTCGCACGATCATGCACCAGATCGACGCCGGGCTCGAAGTGTTCGTGGTCGGCGTCATCCAGGACGACGGCACGGTCAAGGGCGGCACGGGCTGGGGCGCGGAATTCGCCAAGATCTGCAACAAGCCCCTGCACGTCTTCTGCCAGGAAAAGGCCGCCTGGTTCGCCTGGGAAGGCGAGGCCTGGGTTCCCGCCCCGGCCCCGGTCATCACCCAGACGCATTTCACCGGCACCGGCACGCGCTTCCTGGAGGCCTCGGGCCAGAAGGCCATCGCCGACCTTTTCGCCCGTTCCTTCGGCTAGGACGACGCTCTCGGCGTCCCCCTTTTCCCCTCGGCATGGAAAAGCCCCCGGACGCAGCGTCCGGGGGCTTTTTTTCCCTGGGAGGAGGCGGCCGGTTCAGCGGCCTTCGAAAGCGTCCAGGGCCGCGAAAAACAGTTCCACGTCCGTGGCGTCGTTGTAGCAATGCGGCGACAGCCGAAGCCCCCCGCCCCGCGGGGACAACACCACGCCCGATTCGCCCAGGTGGCTGTGGAGGGCCGCGGCCTGGGGATGGGCAAAGGTGAGGATGCCCGAGCGTTCGGCCGGGTTTCGGGGCGACAGGACGGCCAGGCCGCGCGCGGCCAGCCCCCCGGCCAGGGCGTCCGTCACGGCGAAGATCCGGTTCCGCACCGTCTCCATCCCCGTTTCCTCGAAAAGCGAAAGCGAGGCGCCGTAGGCGGCGATGGCGGCGATGTCCTGGGTTCCGGGCTCGAAACGGCCGGCGCCCTCCTTCAGGCGGAACGTTTCGCCGAGGCGCTCCTCGTCGCGCATGGAGCGCCACCCGACCAGAGGTGCGGACAAGGCGGCGTCGGCGGCCGGCGACACGTAAAAGACCCCCAGGCCCATGGGGCCGAGCTGCCACTTGTGACAGCCGGCCGCCGCGAAATCCACGCCAAGGGCCGTGACATCGAGAGGCAGGGCCCCGAGGCTCTGGATGACATCGAGGCAGCACAACGCCCCCTCGCGATGGCACAAGTCGACGAGACCGGCGGCGTCGAGGGCCGTTCCGGTCACCCAGTCCACGGTGGAGGCCACCACCAGCCGGCAGCCCGCGACGATCCCGGCCGCTTCGTCCAGGTCCACCCGGCCGTTTCTCCGGGGAATTTCCACCACCCGCACGCCCCGCCCGGCCAAATTGTCGAAGGGGAAGCGCAAGGTCGGGAAATCCGGCCAGGTGACGGCGACGGTGTCGCCCGGCCGCCAGTCGATGCCGGCCGCCACCAGGGAAAGCCCGTGCGAGGTGTTGCCGGTGAAGGCCACCCGCTCCGGGGCCGTGCCGAGCAGCCGCGCCGCCCGCGACCGGGCCTCGGACACGAGATCGAGCCAGCGGAAATAGTCCCGCGAAGCCCTGAGGAAACGGTCCTCGAACACGGACCGGCCGGCCAGGAAGGCCCGCCTGGGCATGGGCGAAACCGCGGAATGATTGAAAAAGACCGTATCGGCCAGAAGGGGGAATTCCTCCCGCCACTGCGCGACATCCATGTTGGGTCCTCCCGTGCGGCAAGTTCCCGCGGCAGACAACCTATGAGGGAAGCGGCCCGAGGGCAACCGGCGAGGCGGCCGGAGCGGCAGGGTTTTTCATGCCCCGACCGCCCCGCCTTCGCGCCGCGCCCCGAAACCCAATCCGTCGGGAGAACACGTCAGCTTGGACTGTTGGCCCAATACCGTCGAGTTCCCCTCGGGGCTGCGCCCTAGGCCCCGGCGCGCATATCCTCGATCAGCGAATTGAGCTCCTTGGCCTGGGAGGCCAGATCCCGGATGGCTTCCGAGGACTGCTCCATGGCCAGGGCCGTTTCGCTCGAAATCTCGTTGACCTCCTCGATGATGCGGGAGAAATCCCCGGCGACCCGTGTCTGGCCGCCGGCCGCCGCGCTGATGGAAAGCACCTGCTCCGAGGCCTGGCCGATCAGGCCCACGATTTCCGTCAAGGCCCGCCCGGACTGGTTGGCCAGGGTCGTCGCGTCCTCGATGGACTCGACGGCCTCGTCCATGTGCTGGACGTTCTGGCGGGCCACCTGCTGGATGCCCTGGACCGCCCCGCCGACCTCCTTGGTGGCCACCATGGTCTTTTCGGCGAGCTTGCGGACCTCGTCGGCGACGACCGCGAAGCCCCGTCCGGCCTCGCCGGCCCGGGCGGCCTCGATGGCGGCGTTTAAGGCCAGGAGATTGGTCTGGTCGGCGATGTCGGAGATGACGCCAAGAACCCGGCCGATGCCCTCGGCCTGCTCCCCCAGGACGGCCATGTCGTCCTTGAGCCGCCGCGCCTGGGTCTGCACCTGGTCCATGCTCCGGACCACCTCGCCGACGACCCGCGCCCCATCCTCGGCCCTGGACTTGGTCATGTCCGCCGCGTCGGCTGCCCGGCGCGCCGTATGGGCCACATCGTCCACGGAGGACTGCATTTCCCGCATGGCGGACACCCCTTCCTCGACCTGGTGGGACTGCTCCCTGGCCCCGCGGCTCGACTGCTCGATCTGCACGGAGAGTTCCTCCGTGGCCGAGGACATGCGGTAGGCGACATCCTCGGCCTTGGCGGCGGCCGCAGCCAGGGCGTCGCGCTGCAGGGCGATGCGATGCTGCTGTTCCCGTATCGCGGTCAGGTCGTCGATGGCGGCGATGGCCCCGGTCAGGACGCCGTCGAGATCGTACAGCGGCGAAGCGTCGATCCTGGCATGAATCCGTTTCCCGCCGAGGATGGCAAGCTCGACCTCGATGCCTTCGAACACCTTTTTTTCCCGAAGGGTTCTGGCCAGCAACGTCTCCCGGCCAGCCTCCCCGTAGAAGAAATCAGCCACCGTCGCGCCCAGATAATCGTCCGGCTCGCCGCCTCGTCCGAGCAGGGCGAGCATGGGTTTGTTGGTGAACGTCAGCTTGCTGTCCGTGTCGCATATCAGCATGGGCGCGGCGAACCCCCGCAGCACGCCGTCGGAAAAACCGAGCCGCTGCTTGAGCTGGGCCACCATGCCCCGGAGATTTTCGCCCAATTGCCCGAGTTCGTAGCGAAACCGGCCCTCAAAACCGGCCTTGAGGTTCCCCGCGGCGACTTCCTTGGTGAAGGCCTCGATGCGCCGCACGGGGCGGACGACCAGGGTCTGGGTGATGATCGTGACCACGGCGCCGAGGATCAGGAACACCGCCAGCCCGAGGACCAGGATGGTGTTTCGCTGCTGCATCGCCGGCCCGACGACGTCATCCCTGTAGGCGCTCATGCACACCATCCAGTCCAGGCCCGGCACCGTGCTCACGGCCAGCATCTTTTGCTCGCCCTGCCAGGAATACTCCAGCAGGCCGTTTTTGAGGGCTTTGGCGCCGGCCACGAAGGACTGCCCGGAAATATCCGTCAAAAGCAGGCTCTTGTCCCGGGCGTGGGCGATGATCCGTCCCTGGGCGTCCAGCATGAACCCGTAGCCGTTGTCGCCGAATCGCAACCCTGACAGGAGCTTTTCGGAAAACGCGCTCCAGTTGACGAACACGGCCACGCCGCCGATGATTTTTCCGGATGCGTCCCGGACCGCCCGGGCCACCCCCAGGATGAGCACGTCCGAACCGCTCGCGGCCCGCATGACCCCTGGCGTGACGAAGACGTCCTTGCCGGCGGCGATGGCCTTGACATAGTCGCGGTCGGCCCGGCTGCCCCCCGTCAGGTTCTCCGACCTGGCATTGGCGCCGCTGACGATGTTTCCCCGCAGGTCGAAGGAAAACATCGCCCAGTACTGCTCCCGGTAGATCTCCATGTAGGACTGGAAGCGCCGCTGGGCCGCGTCGAGGCGCTGCCCCGAGAGACTCTCGACGATGGCGTCCTGTTTCGCCAGCGTCAGGGTCAGCTTGTCCGCGTCGCCGGCCAGGCGCGCGGTGCTCTCGGCCACGTTGGCCGCGGACTGCCTGATATTCTGGCTTTCCATTCTGGCGGCCATGTCCCGCGAGGAACCGGCGACATAGGCGATAAGACCGGCCAGGGCGAAGGCCACGGGGAGCAATACCCCGGTCAGCAGTATCTTGTTGATATTGAGTGTAAATAACCGATCAAGACGCATGGATGTCCCCTTTTATTGCGTTGTGCCCGCGACGCGCCGTCTCCGGGGAGGTCGCGATGTCGCGGATCACGGTCCGAACGTTCCGGGTTTCGCCGGACGCATGCCGGGATTGCGGCGCCGGCCTGGACCGACACGGGAAAGCAATCCCTGTGCCGCGGGACATCCCCATCAAACAACGAATCATCCTGGACTGATACCGCTGTGACAAGGCCATGCCGGCCTTTACGGGCGTCTTGTTTTTTCTTGAAAAACAAGACATGCTCTTTCAAAATAAGAATGGGTGGAGCAACCAGTCGCTGACGTCTGCCCCACCGGACACGCATGGCCCATATTCTCATTGTCGATGACTCGGCGGTCTTTTGCGCCGTCGCGACCAAGGTCTTCCAGGAGATGGGCCATGTCGTGGACTCCGCCCAATCCCTGGAGGAAGGGCTGGCCGCCCTGTCGCCCCTCCATGATGTCGTCTTCCTGGACGTGGACCTCCCCGACGGCAACGGCATCGAAGCCATGCCCGCCTTCACCCGGTCCGCCGAGCCTCCGGAAATCATCGTCATCACGGCCAACGCCGAGCCCGAGGGAGCGGCCGAGGCGGTCGATTGCGGCGCCTGGGATTACGTGGCGAAGGAAGCTTCCCTGGAGAATCTGCGCCAGGCGTTGCTCCTGGCCCTGGGGCATCGCGGCGAGCGACGGCCGGCGCCCCCGGGTTCCGGACTCCGGCGGGAGGGCATCGTCGGGGAAAGCCCCCGGCTGCTGGCCTGCCTGGACAGGATGGCCCGCGCCGCGGCGACGGACGCGAGCACCCTGCTGACCGGCGAAACCGGCACGGGCAAGGAACTCCTGGCCAGGGCGCTGCACCAGAACAGCGCGCGCCGAAACGGCCCCTTCGTGGTCATGGACTGCGCCTCCATCCCCCTGCACCTGGCCGAATCCATCCTGTTCGGCCACGTCAGGGGAGCCTTCACCGGCGCGACCAAATCGGCCCACGGCCTGATGCGCCAGGCGGCGGGAGGAACGCTGTTCCTCGACGAGGTGGGGGAACTGCCCCTGGACATCCAGAAGGATTTTCTGCGCGTGCTCCAGGAACGCCGTTTCCGGCCCGTGGGCGGCGAGACGGAACTGCAAAGCGATTTCCGGCTGGTGGCCGCGACCAACAAGGATCTCGCCAGCATGACCACCACAGGGGACTTTCGAAGCGACCTGCTCTACCGCATAAACGCCGTGGAAATCCGCCTGCCGGCCCTTCGGGAGCGGCTGGCCGACATCCCCCTTCTGGTCACCAAGTATTTCGAATCGGGCCGGCGCGGGGAAGCGCCCCCCCGGAGGGACGTGTCCCCGGAATTCCTGGCGGCCCTGACCCATTACAACTGGCCCGGCAACATCCGGGAACTGTGCAACACCCTGCAGACGGCGACGGTCAATTCCTTCGGTTCCACGACCCTGTACCCCAAGCACCTGCCCGGATACATCCGCAAGTATCTCGCCAGAAAGGCCTTCACCTCCTGGCATCCGGCAGGGCAGGCGGAAGACGGGCACGCCGCCGGACCCGGGATCGAGGCCGGGTTCGGCCCCTGGAAGGAGCAGCGCAACGAGGCCGTGGCCGCGGCCGCCAAGGCCTATTTCCCCGCCCTCCTGCGCCATGTCGGGGGCGATATCGGCCAGGCCTGCCGCCTGTCATCCCTGAGCCCCCAGCACTTCTACGCCACGCTCAAGAAGTACGGCATCGGTTCCAGGGCCTGGCGGGACATTTGAGGAAACAGCGTGGACGGCATGAATGCGGCGGTCAGTCGGGAGGCGGAGCAGTTTCTCGACGCCACGTACGGGTTCGACGCGGCGACGAGGGCCCAGGTCATCGAACGGGCGGCCACGGAGATCCTGCGGAACTGCCGGGAGCTTTTGGCCCATCTCGACGGCGGCGAGGCGGACCAGGCCCGGCACAAGGCCCACAGGCTCAAGGGCAACCTGAAGGCCCTGGGTCTTGCGGAGCTGGCCCGGCAGGCCCAGACCGTCGAGGACCTGGCTCTCCACGATCCTTCACGCGCCCTGGCCGCGGCGAAAGCCCTGCGCCTGACCCTGTCGGCTACGCCTTCCGGCTGAGCCCCTTTTCCACGCACCGCGAGAGCAGCCCGAAAAGCTCGGCGGGGTCGATCGGCTTGGCGAGAACGCCGCAAAACGCCGCGCCATACTCCGCTCCGTGTTCCCTGACGCAGGCGTTGGCGCTCATGGCCACCATGGGCGGCGCGCCCTGGTCCAAGACCCGCCGGATGCGCCCGGCTGTCTCGTATCCGTCCATTCCGGGCATGTGGATGTCGACAAGGAGCAGGTCGAAGCGTTCACGGGCGAGCACGTCGAGGGCCTCAGGACCGCTCGATACGCAAAGGGTTTCGATGCCGGCGGCATCGAACAGACGCGCCAGGATGTACTGGTTGGTCTGGCTGTCCTCGACAACAAGCACGCGCAGACCGGCCAGCCTTGCGGCGGCCTCATCGACGATGGCGCGAATGGACCCGGACCACATGCAGCCTCCCTGATGCCGGGCATCCCGCGCGAGGGCCGCGGCACCGACCTCACTAAACGCCCAGGCGGGCATAAGGTCAATCGGCCGCGCTCGATGTCCGGGCGTCAGCGCCTGGGGATGACGACATGGAAGCGGGTGCCGACGCCGGGTTCGGAGGCGAGTTCGATGGAGCCGTTGTGCTTGCGGATCACGTCGTTGGCGATGAAAAGCCCCAGTCCGGTCCCCTTGATGCCCTTGGAGGAGAAAAAGAGGGTGAAGGCCTTTTCCCGGGTTTCCTGATCCATGCCCATGCCGTCGTCGGTGATGTCGAAAATCACGGCATCATCGGTGGCGCTGGCCCGGAAGGCGATGGCATGGGCCGGCTTGGCGGCGTCGACCACGCAGGCGTCGATGGCGTTCTCGAGGATGTTGACCAGGGCGGCCGACAGGTTGGCCGAGTCGAGCGCGGCCTGTCCCATGTCCTCGGGAATGGCCGCGGTGAAGGCGATGCGGGCCCGGGTCGCCCGGAGCTCGATGACCTGGGCCACGCTCCGGGCCAGAGGCGCCACGTCCGTCGGCGCGACGGCCATGTCCCGGGACTTGGCGTAATACAGGACGTTGAGCACGAGACCGCGCACGCGCCCGACCAGGGCCTTGATGGCGGAGGAGGCGGCGGTCACCCGTCCCTCGTCGTGCCTGGCCAGCCCTGTTTCGAGGCGGTAGACGCCGCCCTCGAGGGACGTGAGCAGGCCCTTGAGGCCGTGGGAAAGCGAGCCGAGCATGAGGCCGAGCGAGGCCAGATGGTCCTGGAGTTCACGAATCTGGGTGATATCCGTGGACAGGGCCATGACCTCGGTCACGGCGCCGTCGTCGCTGCGGATGGGGGCGGAAAAGGTCAGCACGTGCTTGATGGTTCCGTCGAGGCAGGTGACCACGGCTTCCAGGGAGTGGGGTTCGCCGTCGGCGAAGGCGGCGTCCATGGGACAGTTCGGGCAGGGGGTGTCGCGGTGGCGGAAGCTCTCGTGGCAAAGGCGCCCCACGCCCTCTCCGAAATCCTCCTGGAAAAGCGTGTTGTTGGCCACGATGCGGTAGTCGCGGTCGCGCACGTATATGTAGCAGGGCGTGGCCTCGAAGAGATCGAGGTATTTCTGCTGGGTGAGCCGCAGTTCCTCTTGAAGGCGCCTGATCTCGCTTATGTCCACGGCCAGTTCGAGCACGAGCTCCACCTGGCCGTCCCGGGCGGCGATGGGCGAGGTGTGGACCATCACCGGCAGTTCCCGCCCGTTGATGCAGATCATGACCTCGCGGGAACGCTGCCCCTTGCCCGTTTCGAAGGTTTTCCAGACGGGCCCGTCGAAACCGCGCAGGGCCTGGCCCACATAGACCTCCCAGCTGTGGTGCCCGACCATGTCTCCCAGGCGCTCCCGATAGAGCTGGTTGGTGGCCACCACCTCCAGGGAGCGGTTGTGCACCGCGACGAAACAGGGCATTTCGTTGAAATAGCCGGTTCCGTTGCCAAGGTCGGCGGAAAGTCCGGCGATGGCCTGGCACATGGTTTCGACCATCTGCCCGGCGGCGAGCTGGCGTTCGAGCTCGACGACGCGGCGGGACTTCTCGCTGACGAGCTTTTCGAGATTCTGAGTGTATTGGCACAGTTCCCGGCGCAACGAGAGCTTTTCCTCGATGCGCTTGAGGGCCGCGTCGAGCATGTCCAGATTGACGGGCTTGGTCACGCAGTCGGCGGCCTCGTACTGGAGGCAGCCCACGGCCTGGTCCATGTCGCCCTGGCCGGCGAGCATGACCACCTCGGTGTCGGGAAAGCCGGCCTTGATGCGTTTCAAGAGCTCCACGCCGCCCAAAACGGGCATGTCGATGTCGGCCAGCACGATGGTCGGCTGGAGGGAGGCGAACACGTCCAGGGCCTTTTCACCGTTTTCCGCAACATGGACCTCGTAGCCCAGGTCAGCGAGAAACTGCCCGAGGAACCGGCGGCTTTCCGCCTCGTCGTCGACAAGCAAAAGGCGTTCGCTCATGGTCGCTTGACCTGCCGCGTCGGCCGCCATGCCGACGGCAGCCCGGTTTGGAATCTGACTCCGGCCACCCGCCACGACGCGCGGGGCCGTCGAGTTCTGGCCCTTGGGCGCGAGCCCGGAGCGTAGCGCCTCCGGCCCGGGGCATGCCCGGAACGTCGGCGCGGTGTCGGGCCGCGGGGAATCCGCCATCAGGAACCCAGGGTGTCCCGCACGAGGTCGAGCAATGCCTTTTGATCGAAGGGCTTGCCGAACGAGCCCACGGCGGTCGGGATGACATCCCGAAGCTCGCCGTGACCGGTGATGACGATGATGGGGATGTCCGCGTGCTCCTTGTGCCGGGAGAGCGCCCGGTAAAACCACGGTCCGGCCTTGACGGGCATTTCGATGTCGAGGGTGATGCAGTCGGGTTTCACGGCGGCGATCACTTCCAGAGCCTTCTCGCCGTTCTCGGCCGTGAGGGTTTCATAGCCGTTATCGGACAGGAGCGCCTGCAGGTAATCCCGGATATCGGGATCGTCGTCCACGATCAGAATGGTCTTCGGCATCGTTC
Organism: uncultured Desulfovibrio sp.; assembly: GCA_964576235.1. GTDB lineage: Bacteria > Desulfobacterota > Desulfovibrionia > Desulfovibrionales > Desulfovibrionaceae > Solidesulfovibrio. The sequence continues at coordinate 17,385 of CAZNUQ010000020.1, forward strand.
CCGTTCTCCTTGGCATCCCCGGGATGCGGGGGAAAACGGCGCGGCGGGGCGCCCGGCCCCGCTCCCCCCGTCGGGCGCGCGCCCGACGGGGGGAGAAGGTTCCGGCGACCCCGCCGGCAGCCGCCTCTATTCCTCGCCCTCGGCGTCCTCTTTCGGCTTCAGATGCTCGGGGACGATCACCATCTTGAGCAGCAACGGTTTGAGGAAGCTCCACGAAATGCCGATTTCGTACTCTTCCTCCAGGTCGCGGATGGCGTCCCAGCAGTTGTGGCACGGCGCGATGACGAGCTTGGCCCCGGTGGAGATGATCTGGTCGCGCTTGGTCAGCAGCGCCTTGTTCCGCTGGGGTCTGAACTTGCCGATGCCGTTGAAGCCGCCGCCGCCGCCGCAACAGTAGTTGTGTTCCTTGTTGGGGGTCATCTCCCGAAGGTACCCGGGTTCCACGATGTAGGAAAGGATCTCCCGGGAGGTCTCGGCCAGACCCCAGTTGCGGATGTAGTTGCAGGAGTCCTGGTAGGTGACCGGCTGCTTGATGCGTTTGGCCGGGTCGATCTTGAGCTTGCCGGTGCGCAGGGCCTCGGCCACCCACTGCACGTAGTGGATGTAGGGAACCGGGGTCTGCCCGTCGGGGCGGCCGGCCCAGTAGGGACCTTCCACGACCGTGCCCCGGTGGGCGTGGCCGCACTCGGTGCCGATGACCCGTTTGGGTTTGAGGCGCTCGATGGCCGAGTAGACGCTCTGCACCTGGAGTTTGCAGGCCTCCCAGTCGCCGGCGAACATGCACAGGCTGGTCTGCTCCCATCCCTCGGACGGCACGGTCCAGTTCTCGCCGGCGATGTGGAAGAGGATGGCCGCCTCGGCCAGATCCTCGGGATAGTGTTTGGGTTCGCGGGCATTGCAGGTGTACATGATGTCCGCGTTTTCCTTGTCGATGGGGATCTCGAGGTCAGGCCATTCGTCCTGCTGCTCCTCGGCCATCCACTCGCACGTCTCGCACCAGTCCTCGGTGGTCACGTCCATCTGGGCCCGGTAGACACGGTGCATGCCGGCCCCGATCTTGAGTTCCCAGGGCACGAACCCCTGGGAATAGAGCAGGCCGCGCGTGTAGCTCATCATGGCGCCGACATCGATGCCGTGGGGACAGTACATGGCGCAACGGTTGCAGCAGGTGCACTGCGACCAGGCCACTTCCATGGCGTGGCGCATGAACTCGTTGTCCACGTCGCCCTTGCGGCGGACCATCTCGCCCAGGGTGGACTGGATCTTGTAGGACGGCACCTGCTTGGGATCCTGGTCGTTGACCAGGTACAGGAAGCAGGAATCGGCGCACAGTCCGCAGCGGGCGCAGATGTCGAGCCAGGTGCGGGTGCGCGACTTGCAGGTGTTCTGGATGGTGGTCCACAATTTCTCGCGGTCCACCTCCAGCGACAGCATTTCCTCGTAGTATTTGACGCCGCGGGTGTCCGCGAGCAGGGCCTTGAGGTCCTCCTCGGTGTTCACCGGCCGCTTGTTGCAGTAGATTCCTTCAGGCATGTCGTTTCACTCCTTGGCGATCAACCGCCAACCGTTTCTACCAGACGATGCCGCGACCGTGCTGGCCGCCGCGCTTGACGCCGAAGTCCACTCCGATCTGGGCGCGGGAGCAGAAAAACAGCACCACGTGGGACAGCTTGGTGAACGGAATGGCGATGAGCCAGATCTCGCCGGTGACGATGTGGGCCAAAAGCCAGGCATTGCCCTCGCCGGTCTGGTGGGCGGCCACAAACCCGGTGACCAGGGGCGCGAGGCTGATGGCCATGATCCAAAGATCATGGGCCGTTGTGATGATGCGCACCTCGGGCAGGGCGAAGCGGCGCAGCAGGATGAAGGCGCCGGCGGCGATGGCCAGGATGGTCAGGGTGTCGGCCAGCCCGCCCGGAAGGGTGGGCCAGGAGATGCCGAAGCGCTCGTCCCACAGCATGACGTGGGCGTAAAGGAACAGCGGCACGACGACCAGCCCCAGGTGCAGCAGGAAGAACACCGCCGTGTAGATGGGCTTGATCCGCCAGCTGCGGGAACCGTAGGGAAGGAGCCAATGGCCCAGGGACCGCAACGCGCCCTTGACGGCCAGATCGCGGAAATAGCCGTAGGGAACGCGGTCGAGCTGCCAGCTCAACCCCTTGACGTATTTGACGGCGCGATAGACGCAGCCGGCGATGCATATGGCGAACGACAACCACAGCATCGGACCCGTCAGGAATGCATACATGATCTTCTCCTTCTTGATCGTGGTCCGATCAGCCTAGTAGCGGCGTTTGGGCTCTTCCTTGTCCGTCAGGAAACGCCAGAATCCGATGAAGCAGATCAGCACGACGCCCATGAGCACATAGGTGATGCTCTTATTGTGCAGCATCAGGTCTTGCAGCGTATTGAACATGTCGTATTTCCCCTGTCATCCTAGTGGGACGAATCTTTATAGGCCGGATGGACGTAGAAGATCGGCATGCGCGTGACGATGAAGCGGAAGACCAGCACGCCGACGGTGACCACGAAAAGCGAGATGATGATCTCGCCCAGGCTCGGGAAGTAGCGGTCGGCGCTCGGCAGCTGCCAGTTGAAGGCGATGAGGCTGATGTCGAAACGGTTGAGCATGATGCCGATGACGGTCCAGGGCGCGGCGATGCGCACCAGGCCGATGTTGCGGTCGCGGAAGCCGACGGCGTAGCAGTAGCAGGGCAGCAGCACGAAGCCGACAACCTCGAACAGCCACCACATGCCGTACCCCGTGGCCAGGAACTGCCAGCGGTTGTCCATGGCCAGGCCGAAGACCTTCATGGCCAGATAGCCGGCCATGATCCAGGACGAGGCCTTGGCGAAGGCGAACTGCAGGTCGAGGTACCCGCCGTTGTACTCGTCGTCCATCTTGTGATGGAAGTACTTGTGGGAGAGCGTGCCCTCGAAGATGACCATGGAGAGCCCGGCGAACATGCTCGACAGGAAGAACATCACCGGCAGGTACGGGGTGTACCACAGGGGATGGAGCTTGGACGGGGCGATGAGGTACAGCGCGCCGAGGGAGCTCTGGTGCAGGGTCGAGAGGATGACGCCGAAGATGGTCAGCAGCATGGTGACCTTGACCAGGATGCCGCGGTACTTGTCGAATCCGCCCTTCCATTCCAGGGCGGCCGGCAGGTACTCCAGAAACAGCACCGTCAGGTAGAGGAACACGCAAAGGCCCACTTCGAAAAGCACGGACGTGGTGCCCTGCTGGTAGAAGATGGGGTAGACCAGGCGCCACGGACGGCCCACGTCGAAGTGGAGGGCGAAGACGACCAGGGCGTAGCCCAGAAAGGCCGTCAGGATGGCCGGGCGGACGGCGCCATGGAAGCGCTTGAAGCCGAAGATGTAGCAGGCGGCCGAGGTGGTGTAGCCGCCGGCGGCCAGGGCCACGCCGCACAGGAGGTCGAAGCCGATCCAGAT
>CAZNUQ010000020.1:20943-47018 GCA_964576235.1 uncultured Desulfovibrio sp.
TGTAGCCGCCGGCGGCCAGGGCCACGCCGCACAGGAGGTCGAAGCCGATCCAGATACCCCAGGGATTGTTGTCCGAGAGGTTGGTGACCGATCCGAGCCCCATGGTGAAGCGCATGATCATGACGACCAGGCCGGCGGCCAGGATGATGCCGGAGACGATGTTAAAGGGCGTGAAAAGCGACCCGTTTTTGGTGTTCTGCGTCGACATTACGCGTCCTCCCCGCCCTTGGCGTCCTCGGCGGCGGCCTCGAGGGCCTTTTTGACCTCGGCCTCAACGCGCCGGTTGGTGGCGGCCTCGGCCTTGGCCAGCTCCTCGTTCAGCTTGGCCTTGGCTTCGGCGGTCGTCTTGGCCACGGCCTCCTCCACCGCCTCCTTCTTTTCAGCCTCGGCGATCTTTTCCTTGCGCTTGCTGATGGCGTACAGGCCCGTCAGCAGGACCGGCCAGATGCCGGCCACGGCCGGCACGGCGGCCAGGGCCCCGGAGGTCAGCTCGGGAGCCGGGGTGGTGCCCAGGTGCTCGTCCATGCCGATGGCCGCGAAGGACGGCTTGGGCGCGATGGTCAGCCAGCTCGTGCCGCCCATCTCGCGTTCGCCGTAGACGTGCTCGATGTAGCGGCCGGGATTGGCGCTGATGCGGTCCCAGGCGATATTGAGCAGTTCGCGGCGCTTGCCGAAAACCAGGGCCTCCTTGGGGCAGGCCTCGACGCAGCCGGGGAGTTTGCCCTCGAGCAGACGCGGATAGCACATGGTGCATTTCATCACGCGGGGCGTGAGGGCCTTGTCGTACTCGTAGGCCGGGATGTTGAAGGGACAGGCGACCATGCAGTAGCGGCAGCCGACGCACACCGAGGGGTCGTAGACCACGGCGCCGGTTTCGGTCTTCTTGAAGGCCGCGACGAAGCAGGCCGAGGCGCAGGCCGGCTCCATGCAGTGGTTGCACTGGATCTTGCGGAAAACGGGCGGTTTGCCCGCTTCCGGGGTGTACTTGTTGACCACGGTGTAGGTCTTGGCGTCGGTGCGGCGCGTCGTTTCGAGCACCGTGAGATCGTCGAAGGGCTTGGCCGGCTTGGGCAGCTCGTTGACCTGGTTGCAGGCGGCCTCGCACTTGCGGCAGCCGATGCAGCGGGTGGCGTCAAAGAGCACCCCGCCTGCGTTGGGCAGGCCCTTGACGTCGCCCAGTGAGGCGGCCTTGGCGGAGACGCCCGTGGAAAGGGTCACTCCGGCCGCGCCCAAAAGGCCCAGAAAGTGTCTTCGTTTCATCGTATCGAGACCTCGGCTGGTTTGGGTCCTTATTTCGTCTTTTCCTTGTGGCAGCCGGCGCATTCCGTCGCCTTGGGCACGGGCTTGGCGCCCGGGGCCTTGTCCACCACCTTGCCGTCGATGCCCATGGCCACGTGGCAGCCCATGCACTGGTTGTGATAGGCGGCCTTGAGGGCCGGACGGGGCGAGGCGGTCGTGGATTCCACGGCCGGATGGCAGTTGCCGCAACGCGGCGGCGTCTTGGCGGCCGGGCTGTTGTGGTGGCAGCCCTGGCAGACGGCGGCGTCGGTGGCGTGGAAGGCTCCGGCGAGCTTGCTGTCCTTCATGCCGGCAACCATGGACAGGACGATCTTGCGGTGCGGCAGGACCGAAGGCTCGTAATCCTTCGACAGCGAGCCGATGGTCACGGTCTCGGGGATGTCGTCGGCCGGGAAGGTCTTGGTGGCCTCCCGCTTATCGGCCAGGAGCTTCTCGGCCAGGCCGGCCTCGACAGCCGCGGTTTCCTTGCTCGCGGGCTTGGCCATCAGGTCGGAAACCGCCTTTTCCAGGCTGTCGCCGGGCTTGACGTGGCAGGAGCCGCAGGCGGCGACATCGGCGGCGTTCTTCTTCATGGAGGCGTGGCAGCCGGCGCACTCGGGGCGCTTCTGGATGGCCGCGTGGCAGCCGGCGCAGCTCTGGCCGGCGTCCGCCTTGTGCAGGGCGGTCTCCAGCGTGACGAAGCCGCCTTCCTTGGCCCCGGCCACGGTGTGGCACTTCGCGGAGCACGAGTCGAGGGCGGCGTGGTGGCAGGAGACGCAGGTCTCGTTTTGGGCCTCGTGGGTCTTGTGGTCAAAGGGGACGGCCGGCATGCCGTACGCCTTGACCGGCTTGCCGTCGGCGCCAAGGAGAGGCTTTTCGGCCACGGCCGGGCGGACCATGGCGAAATCGGGCTGGCCGCGTTTGATGCGCAGGTCGGCGTCCTTGGCCACCTTCTTGAGCGACGCGGCGGCGATGGCCTGCTGCTCGGCAGGACCGTGGCAGCCGGCGCAGGAGACGGGACCGGTGGCCACGTCCTTGCCGGTGGCGGCCGTGGTCCGGTGGCAGGTCACGCATTCGCCGTGGGCGGCCAGGCGCTGGGAGCGGATGGTTTCGGGCTTGCGGCCGGCGACGGTGGTGGTCTTCTCGCCGTGGCAGTAGACGCAGGCGCCGGGCACCTGCTCCGGCTTGGCGGCGGGAGAGGTCTTGCCGGCGGCGGCGTCATAGACGTGATGGCAGGCGCCGCACTTGTTCTCGGCCTTTTCCTGGGTGGCGGCGTGCCGGAAATGGAGCCGCTTGTCCACGGTGACAGGCTGCCAGACGGAAGTGATCTCCGGCGTGGCGTTGTGGCATCCCTTGCACTGCACGTCCGTGGGACCGGACTTCTGACCGGCGGCATCCATGGACTTGTGGCAGCCGATGCAGTTCGCGTGATAGGTGTCGCGCAGCTTGTCCCCGGAAACAGGCGCGTCGTCGCGCATGTAGCCGAGGTACATGACACCGTCCTTGTTGGACAGGTGGCAGGTGCCGCATTCCTTTTTGTAGAAATCTTTCTGCTTGCCCAAGGCCGCGGTGTGCTTGTCGTGCAGGAAGACCACCTTCGCCTGGGACAGCGGGCCATGGGCCTGCATCCCGTCGATGGCGAGGATGTCGGCCCGCTTCGTGTCGTCGCCCTCGCCTCCGGCCAGAACCCGGCCGGCCGGCAACGCGGCCAAACCGCCCACGCCGCATATGGCCAGGACGGCCAGTAGTGTCCTCATGCGCCGTTTTCCGTTTTTCATACCTTCTTCGACCCTCTGCTTGTCGTGTTCGCTTTCGCCCTTCCCCGGTCGGCAATAGACATTCTCCAGCCCGCGCACCTCCTTGACCAAAACAACAAAGCCTCGCGAAGCCCGGGCGGGGCCGCATGTTGACAGCGCCGCCCAAACTTGTCACGAGTTGCAAGGCTTGCGTGACGAGTTTTTTATCTCTTAATGTGAAAAATGTCACTCGGTTTTTTCGTTTTCGTGACTAACTCGACCGCGCCCGCGAAGCCAATCCGACCGGAGGCACCGTTGACCGGCATAGACCAGAACCATGCTCCCCAAGCCCCGGGCTGCTCCCTGCCCGGGGGCTTTCCCGACGCCCACCCAGAGGCGGCGGAGCCCAACTACCTGACCGTGGAGCAAATGGACCGCCTCGACGCGGCCTTCCGCTCCTGGCTGGCGAAGGCCAAGGGAAAGCGCAGCGTGGTCAGCCGCAACCGGGTCAGGCTGGTCTTCCTGCTGTTGCGGTACACCGGAGCCAAACTCGGCGAGGTGCTGGCCCTCGACGACACCGCCGACTTCGTTCTCTCCAGCCGCAAGGTGCTCCTCGGCGGCAGGGCCGAAGACGGCAGACCCCACCGCGAGGTCTATCTCCCGAGCGAGCCGCTGGCCGCGCTCAAGCAGGTGTTGGGCGACCCGGACTATGCCCCGCTGCGGGGGACGATCTTCCACCTGGACCAGGGATTCATGCGCCGGATATTCTACGAGCGGGGCGGCGAATGCGGCCTGCCCAAACATCTGGCCAATCCCAACACGTTGCGTCGGTCGCGGGCCGTCGAACTGCTCCAGAACGGCGTGCCCCTGACCGTAGTCCAGCGCATCCTCGGCCACGTCACGGCCAATTCCACAGCCGCCTTCCTCGATCTGCCCGAGGAGGAGCAAAACCGCCTGGAACAGCTTTTCCTGGAGCGCCAGACCCGCCGGGCCGTCGCCGCGCCCAACACCTTCCACGGCCGGGTGTCCGCCCTCGAGGTTTCGGGGACACATTCCCGCGTCGAGGTGCGCACCCGCGGCGGACACAAGCTCGTCGCGGTCATCTCCACCACAAGTCAGGAAGCCATGGGGCTGCGCGAGGGAGTGCCGGTCATCGCGCGGGTGAAGACCCCGTGGCTGGTGCGGGACGACGCCCCCCTGGAATGGGGGCGGCGGGACGCCAACCGCTTTCGCGGCATGGTGGAGCGGGTGCTGCCCGGCCATGACGCGGCCGAGGTGGTGGTGGCCCTGTCGGACGGCGCCCGGCTGAGCGCCACGGTGGGGTTCGATGTGCTGGAAAACCTCCGCCTGGGACCGGGCGAAACCGTCTGGACGGCGATCAACCCCTACTCCGTGATCCTCAGCGCCGGCTAGCGTGGCGTCCCTTCAAAGACCCCACAGTTTTTCAAGGAAAAAAGAGTCACCTTTTCCGGCCGCACACCGTCCCCGCATCCAACGGACAGGGCACCGCCGCGGACGAGGCTCCTTCCGCCGGGGCCGCCCCGCCCGACGCCGTCAGTTCCCGCAAAATGCCGCAGCGCTCGACCGCGTCCAGGCCGCCGCACCGCCGGCGAAGGCCGGCAAGCTGCTTTTTGAGGGCCACGAGCCGGCGTATGCGCTCGGTCACGTGTCCGATATGGGCCTCGAGCACCGCGTTGACCGGCTCGCAGTCGGGACCGCCCGCGTCCTTGATGGCCAGCAGGGCCCGGATCTCGTCCAGGCTCATCTCCAGCGCCCGGCAGTTGCGGATGAAGACCAGCCGGGCCAGATGGCCGGCGTCGTAGCTCCGGTAGTTGCCCCCGGTGCGCCCGGGTTCGGGCAAAAGTCCTTCCCGTTCGTAGTACCGGACCGTCTCCGTCCGGCACCCCGCCTTGTCCGCCAGTTCGCCGATCCGCATGGGCCCTCTCCTTCGCGAAAAAAACGCTTGACCCTGTAGTTGCTCAAAGGTGTTTCATGGCGTTCGAAACCGCAAGGAGTTTTTTCCATGTCCGACCACCATCGCGACCACGGCCACGGCCATGTTTCCGGGCACGGCCTGCCCGGAGCCCCTTGTTGCTGTCACGGCCGGGAATGCCACGACGCGCCCCCGCCCCGGCCCGAGGCCGAAGACCGGCCGCCGGATGCCACCCGTGCCGACGCCTTCCGCATCGAGGCCATGGACTGTCCCACGGAGGAGGCCATGATCCGCAAGGCGCTTTCCGCCATGCCGGGCGTGGCCGGGCTGCGCTTCGACCTGCTGGCCAGGGAACTGACCGTCCACCACGACCTTGCGGACACGGCCCCCATCACGGCGGCCATCGCCGGCCTCGGCATGGAAGCCGTCCCCCTGGCCCCGGGAACGCCGGGCCCCGCCGCCCCGCTCCGTCCCGGCCCCTTCCTCACCCCGATCCTCGGGGCCTGCCTGCTCCTGGCCGTTGTGGCCGAAACGGCCGGCTGGCTGGGGTGGGGGGCGCCCTGGCTTTCCCCCCTGTGCGCCGGGCTGGCCATGCTCGGCAGCGGCCTTCCGATCTACCGCAAGGGGTTCGCCGCGCTCAAAAACCGCACCCTCAACATCAACGCCCTGATGAGCGTGGCCGCGACCGGCGCCGTGCTGCTCGGAGAGCTGCCCGAGGCGGCCATGGTCGTGACCCTTTTCGCCATTGCCGAGCGCCTGGAGGCCGCCTCCCTGGTCAGGGCGCGGAACGCCGTCGCCGCCCTGCTCGCCCTGACCCCGGAAGAGGCCACCACCCGCCGGGCCGACGGCGCCTTCGTCCGCGTCCCGGCCGCGGCCGTCCCGGTCGGAGCCGTCGTGCGTCTGGCCCCGGGGGAACGCGTCCCTCTCGACGGCGTCGTGGCCGAGGGGCGTTCGGCCGTGGATCAATCGCCGATCACCGGGGAGAGCCTGCCGGCGGACAAGGGACCGGGCGACGCGCTCTTTGCCGGGACGGTGAACCAGGAGGGAGAACTTCTCTACGAAACGACCGCCCTGGCCGGCGATTCCACCCTGGCCCGCATCATCCGCTCCGTCACGTCCTCGCCCGGAAAGAAGGCGAAGACCCAACGATTCGTGGACCGCTTCGCCGCCGTCTACACGCCGGCGGTCTTCGCCTGCGCCCTCGGCGTGGGCCTGGTGCCGCCGCTTTTGACGGGCGGCGATTTCGTCGGCTGGATCTACAAGGCGTTGGTGCTGCTGGTCATCGCCTGCCCCTGCGCCCTGGTGATCTCCACGCCCGTTTCCGTGGTCAGCGGCCTGGCCGCGGCCGCCCGCCGGGGCATCCTCGTCAAGGGGGGGCTTTTCCTGGAACAGGGCCACGCCCTCCGCGTCCTGGCCCTGGACAAGACCGGCACCGTCACCCTCGGCAAGCCGGTCCAGACGGATTTCCGCAACCTCGCGGGCGACGCGGACCGCAACAGGTCCGTCGCCGCGAGTCTGGCCGCGCGCTCGAACCATCCCGTGTCCAGGGCCGTGGCCGAGGCGGCCGAAAACGCGGGCGTCCCCCTTCTCCCCGTGACCGGATTCGCCGCCCTGCCCGGCCGGGGGGTCGGGGGCGCCGTGGACGGGGAGGCCTTCCACCTGGGCAACCGGGGGCTGGTCGAGGCGTCGGGGCCGTGCCCGCCTGCCGTGCAAGCCCTCCTGGACGCCATGGAGGCCGCCGGCAAGACCAGCGTGCTGCTGGCCGGGGCGTCGGGCCCGCTGGCCCTGTTCGCCGTCGCCGACGCGCCGCGGCCCCACAGCCGGGAGGCCGTGGCCGCACTGCGGGCGCTTGGCGTCGAGACGCTGCTTCTTTCCGGTGACAACGCCCGCACCGCCGAGGCCATCGCCCGCGAAGCCGGCATCGGCGAGGCCCGGGGAGGACTTCTGCCGGACGACAAGGCCTCGGCTATCAACGCCCTGGAAGCCAGGGCGGGCAAGGGGCTGGTGGGGATGGTCGGCGACGGCATCAACGACGCCGCGGCCCTGGCCCGGGCCGACATCGGCTTCGCCATGGCGGCGGCCGGCACCGACGCGGCCATCGAAACGGCGGACGTGGCCATCATGGACGACGACCTGCGGAAGATTGCGGCCTTCATCCGGCTTTCCCGGGCCACGGTCGCCATCCTGCGGCAGAACATCGCCCTGGCCCTGGGCCTCAAGGGGCTGGTCCTGGCGCTGACGTTTTTTGGCTACGGTTCCATGCTGCTGGCCGTTTTCGCCGATATGGGCACGAGCCTCCTCGTGACCGGCAACGGCCTGCGGCTGCTGCGCAAATAGACGGGAAAAGGGGCGGCGAGACCGCCGCCGGCTGGCGGGGGGGCCTCCCCGGCCGGGCCGGACGCGCCGGCGCGGGGAGGCGGGACCGGGGCCGAAGGCCCGGCGCGTTTAGAACGGCACGTCGTCCATGCCCGAGGCCTCGGACGGGAAGGCCGGGCCGAGATCCTCGTCGGGATGCGACTGGCGCGGGGCGCCGCCCTGGGCGCGGCCGCCAAAGTCCCGGCGCCCGCTGCCCTGCCCCTGCTGCTGGGGCGCGCGGCGGCCCTGGGACGGGGCGAAGCCCTCGTCGCCCATGGGGGCTTCGGCGGTCTGGCCCCGGGAATCGAGGCCCTGGATGGTGTGGCCGGGGCCGGTCACCACCACCTCGGTGGTGTAGCGTTTCTGGCCCTGCTGGTCCTCCCAGGACCGGGTCCGCAACGTGCCCTCGACATAGACCAGGCGGCCCTTGGCGAGGTAGTTGTTGCAGAATTCCGCCGAGCGGCCGAACACCTTGACCCGGTGCCATTCGACCCGGTCCACCTTGTTGCCGTCGCGGTCCTTGTAGGATTCGTCCGTGGCCACGCTCATCTCGGCCACGGGGCTTCCCGAGGGCAGGTAGGTCAGCTTGGGATCCTGCCCGAGCCGGCCGACTAAAATGACTTTGTTGATGCTTGCGGCCATGGGGCCTCCTTGGAACGCGCCTTGGCGCGGCATGTGGAACGGATGCGAGACTACGGCCGGGGCGCGAGCTTTTCAAGCTCGGCCAGGGCATCCTCGAGAGCATAGGACAGGCGGTCGGCCGTCCCGGGGTCGCGGTCGCCGAGAGCGGCCTCCAGGGCCGCCTTGAGGGCCATGGCCTTCTCGACGCCGGGCAGGAGCGCCGCCCGCTCCGGGGCCGGCAGGCCGCCCAGGCGCACCCGGTCGTCCAGGGCGGCGGCCAGTTCCAGGAGCCCCCGGGGCCCGGCGGCCGGCGTGGCTTCGACCGGCCAGGCCAGGGCGTAGAGCCGCTTGTAGCGGGCCTCGGCCGCCGCCTCGTCATAGGTCCGGGCGCTCACCCTGATCTGCAGGAACGTGCCCACGGCTATTCGCCCTCCTCCCAGTCCGTGCGCACCCGGTTGACCACGTCCTGGATGAGGTTCGTCTGGTCCTCGGGGCACACGCCGACCAGGGGCGCGCCCTGGTCCACGTTCTGGTCGTGCTGGAAGTAGACCGCGTAGATGATGCCCTCGGGCCCCTCGTAGACGAGGGGCTTCTCGCGCTTCATGCGGGAGACGATGAAAAGCTCCATGCCGGGCCGGACCGTCACCGAACGCGGACCGGAGGCCTTGACCTTCTTGTCCACGCTCGGGATGAAGTAGTACTTGGCCCGTTCCGGCGCCCGAAACAGGAAGAGCACCTTCTGCAGGATGGAGGCGATGACCTCGTCCTTCGAGAGGAAATGCCGGATGACCAGAAGCGGCGTGCCGGCCTCGACGAACCGCCCCTCGAGTTCCCGCCGCACCTCGCCGACCACGCCCTTGACCTGGGCGTGCAGGGGCTTCTCGTTGCGCTCCCGTGTGAGCCTGGCCAGGAGCGTGCCCGGCTTTTCCCCATAGGTTCCCGAGGGGCCGGTGACGCGGGCCCCGATTTCGAGCCCGGCGAACTGGACGACGCCCGTGTGGGGCGCGGTGACCACGATTTCCTCGTAGGGCGCGGCCTTTATGGTTTCAAGCAAGGCTTTCACGTCTATCACGATGCTATCCCCCGTCGGCCGAAAGGCGCGACATTGGAGTTTCACGGCTGGTTACAGCGCGGTCCGCCCCTCGCGACCATATCGCCGCGGAGAAGGGGCGGAACGGTTCCCCGGCTACCGATAGTAGAGGTTGCGGCCGCCGATGGTCAAAAGCACCTGCTTGAGGTTCTTGCGGATCTCGCGACGGTCCCAGATGCCCTGGATGTGTCCCCTGGCCAGGGCGTTGTGGGCCCGGTGGTAGTCCGGCGGAATGTCGATGCCGGTGGTTTCCTTGATGACGCCGGGGCCGGCGAAGCCGATGTTGGCCGAGCGCACGGCGAACTGGTAAGGCGAACAGCCGAGGAAGCTGGCCACCGGGCCGGCGTAGGAATTGGTGTCGTAGAGCACCACGTAGAGGCCGCCGGCCTCGATGTAGCGCCTCACGGACATGGTGACGCGGGGCATCTGGATAAGCCCGTTGAGGCTCTCCTGGATGCGGATGCCGGCCGTGCCGTGGACGTAGGCCAGAAACGGGAAATGCCGGCGTCTGGCCCGGGCCAGGGCGCGGATGAACTTCTCGCCCTCGGCCGCGCCCACGGAACCGCCGCGGAAGGCGGCAAAAAGCACGGCGCACACGAGCTTGACCCCGTCGATCTTGGCCTCGAAGGTCAGGCAGGCGGATTTGCGGCCGGTCTTCTCTTTGGCCGCCGCGAGTTTCTCGTCGAACCCCGGATAGTCGAGGGGGTTGCCGGCCTCGATGTCGGCGTCGAATTCCGAGATGGAGTCCGGATCGAAGACGTTGCCGGCGACCCACTGGTATTCCATGGGGAAGTGGTGGCCGCAGTGGACGCACACCCCGGCGAAATCGCCGTACAGGTCCGGGGCCCACAGATCGGGACAGCCGTAGGTCTTGGATTCCGGGCAGGTGATGGCCTTGTCCTCGGCGGCCTTGGGGCTCACGTAGCGCCAGCCGAAATCCTCCAGGCAGGCTCCCTGCTCGGGCTGGGACAGTTCGACCAGCATGCGGCTCTTTTCCGGATCGCAGGCCACGTGGCCGTTTTTCTCGCGGCTCTTGCGCAGCGGCGCGGTGATCCGTTCGGCCACCAGGCGCACCTCCGCCTCCAGGTCGCTTGCGGCCTTGGACACGGTCTTGGTGTACTTGCCCAGGAAGTCGTACCGGACAAAGGAATAGCCCGACCAGACGAGGCTCTGGGCCCGGGAGGCGAGGCGCGCCCCGGAGGGGCGGCTGTCGCGGTAGGCCGTTTCCGCCATGCGCCGGTACTTGCGGTAGCGACGCCATACCAGCCTGTCCGCGGCGGCCTCGTCGAGGGTCCAGCGCACGAACATGCCCTCGGTGTCGCCGCCCTCCTTGCGCCGCGAGGCCACCAGGGCGCGGAAGAGCTTGAAGCTCGATATGCCGAGGAAGACCTGGTCCGTGGCCCGGATGACCTGCTGGCGCAGATCCTTGAAGAACTCGTAGTGGTGCGGCCGGGCTCCGAGGGCCGGCTCCTCCACCACCTTGTCGACGTAGCCCATGCGCAGGTTGTCGGCGGCGGTGATGTTGAGCCTTCGGGCGCACTCCGCGATGAGCTCCGGCGCCACGCGCTGCCCCTGGCGGATGCCGGCCTCGATGGCCGCCGCGCCCTCGGGGGAGATGACCGAATAGTAGCCGCGCGAGAGCATGAGCCGCACGTCGGAGAGCCCGATGGCCTCGGCCCCGCCGGACCCCCCCTCGGAGATGACGGACACGACCGGCACGCGCAGCCCCGCCATTTCGTAGAGGTTGCGGGCGATCTGCTGGGCGGCCCCGGGATAGTCCTCCACCGGGAAGGCCCCGGGCGTGAACACGTAGGTGTGGATGGGGATGCGTTCGGTCTCGGCGACCTTCATGTACTGCAAGGCCTTGGCGTTGCCCCAGGGCTTGACCGAGCCGCCGTTGCGGAACTCCTGGCCGTGCCCCTTTTCCTGGCCGATGACCATCACGGGCTGGTTGACGAGCTTGTCGCCCCGGCGCCGGGTGATGTAGGCCCGGGCGATGAGCATGCTCGGATCGATGGAATACTCGTCCTGGCCGCCGATCTCGGTGTAGTTGTCGTAGACGTTTTCCAGGATGTCCTTGAGCGACACCCGGGCGGGATGGCGCACGATGCGCACCATGTCCATGGGCGCGAGTTCCTCGTCGAGCTTTTTCTCCAGGAAGTCGAAGAGGTCCTCGACCTGGCGGAGCATCTGGGCCTTTTCGCCCGGAGGACTCGTGCCCTCGCGGGCGGAAAACTCGGCCAGACGGGCCTGCATCAGGGCGACGTTGGCGTTTTCGCGGCCCCCGAAGATATCCTTGATGTAGCTTAGGCGATCGTTCAGTTCGACCACGCGTTTTTCGATTTCCATGGTAGGGTCTTCCCGAAAACGTCGTTGACGGGCGACAGTCGGCGGCAGGCCGGGGCCGGGGCCCCGCCGGACCCGCGCCCGCCCGTCAACACGTCAGAATTGCAGTATCGTGGCGGTTTTTTCCCGCAAGAACCGGACGTTGGACTTGAGTTCCACGCCCGCGCCATCGACGCCGGAGAGGGTCAACTCGTCGAGATACCCCACGCCCCGTTTCTTGGCCTCGGCCAGATCCTTGCCCCAGATGATGGCCAGGGCCAGGTTCGGGTCGTACTCCGTGGGGATCTCGTAGGGAGCGTCCATGGGAATGTGGGTGTGCAGCCTGGCCCAGGGCAGGGTCGGCGCCAGGAACTGGTCGATGCGGCCCACCCAGGGCGTGAAGCGGTTGGCCGGATCCTCGGCGATGATGCGGTATTCGATGCCGACGCCGTCGAAGGAGATGTCGGCCTGGCTGTAGCCCAGGGTGTCGCCGAGACCGAGACGGATCTGCTCGGCGATGAGGTTGACGCCCTCCTTGCCCCGGATGCGGGAGATGGCCGCCGACACGCCGTTTTCCACCTGGATGCGGGTGTTGACCTCCATCAGGAACGGCTGGCCCGCGGGCGAGACGATCCACTCCCAGGTCCCGACGTTGTCGTAGCCCACTTCCCGGGCCATGGACAGGGAATAGCCCACGATGTCGTCGAGCAGGCCGGCCGCGTCGAAGGCGTAGTCGATCTCCCGGGGACGGAACCCCGGGGCCACTTCCACCCGCTTCTGCCGGCCCGTGGACTGGATGGTGCAGTTGCGCGTGCCGAAATGCACGATGCCCGTGCCCGTGCGGTCGGCCACGATCTGGACTTCCAGATGGTTGAAATCGAAGATGCGCTGCTCGATCAGCACGCCTTCGTCGTGGAACTGGCGCATGGCGTAGTTGCGCACGCGCCGGTAGACGGTCTTGAACTGGTCGATGTCGTAGATTTCCTCGATGCCCATGCCCCCGCCGCCGGCCGAGGCCTTGACCAGCACCACCGAGTTGCTGATCCCCTGCTCGGCCTGGAAGGCGAAAAGGGTTTCGGCGATCTCCTCGGCCTCCATCTCGTCGTAGACGGGCCGGTCGGAGCCGGGAACCGTCGGGATGGAAAGGCTCCGGGCCAGGCGCTTGGTGTTGATCTTGTCGCCGAGCGACCGGATGATGCGCCAGGACGGCCCGATGAAGATGAGGCTGCGCTGGCGTTCGGCCACCCGCCGGGCGAACCGGAAATCCTCGGCGAAAAAGCCGTATCCCGGATGGATGGCGGTGGCGCCGGCATGGTCGGCCACGGCCAGGAGTTCGTTGGCGTCGTGGTAGGAACTGATGCGATAGGCGCACTCGGGCCCGCCCAGGGAGCGGGCCAGGGCCAGGTGCCCGGACGCCTCGTCGGCCTTGGTATAGACGCAAACAAAATCCAGGCCGAGCGAAACGCAAGCCTGGATGATGCGCATGGCGATCTCGCCCCGGTTGGCCACCAGGACCTTATGTTTTTTCGTCGGCACGGTCCGTCTTTTCTTCCTCAATGTTTCCGGCGAGATCCCGCGCCTTGCGCAGGTTGATGCGCCGTTTTTGGATTTCCAGGACAAGTTTGTCGAGCCAGGCTTCCTGGCGCGGGGAGAGCTGCCCGAAGGCCAGCCCGGCCAGCCCATGGCCGGATGCCCGCACCACGGTGGCCGGCAGGCCGGAAACCAGCTCCTTCCCGCCGATGGCCAGGGCCAGGCGGCAGGTCCTGCCGGAGGCCAGACTCCCGTCGGGATCGACCAGGGCCACGCCGGCGGCGCTCACGTCGTGGACCACGAAGGTCCCGTCGTCCTCCAGCCGGGCCACGAGGCCGCGGACACGCTCCCTGTGGGCCGCGCGGCGGCCGACTTCCCCTTCCAGCCTGAACGTGCAGTCCATGCCGGCCTCCCTACTCGCCGCCGATCCAGCGTTCCAGCACGAATTCCACGCGCTGGTTCCTGGCCCGGTGCTCCGGGGTCGTGTTGGGATAGAGGGGTTCTAAATCAGCTAATCCCGTGGCTGTCAATCGGTTGGGCGTCATGCCCAGGGAAACCATGTAGCGCAGCACCGCAACCGCCCGCAAAGACGAGATTTCCCAGTTATCCCGGAAGCGGCTTCCCGGTCCGGGCGGCTGGTCGTCGGTGAAGCCCCGGATGTTGACCCGCTCGCCCGTGGTCTTGATGAGAAAATCGAACAGCGCGCGCAGCCGGGCCTTCCCCTCCTCGGTCAGATCGACGCCGTCCTTGGGAAAAAGCACGCCGGAGGGGAAGGCGATGGTGATCTTGCCCGCCTCCAGGGTGGCGGCCACGATGCCTTCCAGGCCCTTGCTCGACACGTAGGAGCGGAACTGGTCGTAAACGCGCTTTTGCTCCCCCAGGATGCGCTGCTTGATCCTGGCCTGCTCGACCAGGGTGGACATCTCCAGGGAGGCCACCGGCGCCGTGGCCACGGCCTTGCCGCGGCCGCCCAGGGCGTTTTGCACCGAGGAAAAGGAATCGGAGAACTTCTTGGCATCCAGGCTGGACATGGAAAAGAGCATGATGAAAAAACTCATCAACAGCATGGACATGTCGGCCAGGGTGGTCAGCCACTCGCTGGGAACCTCGGCCTCCTCCCCGTCGTCGAAATCGAGGGCGTCATCGCCGCTCATAGCGCCGCTCCCTGGGGGCAATGAAGGAAGACAGTTTTTCGTAGACCAGTCGCGGGTTGTTGTTTTCGAGGATGCACTTGGCCCCCTCGAAGATGATCTCGAGTTGCAGGGTTTCGTTGAGGGTCCTGGCCCGCAGTTTGCCGGCCACGGGCAGAAAGAACAGCGTGGAAAGCATGGAGCCGTAGAACGTGGTGATGATGGCCACGGCCATGGCCGGGCCGAGGGTCTTGGGGTCGTCCAGGCGGGTGAGCATCTGGACCAGGCCGATCAGCGTCCCGATCATGCCGTAGGACGGGGCGTAGCCGGCCAGGGATTTGAACACGGCCTCGCCCACGGCGTGGCGGCGCTTCATGGAGCTGATCTCGATGCGCACCGTCTCGCGGATCAGGGCGGCGTCGGCGTTGTCGGCGATGAGCTGGCAGGCCTTCCGGAGGATGCTGTTCTGGGTCTGGATGTTTTCCAGGGCGATCAGCCCCTCGCGACGGCTGATCTCGGCGATGCGCACCATCATGTTGACCACTTCGGCGTCGCGCACCCGGCGGGAGGAAAAAATCTGCATCATGGCCGAGAAGGCCTGGTAGACCTCCTCCAGGGGGTAGGCGACGCAGATGGACGCCAGGGTGCCGCCGACAACGATCATGATACTCGGCACGTTGACGAATTCCATCAGCGTGCCGCCCATGAAAATGGCCCCGAGCACCAAGGCTATGCCCGAAGCCAGACCGAGAAATGTCCCGAGATCCATGCCACCGTCCGTGCTGGCGCGGCAACCTGGCCCTCCGCCGACGGGAAAGGCCTCCCCCTTCCCGCCCCGGCCGGCCGCGTGCTACATTCCGGGGAACGGGGGGCACGCTACATGGAACATGACGCAAATGTAAAGCGCGGGGCGGCGGCCGCCACCTCCGTCCTCGGGGATTTCCCCGCGGGAACCGTGGGTCTGGTCGCGGGCACGGGCCTTGGCGGCATCGCCGCCGCCCTGGCCGGCCGACGGGAGATGGCCACGGCCGACATCCCGGGGTTTCCCCGGGCCACGGCGCCGGGACACGCCGGCATGCTGGTGCGCGGCGAGATCGCCGGGCGGCCCCTGGCCGCGCTCTCGGGACGGCTCCATCTCTACGAGGGGCACTCCCCCCGGGAGGTGGCCTTCGGCGTCCGGCTCCTGGCCCGGCTCGGCGTACGCACCCTGGTGCTCACCAACGCGGCGGGCGCCCTCGATCCGCACTTCTCCGTCGGCGGCCTCATGCGGGTGACCGACCACATCAACCTGACCGGCCGCAATCCCCTCGTGGGGCCCAACGACGAGTCCGTCGGCCCGCGTTTTCCCGACATGAGCCGGGCCTACAGCCCGCGCCTGGGGGCTGTGGCCGACGCCGCCGCCCTCTCCCTGGGCATCCGGCTGGAGCGCGGGGTCTACGCCGGGGTTCTCGGGCCGAGCCTGGAAACGCCCGCCGAGACGCGGATGCTGCGCCTTGTGGGCGCCGACGCCGTCGGCATGTCCACGGTGACGGAAGTGATCGCCGCCCGCCATCTGGGCATGGACGTGCTGGCGATTTCCTGCCTGACCAACGTCAACCTGCCGGACTGCATGGCCGAAACCACCATCGAGGAGGTCATGGCCACGGCCCGCCGGGCCGAGGGAGACCTTTCCCGGCTGCTCGCCGCCGTCATCCCGGCCTGCTGACGGGCCGCGTCCGCCGGAACCCCGCTTCGCGGGCCGGCCGCCAGCGTGGCGTCCCTTCAAAAACACCGCGGTATTTTTTAAGGAAAAAGCACTATACCACCTTGACCTTGTGCACGGCCCCGATCTCGGCCAGATCGCGCACGCAGGCCACGGTATCCACGTTCGACCAGTCGCAGCGCACAGTGAACTTGTAGGTGGACATGCCTTCCTTCATTTTGCTCAGACTCAGGTTCTCCACGGTGAGCCGGCGGTCCCGGAAAAAGGCGAGCAGCATGTCCAGGGGAT
Source organism: uncultured Desulfovibrio sp. (assembly GCA_964576235.1). GTDB lineage: Bacteria > Desulfobacterota > Desulfovibrionia > Desulfovibrionales > Desulfovibrionaceae > Solidesulfovibrio. The sequence continues at coordinate 36,932 of CAZNUQ010000020.1, forward strand.
GTTCGGCCTCCTCGCAGGTGATGCTGATGACCCGGTAGGTGTCGCGGCGGATATGTCGCTGGCAATACTTGAACAGGGTCAGGGAAACGAGGCCGAGGGCCGTGGCGAAGACCGGAATGACGATCATGCCGGCCCCGAGGGCCATGCCCACGCCGGCGTTGAACCAGAGCGTCGCCGCCGTGGTCAGCCCCCGGATCGCGCCCTTGTCCTTGAGGATGACCCCGGCGCCGAGAAATCCCACGCCGGAGACGATCTGGGCGGCGATGCGCCCCGGATCCAGACGCAGGGCGGGATCGCCCGCCATCGGGCCGTTTTTGTTGTAGAAGTACAAGGAAATGACCATCATCAGGGCGGCTCCCAGGCACACCAGGATGTTGGTCCGCAATCCGGCGCTGATGCCGTGCCGCTCCCGTTCGTAGCCGAGGACCGCTCCGCACAGCACCGCCAGCGCCAGCCGCCACAACAGTTGCGTTTCGTACGGATACGCGCTCATGGACGCACTCCCGCCTTCGCCCCTCCGGGCATCTTCCCGCGAAACCCGCCACGACGCCCGCACCGGGAAGGCCCGGCCCTCCCGGCGGGCGCATCAACGCCCCAGATCGAGTTCGCCGGCCTTCGCGGGCCGTTGCGGCGCCCCGTCGCCGGCTGCGGCCACGCGGGGCTGGTCCGGCTGGAAAGCCGCGAGGATCATGCCGCAGAACCGGTCTCCCTTGTAGACCTCGACGCGGTAGATCGAACCGGCTTTGTCCACGGAGAACTCGGGCTTGAGATTGGCCCGGGTGAGCGTCACGCCGGCCTCGTCGGCCAGCCCCGGCCTGGAAAAACCGATGACGTTGACCCGGTAGGCGCCGCCCGGCTCGACCCGGAAGGACCTGGCCACGTCGACCACGCGGCCGAAAGGCACGGGCCGGGTGGCCCCGTCGATCTCCATGGGCACTTCGGAGATGCTGGTGTCGAACTCGAAATACTGCGGATCGAGTTCCGTGACGTTCTTGTTGCCGAAATAGACCTTGAGGCTTTTTTCCGCCGACACCAGGGCCAGGATGGGACAGCCGGGGCGGTATTCCACGGCGCTGTCCTTTTTGAGGGGGATGTAGCGCAGCCGTTCCCGGGCGTTTCGGAGATCGAGATAGACCTTGTTGTCGAAAAACGAGACGGCCACGCCGCCCTGGAGGGCCTCGGCCACCTGCCGGGTGTCGAGTTCGAAGGACCGCTCGAACTCGATGCCGAACGACCGGAAAAAGCTCTCGACCACCGCCAGATGGTAGTAGGCCGAGGTGACCGGGGGCAGATTCTTGCTGCCCTCGATGCCGAAGGCCGGCTTGCCCTGGGTGATGGCGAAGTAGGTCAGGGTCCTGGACATCTCCTTCGCGGTTTCGTTGTCCATCTCGCGGGTGCGGGTGTTTTTGACGTGGTAGGCGTGCAGATCCTCGTAGAGATGCCCGTTGGTTTCCGCCACGGCCTTTTCGGCCAGTTCCCGGAGGTTGCCGAACCGGGAACCCTCCACGCGGTCCTGGTCGATGATGACGGACTGGCCCCAGCGTTGGGGGCATTGCCATTCGGACACGTAGGTCGGGCTGTAGTAGCCCCAGCCGTCGTGGAGATGGAGCACGGCCTCGACGCTGTTGTCCATGATGATGGATTTGATCTTCTGGACGGCCTCGTACTCCGGGTCCTTCGGGTCCAGGTCGGCGAACTTGCGGTTCATGTCGCCGTGCATCCCCCGGGAATTGTGGATGATGGACAGGAAGTTGAGGTTCGGAACCACCCACACGGCCCCGGTTTTGATCCTGTAATGGGACACGAGCAGCGAGGCGGTGTAGAAACCGCCCGGCTCGTCCCCCTGGATGCCGCCGACGACCAGGATGGTCGGACCGGGGCGGCCGGAATCGAGCTTGTGCAGGGTGAAATCCAGATTGCCACCAAGGGCGGTCGATGCGGTGAGGCAAAGGACAAGCACGGTCAGAATGGAGCGCATGGGACCTCGGCTCGGCGTTGCGGCATGTCGCGCCCGTTGCGGCGCGATTTTCTGCATCTAGCCGAAAGTGTCGCGGAAGTCATCCCGGGGCGCCCTCCCGGGCCGTTGCCCCGACTTGCCAAAGCCCGGCCACGGCCGTATTGGCCCACGGGATCGGGTGCCCCGGCAATGTCCGGGGCGCCAGCGGCAAGCCGCTGCCCACGCCTACAGGAAACGTCGCATGGATTTTTTCTCCCCGGCCCAAATCGTCGGCTATCTGGCCTTCGTCCTCGGCGTCGTCGCCTTCGCCCAGCGCATCGACTGGAAACTCAAGCTGCTCGTGGCCACGGAATGCGCGGTCTACACCCTGCACTTCGCCCTGCTCGGCAACAACGCGGCGGCTCTTTCCGCCGGCCTGACGACCGCGCGCATGTTCGTCTCGCTCAAAACCCGCTCGCCCGGCCTGGCCGTCTTCTTTCTGGCCGCCAACCTCGTCCTCGGCACGGCCCTGGCCACGTCCTGGACGGCCTGCTTTTCCATAGCGGCCGGCTGTTCGGGCACGGTGGCGGTCTTCTTCCTCCGGGGAATCGGCATGCGCGCGCTGCTTTTCGTATCCACCCTGTGCTGGCTCGCCAACAACATCCTGTCGGGTTCGATCGGGGGCACGCTTCTGGAGTCGATCATCGCCATGGTCAACGGCGCGACCATGGTGCGGCTGTGGCGCGCCGGCCGGTAAAAGTCGAGACGCGCCCGCGGACGGTCCCATCGCCGATGGCACCGGGACGCCGCCGGGAGGGCCGGGATCAGACGACCGGGTCGATGGGAAGGATGAAATAGAAGTTGTTGCCGAGGGGAGTCGCCTCGTAGCCCTCGACGCCACCGTGCAGGCGCACCACCTCGCGGATGAAATACAGGCCGTGGCCGGTGCCGTATTCGCCCGAGGCGTTCTCGCCGCGCACGCCCTCCTCGAAAAGATGGGCTGCGGTCTCCGGCGGAATGGGCGGGCCGGAGGTGAACACGTTGAGCTTGACGCCGTCGCGTCCCGGGCCGAAGAAATTCTCCTTGCGTTCCCAGCCGAACGAGAGGAAACGCCGCTTGTTCCCGGCTCCGTCGGTCACCTCGCGGGTGTACTTGACGGCGTTGGAAAAAAGGTTGGCGAAAACCTGGCTGACCAGCCCGATATCCACCACCACCTCGATTTCCTGGTCCGGCACGCCGCCGAGCGAGGTGTCGATCTCGATGCCCCGCTCCTCGAACCGGGGCCGGTAGCGTTCGAGCTGCAGGTCGATGACCTGTTTCTTGAAGTTGCACACCCGTTTTTCGAGCACGTACCGCCCTTCCTCGAAATGCGACCGCCGCAGGAGCGTTTCCAGAAACAGGCTGGTCTGCTCGTAATGGGTGAGGATCTGGCGGTACTGGTCCATCAGCCCCTCGTGGATGTAGCCGAGATCGCGCAGGAGCTTTTCCCGGGCGGGGACGATTTCCTGGGAAGGGCCGGCCTCGTTCTCGAAGGCCTGCTTGAGCTTCCATTCGAAAAACTTCAACAGGTCGATCTTGGAACGCAGCCGCTTGTAATACAGCTTGAAATAGATGTTGGGGACGATGACGTTGTGCCCGATATCCTTGACGAGGCTCCGGATGAAATGGAGATGTTCCTTGTTCTTGGTGGTCAGGATGCGGTTGTGGAGCTGGAAGCCGAAGCGGTTGGCGTAGCGTTCGAAAAAGAGCCGGTCGTGTTCGGTGAGACGGTTGGCAGGAAAGATCTCCAGCATGCCGAACACGTCCTCGCGGGGGGTGAACGGCAGCTGGGAAATCAGTTCGTGGTTGCCCTTGATGGGGATGTAGAGCCGGTCGTCGCGCACCAGCGTCTTCTGGGGAAAGGGCAGGTCGGCGAATTCGCCGGCGTCGATGTTCTGGCCACGGTAGGCGCACCGCCGGATGGAGCCCGTCTTGCCGTCGAGAACGTAGAGATTGCAGTCGATGTCGAAAAACATCTTTGGAATGAGCAGGCAGACGGCATAGAGGTGGTCCAGGGAAGGGAACTCCTGGGCCAGATCGAAAAAGACATTGAGCGCGATGCTTTGCAAGGCCGAAAAATTGTAGGCCTCGTAGTCGTCCATCTTCTGATGCAGGCGACGGGCCACGGCCTCCAGCAGGCGGCGGTCCAGAACGGAAGGATCGTCATCCGAGGCGCCCGGGCCGATTCCCTGCATGGGGTCGGCGGCGTCCTTGGCGCTGCTCATCGATGTTCCTCCCGGTCGTGGTTTTCCGGACAGTACCCGCCTTGCACCAGGAAGACAATACGTCCTCGCGAAGCAGGACGCCTACCCATGGTTCCCGGGGGGAGGCGCGGACGCCGCCCCCCGGAGACGCGCGGAAATCAGCCGATGCGGATCTCGATGGGGCCGGGGCCGAACCCCTTGAGCTCGGTGAGCATTCCCCTGATGCCCGAGGCCAGGATGCGCTCCACGAAGGGATTGAAGGAAAGAGGCCGTCCGCCGACGGTGACGCTCAAGGAGGCGTGTTTCGCCGCGCAGTCCGCGGGCGTGGCCCGGCCGGCCAGGATGTCGGCGGCCAGCCCGGCGCAGTCCTCGCGGCCGCAGCCCCCGCAATCGAGGCCCGGCAGGACGAACCCCCTGGACAGGACCAGCTCGGCCAGTTCCTCCACCGAGTCGATGTGGGGCAGCCCCGGCGCCCGCACCTCCCCGTACACGCCAAGGACGAGGCCCGGCTCGGAAAGGCGTTCCGCCTCGGAGGGATCGTGCAGGACCAGGACCCGCGGGGCGACGGCATGTTCCCGGCCGCCTTCCATCACCAGCACGTCGCCGTCGAGCATGGCGAGCATGTCGGAGATCTTGCGCGGGCTGTTCCAGAAAAGCGCGCTTTCGGCGCCGGCGATGGCCCCGACGTTGCGGCAGTGGACCAGGAAGCGGTCCGTGTCCGTGTCCTCCTTGTCGAGGCCGGGGTTGTGGGTGCACTTGAGGGCGCAAAGCGCCTGTCCCTTCTCCGCCAGACAGCCGAGAAGCGCCTCGCACAGGCCGGTCTTGCCGGATTTCTTGAATCCGAGGATCTGGACGCCCTTCATGACGGTTCCCCCTGCCTGCCGGCCGTTGAAGTTTCGGAAACGGGGCGTTCGTGCCCGCCCCCCGTGGTCGGCGCGTCGAGGTGGCCTTCGCGCAGCCACAGGATATCGTCGCAGATGGCCCGCAGCCAGGGCTGGTCGTGGCCGCTGATCACGAGGGTCGTTCCATTCCGCTCGCGGGCAGCCAGCACAGCCCGGCGCACCAGGTCGGCGCTCTCCCGGTCGAGGTTGGCCGTGGGCTCGTCGAGCAAAATAACCTTGGGATGCAGGGCCAGCCGCGCGGCCAGGGCCACGCGCTTGGCCTCGCCCCCGGAAAGCTGGTGCCAGGACCGGCCGGCGAACCGGACCGGGTCGAGCCCCACCCGGCCGAGGGCCTCGTCCACCCGCCTGCGGATGTCGGGTTCGCCGCGCACGGCCAGCCCGTACCCCACGTTGGCCCGCACCGAACGCTTGAGCAGGTAGGGCTCCTGGGGGAAGCAGGTGACTTCGCCACGCAGTTCGAATTCCCGGCCGCGGGTCGGCTCGCCCCGGTAGCGCACCTCGCCTTCCGCCGGGGATTCCAGGAAGGCCAACAGGCGCAGTAGGGTGCTCTTGCCGCCGCCGTTCGGCCCGGCCAGACCGATGATGGACCCGGCGGCGACAGCCAGGGCGGGGATGCGCAGCACCACCCGCTCGTCGTAGCGCTGCACCACGTCAGAAAGTTCGTAGAGGACGCTCACGCGGCCGACTTCCTCTTGGTGGCCGAGGCCACCAGATTGACCACGAAGGCGATGGCCATGAGCACCATGCCGAGGGCGATGCCCGAGGCGAACTCGCCCTTCCCCGTCTCCAGGGCGATGGCCGTGGTGATGGTGCGGGTGTCCCACTTGATGTTGCCGCCAAGCATCATGGAGATGCCGATTTCGGAAATGATGCGCCCGAACGCGGCGGTGGCGGCCAGCAGCATGCCGAAGCGGGCCTCGGCCAGTGTGGCGGTAAAGACGTGCCGGGGCTTGGCGCCCAGGGTGAGCAGGGTCGGGCGCAGCCGGCGGTCGAGGTTTTCCACGGCCTGGGCCGTCAGGGCGATGACGATGGGCAGGCCGAGGATGGTCAGGCCCACAGCCATGCCGGGGATGGAGAACAGGAGCCCCAGTTCGCCCAGGGGGCCGCGCCTGGAGATGAAGGCGTAGACGATCAGGCCGATGACCACCGTGGGGAAGGACAGGAAGGTTTCGACCACCAGCCTGGCCGCCCGCTTGCCGGGGAAGTCGGCGTAGCCGAGGAAAAAGCCGGCCGGCACGCCGAGGACCAGGGTTGCGGCCATGGCCTGGAAGGTGACCGTCAGCGTGGTCCAGACGGCGGAAAAGGTCTCGGGGTCGCCCTGGCAGAGCAGGATCAGGGCCTGTCGCAGGCCGTCGAGGATGTAGTTCATGGCGGCTCGCTCCCCCGGACCGGCCGCCATCACGAGGCCGGCCGGTCCGGATTGCGTACGTCTGACGCCGCGCTACTTGCCGGCGTTGGGGGTGAAAAGCGGCTTGCCCTTGAGGGTGAAGTCGCCGACGATTTTCTGTCCCTTGGCCGAGGCCAGCCACGTGCGGAACTTCTCGGCGGCGGCGTGTTTGGCGGCCTTGCACTTCTCGGGGTTGACCGGAATGACGCTGTACTGGTTCAACAGCGGCTTGTCGCCCTCGACCAGGATGACCAGGGCCGGCTTGCCCTTGGCCTGGTCCTCGTAGGCGATGTAGGTTCCCCGGTCAACCAGGGCGTAGCCCTTGCGCTCGCCCGCCATGTTGAGGGTGGCCATCATACCCTGGCCGGCCGAGACATACCACGTCTCCTTGTCCGGCAGGGGCAGGTTCGCCACCTTCCACAGGGACTGTTCCATCTTGTGGGTTCCGGAGTCGTCGCCGCGGCTGACGAAGGTCGCCTTGGCGGCGGCGATGGCGGACAGGGCCTCGCTCGCGGTCTTGCCCTTGATCTTGGCCGGATCGGCGGCCGGGCCGACCAGCACGAAATCGTTGTACATGACCTGGGTGCGGTCGATGCCGTGGCCTTCCTCGACGAATTTCTTCTCGGCCGCCGGGGCATGGACCAACAGCACGTCGACATCGCAGTTCTTCCCGTGTTCCAGGGCCTTGCCCGTGCCCACGGCCACCCACTTCAGCTCGATACCGGTATCCTTCTTGAAGGCCTCGGCCAACACCGGCAAAAGTCCGGTGTCGTCGGTGCTGGTGGTGGTGGCCATCATCAGGGTTTCGGCCATGGCCATGGAGGGGGCGTAACTGAGGAAAACGAGAGCCAGTACGGTCGCAAACCAGCGCGATGATTTTCGTCGCATGAAAGCCTCCTTTATTATGCTTAACTTAACATATCATTTATTATTACATATCATATTTCGCGAGGCAAGTGACGGCGCCCTCGCCTTCCCCGCCGTTTTTCCCCATTCTTTTCTTCAAAAAGGCTAAAGGGATTTTTAAACCGGACGATAGGCTACGCATACAAGGCATGATTTGGGCAGGAAACTGCAACGCCTCTTCATCATTATCGCAACAAGCGATAATTCCATACAATTCCGCAAAACTTCGACACCATGACAGGCAACGTCAAGATGCGTTGCGTTCTGGTTTCATCACTGATTTCTTCTCTTTTTTGCATTTTATTCCGCTAAAGGCTTTCGGAAATGCTCCGATAGGTGGGTCAAAGCAGCCGCGAAACAGAGCATCGCTGCAAAGCATGAGAAATCGGCACAGGAGGCTCACCACCATGTCCAACCCAGGGAGCAGGCCGGCGCAAGCCCGCAGCAGCAACCCCAACCCCATGCCGCCGGCGAGGTTTTTCGCCTCCATGGGCAACTAGCTGGATGCACCAACTTTTCAAGGAGGAAAAGTCATGTCTCTCGTTATCAATCACAATCTGATGGCCATGAACGCGTCGAGGAACCTGACCAATTCGTATAGCGCCCTGGCCACGTCCACCCAGCGCCTCTCCTCGGGTCTGCGCATCAACACCGCCGCCGACGATGCGGCCGGCCTGGCCATTCGCGAACTCATGCGCGCGGATATCGCCTCGATCAACCAGGGCGTGCGCAACGCCAACGACGCCATCTCCATGATCCAGACCGCCGACGGCGCGCTCCAGGTCGTGGACGAAAAGCTGATCCGCATGAAGGAACTGGCCGAACAGGCGGCCACCGGCACCTACACCTCGGACCAGCGCATCATCATCGATTCGGAATACCAGGCCATGGCCTCGGAAATCACCCGAATCGCCAACGCCACGGACTTCAACGGCATCTACCTGCTCAACGGCAACCTGTCCGGCGCCACCCACTCCGGCTCGGGCATCAATGCCACCGGCAAGCTGAAGGTGCACTTCGGCTCCGGCAACATGAGCGCCGAGGACTACTACTACGTCCAGATCGGCACCTCCACGGCCTCGGCCCTCGGCCTGGGTTCCGGAGCGGCCGCCACGGCCACGGGGCGCAGCATCTCCACCCAGCAGCTGGCCCAGGAAGCCCTCGACGCCATCAAGACGGCCATCGTCTCCAAGGACAAGATCCGGGCCAACCTCGGCGCCCTGCAGAACCGTCTGGAGAACACCATCTCCAACCTGCAGATCCAGGCCGAGAACCTCCAGGCCGCCGAGTCCCAGATCTCGGACGTGGACGTGGCCACGGAAATGACCCAGTTCGTGCGCAACCAGATCCTGACCCAGTCGGCGGTGGCCATGCTCTCCCAGGCCAACTCCCTGCCGAAGATGGCCATGCAGCTCATCCAGGGTTAAGCCCTCAGGCGCGGCACGCCGAGGCATGACGCAAAAGCCCGCCCCGTTCGCCGGGGCGGGCTTTTCCATTTCCACGAACGGACCCGGCGTCAGGCCGCGCCGCAAAGATCGAGAAAGCGGCGCAGGGCCGGAAAGACATGACGCCGACCGTGGCGCACCACGAAAAACTGCCTTCGCATGTCCAGTTCCGGCGCAGCCAGCCGCCGGACGGTGCCCCGCTCCAGGTACGGGGCGGCCGCCAGGGAAGACACCGCCGAGACGCCAAGTCCGGCCGCGACGCATTCCAGGGCCGCCAGGGTGGAATCCACACGCGCAACGGGTCGAATGCTCCTGGCTTCGATGCCTGCCCCGGCCAGGGCGGCCTCCAACGTCCGGCGCGTGCCGGAACCGGACTCCCGCATGATCCAGGGGAGCGAGAGGAGCCAGGCGCGGAAGGCATCGCCTTCCCGGTTGCGAACGGGCGCATGTACCGGCGCGACGAGCATCAGGGCGTCATCGAGCAGGGACGAACACGTCAGGTCGGCCTGGGACGCCACGGCGCCGATGATGCCCACGTCCACCTCGCCTTCGGCGACCATCGCCGCGACCGTCATGGAATCGCCTCCCCGGATGGAGACGCGTGCCTCCGGGTGTCGGGCGACGAAGCGGGACGCCAGCCTGGGAATGATATACTGGGAGGGGATGGTGCTGCCGCCGATGACCAGTTCCCCGGCCACCCGTTCGCCGATGGCCAGGATTTCGGCGCGCGCGTGGTCAAGCTGGGTGAATATCGTCGCGCAGTAGCGCATGAGCACGTCGCCGGCCCGGGTCGGCAGGGTCGTCCGGCCGAGTCTGTCGAAAAGCGGCGTGCCCAGTTCCTCTTCCAAGGCCTGGATATGGGCGCTGATGGTCGGCTGGGAAAGCGCCAATTCCTCGCCAGCCCGGGAAAAACTCCGCAATTCGTGCACTTTCGCGAAGGCCTGGAGACGTCGTATATCCATGGATGGCGTCACGCTATAGATAAAACCTATGGATTATGGCAAAAAAAAGCAGGGCCGCGAGGGCCCTGCCATCATTACGCCTGGGGAGCGGTCTCGTCCGCCGGAGCGGGGACCGGATCGGCGGGAGCTTCCTGTTTGGGGGCCGGCTGGGCGTCGGCGCCGGCGCGCTTGGTCAGCTCGATAACGGCCATGGACGCGCAGTCGCCGGCACGGGGCAGACCCATCTTGACGACCCGGGTGTACCCGCCGGACTGGTCCTGAAAGCGGGGCGCGATCTCGCCAAAAAGCCTGGCCACGAGCTGGTGG
>CAZNUQ010000021.1:0-2365 GCA_964576235.1 uncultured Desulfovibrio sp.
CCAGATCCTGACCCAGTCGGCGGTGGCCATGCTCTCCCAGGCCAACTCCCTGCCGCGGATGGCCATGCAGCTCATCCAGGGTTAACACGCGGACAAAAGACCGGAGCCGGGCCGTCAAAGGGACGGTCCGGCATCGGTTCTGGCACTCCGTTTGCTGGCAACCCGCAGAAAGCCTTCCCAGGGAAAAATCTTCCTAGCAGGGTACCGCGATGTCCAGCACCGTAAGCACCTACACGCCCGTCACCAAGTCCGGCCAGATCACCTTCTCGGGCCTTGGCAACGGCACGGACTTCGACCAGCTCATCACCAAGCTCGTCCAGGTCGAGCAAGGCCGCATCACCACCCTGCAGACCTGGAGGCAGTCCTGGACGAAAAAACAGGCCGCCTTCCACGAACTCAACACCGCCATGCTCTCCCTCAAGACCACCCTCTCCGGGATGGACACCATCGGGGAATTCATGGCCAAGGCCACGGACTCCACCGACAGCTCGGTGCTGACCGTCACCACCGGGGCGGGCGCGGAAAACGGCACCCATTCCATCACCGTCGGCCGTCTGGCCACGGCCAAGTCCATGTCCACCAAGACGGGCTACGCCACGGCCACCGAGGACATCAATCCCTCCGCCAACGACGAGAGCTTCAACTACGTCTACAAGGGCGTGGTCTATTCCAACGCCATCGGCGCCAACTGCAGCCTGACCGACCTGTGCAGCATCATCAACAACACCCCGAGCAACCCCGGCGTCAAGGCCAGCGTGGTCTACGACGGCTCCAAATACTTCATGCAGCTGCGGGGCATGGACACCGGCGACGGCGCGACCCTGGTCGTCGACACCAGCACCACCCTCTCGGGCTTTTCCGGCGCCGACTTCAACACGACCTGCTCCAACGCCAGCGCCCGCCTCAAGCTCGACGGCTGGCCCACGGCCTCCAACGCCTGGATCACCCGGGAGACCAACAGCTTTTCCGACCTGCTTGCCGGCGTCACGCTCAATCTCAAGAGCACCGGCACGGTCACCACCAGCACGACCACCGACACGGACACCATCAAGAAAAACGTCCAGGACTTCGTCAAGCAGATGAACGCCGTGCGCTCGCTCATCCAGGAAATCACCAAGGTCGACACCAGCACCAAAACGGGCTCGATCCTCACGGGCAACTACGGCATCCAGCTGATCGACTCCAACCTCAAGACCGCCGTGGCCGGCATCGGCGTCGGCTTCGACTACGACGACGACACGTTTTCCACCTTGTCCCAGCTCGGCATCACCACCGACGCAAAAGAAGGCTCCACCACCGAAGGCCTGCTCGTCATCGACGATACCATCCTCGACGCCTGCCTGGCCTCCAACGCCGACGCCGTGGGTCTGCTTTTCGCCGCCCAATACGTCGGCAACACCGATTCCCCGGATTTTTCGGTGTCCTCCTACATCAAGGGCACCACCAAGTGCGGCACCTACGACCTTTCCTACACCACCGACGGCAGCGGCAAGATCACCGGGGCCACGATCAACGGACATCCGGCCATCTTCCACAGCAACTCGAACCTGATAACCGGCGCCCACGGCTATGACGAGGCCGGTCTGGTCATCAAGGCCATCGACGTGTCCGCCGGCACGCACACCGGCACGGTGTCGCTCAAGCAGGGCAAGACCGGCCAACTCTCCGACCTGCTCGACCAGCTGACCGACTCGACCGACGGCCCCCTGACCATCCTCGACAACAACTATGACGACATCACGGCCATGATCGATGACAAAATCGTCTTCGAACAGACGCGAATCGCAAACTATACAAGCAGGTTGCGTGAGCGCTTCTCGAAGGTCGACTCCATGCTCTCGGTCTATGACAAGATGCAAAGCCAGCTCGACTCGGCGATCAAGCAGCTCAGTTCGGATTAATCCGCCGAAGACCTCTTCAGTTTTTCCGGCGGCGGTCGATAAGGAGGAAAAAAGGGGCCAGTTCCATGCAAAGCGCCGCCAGATCCTATTTCCAGACAAAGGTCACCACCACCACCCAGGGCGACCTGGTCATCCTGCTCTTCGACGCGGCCCTGAAGTTCCTGCATCAGGCCAAGGAGAAAATGGCCGAGAAGGATTACGCCCAAAAGGGCATCCTGATCTCCAAGGCCCTGGACATCCTGTCCGAACTGCAGGGATCGCTCAACGCCCAGAAAGGCGGCGAACTGGCCGACCGCCTGCAAAAGCTCTATTTCTTCTGCAGTTCCCGGCTGCTCGCGGCCAACCTCAAGATGAACGTCTCCATGGTGGACGAGGTGGTCCACATCCTTTCCGGCCTGCGAGACGCCTTTTCCCAGGCCAACGCCCAGGTGGCCACCAAGCCCGTCCCCGTAAGCGTCGCCCAG
>CAZNUQ010000021.1:2465-3616 GCA_964576235.1 uncultured Desulfovibrio sp.
CCCGGTGACCATCCCGCATCCCTTTTTCACCTACACGTCCGAAGTCCTCTCCTGGCGCCTCGGCGATCCGATGCCGGCGCCGCCTCATGCCGGCTCCGGGGCCGGCAGCACGGCCGTACGGGCCGGGCGCGTCCTGCGGGCCGCGGCCGGACGGCGGCGCATCCTGCTCCTCGGACTTGGCACGGGCGATCTGGCCGCCGCCCTGGCGGCGGGACTGCCGCAGGACACGTCCCTTTGCGTCTGCGGCCTCGATCCCGCAGGCGCGCGACGGCTTCGGGCCGCCGGCGGGCTGGACTGGGCCGGGCCGGACACCCCGGCGCAGCTGCTGGCCGACACCTCGGTCCAGGCCCTCTTCTGCCTGCTGACCCTGACCGGCTGGTCCGACGAAACGGCCCTGGTCACGGTCAATCCCGAACCGGCGGATCCCGGCGAACGCGCCGGCCTTTCCCGGTTGCGCCGCCTCCTGGCCGGCTCCGGACCGGCCCCGGCCCCCCTGCCGGCATTCCCCTCCGTGACCCTGGCCGTCCTGGCCCGGACGGACGAGCCCGATCTGGCGGGATTTTTCCAAGCCGCCGCCGACCTGGCCGAACGCGCCGTCATCGTCTGGGACGCCGAGGACGCCCCCCGGGCCGGCATCGACGCGGCCCGGGCCCTGAAAATGCCGGTCCGGCACCTGGCCCGGCGCCTGGACCGGGATTTCGCGACCCAACGGAACGCCCTGCTGGCTGCCTGCCCCGAAGGCTGGATCCTCACCCTCGATCCGGACGAACGGCCCGGTCCGGGCTTCGGCGCGGCCGTCCGGCGCATCGCGGCCACCCCGGGCTGCGGCGGCGCCTTCTTCCCCCGGCTGACCCTCTACCCGGACGCCCGCCGCGCCAAGGTCGGCTACGGCCTGTGGCCGGACCTGCAACTGCGCCTTTTCTCCACGGCCGGGCCGTCCCGCCCCCGGTACGTCCGCCCGGTGCACGAACGCCTGGAGGGCCTGACCGGACGGACGGGATTGGCCCCCCTGGCCTCCATCCTCCACTTAAACCGCCTGCTTTGCCCGGACGACGCCGTGGCGGCCAAGCTCACCGCCTTCAGCGCCGCGCCGGGCGCCCCGCGCCACCATCTCAGCGGCGACTATCCGACGCTGCCCCGGGAATTTTTCG
>CAZNUQ010000021.1:3716-13113 GCA_964576235.1 uncultured Desulfovibrio sp.
CCCCGGAGATGTTCTACATTGATACAAATTTCGGCATTTCCGTGGTTGGGAAAAAAACAGATGGCGCAACGGGAAACGCAACATTTCCGGTGCGCGACATAGCGCGTCCGCAACGCATTCCCGGATTGGCCCCTTTCCGTCGCCGCGAAACAGGGGACCGCGCGGTCGCTCCTGAAAACAACGGACATGTCACGCTGCCAAACAAGGAGATTTTTTGGTGAAAAACTGGAAACTGACGCTCCCGGTGGGCCTTCTCGCCCTCGTGGCCCTGGCCGTGTGGATCGAACCGGCATTCGCCGACAAGCTGGCCGACGCCATCGCCAAGGCTCCCCAGGGCTCCGGCCCCGGGCAGGTCGATCCGACCAAGCCCGGCGGATTCCTCGGCATCCCCGGATCGCCGGACGTCAACCCCATCCTGGCCTTCTGCTGGGCCGTGTGGGTCGGCTGGATATTCTCCACCGTGGGCGCCTTCGGCGGCGTCATGGCCGGCGTCGGCCACATGAGCGTGTTCGGCTTCGGCACCTATGCCGGCGGCTTCAAGAAGACCGCCCCGGATCTCGGCAAGCTGATCACGGATTCCATCAAGACCTCCAACCAGTTCCTGGTGGGTCTTTCCGCCGCCATCAGTTCGTTTAACTACCTCAAGATGAAACGGCTGGTGCTGCCCCTGGCCATCACCCTGGGCCTGGGCTCGCTGCTCGGCGCCTGGGCGGCCCAGGAACTCTCCGCCGGCAAGCTCGATTTCAAGTCCTACCAGGGCTATTTCGGCCTGTTCGTCCTGCTGCTCGGCGGCTGGCTCTTCTTCGAAACCACCCCAGCCGGCCAGGCCAAGAAGCAGACCGCCAAGAAGGCCGCCCGGGCCTTCGAGGAGGCGGCCAGAAAGCTCAAGTGCGGCGAAGCCGTCGACGCCTCCTGCGTGGGCCTGCGCGTCACCCAGTTCACCGTCTCGAAATGCGCCTTCACCTTCTACGGCGTGCCGTTCAAGTTCAACCCGCTCATTCCCTTCATCGGCGGCGTGCTCATCTCCGCCGTGGCGGCCTTTCTCGGCGTCGGCGGCGGCTTCCTGCTGGTGCCGTTCCTGACCAGCGTCACCCAGCTGCCCATGTATCTGGCCGCCGGCACCTCGGCCCTGGCCGTCCTGGTCAGCATGGTCACGAGCATCACCACCCTGCTGCTGAAGGGGACGCCCATCGAGTGGCACCTCATCGGCCTGGAGATGCTCGGCATCGCCATCGGCTCCTTCGTCGGCCCCATGACCTCCAAGTACTTCTCCGACGTGTGGCTCAAGCGCCTTTTCATCGTGCTTTCGCTCTACGTCGGCATCGGCTACCTGCTGGCCGGCTTCGCCGGCATCAAGATCCCGGGCGTCTAGCCCCGGAGCGCCGCTTTACAGTTCCCCCCGTTCCGGGCTACCCGGGGCGGGGGGCTTTTTCCGCCATGAACGACGCCCTGCTCCAGGCATTTTTCCTCGTTGACGCCGCGCTCATCGCCCCGTTCCGGCTTTTCGCCGATCCCGGGATCGGCTTCGCCTGCGGCATGACCGTCCTGGCCCTGGCCAGCGCCCTCCTCGGCCGGCTGGGTGCGGCCAGCCTGGGCCGGCTCCAGCGCGCCCGGCGCGAACGGGAGGAAGGCGAAACCCGGCGGCACCACGAACTCTCGATCGAGGCCGTCAAGGCCGGTGACCGCGCGGCCTACCTGGCCGCCAACCGTCTGGCCCGGGACGCCTACGGCAACACCATGGCCCTGGCCGCGGGACGGGCGGCCGCCCTGCTCTGGCCCCCCTGCGCCGCCCTGGCCTGGGCCTACTGGCGCTTCGCCGGCGTTCCCCTGCCCCTGGTCGGGGAAGCCGTGGGGCCCGTCGCCTTTTTCCTGCCGCCCCACATCCTGGCCCACTGGCTCCTGGCCCGATGCGGCCGCCGCCGTCCGAAACCGGGCGTCTCCGGCAGGCCGCCCTCTCCCGCCGGCTGAGGGGATTCGCTTTTCACGCGCCGCGAAGTGGCGTAGGCTTGGCATCCGGAGGCCTTGCCACCATGCGGCGACGCGACATCCTGCTGGCCCTTTGCGCCCTGCCCGTCCTGGCGGCCACGACCGGCTGCGGCAGGGACGAAGGCGACGCCATCCGGGTCGACCTGGAACGGCGCGAGGAGCCGACCCTGCGCCACCCGGCCAGGGCCGTCACCTATGCCTATCTTCCCCAGTACGCCCACACCGTCTCCTACGAACGCCACCGCCTGCTCCTCGCCTACCTCGGCCGGACCACGGGCCTCGCCCTGCGCCAAATCTTCCCCGACACCTTCGAGGAGCACGTGCGCATGGTCGAGCGGGGGGAAATCGACATCTCCTTTTCCAACCCGTTCGCCTATATCCGCATGGCCCGCTCCGGCGCCAGGGCCTTCGCCCGCATCATCGAGCCCTCGGGCAAGCCGGACTTCAAGAGCCAGATCATCTGCCGCCGCGACAACAAGAGCCTGCGCTCCATCCAGGATTGCCGGGGCAAGCGCTGGATGGCCGTGGATCCCACGTCGGCCGGCGGCTATCTCTACGCTTTGGGCGAGTTTCTCGACAACGGCATAAAACGAAAGGATTTCGCTGAGATCACCTTCGCGCCCGGCCCCGGCGGCAAGCAGGAGAAAGTGGTGTTGGCCGTGTTCGCCGGCACCTGCGATCTGGGCTCCATCCGCGACGGCACCCTCGACATCCTGCGCGACAGGATCGACATCGGACAGATCCGCGTCCTGGCCGAGAGCAAATCCTATCCCGGCTGGGTCTACGCCGTCCGGGCCGGGCTCGCCCCGGAGACAACCGGCCTGATCGCCCGGGCCATGTTCGCCCTGGACCCGTCGCGGCCCGACGACGACGCCATCCTGCGCACGGCCGGCATGCGCGGCATCATCCCGGCCGAGGACGCCGACTACGACGCGGTCAGGGCCCTGGTGGAGAAGCTCGGCCTCGAGGACGCCGCCGGGGAGGACGAATGATCCCCCGCCTTTCCCGACTGAGCTTCCGGGCCAAGATCAACTGCGGCATCGTGCTCATCGTGGCCATGATCGCCCTCCCCCTGTCCTACCTCACCTGGCGGGCGGCCGCCGAGGCCCTGTCCGCCGAGACGCGCAAGCGCGGTCTGGTGCTTTCGGAAAACCTGGCCATGCGCGTTTCCGACGCCATGCTGTCCATGGACCTCCTGCGCCTCAAGAACATGGTCGACGAGCTCAAAAAGGTCGACGACATCGTCTACGCCTTCATTCTCGACCGCCAGGGCAACGTCCTCGCCCACACCTTCTCCGGCGGCTTCCCGACGGAGCTGGCCGGCGTCAACGCACCCGGGGACGGCGCGCCGCGCATCCAGCTCCTCGACGACGGCCGGGAACTCATCGACGACTTCGCCGCGCCGGTGGTCATCGTGGGCACGCCCTTCGGCACGGCCCGGATCGGGCTTTCGCGCACCAAGGCCGAGGCCGCCGCCGACCGGCTGGCGCTGATGATCGTCTTTTTCTCGGCCGCGGCCCTGGTGGCCGCCCTGCCCCCCTCGACGCTGTTCGCCCGCCGCGTCACCGGACGCATCAACCGCCTGAAGGCCCATGCCGAGGAAGTGGTCAAGGGCAACCTCGACCAGCGCGTGGGCGCGCCGGCCGTCCGGGCCTGTTCCGAGATCCTCGACTGCGACAGGGAATCCTGCCCGGCCCACGGCGACCGCCTGCGCCGCTGCTGGCTGACCGCCGCCCCGGGAGAATGCCGCGACGAGGCGGAGTCATGCCGGGCCTGTCCGATCTACAAGGCCAGCAAGGGAGACGAGATCCAGGACCTGGCCGAAACCTTCGATGTCATGGCCCTGTCCCTGGCCACCCATTTGAGCGAACTGCGCCGGGCCGAGCAGGTGCTTTCGCGCCAGGAGCGGCTCCTGCGCACCATCCTCGACGCCACCCCGGACCTCGTGTGCCTCCTCGACGAGAAACTGGCCTATCTGGCCGTCAACCGGGCCTTCGCCGCCTTCGTCGGCCGGGAGGCCGGGAACATCGTCGGCGCCACGGACCGGGAGATCTTCCCCGAGGACGAGGGCGCGGCCATGCACGACGAGAACCGGCTGGTCCTGGAAACCGGCCGGGGAAGCGACCGGGAAGTCCTCGTCCGGCGCCCGGGCGGGGGCATGTGGCTCCACGTGGTGCGCGTGCCGGTCACCGACGCCACGGGCCGGTCCATCGGGCTGTTGCGCACCGCCCGCGACGTGACCCAGCTCAAGCAGTTCCAGGAACAGCTCATCCAGTCCCAGAAGATGGAATCCATCGGCAAACTGGCCGGGGGCGTGGCCCACGAGATCAACACGCCGCTTGGCGTCATCCTCGGCTACGCCCAGCTGCTCCAGGAGGACGTGCCGGCCGGCGGACAGATCCAGGCCGATTTGCAAACCATCGAGAAACAGGCCAAGGTCTGCCGCAAGATCGTCGCCGACCTGCTCGGCTTTTCCCGCCAGGCCCAGAGCGCCAAGATCGAGATGTGCTTCAACAATTCCCTGATGGAGGCCGTAAGCCTGGTGCGACACGTCTTTTCCCTGGACAGGACCGCCATCGTCACCGACCTCGACGAACGCATGCCCATCATCTACGGCGACCCGGAGAAGCTCAAGCAGGTCTGGATCAACCTGCTCTCCAACGCCCGCGACGCCATGACCGGCCGGGGCGGCACGGTGCTCGTGCGCTCCCGCCTTTTCACCGCCGACCAGAAGGTCACGGCCTGGTTCGCCGATACCGGCCCCGGCATCCCGCCCGAACGGCAGCCGCGCGTGTTCGACCCCTTCTTCACGACAAAGCCCGTGGGGCAGGGCACCGGGCTCGGCCTTTCCGTCTCCTTCGGCATCATCAAGGACCACGGCGGCTCCATCCGGGTACAAAGCCCCGTGCCGGAAGGCTTTTTCGACGAGCTGGCTCCGGAGGACGAATCCGGCCCGGGCAGCGTCTTCATCGTGGACCTGCCCCTCGACCACGAAGAAACCCTCGGGGGCCCCGTTCCCGCCGAGGTCGCGGAGGCATAGCCATGGCCGATATCATCGTACTCGACGACGTCATCGACGCGGGCGTCGTCATCAAGCGCATCCTGGAGCGCAAGGGGCACCGCGTCGCGGTCTTCACCGAGGAGGAGGAGGCCCTCGGGCACGTGGCCAAAAACAAACCCGCGCTGGCCATCCTCGACATGAAGCTCAAGAAGCTTTCCGGCGTGGAGGTTCTGGAAGAGATCCGGAAACGTTCGCCCCAAACCCGGGTCATCATGCTGACGGGCTATCCCACCCTGGAAACGGCCCGGGAATCCGTGCGCCTGGGAGCCTGCGAATATTGCGTCAAGCCCATCGACAAGGACGAACTCGAACGCAAGGTCGCGGAGGCGCTGGACGCGCCGCCCCGGCCCTGATGACGGCAACAACTTGTTTTCCAAAGAACTGTTCCGCCGCTGGACCTACCAGGTCTTCGCCCCCGGGGCGCTTTTGCGGGAGAAATACAACGCCTTCCAGGAACTTTTGCGTTTCGACGACACCAGCCTGGAACTGATCGCCGCCATCGAGGACATCCACTACGGGGCGGTGGCCGTGGACTGGGCCCGGGTGGTCCACCTCGCCCGCCGGCTGCGGGGCGCGGTGGGGGAAATGGTGACCCGTCTTTCCCGGCTCTCCCCGACCCGGCATCTGGATCTGCCGGAATACGCCAGAAAGGTGGATTTCTACGTCCAGATGGCCCTCGACGTGCCGGCCGGAGACATGACCCCCCCCTTCGTGGCGCCCCTGGCCGCCGCGGCCGGCCGGCCGGAAGCGGCCGGGGGCAAGGCCGCCAACCTGGCCCGGGCCGCCGCCGAGGCCCGGGTGCCCGTGCCCGACGGCTTCGTGGTCACCACCGGGGCCTTCCGCTACTTCCTGGAAGCGGCCGGGCTGCGTCCGAAAATCGACCGGATACTGCGCCACGTGGACCTTTCCCGGCCGGACGAACTGTCCGGGCTCGCCGCCGACATCCGCCGGCTGATCCTCGAAACCCGGGTTCCGGACGACGTGGCCGGACCGCTGGCCGAGGCCGCCCTGGCCCTGGGCCGTGGGCCGGACGGCGCCGAACGGCGCCTGGCCGTGCGCAGTTCGGCCGTGTCCGAGGACGGCCGGGCCTCCTTCGCCGGCCAGTACGAAAGCCTGCTGGACGTGGCCCCGGAGGCGGCCGTGGCCGCCTACCGGCGCGTCGTGGCCGGCAAGTACGCTCCCAAGGCCATCACCTACCGGGTGCTGACGGGGTTCGCCGACGAGGAAACCCCCATGGCCGTGCTCTACCTGCCCATGCTCTCCGCCGCCGCCTCCGGCGTGCTCTACACCCGCGACAGCGCCGATCCGGAGGCGCCCATGGCCGTCTACGCCGTGCCCGGGCTGGCCGCGGATCTGGTCGAGGGCTCGACCCGCCCGGAACGGCTGGCCCTCTCCCACGATCCGCCCCACTTCCTGCTCGACCGGCAGGCCCTGGACGCGCCGGTGCTCGCCGAGGCCGACGCCCGGCGGCTGGCGGCCATGGGCCTCGCCCTGGAACGGACCTTCGGCACCCCCCAGGACGTGGAATGGGTGCTGCCGCCGGGAGGCAGGCCGACCATCCTCCAGTCCCGCCCCATGGCCGTGGAACCACTCCCCCAGCCAGCGGCCGAAGCCGCGCCTCCCCGACCGGACATCCCGCCGCTTCTGTCCTGCGGCAACTGCGCCTCGGGCGGAACGGCCGCCGGCACGGTGCTTTTCGCCGCCACCGTCCTCGATGTGGAGGCCATTCCCGCCGGAACGGTCCTGGTCACGCCGACCCTGCCCACGACCCTGGCCCGGGCCGTGGACCGTCTGGCCGCCGTCATCGCCGTCTCGGGCAGCCGGGCCGGACATTTCGCCTCGGTGGCCAGGGAATTCGGCCTGCCGGTGGTCACCGGGGCCGCCTGCGCCTTCGAGACCCTGGTCGAAGGCGCCACCGTGACCGTGGACGCCGATGCCGGCACCGTCCACGCCGGCCACGTCGCCGCCCTGCTCGCCCGGCCCCGCCGCGCCCGGCCGGCCGAAGGCTCCCCCGTGGCCGAACGGCTTTCCCGGCTGACGCCCCTCGTCGCCGGGCTCACGCTCACCGATCCGTCCTCCCCGGATTTCGTCCCGGCAAGCGTCAGATCCCTGCACGACATCGTGCGCTACGCCCACGAAATGGCCGTCGCCGAGATGTTCTCCCTGGTCGGCGCCCACGGCCGCGGGCTGGCCAGGGCCAAGAAGGTACGCAGCGACCTGCCCTTTTCCATGTACCTGCTCGACCTGGGCGGCGGCGTGTTCGCCTCGGCGGCCGGGGAAAAGGAATTGCGGCCCGACCAGATCACCTGCGTCCCCCTGTGGGCCTTGTGGAGCGGGCTGGCCGCCGAGGACGCCCCCTGGCCCGCGGGGCCGCCGGTCCTCGACGACGAGGCCTTCGACCGCACGAGCGCCGGACTTTTCGCGGCCTCCGCCCGCCACCTCGCCAGCTACGCGGTGGTTTCGGACACCTATGCCCACGTCCTGCTGCGCTTCGGCTACCATTTCACCGTGGTGGACGCCCTGTGCGGCCCGGAGGAGAGCCAGAACTACGTCAATTTCCGGTTCAAGGGCGGCGGCGCCGGATTCGCCCGGCGCGCCCTGCGCCTTTCCTGCGTGCGCCGCATCCTCGGACACTTCGGCTTTACCGTGCGGGTGACCGGCGACCTGCTCGACGCCAAGCTCTCCCGCATCCCCGAACAACTGGCCCAGAAACGGCTGGCCATGCTCGGCCTGCTCCTGGCCGGCACGCGCATGCTCGACATGCGCCTGGAAGACGAAACGGACGCCGACGCCTGGGTGGACGCCTTCCTGGCCCGGACCGGACGGTGAGGTCGCGCATGGCGGATCCGGGGCACGCCTACCCCCTCGCCTGGGTGACGGACCGCATCGCCGTGGGCGGGGCGCCCATGTCCTACGAACAGCTCGATTCCCTGCGCGAACAAGGGATCACGGCCATCCTCAACCTGTGCGGGGAATTCTGCGATCTCCACGAGATCGAGGCGGCCGCCGGCTTCGAGGTCCGCTACCTGCCCGTCGCCGACGAGCAGGCCCCGGACATGGCCGCCCTGGAGGAGGCCCTGGCCTGGCTCGACGAGGCCGTGTACCTGGGCAAGAAGGTGCTCATCCACTGCCGCCACGGCATCGGCCGCACCGGCACGGTCCTCAACGCCTATCTCCTGCGCCGGGGACTGGGACACCGGCTGGCCGCCCGGGTGCTCAAGCCCCTGCGGGCCAAGCCGGCCAACTTCGCCCAGTGGCGCACCATCCGCCGCTACGGCAAGGCCGCCGGCCGCCTCACCATCCGCGAACCGCGCCTGGAGGCCGGCAGCGCCGTCGACCTGTCCCCGTTTCTGGCCGACTACGCCGGGCTCGCCGCCCTGGCCCGCGAGGCGGCCCGGGACGCCCCCGCCTGCGGCCGGGACAACGACGCCTGCTGCCACCGGCCGCTGTCCCTGTCCCTCGTCGAGGCCGTGCATCTCGGCCATTGGATCGACGCGGGCCTTCCGAGCGAAATCCGGCGTTCGGTCATCGAGGACGCGGCCGCCGCCGCCCGGGAAATGGACGAACTTCTCCGCCGCCACGCCGGCGCCCCGGACCATTGCCTGTCGTCCTGGACCCGGCGTTGCTCCCTGTGGGGCGAGGGGGGCTGCCTGCTTTTCGCCCACAGGCCGCTTGTGTGCGTCACCAGCGGTCTGCCGGCCCGGACGGCGGCCGAACTGTGGGAGGCGACCCTGGAACCGGCCCTGGAGCGGCTCTCGCGCCAAACCTTCGCGGCCCTGGCCGGCGGTCTCGCCGCCGCGCCGCTCCCCCGCTTTCCCCTGCCCGATGTCCTCTCCGGCCGCTACGTCTCGGCGGTCTTCAGGCACCTGTCCGCCCTGCCGCGCGACGGCCGGCGTTGACCCCCAAAGCCGGGCCGGGCTACAAGCCCGGGACCAACGACCAAAGGAGGACGGGCATGGCCGAGGATTTCAGGACGCTGCTCATGGAAACGGACCGCTTCGACGACGGGGACCGCTGGTTCGGCGACATCCAGATCGGAGGCTGGTTCTACTTTTCCGCCCAGGCCGGGCCACTGCACGAATGCCGGCCCCAGGCGCTGCTCGACAGCCCCATGGCCTACGAATCCTTCGACCTGCGCCTGCAGACGGTGCACGGCGTCATCAGCTACGGCCGCCACGGCGCCTGGGAAGACCTGTCCCAAAAGCCCTGGGCCGCGCTCTTCTCCAAGGAAGGCCCGACCGTCATGCACGCCCCGGACGTGCCCGTGGCCACCTGCCAGCGGATCTACGAGGATCTGCTCCAATACGCCCGCACCAATCCCCTGCCGTGATCCGGGCGCGGGGATTCCGC
>CAZNUQ010000021.1:13213-28726 GCA_964576235.1 uncultured Desulfovibrio sp.
GCGTCCCGGCCCGTCCCGACGCGGCATGGCCTGCCGTTCGTTGCGCATGGCGCATTGTCCGCACGATCATTTTTTTCTATGCTTGCCCCATGGAGGCATAGACCATGAAAATACTTGTCGTCCTTTCGAATGCCGACCCGGAAATCAAATGGAACGCCGTGCGGTTCGGCAATTTCCTGCTCAACGAAGGCGAGGATGTGACCATCTTCCTCAACGGTCCGGCCGTGGACCTCATGGCCGGCGACTGCGACCGGTTCCCCATCGCCGAACAGGCCAAGCTCTTCGGCCTCAGCGAAGGCAGGCTGGCCGCCTGAGGGAAGTGCCTGGGCATCCACGGTGTGGAAGCCAACGCCCCCGTCACCCTGTCGAACATGAAATTCCTCTCCCAGGCGATGCGGGAAGCCGACCGCATCCTCAGCTTCTGAGGCGGCCGACCGCGGCGACCGGCCGCGGCCGACGCGGGATGCGGGCGGGCCCGGGGCCGCCCGCGTTGCCAACCCCGGGGGGCGGCGTTACAGTTCCGGCCATGCAAGCCACCAAGCGCCCCCTTGTCCGCGTCCTGGCCGCTTCCTGCGGCCTCCTCGCCCTGGTCCTCCTCGCCGGCTGCGCCGGCGTCGCGACACCGCCGCCGGCCGGTACCCCGTCCCCGGCGCCGACCGCCGCCGGCCCCAGGCCGCCGTCCCCCTCCACGCCGTGGGAGACGCGGATCACCCCGGCCAGCCAGCAGATCCCGAGTTTCGCCTCCCTGGCCCCGGCCGTGGACCGCTCCATCAATTACGCCGCGAAAAAGCCCGCCCAGGCCATGGCCATCGACCGTCCCGGCGCGAGCCTCACCTGGGGACAGCTGCACCGCGCCCTGACCACCTTCCGGCGCATCCTGCCGGAACTCGACCGCGACCCGTCGGTGTTATCCAAGCATTTCAAATGGGTGCCCATCGAGCCGGACATCCTGCTGACCGGCTACTACGAGCCGACCATCGAGGTCTCGCGCACGGAACACGCCCCCTACGTCTGGCCGATCTACCGCAATCCCGGCCCGATCGCCAAAAGGCACAACCGCGAGGCCATCGACTATCGCGGCGCCCTGCGCGGCAAGGGGCTGGAGATCGGCTATGCCAAAAATCCCGTGGATGTCTTCTTCCTGCACGTCCAGGGCTCGGGCAAGCTCCGCTTCGTGGAGGACGGCTCCACGACCTACGCGCTTTTCGGCGGCAACAACGGCCATCGCTACGTCGGCGTCGGCCGGGTCATGGTCAACCAGGGCTGTTTCCCCGAGGAAGAAATGAGCATGCAGCGCATCCGCCGCTTCCTGGAGGAAAACCCGGGGCGGGTCCGGGAATACCTGACCCAGAACCCGAGCTACATCTTTTTCAAGACCTCCCAGACCCCGCCGGTCGGGGCCATGGGCGTGCCCGTCACCCCCCACGCCAGCGTGGCCGTGGATCCCGGGTTCGTGCCCTACGGTTCGCTCATGGTGGTGGACGGCGATCTGCCCGGCTTCGGCTCCCCGCTTCCGGAGCGCTTCACCGGCTTCGTCATGGCCCAGGACACGGGCTGCATGCGCGGCAACCATTTCGACCTGTACCTCGGCCCGGGGGAAAAGGCCGCCCATCAGGCGGGACTCATGAAAGGCACGGCCAAGGCCTACATCCTCGTGCCGCGCTAGACGAGCGGCGTCCCGGCCGCGCGGACCGTCAGTCCGCGTCGCCGGGGCGGGCGGCGAGCAGCTCCTGGCAGGCCTCGCGCCAGGCCGGCAGGCGTTGCGAGAGCCCGGAGGCGGCCAGACAGAGTCCGTCGAGGGGATTTTCGGCGCGGCCTTCGTTTATGACCACCAGTTCGTGTTCCAGCCAATTGGCGGCATGCACGGCCAAAAGCGGCGAGAAGCCGGCCCGGCGGTCGCGGCCGGGTTCATGGTGCAGATAGACGGCCCGCACCACGGGATCGTCCAGGCCCCACAGTCCGAGCAGGTAGGCGCCGACCTCGGCATGGGAGGCCCCGAAGACGCGGCGCTCCATGTCGAGCACGGTGCCTTCCCCCCGCTGGCAGCCGGCGATGACGTCCCGGTAGTCCTCGGGGAAGTTGGCGGCCATGACGAGTTTGCCGACATCGTGGAGCAGGCCGGCGACGGAGGCATGTTCCCGGTCGGCGGCCGGGGCCGCCTCGACGGCCGCGATCTCACGGGCCAGTCGCGATGTGCCGAGGCTGTGGCCCCAGAGTTTTTCCAGGTCGAAGTCCCGGAAGGCCTCCTTGTCGAAGCGGTCGAAAAGGCCGATGCCGAGGACAAGGGCCTTGACGGTTTCCAGGCCGAGCAGGTTGACGGCGTGGCCGGGGTCCGACACCCGGGGGCGCGGGCCGAGGAAAGCCGAGTTGACGAGTTTGAGAATGCCGGCGGACATGCCCACGTCCCGGGCGATCAGGCCGGCCACTTCGCGCACCGAGGGATCCTCCACGGACAGGGCGTCGAGGAGGGCGGCATAGAGCCTTGGGACCGCGGGCAGGCGGTCGAGCCGGGCCACCACGTTGCCGACCCGGCTGTCCAGAAACACCTCGCGAAGCGCCATCCCCCGGGCGATGGAGGCCTTGAGCGCGTCCGGCGGGCAGGGCTTGGGCAGGAACTGATGGGCCGGCCGCATGGTCCGAAGGACCATGTCCCGGTCGGCGTGTCCGGAATGCACGATCCGGATGGCGCCGGGACACAGAACCTGGGCCTCGCCCAGGAACACGGCGCCGTCCATGTCCGGCAGGCGCAGACCGGACACCACCACGTCGAAGGGTTGCTCGGCGATCATGGCCAGCCCCGTGCGGCCCTCCGAAGCGAAAGCCATTTCCCACTCCCCGCGCATGTCGTGGAACATGCGGCGCAGGGCCGAAAGCACGTTGGATTCGGCATCGACGAACAGGATTCGGGTTTTCACGCGTGCCTCCGGAAGGTCGCGACGGCGTGTCCGGGCGGCCGGCGACCGCGCAGGGACGGACAGATCCCTGTCAGGAAGTGCCGGGCGTTGCGCCGGGGCCGGACCCGGCGCGGGCCGCGCCGCGCCGCACCAGATCGGCCAGGGTGAAGGAGTCGAGCTTGGCGTGCATGGCCCGGGCCGCCTCGATCCATACGTCGCGGGTCAGGCATTCGTAAAGCCGCGGACAGGAAACCTCCCCGTCGCCGCACTCCACCAGTTCGAGATCGCCCTCCAGGGCGCGCACGACGGCGCCGATGGTGATTTCCTCCAGGGGGCGGGCCAGGACGTGCCCGCCATGGGGACCGCGCCGGCTTTTCACGAGCCCGGCGGCCTTGAGCTCCCTGACAAGCTTTTCCAGGTACTTCAAAGAAATGCCCTGTCTCGCCGCGACATCCTTGATACGCACCGGACCGTCCCGGCCGTGAAGCGCCATGTCGAGGATCAGGCGTGTTCCGTAGCGGCTGCGGGTGGTGAGCTTCATGCCACGGCCTCCTCTCGCGGATGGGACGCCCCGTTTCGCCGGAGCGTCCATGCCAGCAGCGTAGACAAACGGGCATGGAGCGTCAACGCGGGACGGCGGACGCGAGCCGCGGCGTCTCAATAGACCAGCACGGCGTCGGGAAAGGCGAGCGTCTCCCAGGGGCGTCCGGCATGCCCCGCCACCCGCTCCAGCAGGTACACGCCACGCAGGAACAGTTCCTGGGCGAAGCCCCGGTTCGTCTCGAAGCGGGCCGAGGTGGCCAGGGCCCGGGCCAGACCGAAACACAGCCGCGCCTCGAAGGCGGCGTCGCCCTGTTGCGCGGCGAACGCCCTGGCGAATTCCAGGAACCGGCTCATGACCGTTTCCAGGCGCTGGCGCAATCTGGGCTCGAACACCGGCAACCGGAAGTTGGAGGCCAAAAACACGGCGGTGTCCTGCACGTAGTCGCCTTCGCGGGAACGGTGCAGGTCGATGAAATGGATGCGCTGGGCGGTATGGTCGTAGACGATGTTGTTGAGATTGAAATCGCCGTGCAGCAGCACGGAAAAGGGGGCGGCCAGGCCTTCCTCGGCCTCGGTCGCGGCGGCGAGCAGCTGCGCGAGGGAGGGAACGGCCTCCCGGCCCAGACGCTTGGGGCCGGTGACGAAGGAGGGGTAGAGGCGGAACACGTCGTCGAGGCGGGCGCGCATCTGGGCCATGAACGACGCCGCCACGGGGCGGGGCGCCCGGGTCTGCTCCCAGAGGCCGCCCACGGTCTGGGTGACGAGGAAACAGGCGTTTTCCACGATCTCCCGGCCGGCGGTCAGGACCACCTGCTGCATGTGGCAGCCGCCGAGGTATTCGAGCAGCATGGAAGCCGACTCGCCGTCGGTCTGGAAGGCCTGGATCTTGGGGGGGAGCCCCGGGGCGAGGCGATCCCAGCGTTCGATGTTCTCCTTTTCCCTGGCCAGCTTGTCGGCGTTGCCCTCCTTGAAGAGCACGCCCTTGGATCGGGGCCCCTGCTCCTCCTGGACCCGGCCGATGCGGCAGCCGGAGCGGGAGCCCCAGATGCTGCGGAATTCCCCGGCCCCCAGGGGCATTTCCAGGCCGCCCTGCTCCAGGGAGCCCTTGAGGGCCTGGTATTGGTGGATTTTGAGCTTCTCGCCGAGAGCCGCCAGGATGACGGCCTCGCCGATATTGAGGAGCGCGTCCCCCATCCGTTCCAGGTAACGGAAGATGTTGAAGCACGAGATGGCGTTTTCCGGGGACTCGCCCCGCCGCAGGTCGGCCAGGATGGTTTCGAAGGCGGCCTTGAACCGTTTGTCCAGGGAGAATTCCGCCCGGCAGATGCGCAGCGCCAGGCGCACGTCCTGGGTGGTCAGGGCCGGGTAGACCAGCCCCAGGGCCTGGTCCACGTCCACGAAGGCGGCGCGGTAGTCGTAACGGCGGATGAAATCCGGATCTCCCAGGTACTGGACCTGGGAGACGATGTTCACGGCGTGGTCGGCGATGCGCTCCAGGTTGCTGTTGATGATGTTGGCGGCGCGCACCAGGTCGAGGGTGCGCTTGTTGCCGTCGCGCAGTTCGTGGATCCGGGTCCAGCAGGCGTTCTCGATGACGCTTTTGAGGTTGTCGATGTAGTCGTCGCGGCTTTCGATGCGCTTGGTCCGGGCGGGGTCGGGCCGTTCGACCACGAGCAGGGCGCTCGACACCTGCTTGGACACCTCGAGCACCATGAAACGGAAATTTTCCTCGATCCCTTCCAGTATCCGCATGAGGCCTCCCGCCGGCCGCTCAGGGCGCGGACCGGCCGGGCGTGACGGCAAACCCCGGATCGTCCGCGTCCTCCCCGGAATCCTCGCGCCAGGAAAATTTGAGATGCAGCTTCATGCGTCCGCCCATGGACTTGGCCTCGACGAAAAAGCCGACCATGCCCGCCGGGTGCAGGATCACCTCGCCCTCGCGGCTGGAGAACCGAAGCTCCCCCGAGGCGAAGCCGGCGGTGACCGCCTCCAGGTAGCGCCTGAGCGTTTCGACATCCTGGACGGACTCGTATTTGAACCGGGACTCCTTCTCCACGCCCTCCTCCCTTCGGCGCCCCGGAACGGAGCGCGACACGTCCCCTCGGGGGGGATGCTGGCCCCACCGTAGCATGGCAAGGCGCGCCAGTCACGGCCGCCCCGGCGCCCTCCGGCGGCGGAATCCGCCACGGCCGGCCGGGGGATTGGGACAAGCCGGCCCCTTTTCCCCTGCCCATCGGGAGGAGGCGGGCGGTCCCGGCCGCGGGCGCGTCACCCCAGGCGGGCCCGGTATTCGGTGATGATCTTGCGCCGGCTCACGCCGTTGACGATCAGGTTCTTGCGGATGGCGAAGTCGTGCCAGGCCGGCTGGAGCCCGATTTCCCGGGAGGCTTTTTCCGGGTCCTGCTCGGCCGGGTTCCGGGTCTTCTCGCTCATGTGGCAGTCGTCGCCCATGAAGATGAGGATGGGGCGCTTGCCGTGCCATCCCATGCGGTTGCGGCGGTTGACCACGTTGATGAGGAACTCGGTATACTGCTGGGACTGGGGGTTCCAGACCTCGATGCCGTCCACGTCGTAGTCGGCCAGCAGGATGGGCCAGAACTGCTCGGGGTGGGGGATGACGACGCCGGCCCCGAGGGAACGGGCCTCCTCGATGATTTCCGTCGCCCGGTAGAAGTAGGACAGCGAGAACTCCTCCTTGACCAGATCCTTGACGGCCTTGGCGTAGACCTGGGCCCTGTTGACGATGCGGTCGGCGAAGCGGCCGCGCAGGGTGTCGAGGAAGTTGCGCACGAGCTTGTTCTTGTAGGCGTCGTCGGAAAGGCTCGCCTCCTGGTCGAGCAGCATGCGGCGGATCTTGGCGGCCTGGAGGGCCACGAAGGCCACGAGTTCCTCCTCGGCGTTGGTCCGGGCGGCGGCGCGCTGGCGGCGCGCCTCGTGGGCGGGTTCGATCAGGGCGTCGAGGAACTCGAACAGCTGGGAGGCCCGGTAGCGGTGGGTGTGGCGCAGCATGGAGGCCAGCACGTCGGCCCGCTCCATGTCCAGGCTCTTGAAATGGAGCAGCAGCTGGACCTTGCGGTTGAACCCGCTGGAATAGCAGTCCACCTCCACGCCCTGGTAGCCGTCGTACTCCATGAGCACGTTGTGCTGGGTGGGAATGATCAGTTCGTCGACCCGGTTGGGATAGAGGGCGGCGATGCGTTTTTTGAGCAGGTCCATGGGCACGAACTCGGGATGCCAGTGGGTGGCCAGGACATATTCCTGGCGGGGATACACCCGGGACGGCAAGAGGATGCGTTCCACCTGCTCGGGGGAAAGCGTCACGTCGTTGATTTTGGCGAAGGCCAGTTCGTCCTCCTCGGACACCTCGGGATCGATCCGGGAGAGGTCGATCTCGGCGCAACGGAGATCCTCGCCCGGGGTCTGCCCCGGATCGCCGGTATGGGCGAATACGTCTGCGGCTTCAAGCATGGCGGCTGTGGCACTCCTTTTTCATGCGGTCCAAAGCGGCGACCGCTTCGGTCATGGCGGCGACATCCCCGGTGGCGGCAGCCGCCTCGAGCCGGTCCACCGCGGCGGAAAAATCGGGATAGCAAGAGTCTCCCCGGCCGGGATAGGCGACCATGTGCCGGCTGTCGGCGACAAAGGCGGCAATCAGGGAGGGATCCGGAGGCTCCCCGGCCCCCAGGGTCCCGGCCAGCCTCTTGAAGACGTGCTTCATGCGTCTCTTGAGGGCCTTGTAACGGGGTTTCCCTTCCGCTTCCAGGGAAACGTCCGCGCCGGAATCGGACCGGCGGGACGGGCACGAGACCCTGAGCTTGAGCACCGACGTGTCGCCGCGGTGCCGCAACCGGATCCTCAGGCTCTCGCAATCGCCCAGGAAGACGGAATGTCCGCCGATGGACAGGACGCCCGACGCGGCCCCGGCGGTCATCTCGGCCAGGGCCCGAAAGGCCTCGGCGCGGGGCAGCTCGACCCTGTACTTTCTATGACGCGATTCGTGCATGACGCGCTCCTCGCGGCGGATTCGGACCGCCGCCTTCCCGCCGGAGCCGGGGAACGCCGCCCCAAGGCCGCGTCCTCGAAGGACCCGCCCGCGGGCACCGGGACCACAACCGGCATACCCTATTTCCAGGGAAAGGGCGTCATGTTTTTCAGGGGCTCAGGAGGCCGGCCGGCCCTCCAGGGCCCTTTCGAGGGCCGCGGCGAGACTTGCCGCCTCGACCGGCTTGGCGATGTAGTCGCTCATGCCGGCGGCCAGGAACTTTTCCCGGTCGCCGCTCATGGCGTAGGCGGTCATGGCCACGATGGGCAGTCTCCGGTGACCGGCCAGGCGGATGCGGCGCGTGGCCTCCAGGCCGTCCATGACCGGCATCTGGACATCCATGAACACGCAGTCGAACGGCTCCCCGGCGACGGCGGCCACGGCCTCGGCGCCGTCGGAGGCGACGCGCACCCGGCAGCCGAGCTTTTCGAGCAGCCGCTGGGCGCCGAGCTGGTTGATCGTGTCGTCCTCGACCAAAAGCACCCGACACCCCTGTCCCCGCCGTCTGGGCGCGGCCGCCCCGGCGGCGACCGTGGCATCCGCCTCGCCGGGCAGAGCCAGCGGCAGCATGAGATAGACGGTCGTCCCCCCGCCCGCCTCGCTGTCGATGGTCAGGGAGCCGCCCATGAGCCCGGCCAGTTTCCGGCAGATGGCCATCCCCAGGCCGGCCCCCTGCTGGCGCCGGGTGTAGGACGTGTCGGCCTGGGTGAAGGCGTCGCCGACGACGCCGAGCACGTCGTCGGGAATGCCGGGCCCGGTGTCGGACACGGTGAAAAGCAGCCGGGCCTCGCGCCGGGGCGAGGGCGCCAGGGCCGAAACCGTCACGCGCACCTCGCCCCGGTCCGTGAATTTCATGGCGTTGCCGGTAAGATTGAAGAGGATCTGGCGGATCCGCGTCTCGTCGCCGACAAGTACCGCAGGCACGTCCTTTGCCGCTTCGCAGGTCAGCGGCAGGGATTTTTCCCGCGCAAGCGGGGCGAACGTCTCGGCAATGGCCGTAAGCACGTCCGCCAGACGAAACGGCGCGGAATGCAACGTCATGCGGTCGGCCTCGACCCGCGAGAGATCGAGAATGTCGCCCAGAAGCCTGGTCAGCCGTTCGCCCGAGCGAAAGGCCATATCCGTGTATTCGAGCTGTTCGGCATCGAGTTCCGTGGTCTTGAGCAGCTGCATCATGCCCATCAGGCCGTTGAGGGGGGTGCGTATCTCGTGGCTCATGTTGGCCAGGAAGGCGCTCTTGGCCTGGCTGGCCGCCTCGGCCCGGTGGAGGGCGACCTCCAGGTCGGCCCTGGACTGGCGCAAGGCCGCCTCCACGGCCTTGCGTCCGCTGATGTCCTCGACGGCGGCAATGCAGTATTCAGGGTCCCCCGCGGCATTCCGGACCAGGGCCGCCGTCAGGTTGACCCACACCACGGAACCGTCCTTGCGGATATAGCGTTTTTCCTTGCGATAGGTCTCGATGGTCCCGTCCAGGAGCTGACGCGCCAGGGCGAGATCCTCGGCGAGATCGTCGGGATGGGTGATGTCCTGGAAGCGCATGTCCAGCAGTTCGCCGGCCGCGTACCCGACGATGTCGCACAGCTTGCGGTTGACCCGCAGCCATCTGCCGTCCGGGGACAGCAGGGAGAGGCCCACGGCGGCCTGTTCGAAGGTCGCCTGGAAGCGCCGTTCGCTGTCCAGCAGCACCCGGACGTGCCGGCCCACGTCCGCCAGCAGCCGGTCCACGCGGGCCAGCAACTCGCCCGGATCGAAGGGCTTGGTCAGGTAGTCCTGGACATGCTCCCTGATAAGGGCGCTGCGCAACGCGTCGTCGGCCTTGGCCGTGAGCATGACCACGGGCACGCCGGCCAGCGCCTCGTGGCGGCGCATCTCGCGCACCATCGCCGCGCCGTCGAGCACCGGCATCATGACATCGCTGACGATCAGGTCCGGAAGGAGGTCCAGGGCCATGGCCACCCCTTCCCGGCCGTCGGCGGCCAGGGCCGTCCGGTAGCGGCGGCCGAGAATGCCCGTCACGTAGCCGCCCATGTCCGCGTTGTCCTCGACCACCAGGACAAGCGGCGCGTCCCTTCCCGGCCCCTCTCCGGCGGGAGCCCGGGAGTCCCCGGAGGGGCGCCCTCCGGGCCGCGGCATGTCCTCCGCGAACGCCCCGAAATTGGCCGGAGCCTCTCCGACGGCCGTCCCCGGAGGGGCGGCGACGGGAAGGGTGACCGTGAAGAGGGCCCCGCCGTCGGGCGCCTCCCCCAAAACGATGTCCCCGCCGTGCAGTACGGCGAATTCCCTGGCGATGGCCAGTCCGAGCCCCGTGCCGCCATGGGTGCGGGAATCGCCGTCCTCGACCTGCCGGAAGCGCTCGAAGACCGTCTGGCGCAGGGCCTCGGGCACGCCGGGGCCGGAGTCGGCCACGGTCAAAACCACCATCTCCCCCGCCTGTTCCAGGGCCACGGACACGGCCCCGCCCTCGGGGGTGAACGCCAGGGCGTTGGCCAGGAGGTTTTGCAGGATGCGCCGGGCCTTCTCGATATCCACGGCCACGGGCAGGGCGTCCGGGACGGCGACCGTCAGCCGGATGCGCTTGTCCCTGGCCAGGGATTCGAAGCAGGAGGCCATGAACCGGACCAGCTCGGCCGCGTCGCCCCTGGAATAGCGCAGCTCCATCCGGCCGGCGTCGAGCCTGGCCACGTCGAGAAGGTCGCTGACGTGGCGATGGAGCAGCCGGGCGTTGCGCTCCATGAGCTGGAGGTCCCGACGGGTTTCCACCTCCAGGCCGGGGACGGCCAGGAGCTTGTCCAGGGGCCCGAGAATCAGCGTCAGGGGCGTGCGCAGTTCGTGGCTGACGTTGGCGAAAAAACGGGTCTTGAGTTCGTCGAGCTCGCGCGTCTTCTCGTAGAGGCGGGTGATCTCGGCATTGGCCGCGGCCAGCCGGTCGTTGGCCCGGCGCGAGGCGGAAAGGGCTTCGTCGGCGGCCTGTTTGGCCCGCCGCAATCCCTCGTGGGTCATGGAAAAAAACACGCCCATGGCCAGGAACACGGCGATGGAGAACCAGCCCGCCGGGTTTTCCAGGACGAGGGAATACCGGGGCTCCATGAAAAACCACCAGACGATCGTCGCGGAAAGCGCCGTGGCGGCCAGGCCGCCGGCCATGCCGCCGGTCCGGGAGCTGAAAAAGACCGCCGGGAAGAACAGGAACCAGACGAACGGCCGGATGGCCTCCCAGAAAAGCCATTGGAGAAGCATGGCCACGAAAGGCAGCAGGATCGCGACAACAAATCCCGGGGAATAAAGGCCGCGGCTGTCCGGTTTCGACATGGGCTCGCCAACGAATCCTAACGGGCATAACCTTTCCGGCCGGCGAGGCGCCGAAAAGGACCCCCCAGGGGGCATCCGACATCACGGCGTCCCCCTTTGGGACGCACCGGCAAGCTATACCGGGAGCCAGCCACTGGCAAGCCGCCCAGGTCCCCGCGCCCCTGGCCCTTGGCGGCGCCGCGCTAGTGTTTTCGTTGCAGCCTGGCCCGGTACAGGATGGCTCCCAGGTTCATGCCGAGGACCAGGACGATGAGCACGAGGGCCGTGCCGTATTGCAGCGGCCTGGTCTTGTCGATGTCGGTGCCGGCCGTGGCCAGGACGTAGATGTGGTAGGGCAGGGCCATGACCGAATCGGCGAGGCTGGACGGCAGGTAGGGCGTGAAGAAGACCGCCGCCGTGAACATGATGGCCGCGGTCTCGCCGGCCACCCGGGAAAGCCCCAGGATGGCGCCGGTGAGCATGCCCGGCAGGGCCGCCGGCAAAACCACCAGCCGGATGGTCTGCCATTTGGTCGCCCCCAGGCCGAGCGAGGCCTCGCGGTAGGTCTGGGGCACGGCCTTGAGGGCCTCCTCGGCGGTGCCGATGACCACCGGCAAAACCAGGATGGACAGGGTCAGGATGCCGGAAAGCAGGCTCACCCCCAGGCCGAAGAAGGTGACGAAGAAGGCCAGGCCGAAGAGGCCGAAAACCACCGAGGGCACGCCGGCCAGGTTGTTGATGCCCAGGCGGATCAGCCGCAGCGTCCGTCCGGGCCTGGCGTACTCGTTGAGGTAGATGGCCGAGGCCGCGCCAAGCGGGAAGGCCACGGCCATGGTGCCGAGGCTCAGGGCGACGGTGCCGAGGATGCAGGGGAGGATGCCGCCGGCGGTCATGGAATCCCTGGGCATCTCGGTCAGGAAGCTCCAGGATATGGCCGGCAGGCCCTTCACCAGCAGAAAGCCGCAAATAAGGACCAGCGCGGCCAGATTGACGAGGGAGGCCAGGCCGAAAACGCCCCACATGCATTTCTGGAGGCGGTGGCGGCGGGCCAGGGAGGCCTTGGGGACGGCGGCTGCGTTCATGACCGGGCATCCTTAAAGGGTGGAGGCGCCCACCTGCTTGTGCCTTTCGGCCACGTGGCTGGCCACGAGGTTGAAGGCCAGGGTGAAAAGGAACAGCACCATGCCGATGGCGAAAAGCGCCCGGTAGTGGTTGCCGCGAAACGAGGCCTCGGCCATTTCCGCGGCGATGCTCGACGGCATGGGGCGCACCGGGGAGAAGACCGAGTTCGGGATCATGGCCGCGCCGCCGGCGACCATGAGCACCACCATGGTTTCGCCGATGGCCCTGGACATGCCGAGCATGACGGCCGTGGCGATGCCCGACAGGGACGCCGGCACAACCACCTTGGCGATGGTTTCGAAATGCGTGGCGCCGAGCGCCAGGGAGGCCTCCTTGAGTTCGCGGGGCACGGCGTAGATGGCGTCCTCGGACACCGAACAGATGGTCGGCACGGACATGAAGGCCAGCATGATGGCCGCGTTGAAGAGGTTGAGGCCCGTGGCCAGGTCGAAGGTTTCCTGGAGGAAAGGGGCCACGACGACCATGCCGAAAAAGCCGATGACCACCGAAGGAAGCGCGGCCAGGAGCTCCACCACGGGCTTGAACAGGTTCCGGGTCCTGCGGCTGGCGATTTCGGCCAGGTAGATGGCCGTCATGACCCCGAGGGGGATGGCGATGGCCGAGGACAGGGCCGTTACGGCGAGCGAGGCCGCGATCAGGGGAAAGATGCCGAATTCGGGAGGATCGGAGGTGGGATACCAATAGGAACCGAACAGGAAGTCGGTGACCGGGACCACCGTGAAGATCGGCAGCCCCTCGACGAACAGATAGACCATGATGCACGCCAGGGTCACGATGGAGGACAGGGCGGTCAGGAGAAAGGCGTTCTTGACCAGGGTGTCCTTGGCCTTGCGCGAAAGGGGCATGGGCGTCTCTCCCGGCCGCCCGGTCCAGGAGCCTTCCGGCGCGCCTGGACCGGGCGGTGCGGCGCTTGCGGGCGGTTTAGTCGAGCGGAACGAACCCGGCTTCCTTGACCAGCTTCTGGCCCTCGGCGCCGAGCAGGAAGTCCACCAGCCCCTTGACCGCGCCGGAGGGGGCGCCGTTGGTGTAGATGTAGAGGTCGCGCGAGATGGGGAACTTCTTGGACTTGGCGTTTTCCGCCGTGGCCTCGACGCCTTCGACCCTGAGGGGCTTGGTGGAGGCGTCGAGATAGCCGATGCCCACGTAGCCGATGGCGTTCTTGTTCTTGCTGACGGTCTGGACCACGGCGCCGCTCGAGGCCTGCATCAGGGCGCCGGGGAAGACGCGTTCCTTCTTCATGACCAGGCCTTCCCAGGTCTCGAAGGTGCCGGAGGAGGTGTCGCGGGAGACGACCACCACCGGTCCCTCGCCGCCGAGTTCCTTCCAGGAGGCGACCTTGCCCATGTAGAGGTCCTTGAGCTGGGCCAGGGTCACTTCCGAGATCCTGTTGCCGGGGTGGACGACGGGCACGATGGCGTCGATGGCGCACACGATCTGGTTGGGCGTGACGTTCTTGCCCTTGGCCAGTTCGAGCTCCCTGGGCTCCATGGCGCGCGAGGCCATGGCCACGTCGGTGGCGCCGTCGAGGAGCGCCTTGACGCCGTTGCCCGTCCCGCCTCCGGAAACGGAAATCTTCACGTCCGGATGAGCCTTCATGTAGGCCTCGACGACTTTCTGCATGATGGGCAGCACGGTGGTAGAACCGTCAATTTTGACGGTGGTTTCGGCGAAGGCGGCGGATGCCGTCAGAAGACATGCGGCCACGAGACCAATGATTTTGTTCATGGGAATCCTCCTCGAATTCGGTTGTCGCGCCTGCGTCGGCGCGCCATGCCTCATACCTTTGGCGAAGATAGGAACGGCCCGTTACGGTTCGGTGACGAGGTCACGGAAAACGCGTGACGCGGAGAAACCGCGCGCCCCCGAAGCGGGCGCGACAAGGGTACAATGCCCCATTGTCCGAAATTGGCAACCCCCTCCGGCGCCGGCACGGCCAGCGCTCTCCCGGAGGCCGGTTGACCGGGGAGGCGGGGCGGACTATCCTCCCCCTACACGAGACAAAGGGACGCGCCAGCGTCCGATACCCGCCGCCGGAGAGCCGCCATGCCCCAACCGTTCATCCTCTCGCCCTCCCTTCTCTCGGCCGACTTCAGCCGCCTCGGCGAGGAGCTGGCCGCCCTGGAGGCGGCGGGGCTGGCCTGGGCCCATCTCGATGTCATGGACGGCCTTTTCGTGCCCAACATCACC
Organism: uncultured Desulfovibrio sp.; assembly: GCA_964576235.1. Taxonomy (GTDB): domain Bacteria; phylum Desulfobacterota; class Desulfovibrionia; order Desulfovibrionales; family Desulfovibrionaceae; genus Solidesulfovibrio. The sequence goes on from CAZNUQ010000021.1 coordinate 27,311, forward strand.
TTCGGCCCCCCGGTCATCGCCGCCCTGCGACGCCGCAGCCGGCTGTATTTCGACACCCACCTGATGATCGAGCGGCCCGAGCGCTACCTGGCCGACTTCCGCGAGGCCGGCGCGGACCTCATCTGCGTCCACGCCGAGGCCACCGTCCACCTGGAGCGCGCCGTCGCGGAGATCCGCCGCCTCGGGGCCGCCCCGGCCGTGGCCCTGAACCCGGCCACGCCCCTTTGCGCCGTGGACTACCTGCTGCCCCAACTCGACATGGTGCTCGTCATGTCCGTCAACCCGGGGTTCGGCGGGCAATCCTTCATCCCCTTCTGCCTGGACAAGGTCCGCGAACTGGCGGCCCGCCGCCGCGAACGCGGACTGTCCTTCCGCATCCAGGTGGACGGGGGCGTGTCCCTGGACAACACCGCCGCCCTGGTCACGGCCGGCGCCGACGTACTGGTATCCGGATCGGCCTTTTTCGGCCATCCGCCCTACAAGGAGCGACTGGATGCCTTCAACGCGGCGGCATCGAATCCGATCCCCTAAGCAGCCTCCCCGGGGCAGCTTGCGCCTCGCCGCCTCGACGGCCGGCTCCCTGTCCGGCCGCGTCAGGCGTCTCTCCTCCATCATCGACGCCCTGGACCAGGGCATCGCCTTTGTCGATCCGGACGGCTCCATCGTCGAAATCAACGACCGCTATCTGGCCATGCTCGGCCGGACCGGGGAAAACATCCTCGGCCGCGGGCTGGCGGAGCTGGGTCTGGAAACCGAGGACTACCAGGCCGGGGCCTTCCTCGACCTGTTCCGCCGGGGGGTGGCCCACGCGCCGGTTTCGTTCGGCTACCGCATGGGCGATCGCGACCTCACGGTCAAGCTGCAGCCGGTCACCGAGCAGGGCGTTTTCACGGGGCTCATCGTTTCGCTGCTCGATGTCACCCCGCTGGTCGAGGCCCGGCTGTCGGTCGAGCGGGAAAAGAGCTTCCTCGAACAGGTCATCACCATCGCCGGCGCGGCCATCTGCATCGTCAACCGGGACGACGAGGTTGTCACCATCAACGACGAATTCACGGCCATCACCGGCTACGGCCGGGACCAGGCCCTGGGACGGCGACGCGCCGAACTCCTGCGCGAATCGCCCCCCTCGCCCTGTCCCGCCCGTCCCGGCGACGCCGCCGTGCAAAAACGCCAGTCGCACATCCTCACCCGCAACGGCCGGCGCGTGACCATCCTCAAGAACGCCGCGCCCCTGCGCGACGACCGCGGAGCCATCACCGGGGGCATCGAATCCTTCGTCGATGTCTCGGACCTCATCCGGGCCCAGGTCGAGGCCGAGGAATCCAGTCGCATGAAGTCGGCCTTCCTGGCCAACATGAGCCATGAGATCCGCACCCCCCTCAATGCCATCCTGGGCCTGTCCCAGTTCCTGGCCAG
>CAZNUQ010000021.1:28826-35448 GCA_964576235.1 uncultured Desulfovibrio sp.
CCGGCCGCGCGCGCGACGAGGAAACCGTCCCGGTCCTGTTCCGGGTCGCGGACACGGGGCCGGGCATCGCGTCCCAGCAGCTCGAACGCATCTTCGAACCCTTCGTCCAGGGTGACGAGGCCACCGCCGGACATACCGGCGGCACGGGCCTCGGCCTTTCCATCTCCGACCGTCTGGTGCGGCTGCTCGGCGGCAACGGCCTCGCCGTGGAAAGCCGTCTGGGCCAGGGCAGCACCTTTTCCTTCACCCTGCAACTGCCCGAACCGGAGGCCAAGCCGGACTACCCCCCCTCCGCGTTCCCCCTGCCCCCGGCCGTGGACTTCGGAGGCCTGCGGGCCCTGGTGGCCGAGGACAACCCCCTCAACCGCTTCCTCCTGCGCAAGATCCTGGAGAAACTCGGCGTCGGACAGACGGCCTTCGCCGCCGACGGCCATGAGGCCCTGCGCCTGATCCAAAGCGCCCAGGCCGGCGGCACACCCTACCACGTGGTACTCATGGACCTGCGCATGCCCGGCCTCGACGGCATCGAGGTGACGCGCCGGGTCCGCCAGGCGGGCATCGACACCCCCATCGTGGCCTTAAGCGCCCAGCCGGCCGAGGACGACGCCGCCCGCTGCCGGGAGGCCGGCATGTCCGGCTATTTCTCCAAGCCGTACCGCATCAACGACCTGGAGGCCGTGCTGACCGAGATCGTCTCCACGACCGGTTCCCGGTCTCCGTCATGACGGCGGATCCCCGGCGCCGCGCCCTGGCCTTTCTCCTCGGCGAACTGATGCTCGCCCCGCCCGAGGCGGCACGGGCCCTGCGCATCGCCGCCGGGGTGCTGCGCCTGGGGCTTACGCGCCTTCAGGAAACCGCCGCCCGCAACGACGGCCCGGGCTGCGGCGAGGCCGCCCACGCCCTCAAGGGCAACCTCCTGAACCTCGGGCTGGCGGACCTCGCCCGGCAGGCCCAGGAGGCCGGCGACCTGGCCCGCGCCGGCGACACCGGGGCGGCCGGAAACATCGGCGAGACCCTGGCCCGGCGCCTCGGGCCCCTTTTGGCCCCAGATCCCCACTAGGCATGCCGGGCCGGCCGTGTTAGGAAAACCGCCCATGAACACCACAGAAACCGACACCGCGTCCGAAACGATCTACGTCGCCGGGCACCGGGGACTCGTTGGAGCGGCCCTCCGGCGGGAACTTGAAAAGCAAGGCCGGCGCGTCATCACCCGCACCCACGCCGAACTGGACCTCACCGACCAGGCCGCCGTGCGCGCCTTTTTCGACGCCGCCCGCCCCTCGGTCGTGTTCCTGGCCGCGGCCAAGGTCGGCGGCATCCATGCCAACGACACCTACCCGGCCGACTTCATCCGCGACAACCTGCTCATCCAGACCAACGTCATCGACGCGGCCAAAAACGCCGGCGTGAAAAAGCTGGTCTTCCTCGGCTCCTCCTGCATCTACCCAAGGCTCGCCCCCCAGCCCATGCGCGAGGACGCCCTGCTCACCGGGCCGCTGGAAACCACCAACCAGTGGTACGCCATCGCCAAGATCGCCGGCATCAAGATGTGCCAGGCCTACCGCCGCCAGTACGGATTCCGGGCCATCAGCGTCATGCCCACCAACCTCTACGGGCCGGGCGACAATTTCACGCCCGTCAACTCCCACGTCATTCCCGGGCTCATGCGCCGCTTCCACGAGGCCAGGATCGCCGGAGCCGACACCGTCACCGTATGGGGCACCGGCAACGCCCTGCGCGAATTCCTCCATGTCGACGACATGGCCCGGGCCACCATCGCCTGCTACGAGCGCTACGACGGCGAGGACATCATCAACATCGGCTCGGGAGAGGAAGTCACCATCCGGGAACTGGCCGCATTGATGGCCAGGGTGACGGGCTTTGCCGGCCGCATCGCCTTCGACGCCGGCAAGCCCGACGGCACGCCGCGAAAGGCCCTGGACATCGGCCGGCTGAAGGCCCTCGGCTGGAAACCGACCATATCCCTGGCCGACGGACTGGCCCAGACCTACCGGTGGTTCCTGGAAAACATCGACCACGCCCGCCTGGCGTAGCGGGATAGGGCGACCGGGTTTCCGACGCCGCGCGGTTGGACAGCGGGCCGCCTTGGATATAGGGAACGCCCATGCCGAACCAACCGCCCCTCCCCTGGCTGCGTCCGGCCGCGTTTCTCGCGGCCGTCCTTGTCGTAACGCTTCTGGCCGCGTCGCCGGCCGTCTCCGCCCCGCCGCCGGGACAGCCCGATCCCGGCTGGAAGCCGCTTTTGGACCGACTCGCCGCCGACGGCCTCGACCGCGCCGGGCTGGAACGGCTCTTTGCCGGCGGGGCGGTGGAGTTCGAGCCCTCGATCATGGCCCGCAAGGTCGACGCCATGGTCAAAAAGGAATTCGAGCCCAGGCCCAAGCCGACCCCCAAGACCCTGCAGCAAAGCGCCTACCGCCATTTCCTGGCCCCGGCGGTCATCGATGGCGCCGTGGACTTCATCCGGAGCAACCGCGCCGCCTTCGACAAGGCCAACCGGGAATACGGGCCGCCGCCCGAACTGCTCGCCGCCTTCCTGGTCGTGGAAACCAAGCTCGGCACATACCTCGGCGACAGGGACGCCCTCAGCGTCCTGGCCAGCCTCGCCCGTTGCTCCCGGCTCGACCAGATCGAACCCTTCATGAAGACGCTGCACGGCGAGCCCGAGCGCGCCGCCTTCGCCGCCACGGCGGCCCGGGACCGCGCCGAGTGGGCCTACCGCGAACTGGCGGCGCTTTTGCGCTACGCGGCCGCCAACCGCCAGGACCCCAAGTCCATTCCCGGCTCCATCTACGGCGCCATCGGCTGGTGCCAGTTCATGCCGACCAACGCCCTGCGCTACGGCGTCGACGGCGACGGCAACGGCCGGGTGGACCTTTTCACCCCCGCCGACGCCATCGTGAGCATCGCCAGCTACCTGCGCGGCTATGGATGGAAACCGGGCATGACCGAGGCCGAGAGCAAGGCCGTGGTCTACGCCTACAACCACAGCGACCTCTACGTGCTGGCCGTCCTGACCGTGGCCGACCGCATCAAGGCCCGGACGGGGGCGCGGTAAGGCCGCGGGGAAGCGGCGGAGGGACGGAATCAGGGATTGGGAACAGGGAAGAAAAGCGGATCGGGCCTGCGGCCCCGGGCCACGAAGCTTCCCTCGTAGTAGCCCTGGTCGAAGCCCTCGAAATACCCCATGGCGTAGGAACCGGCGCAACGGGGACGGCGGGCGGCGGAAGCGGGGCTTCCCACCCGCCCCTTGGCCCGCACCAGCATGTCCCGGCGCTGGTATTCGAGCTGGGCGATGCGGTCCCATATCTCCTGGCGGCGGTCCACCGCGGCCTCGGCCTCCCCGGCGGCCGGCTTGCGGCCGCCGGTGAAGATGTAGGTCACCAGGCCGATAATGACGATCAGCACCAGGATGTATTTCACCGGCACCGCCCGGGACATCCGGCGCGGCCGGCACCATGCCGGCTACGCCCGTCCTTCCTTTCCCTTCTTTTCGACCCCGGGGCCGGCCATCTTTACCCGAGGAGACCGGGAAATACGCACCCCCGCCGAAAACCGGCCGGCGCGCCCCCTCAGGAACGCGCCCCCGGGATGCCGTGCTTCTTGAAAAGGGCGTAGAGCCTGGAGCGGGAAAGGCCGGACACATCCAGCATCCGGCCGATATCCCCGGAAAAGCGGGTGGCCAGGGCGCGCAGGTATTCGGCCTCGCGATCGTCGCGGTAGTCCCGGAAGCGCGGCAGGGCGACGGCGGACAAGCCCGGGGGGGCGGGGATATCGGGTTCGTCACCGGGCTGGGAACGCCCCGCCACCCGGTTGCGGGCGGCGCAGACGCGGATGTGCAGCGGCAGGTGCACGGGCAGCAGTTCCTCGTCGGCCACGGCCAGGGCCAGGGCGCCGTCCATGGTGTTCTTGAGTTCGCGCAGGTTCCCCGGCCACGGATAGGCGAGCAGGGCCCGGGAAAAATCCCCGGAAAAGACCCGGGCCGGCGTTCCCTGCCGGATGGCGGCCTCGGCGGCGAAATGGGCGGCGAAATCCAGGATGTCGTCGGGCTGGCCGGTCAGGGGCGGCAGTTCGATGCCCACGCCCTGGAGCCGGAAAAGCAGATCCTCGCGGAAAAGCCCCTCCCGGGCCATGGCTTCCAGATCCTGGTGGGTGGCGGCCACGAGCCGGAAGTGGCACGGCGCTTCCTCCAGGCCGCCGACGGAGCGCACCCGCCGCTCCTGGAGCACGCGCAAAAAGGCCTTCTGGACGGAAAGGGGCATCTCCGCCACCTCGTCCAGGAAAAGCGTCCCCCCGTGGGCGCGCGCCAAAAGCCCCTCCCGGCGCCGGTCCGCGCCGGTGTAGACGCCCTTTTCCGATCCGAACAGCACGCTTTCGACGATGCTCGCCGGCAGGGCCGCGCAGTCCACCACCACGAAGGGGCCTTCGCGGCGCGGGCTGTTGTCGTGGATGGCCCGGGCGAAGAGTTCCTTGCCCGTGCCGGTGGCCCCGGTCAGGAGCACGTTCACTTCGCTGGCCGCCGCCTTGGCCGCCTGTTCCAGGCAAAAGGCCCGCTTGGGGTTGCCGCCGGCGATGCCGATAAACCGGAAGGGGGCGCGCTGGCGTCGCGAGGAGCGGCCCCGCCGCCGGTGCTCCATGGCGCTGACCAGGGGGGCGGTCATGGTTTTGACCGTGGGGGGCTTCTCGATGTAATCCCAGGCCCCCTGGCGCATGGCCCGCTCCGCCCCGTCCGGGTCGCCCCAGCCGGTGATGACGATGACCTCGGGATTCGACGGCGCGTTGCGGATCTCCCCGATGGCGTCCAGGCCGTTGCCGTCGGGCATGCGCACGTCCAGGAAGACCACGTCCACATCCTCGCCGCCGGCCCGGGCGAGCCCCTCGGAGAGGGTCGCGGCCAGGGAAGGCGTGTGGCCCAGGCGGGCGACCACCCTGGACAGGGCGTCGCGGATGGTCTGGTCGTCGTCGATGATGAGCACGTTGCCCAAGGGATGCCTCCGTCAAGCCTCGCGCCGCCGTGTCCGGCCCGCCGTGGCTCCCTGCATGACCATCGCGCCCCGGCTCTGTCAAGGGCGGCGTAGCGGGGCAAGACCGCCCGGACGGAGGCGCCGGGGGCCCCCGTCCGTCATGTCCGCCCCCCCGGCGGTCGCGGCTACTGCCGGCCGCCCTTGCGCGGCGTGCCGTCGAGGCCGAAATGGTTCGGCGGCACCACGCAGTTGATGTCGAGGGCCCGGGCCTTCTCCAGGTTCGTCCTGGCGCAGGCGTCGTCGCCGAGCCGCATGCAGGCGACGCCCAGGTTGTAATAGGAGTAGGCCAGGTAATCCACGCACAGGTGCTTGGTCACGGCCTGCCGCAGGACGGCGGCCGCCTCGGCGTTCCTGTCGGCCAAAAGCAGATCGGTCCCCTGCCTGAAGAGCATCATGCCATCCCTGCCGGAGCAACGCCACCAGACCTTCCCCTGCTTGCCCGCGGCGGTCTTGGCCGACCGGCCGCCCAGGGCCGCGTACTCCGCCCGATCGACCTTGCCGTCGCCGTTGCGGTCGATTTCCGCGAACCCCTCCTTGGTCAGCTTGGCGTTGAAAATGACGATCTCCTCGAAAACGATGACGCCGTCGCCGTTTTTGTCCACATTTTCAAAGGCCGGCTTCATCCAGGCCAGGGCCGAGCCGGCCGCGCCCACCGCCACCAGGAACGTCAGGACCGCAATCGCACGCTTCATGGGACATCCCTCCTGCTGGTTTTTCCCATAGTGGTTCCAGCATAGCATAGCGTGCGCGCTTTTCCAGGCCCTCCCGCCGCGTCTGCAAAAAAAAAGCGGGCCAAAGGCCCGCCAGGAAAACCGGGACGCAGTCCGGCCTCAATTCGCCACCCGGCCAGGCTGGCCGAGGCCGGCCACGGTCTCGGACCGCGTGATCTGGTCGTTTGGCGTGCTCACGTACTTCTCGATCAGCGAATGCCACAGCTTGTAGCCGTCGGGCCGCAGATGCACCCCGTCGGTGGTCAGGCTTTCGTTGAGGGCGCCGTTGACCGCGAAATGGCTGAACAGGTCGATGTAGACGCAGTTTTGCATCTCGGCGCACAGGGCCTTGAGGCCGGCGTTGAGTTCCATGATCTTCTGATTGGACAGATCGGGCCGGTTGAGCACCGGCAGGACGCTTTGCACGAAAATCAGCGTTTTGGGCGACCCCTGGCCGATGCGGCGCAGGATCTCGCGATACCGGGCCAGGATGCTCTCGTTGGAGCTCCACAGCTCGTTGACGCCCTCGAGGATGAACACCTTGTCGGGTTTGAGGCCGATAACCGGACCAAGGCCCTTGAGGATCTTCGAGGTGGTGTTGCTGACCGCCGCCTTGTTGACGACATCCTTGAAGCCGCCCACGTACTTCCAGCCCGCCGTCTGGCTGCCGCCGAGAAAAACCGTCCTGGCCCAGGCCTGGGCCGAACCGAAAACAAAAAAAAGGGCCGCCGTAACGACGCCCGCCCGAAACCACGCCGACACCATCTTCCCCCTCTCCTTGCGCATGCAACCCTCCGCCGGTGCGGAACAAACAGAACGCGCACGCGGGATAGCACGACCCCGCGGGATTGAAAAGCCCCGCCCGAC
>CAZNUQ010000021.1:35548-46659 GCA_964576235.1 uncultured Desulfovibrio sp.
AACCCCAGGGTGACCACGGCGAAAACGGTCAGAACCATGACGGGATCGGCCCGAAGACCGGCCATGACGCACAACCCGAAAACGAACAGGACCACGTAGCCGACCCAGGCCGCCACGGTCCAAAGCGCCAGCCGGCCCAGAAAGGCGCCCCGCAGGTTGGCCTCGAGAAGCCCGAGCAGTTCCCCGGCGAAAAGCCGCACGCCCTCGCCGGGGACGAACCGTAAGAGGCCGCGGGCCAGATCCGGACGCAAGGCGATGAGCAGCAGCGCGCCCCAGGCCCCGCCGACCACCACCAAAAGCGGATAGAGGACCACCCCCTGGCCGAGCAGCGCCGCCACGGCGGCCCCCAGAACCAGCAGGGCGTTGAGATCGAAAAAACGCTCCCAGAAAACCGCCTCCAGGGCGCGGCTCAGGGAAACCCCCGCCTCCCGGCGCAGGTAGAGGGCCTTGGCCATTTCCCCCAGGCGGGCCGGCAGGACGTTGTTGAGAGCCAGCCCAAGCAGGCAGGCGCGCAGCCCCGTCAGACCGCGGGCCCGGCCGCCGGCGAGAAAACTCAGGCGCAGGCCCGGAACGGCCGTGGCTGCCAGGGCCAGCGCGGCGTACCCGGCCACGGCCAGGGGCGAAAACGAGGAGGCCTCGGCCCAGAGCCGGGAAAAATCCACCCCCCACAGGGCATAGGCCAGGCAGGCCAGGGCCAATCCGAAACGCAGCAGCAACGAGAGGCAGTGCTTCATGGAGTCCATCCGCGACGCGCGACGCGGGTATTGCCGGCCCGGCGACGGCCGGGGCCGGTGTTTTCCGGCGGATTCCCGGCTCCGGGACGCCCGAGCCGCGAGCCGTGCCGCGAAAAAAGGCCACGGGGACTCCCTCCATGGCCTTTTTCCCCGGTCGAGGCAAGCGAACGGTCACTTCCTGGGCAGCGAGGCGTAATAGGCCGCCAGGTCTTCGATATCCTGCGCCGACTGTTTTTTCATGATGGCGATCATGGCCTTGTTCTCGCCCTTGCCTTCCTGGAAATCCAGCATCCTGGCCTTGAGTTCGGCCGCATCCCGGCCTTCCAGGTCCGCCTTGCTCTTGTGGCAGGCGCATCCCTTGCCGGCCAATTCCGCACCCCTGGCCGCATCGCCGGCGGCGAGGGCCACCGCCGCCGCGCCGCACAGCAGCATGGCGAAAAACAGCACTCCAACGCGTTTCATGCTTCCTCCTTTGCGCCCCCGGCTCCACATCCCGGAGGAGACCTGTCTATCCGATCTTTTACCCTCCGGCGCGAAAAACGCAATCCCCGCCTCGCACTTCCCTTGCAAATGGAAAATTTTTGTTGCAATTCACTCTGCCCAAGGTAGGCTTGCAATCCCAGGCCCCTTCAGGGAAAGGAACACCACATGCTTTCGCGCACCATCCCGATCCTTCTGGCAATATTCACGCTTTTCGCCTGTTCCCCGTCCTCCTCGGACAAGGCGGTACGCCAGGCGATCAAGGAGCATCCCGACATGGTCCTTGACGCCCTGGGCGACCGCAAGGAGGCGCTGTTCGCCATGGTGGTCGAAGGCCAGCGGGAGTACCAGGAAGGCCAGCGCCAGGCGAGGCAGGCCGAAGAGATGCAAAAGCCCCTCCGTCCGGCCATCGACCCGGCCCGCAGCCTGCGCGGCCCGGCCGACGCGCCGACCACGGTGGTGGTCTACTCCGACTTCCTGTGCCCCTACTGCGCCAGAGGGGCCGAAGTTCTCAAGCAGTTCGCCGAACGCCACCCCGACTCGGTGCGCATCCTCTTCAAGCATTACGCCACGGAGGATCTGGCCCGGCAGGCCGCCCTCATGTACGAAGCGCTGGCCGCCCAGGACCCGAAGCTGGCCTTCGCCTTCCACGACGCGGTGTTCGCCGCCCAGCAGGCGGTGGAACAGACCGGCGAGCCGGGCCTTTTCGCCCTGGCCGTCAAGCTCGGCGCCAACATGCCGCGCCTCAAGCGCGACATGCGCAACCCCGCCCTGGCCAAACGCATCGACGACGACGTGGCCGAGGCCCGGTCCTTCGGCATCGAAGGCACGCCGACCTTTCTGATCGACGGCGTTTCCGTGCGCGGCGCGGCCCCCATCGGCGAATTCGAGGACGTGCTGCGCCGGGTGGCCAGGACCGGCGGGGAGGAAGCTCCCTGCGCGACCTGTAACAAAAAGCAACAATAACCCCGCCACGGGGACGATACCCGCCATGACCGCCATCCCGCGCCGCATCGCGTCCTGCCTGTCCCTGCTCGCCGGAACGCTTCTGGCCTTCGCCCTGGCCTGCCCCGGAGCCTCGGCCGAAACCCTCCAGATCGACGAGACGCGGCTGGTGGCCATGCTCGACGAGGTCGTCCGGTATTACGACGAAGCCCGTCCCTCCGAGGCGCACATCCTGTCCCTGCTGCCGATCCACGAAAAGGACAAGGAAAGCGCCTCCTACAAAAAACTGCGCTTCCTGCTCGACACGCACCAGAAGGTCACCACCAGCCTCAACAACCTGGTCGACATCCTCTACATCTACCTCAAGGTCGGCAACGACCACGACCAGACGCTCAACGAATATCTCTACAACCGCAGCAAAAACATCGTCACCTTCCTCAACAGCATGGTGTACTTCCTGACGGTCAGAAACCAGGAAATCGAACTCGGCTCGGCCACGGACGTACAAAAGCTGTACGAGGCCTACCTGGTGCGGCTGACCACCCTGCTGTATTCGCTCAACAAGGACATGGAGCACTTTCACAGATAGCGCCCCGCCGAAACCGGCGGTGTTGCGGACGCGGGCGGTTGCCGTCGCGCGATGAATGGAGCTCCGGCGCGCGCCGGATCAGTGGCAGCGCAGCCGGGCGGCCTCTTCGGCCTCCACCCGGACGGGCAGGGGCGCGGCGCCGCTGGCGGCCTTGACCTCGGCCCGGGAGGCCAGGGCGGCCCGACGGTCGCCGAAGCGACCGGCCAGCACGCGATAGCGCTTCCGGTTCCCCTCCCCTTCGACGAGCAGGCAGGCCGGCATCCCCCGGGCGCGCAGGACGGCTGCCTGCCCCTCGGCGTTGCCGGCTTCGGCAAAAAGGCCGGTTTGCAAGGCGAAATACCCGGATGCGAAAGCCGGGCGCGGCTCCGTCCCCTCCGGGGGCGTCCTCCCCTCCCGCGCCGGCTTCCCTGGCCCCGGCCTGTCCGGCGGGGTCGACACGGACCGGGGAACGGCAGGCCCGGACCGGGCCGCAGGCTCCGGACGGGATTCGGGAGCCGTGGCCGGAAGCGACACCTTCCCTCGGGCGGGGAGATCGGCGATCTCCGGTTGCCGCGGGCGCGTCGCGACGGCCTCCGGCGGGGCAGGGGCCGGGGAGGCCGCGTCTGCCCCGGACGCCACCGGCGCATCGGGCCGCCGGTCCAGGATCACCTCGAACCGCTTCTCGGCCAAAAGCACGTCCGCAAGATACAGTTCCAGGGTCCACACCCCTTCCCTGGCCTCGCCGGGTCCGGCGAAGGCATAGGCCGCCAGGGCCGGGGTCCCCCGGCGCACGGGAAGAAACCAGCGGTCCCGGGCCAATGCTCCCGGGGAGGCGCCGGGCCGGGTCAGGCGAACCTCGACGATTTCCGCCTCCCTCCCGGGGAGGCCGGGCACGGTGAAACGGCAGCCGAACCCCTTGTCGCCCGGGGAAAGCACCTCGCCGGGGCGCGACACGCCGGCGCCCTCACCCGCCCCCGGATCTCCGGACAGGGGGCCGCAGAGGTCGAGGCGCGCGGCGCCGACCGCCGGGGGCGCGTCGCCGGCCGCGGCGGCCGGGGAACCGCCCAGCAGCAGGGCGGCCGCGAGCATCCAGGCCGACCCCATGCGGCGACACCAGCGGATGAAGAAATCCATGCGGGGGGAGTCGTCAGTCCGTCAGATAACCCAGAAGCCGCTTGGCCGGCTCGTAGTCCGGATCGAGATCGAGGGCCGCCTGCAGATACTGTCTGGCTTCCGCCAGGTTGCGGCAGCGGTGGTGGGCGGTGGCGATATTGTAGCCGACGGAAGGCGCCTGCCGGAGCAACTCCGGGTCCGCCTCCAGGGCCTTCTCGAAACACAGCAGGGCCCTGTCGTACTGCTTGCCGTCGGCGTAGGCGACGCCGATGTTGTAGTGCAGACCGGCGTCTTCCGGGGCCACGGTCAGGGCCTTGCGGTAGTTTTCCACGGCCTCCTGCCAGAGGCCCTGCCGGCGGAGCAGGATGCCCCGGTTGTTGAACATCCAGAGGTCATCCCGGGTCAGGGTCTCGCCCTTGCGCTCGATGGCCTCGGTGATGTAGCGCAGGGCCATATCCTGGTCCTTGTCGCCGATCGCCCGGGCGATTTCCATGAGCGATTCGCTCATCATATCCGCGGCCACCCGGCCGGCCACCCGGCGCGCCTCCTCGAAGTACTCCCTGGCCTTGTCCGTGTCGTCCTTGGCCAGATAGACCTCCCCGATCTCCACCTTGCGCTCGAAATTGAGGGGCGAGAGGCTGTCCAGCCGGGCCAGATAGCCCAGGCGCTTGTCCAGATCGCCGGACTCCCGGCACAGTTCGGCGAGCTTTTTAAGCGGCTCGATATAAAGCTTCTCGGCCCTGGCCGCCTCCAGGTAGCAGGCCTCGGCGGCGGCGTAATCCCCCCGGCGCATGGCCACGTCGCCCAGAAGCAGATGCCCTTTGAGACTGCCGGGCTTGATCTCGAAGGCCTTGGCCGCGACCCGCTCGGCCTGGTCCAGGTCGCCGGCGTCGATCAACGCCGCAGCCCGGTCGAGCAGCACCCCGAGCTGGGTGTTGGGCCGTATGGCGAAGGCGATCTTTTCGACCAGGGCGTTGGCCGAGATGGGCTTGGTGATGCTGCTTTCCGCCCCGACCTCGTGGGAAAGGACGATTTCCTCGCGGGAGGCCTCGGTGCCGACCACGACCAGACGCACCCGGTCGCCGTGGAATTCCTTGAGCACCTTGACGGTCTTGTGACAGGTCGTCTTGTGAATGCGCCGTTCGAGGAAGATCAGAAGCGGCGAGGGGATGCGCGCCACCACCTTGCTGGCGAAGGCCACGACATCGTCATATGCGGAGACTTCCCGGCAGGCCGACTTGACATCCACGCGCAGACCGCCGAGCGTGAACTTGACCAGGCGCGCGAAGCTCTCGTCGTCGCCGGCCACGAGGACCAAGCCGCCCCCGGAAAAATAGTCGACGACGATGCGCTCGTAGCGCTTGGCCGCCTGATCGGCCCTGACCCGCGTGATGTTCTCGGCCATAAGGCGTCCTTGTATCCTTTACGCCCCCGGGGGACAACTCCGCACCCGACGCAAAAGGGCCAGCAGTTCGGGATCGGCGATGCCCGGAAAAGGCTCCTCGGCCTCCGGCACCAGCACCCGAAGCGGCATCCCGCCGCAGGCGCCGAGGGCCCGCAACCGCCCGACCAAGACGGCGTCCGCCACCTGGCCGGCACAGGCGGCCTTTTCCCCGCCGGGCAGGAGAACGTCCTCGTCGAGAACCATGCCCGGCGCGAGGGTTTCCACCGTGGCGGCGCCGCGACGGTAGCCCTCCCGCGCCCCGGCCAGAATTCCCAGGACCTCGAGCAGGGCCGGATCGTAATCCCCCGCCCGACCGGCCATGCCGGACAGGGCCTCCTCGCGGGAACGCCCCGAAACGAGCAGCCGGTCGAAATCCAGGGTCACCTTGAGCAGCCGCGCGCCAAGGGGAATGGCCGTCCCGGAAGGATCGCCGGCCGCCCCACCGGAAAACGGGGTGTCCTGGTGACGGATGATTTCGGCGACCTCGCCGAGCCTGGGGATGTTGCCGAGCAGGTCGGCGGCGATGGCCGGATGCCGGGCGAAAAGCCGGGCCGCGTCCCCCTCCAGAGGCCCACCGCCCCGCAGGGCCGCGAACAGGGATTCCGGCACGACCACGCCGCCGAGCTGGGAGAGCGTGACGGCCAGGTCGATGCGCCAGGGGTCCGGCGCCTCCAGGTAGCGGGCCATGTCCGCGACCAGGCGCTTGATCCGGAGGGACCGGGCCATGGCCTCGGGATTGAGCAGGGAAAGCAGGTCGGTGAGCACCCTGATGATGCCGCGAAGCGCCCCCTTGAGGAACTCCTTTTCCGTCACGGCCTGGACGTGCAGGGCCGCGGCCGCGGCCAGGGCCTCGTCGAGGTCCTCCTCGGCGCAGGGCTTGATCAGGAACCGGAACACATGGCCGGCATTGACGGCGTCCATGGCCGCGTCCATGTCGGCGTGCCCGGTCAGCATGACGCGCACGGTGTCCGGACAGACCCTGTGCAGCCGGGTGAAAAGCTCGATGCCGTCGAGAGCCGGCATGCGCAGGTCCGACACGACCACCGCGTAGGGGCCGCGCTCGGTCACGGCCTCCAGGGCCCGGATCGGTCCGAGGGCGGTGTCCACCTGGTATTTGCGCCGGAAGGCGCGCTGGAAGGACGCCAGGATTTCCGGGTCGTCGTCGACGAACAGCACCTTGTGTTTACCGGCCATGACGCTCTCCCCCTACGGCTCAGGCGGCCGGGGCGCTTCCCTCCCCGGCGCCTTCGACCGGGAAGCGAAGGAAAAACGTGGTGCCCTCGCCGGGCTTGGTCGTGAAATCGATCCCGCCGCCATGCCGCGCCATGACGGCATGGCTTATGGCCAGCCCCTGGCCCGTGCCCTTGCCGACGTCCTTGGTGGTGAAAAAGGGGTCGAAAATCCGGGAACGAACCTCCTCGGGGATGCCCGGGCCGTTGTCGGCCACGGACACGACGACGCTCCTTCCGGCCACGCCCGTGGCGATATCGACGCGGCCGGCCACCCACGGCTCGCGCCCGACCCGTTCCTCCACCGCCTGGGCGGCGTTTATGACCACGTTGAGCAGCACCTGCGACACCTCGTGGGGCAGACCGTAAACCATCGGGAGGTCCGGGGCCAGATCCAGGCGCACCGAGGCGACATGCTTCCAGGCGTTGCGCGTGACCGTGACGATGTCGCGCACCGCCGCGTTGAGGTCGAAGCACATCCTGTCCCCGGTCCCGGGATGGGACAATTGGCGCATGGCCCGGACGATCTCCCCCACCTGGCCGATGCCCTTGCGGGAGTTGGCGATGGCCGCGGGAATCTCCCGGCGCAGATAGTCGAGGTCGATGTCCGCCGCCACCCGCCGCGCCTCCCCGATGGCCGCGTCGAGTCCGGGATGCCCCAGGGAGGCAGCCTCTTCGGCCAGCCTCCCGTAGGCGTCGAGAAGCCCGAGAACCTCGGCGAAGGCCTCGTCCAGGAACCCGGCGTTGTAGCCCAGGTATTGGACGGGGGTGTTGATTTCATGGGCGATGCCGGCGGCCAGCCGGCCGATGGCCTGCATGCGCCGCTCGTGGGCGGCCTTGAGTTCCCGGGCCTTGATGCCGGAGATGTCCTGCCCGAGGATGAGCACGCCCGGGGAGACGCCGGGCGCCGACGGCACGGGGTTGACCGTGAGTCCGAGCAGGCGCTCGCTCCCGTCCGGCAGGCGGCAACGAACCTCGTCCACCCGGGCGGGTCGCGAGGTGGCGCGGCTGGCGGCCAGGGCCTCGGCCACGGATGTTCCCTCCCAATCGAGGCCCACGGAAAAGAAATCCCGGCCTTCGACGGCCGCGGCCGCGAGGCCGAGGACCGCCTCGGCACTGGCGTTGAAACGCCGGATGCGGTTTTCGCCGTCCAGGCTCACCAGGATGGACCGTATCGAGGCCAGGAGCATCCCGATGTCCTGGGCGGCCAGGCTCATCTCCTGCTCGGCGCGCTTCCTGCGGGTCACGTCGCGGGCGATCTCCACCACGCCCATGAGCCGGCCGGCCGCGTCCGCCACCGGATGGCACTCGACGCCCAGGAACCAGGGGGAACCGTCCGGCCGGGACTGCTCGATCACCATCTCCACGGGGCGGCCGGTGGCCAGGACCTCGGCGGCGGGACAGCGGCCGCACAGTTCCCAGGGCCCCTGCCCCGCCGCCGGACAGCTTTCCCCGGCGACGAATCCCTTGGCGTCCAGAAGGCGTTCCATGGCCGTATTGACCGCCACCACCCGGCGCTCGCCGTCCATCAGGCACAGTCCGATGTCCAGGGTGTCGAAAAGCGCCTGGAAAAAACGGGCCCGCCGTTCCAGATCCTCCATGGAAGGCGCCCCGGCCGGGGCGCGATCCCCGGTCACGGCGCCGCCTCCTCGAGCCAGAAGGCCAGGCCGGCCTCGCCCGAGGGCGCCCGAAACCGCAGCCGCAGGCAGTCCTCGGGCGCGGCCTCGAGTTCCCGGTCCGGCGACACCCGCCCCTGGTCGAGCAGAAGGGCGCCGTCGCGCAGCATGTCGCCGAAATAGCGCAGCAACGTCTCCCAGGACTCCGCCCGACCGGAGGCGGGATCGCCCGGGGCGAGGGCCGCGGCCAGATTCCCGGCCAGGCCCTCGGACAGGCCGATCCGCGCGGCCAGCCGGCGGCCGCCGAGCACCGCCCCTTCCAGCAGGGCGCGTTCCGGAAACAGGGCCAGGGGGATCTCCCCCCCGATGGACGCGACGACCAGGGTTTCGCCGGCGAACCGGCGGACAGCCCGCTCCAGGGCCTCGACAAGGACCTCGAGAACCCTGTTTTCACCATAAAATTCCTGCAGATAGCGCAAACTGACCCGACCCTCGTCGCGCAGGGCGTAATGCCGGCCCATGAGCCCCTGGTACTGCTCGCCGGTGATGTGGCCGAGGACCAGCAACGCCTCGCCCAGGTAGGTGTGCTGGATCTTCTGGAAAAAAAGGAGTTCGTCGAGGGTCTTGCGGGTCAGCCGGCGTTGGCCGACCGCGATGTCACCGAAAAGCCTGGGATCGTCCCGCTGGATCTGACGGACGGCCTCCACCTGCTCCGGGGTGAGGATCCCCCGCTGCACCGCGACTTCGCCGATGCGCTGGTTGCGTTCGCGCTGGAAACGCAACCCGTCCTCGAGTTGTTCCGGGGTGATGGCGCCCTGTTCCACGAGAAACTGTCCGAGACAATGCATGCCGATCCCCCTTTCCCGATCAGGCCAGGCCCTCCGGGCCTTCCTGCCTCTTGCCCGGGGTGTCGCCGGAAGCCCCGGATTCCCGGACGGCCCGCCGCTCGACGAGCATGGCCAGCCCCCGGGCCTCCTCGAAGGAAGGGGCCAGGGCGAGGGCCATGTCCAGGAACTTTCCGGCCAGGGCGAGCCGGCCCTTCTCGTAGTAGGTCCTGGCGATATTGTAGAGCAGATGTTCGTCGTCGCGGGTGAGGCGATAGGCCTTGAAATAGTACCGCAGGGCCTGGGCGTACATCCCGTTCTTTCGCATCTTGATGCCGAATTCGTTGAACAGGTGCTTGTGCTCGGTCTCGAAGACCGCATCCAGGGTGACGATGCGGCGAAACACCAGACTGGCGCTCTCGGTCTCCCCCCGGTCGAGATAGACGAGTCCCAGGCCGAAGGTGGCGCGGATATGTTCCTCGTCCACCCGCAGGGCGTTTTTGTACTCGAACTCGGCGGACATGAACGCCCCCCCGGCGCGGTGGGCGTCGGCCGTATTCACGTGTTCACGGACCCGGCGCATCATGGGGACGACCTTGTTCATATAGATGTCGGGTTCGGGCAGATAGCGGGCGAGCAACTCCTCGCGTTCGATCCGCCTGGCCTTGCCGGTGGGGACGAAATTCTTGTTGAGGGCGCGCAGAAGGAATGTCCCGTCGGCCTGTTCCTCGGCGAACACAAAAATATTCTGCTTCACCTTCCGCTTTGTGGCGCCAAACCCGATGAAGGATTCGGACTGGGTGGAAAACACGCTCTGAAACGGTTCGCCGTTTCCCCGCGTCGCCTGGTGCCCCGAGGATGATGCCTGCATGATTCCGCCAAGTGTAACGGGGCAATGCGCCCAAGGCACCCCGGCCGCGCGCCGCCCCCTGTCATTGTTGGTTGAAAACCGCTCAGGAATCAAGAAGCCTGGCGAAAGCCAGCTTCTCCGGCGGCGGAACGAGCACCCGCCACGGTCCCGCGAGTCCTGATTCCCCGGCGGCCAGGGCCAGACGCCGGATGGACACGGCGTTGAGTTCGAGTCCGCGCCCGAGGACGATGCCACCCCGGACGTCGGCGACATCCTGATCCAGCAACATGCCCGGGGCGAGCTCCCCGGTGGCGACCAGCCGGGGCTCGTAGCCGTCGGGGAGGGAGGCCAGGGATTCCAGGGCGCCCAGGACCTCGGGATCGTACCAGCCCTCGCGGGCCCGCATCCGGCCGATGGCCTCGCCCACCGGGTTGTCGGACCGACGCCGCAGCCGGTACATGGCCTCGAGGGTGTCGAAATCCAGGGCCACCTTGAGGATGCGCGCGGCAAGGGGGATGCGCTCTCCGGCCGGTCCGCCGGGAGGGAGCCCGCCCCCGTCGAAGCGTTTTTCCTGGCAGGCGATGATCTCGGCGACCTCCCGCAGGCGGGGGATGTTGGAAACGAGATCGGCGGCGATTTTGGGATGCATGGCGAATGCATAGGCCTTTTCCCCGGGCAGCGGCTCCCCCTGGTAGGCCTTGCGCAGCGTCTCGGCCGGCAGGGCGAGGCAGCCGATCTGGGAAAGCATGGCCGCCAGTTCCAGGCGCCAGGCGTCGGCGAGCCCCAGGTAGGCCCCGATGTCCATGGCCAGGCGCCTGACCCTGGAGGATTTGCCGAAGGCCTCGGGATTGACCATCTCGAGCAGGTTGGTCAGGAGCTTTATGGTACCGCGCACCGTGCCGCGCAAAAGCTCCTTCTCGGCGGCCTGGAGCTGGTACTGGCGCAAGGCCGCGGCCAGGGCCTCCGCCAGATCCTCCTCCGGGCAGGGCTTGGTGAGGAAGCTGAAGACCTTGCTCTTGTTGACCGCCGCCATGGCCACGGCGATATCGGCATGGCCGGTGAGGATGATGCGGACCGCCTCGGGGCGGATCTCCCGGACCCGCTCCAGAAACGTCACCCCGTCCATGGTCGGCATGCGCAGGTCCGACACCACCACGGCCACGTCGGGCTCGCACCCGAGCAGTTCGAGCCCGGATTCGGGGCTCGAGGCCACCAGCACGGCATGCCGCTTCCGGAAGGCCCGCATGTAGGACGCCAGCATTTCCTGGTCGTCGTCCACGAACAAGATGCGCGGCCCGTCCATGCGCT
>CAZNUQ010000022.1:0-7767 GCA_964576235.1 uncultured Desulfovibrio sp.
GGCCGTCTGCTTAGAAGGCAGATGCTCTATCCGACTGAGCTACGGGCGCGTGGCCCGCAACCTAATAAAGCCGCCCTGTTCGGTCAAGCCGGCTCGGGGGCGGAATGCCGGAATCCTCGGCGGTTTCCTCGTCTCCGTGGACCGGAAAGGTGATGGCCGCGCCGCACCAGCCCAGCAGGGAAATCAACGGGAAAAGTCCCAGCACCAGCGCCAGGTAGCCGAGATGGTCGGCGGGATGCGCCAGCAGGTCGGGAGTCCTGAGCCGCATGACGAAGGCCCATACCAGGCAGGCATAGAGCGCCGGCGCGGCGGCCAGCTTGACGAGCACCGGCGTCATGCGGGCCATGGCGTAGTTGAGCTTCCAGGTGAAAAGCCCGGTGACGATGGCCACCGGCGTGAAGATCACCGACGCGCCGAGCAGCACGGCCAATGTCGCGTCGAATCCGGGCCAGCCCGTCAGCAGGGCCAGCAGCAGGCAGACCGGGGCGAACAGGCAAAAGGCGATGGGAAAATGCACGGCCATCGGATGGGGATGGCGCTTGAGCGTGGGAAAGCGCCGCACGGCGCGGGAAAGCCACGCCGGCAGTCCGGCGGTCGTGGATGCGGGCGCCAGGGGCCGGCCGGCCAGGGTGCCGACGCGCGGAAAACGGCTTAAAACCTCCGGCGGGTGGGGGGCCTGGGAGAGGGCGAGCCCCATGTCCGCCCCGGCGTGGTGCCGGTTCATGTGCCTGCCGGCCTTCCACAGGTCGCTTCCCGTCACATCGTAGACGACGCCCTTGTGGGCCACGTACGCGGGTCTGCCCTCGGCGCCGTCGAAGGCGGCCAGTTCCTGGGGCGTGAAGCGCCTGTCCGGGCTCCGCATCAGAGAGTCCTCCCTGGGGGCTGCAACGGAAGCGAGGGGATGATGTCGAACTTGCGAAGTTCCTCGATAACGGTTTCGCAGGTGAACGGCTTGGTCAGGAACGACAGGGCCTGGCCCTGGAAGAAGGCCCGGTAAATCGTCCGGGAGTCGTCGAGGGCCGAGATCATGATGACCTTGGCGGCATCGGCGATGCCCACGCCCCGCAGGCGTTCCAGGTGGCGCATGCGTTCGAGCGCCTGATGGCCGTCCATGCCCGGCATTTTCACGTCGAGGAAGATCAGGTCGTAGGGGTGCCCGGAGGCCAGCGCCCGGTCGAAGGCGTCGAGGCCCGCCAAGCCGTCCGCGGCATTGTCGCAGGCGGCGTATGGGGCGAGGATTTCCATGAGGAAAAGCGTGTTGACCGGATCGTCGTCGACGATGAGGGCGCGCAGCATCAGCCGTGCTTGTCGCGGGGAGCGAGGGTGTAGGGCGTTCATCGCGACGAACCCTAACACATCGTTTCGTCGCGTCAATGCCGCCAGGTGAAATCGCCAGGGCGTGCGCTTGCGACGGCAGCCACGGCGTCAGGGGCGGACGTCGCGCCGCCGGCGCCGGAAGAAGGCGTCAAGGGCGGGGACCGGATGCTCCGTGGACGGCAGCTCCAGGATGTCGACGCCGGCGGCGCGAAGCCCGGTCAGGGTCTGGCCGAGCCGGGCCCGGCGGGCGGCGGCGTAGCGGGCCCGGGCGGCCGGGTCGCCGCAATCGAGGGTGGCGCTTTCGCCCGTTTCGAGGTCGGAGACGGTCAGGAGGCCGTAGGGCGGCAGCATCGCGGCGTCCGGGGCGGCGAGCACGGCGGCGACCACGTCGTGGCGCCGGGCCAGCCTTCCCAGGGGGGTGACGAAATCCCCGGCCAGGAAGTCGGACAGGACGAAGATCACGCACCGGCGCGAGAGCGTCGCCCGCAGCAGTTCCAGGGCCGGACCGGGATCGGTGCCGGTCCCGGCGGGGCGCGTCCCGGCCAGGGCCCGGGCCACGGCGAAGGTCCGGGCCGGCCCCGGGCCGGGCGGCACGAAGGCCTCCACCCGGTCGGAAAACAGCACCAGCCCGACCCGGTCGCGGCTGGCCGCCGCGCCGACGGCCAGCGCCGCCGCGGCCAGCGCCGCCGTCCGGGCGGGCGGAACCCCGGAGGCGGCGAAGGTCATGGAGCGGCTCGCGTCCACGGCCAGCATGACGGTGCGCTGGCGTTCCTCCCGGAAGCGCTTGACGAAGGGGCGCCCCAGCCGGGCCGTGACCTTCCAGTCGATGGCCGCGATGTCGTCGCCGGGGGCGTATTCCCGGAGTTCCTCGAATTCCAGGCCCGGGCCGCGGAAGGCCGCGCGGTAGTGTCCGGCCAGGGCGGCCTCCGTGGCGCGCCGGCCGGGAATGAGGACGCGGCCGGCCATGGCGAGCAGCCGCGCGGCCGGCGGGACGGTTTCCGCTCCGGGGCGTCCCTCCGGCGCTGCCGGACCGGAGGCGCCGGAAAGGAAGGGGGCGGGGGGACGGGGCACGCTAGTCCTGCTCCATGGCGGCAAGGCGCCCGACGATCTCTCGGGCGTCTGCGGCGCAGGCCAGCATGCCGTGGACGAAGGTGAAAAAGTGCATGACCTCGGTCAGGTCGTAGGCCGCCGGGGCATGCTCCCGGCGCAGGGTCGCGAGTTTCTCCCTGGCCCTGGCCACGGACGCCTCCATGGCCGCGGTGTCGGGCAGGGGGGCGGCCCCCCGCAGATGGGCGGCCAGTTCGGTCAGCACGCGGGCGGCGGTTTCCTCCAGTTCCGAGAGCTCCGCCGGCAGGTGGCTGTGCAGGCCCCGGCCGCGGGATTCGGAAGCCACGTGGTCCATGGCCAGGACGTGCTCGAAAAGCCGTTCGCCCCGGAAAAGGAGCATGGAGCGCCTGGCGGCGGCCTCGCTGTCGCGGCCCTCGACCTCGGCCTCCTGGCGCAGATCCCGGCAGCGGGCCAGGGTGCGCACGATGCGGTCCTTGAGGGAAAAGACGTGGCGCTCCGGATATTCCTCGCGCAGCCGGCCTTCCACCACCACGGCGAAAAGCGAGGCCACGTCCTCGAACATCCTGGCCAGCCCCCGGGAGAGGGCCTGGGTGGCCCGGGACGGGAACACCGCCGCCGAGACGAAGAGCCCCGTGAGAATGCCGATGGATATCTCCAGAAAACGCTCGAAGCCGACGACGAAGGACGATTGGCCGGGATGGCCGGCCAGGATGACGATGACCACGGTGATGCCGGCCACCCGCGAGCTTTCCCGAAGCCGCGGCACGCCGGCGCAGACGGCCAGGGTGACGAAGACGGCCGCGGCCAGCGCGGGCCAGGTCGGACCGCCGGCATGGGCCGCCAGGGAGCCGGTGACGGCGCCCACGGCCGTGCCGGCCAGGCGGGCCCAGCCAACCCGGATGGAACCGCCGAGATTGGCCTGCATGACGATGACCGCCGTCACCACGGCCCAATAGCCCTGGGGGAGGCCGAGGGCCGTCACCACGAAAAAGGTGGCCACCGTGGCCACGGCCGTGCGCGCGGCATGGCGCAGCCCTGCCATCCGTAACGTTTTGGCCAGGGCGGCATGCACCTGCTGGGTGGTCATCGAACGCTCCTTGCGGGAAAAACGACGGTCTCTACCCCCGGCGCCTTCGCTTGTGAACCCCTTGCCGGGGCGCCGCGGCGGGCAGGCTGCGGCGGGTTGTGCGGGCCGGGTCGGTGTGCTAGGTAACACCTTGCCGTGTGTCGGTTTTTCCGGCAAGTGGTGAGGGCACCCCAACGGAGAGGATGTGCGTGAACAGCTCCCGTTTCCCCGGATTCCGTCGTAAATCCGACCGGGCGGGGTATCCCGTGGACGAGGCCGTTTCGCCGGAGCCTGCCGCGTGACGGGGGCCCGCCTGCTCGTCGTCGGCGGTCCCGATACGGACGCCTCCCGGGTGGCGGCCAGCCTGACCGCCTCCGGCCGCGAATGTTTTTCCCTGGCCCGCGAGGCCGTTGTGGCCGGGGCGCCGCGTCCCTGGACCGGCGCGGCCGTCGTCTCCCTGGCCGGCCTGGCCGGTCCGGACCCCCTGCCCGAATTGCTGGACGCCCTCGAAGGCTGGCGGGCGCATTGCGTGTTTTTGGCCGACGCCGCCTTCACGCCGCCGGACACGGTCCGGGTGCTCAGGGGACTCGACGCCCCCGGCATCGGCGTCGTGCTCGACATCCTGGCCGACCGCGACGAGGAAACCCGTCGGGCCGATATCCACCAGGCCTGGCACAACGCTTTTCTCGCCGGATTCCCGGGCGTGGTCATGCTGTGCGATGCCGGGAACGCGGTCGTCTCCGGCAACGCCGCCCTGTTCCGCCGGGCCGGGACCGATCCCGTCGGCCTTCCCTGTTTCACGGCCATGCACGGACGCGCCGAGCCCTGCCCCTGGTGCGCCCTGTCGCAGGTGCTTTCCGGACGGACCATCTCCTTGGAAATCCAGAGTCCGCTGGACGGCCGCTATTTTTTCATGGCCAGCGCGCCGTTTCGCATCGCGGACAACCCGCCGCTCGCCCTGACGCTGCTTGTCGACGTCACCGACCGCAACATGGCCCTGGCCCGGCTCAAGGCCCTCAACCGCGACCTGGAACGCCGGGTCGCCGAGCGTACCGACGGTTTGTCCCGCCAGGCCGGGGAACTGGCCGAGGCCAACAACCGCCTGCTGGAACTCGACGCCCTCAAGTCCGGTTTCCTGGCCACGGTCACCCACGATCTGCGCACGCCGCTGACTTCGGTGCTGGGTTTCGCCAAGTTGACGCGTCGGGAGTTCCTCAAGGAATTCATGCCGTTTGCCGACGTGAGCGAACGGTTGTGGAAAAAAGGAACGCGCATCGCCGACAACCTGCGCATCATCGAGAACGAGGGAAGCCGACTGACCCGGCTGGTCAACGATTTTCTCGACCTGTCCAAGATCGAGTCGGGCCGTCTGGACTGGCACGACCGGGACATCGACCCGGTCGATGTGGTGCGCGCCGCCGTGGCCGCGGTCGGCGCCGAGTACGAGCAGAACGAACACCTCTCGCTGGTGGTGGACGTTCCGGGTCCCCTGCCGCCGTTGCGGCTCGACCCGGACCGCCTCATCCAGGTGCTGGTCAATCTGCTGACCAATGCGGCCCGGCATGCCGGCGAGGGGGATGTGACCCTGACGGTCCGGGATCGGCCCAGGGCCGTGGTGGAATTTCGCGTGGCCGACTCCGGGCCCGGCATTCCGGAAGAGGAGCGGGAACGCATCTTCGACAAATTCTACCAGGTCCGCCAGGGCGACACCACGGACGCGGACCGCCGGGGCACCGGCCTCGGGCTCGCCATCTGCAAGCAGATCGTCGAGCGCTACGGCGGACGCATCCGGGTGGAGGCCGCAAAGCCCCGGGGGTCGGTGTTCGTGGTGGAACTTCCCGCGCGCCCGTCCATTGTGCCCGGCGGCGGCCCGCAACGGGCCGCCGAACGCGGCGAGGAGCCTGCGCCTTCCTGATGGCGGGCGTCCCTGGCGAAAAGACGCCCGCTCTCCCTTAGATGTCGTTGAGATCGATGGTCTTCGGCGCGGCCTTGGCCTTGCCCGGTTCCTTGGGATTGGCGGCCGGGGCGGACGTGGACGGCACGTTCGATCCCGAATAGCCCGTCACCCCCGGGGTGGCCCCGGTCGCGGCGGCCGGCGCGCCCTTGCGCGCGGGACACAGGATCCGGCAGGCCTCGAGGCGGGATTTGGCCGGCGCGAACGCCGGATCGCGGCGCATGGCCTCCAGATAGGCGGCCTGGGCCTTGTCGCACTGGCCGGAAAGCAGCGAAACGTCGCCCAGGGCCAGGGCGGCGCGCGGATCCTTGCCGCCGGCCTTGACCGAGGCCTCGAGCATGTCCCGGGCCTGGGCCAGGTCGCCGGAGGCGTAGGCGGCGATGCCCAGGCCCTCCAGGGCCGGGACGTGGCCGGCGTCGGCGGCCAGGGCCGCCTTGAAGGCCTGCTGCGCCCTGGTCATGCCGGATCTGGCGCAGGCGTCGCCGGCCCGGGCCAGGGCGTCGGCTCCGCCTCCCGCCTTGGACAGGTCCTCGCAGGCCCTGGCGTAGTCCTTTTGCTCGTAGGCGGCGTTGCCGGACGCGGCGAGTTCCGCGCCGGCCGGCGCGGGCGGGGCGGATTTCAGGGAACAGCCGGCCAGGCCGGACAGCAGGGCCAACAGGGTCAATGGGGCCAACGGGGCGACGAACGTCCGAAACGTCATGGTGGCACCTCCAAGGCGTGTTTTTCCAAAAACTCCTGGCTACCCAAAGCCCGGTCCGATTGTCAAACGGCGATGGGGCTGGTACAAGAGAATAAGGCACCACCTCAACCCGGACGGTGTCCATGTCCTGGCGCGCGCTGCTGCTGCTCCCTTGGGTCTGGGTCGTTTCCTGCCCCGCCATGGCCGGGGACATTCCCCATGTCGCCCGCCCCGGGGACACCCCCGTCGCCCTGTCCAAGAGCTACCATGTGTCCGTGGCGGCCATCATGGCCCGCAACAAGGGCCTCGACCCCTGCCGCATCAAGGTGGGGGACGTGATCTACGTGCCGGCGCCGCCGCCCGATGTCCCCTTTGCGCCTCCCGCCGCCCCCGCCGGCGGCCCGTCCGACAGGAACGCCGTGCTGCCTGACGAGGAAATCACCGACGCCCGCTACGTCGTGGTCCCGGGCGACTGTCCGGAAGCCATCGCAAGGCGCTTCGGCATCACCGTCGAGATTCTCGCCCGGGCCAACCCCGGCCTCGAAACCAGGAACCTGGCCATCGGCCGGGTTCTGGCCATCCCCACGGGCGGCACCTGCCCGCCGCCCGTCCCCGTGACCCGGCCGGGGGAGCCGGCCCCGTCCGCGCCCCTGGTCATGGACTTCCAATAGCGCCGGCGAACCCCTTGACGCCGGGGCGGGAAACGGATTTCGTTTTGTTCCGGAGGGTGTCCATGACCATGATCGACGCGTCGCGTCTTGCGGCGGCGGCCGGACGCGCGGCGGCGCTGCGGACCGAGATGGCCCGGGTGCTCGTCGGGCGGGAGGCCCTGGCCGACAGGCTCATCGTCGGCCTTGTGTGCCGGGGGCACGTGCTCATCGAGGGCGTTCCGGGGCTGGCCAAGACCCTGGCCGTCAAGACCCTGGCCGGCGCCATACGGGCCGATTTCCGCCGGGTGCAGTTCACGCCGGACCTCTTGCCGGCGGACATCTGCGGCACGGAGGTCTACCAGCCGGCCACGGGCGACTTCGTGGTGCGCCGGGGACCGGTTTTCACCAACATCCTGCTGGCCGACGAGATCAACCGGGCGCCGTCCAAGGTCCAGTCGGCCCTGCTCGAGGCCATGGCCGAGCGGCGGGTGACCATCGGCGGCGAGACGTTCGTCCTTCCGGAGCCGTTTTTTGTCCTGGCCACGCAAAACCCCATCGAGCAGGAGGGAACCTATCCCCTGCCCGAGGCCCAGGTCGACCGGTTCCTGCTCCAGATCGTGCTCGGCTATCCCTCCGTCGAGGAGGAAAAGGAGATCGTGCGCCGGGCCTGTCTGCCCGGGGAGCCGGCGGTGACGCCGGTGCTTTCCGGCGACGACGTGCTGGAACTGGCCGGGCTGGCCCGGCTGGTGCGCCTCGACGAGAAGCTGCTGGAGTACATCGTGGCCCTTGTCGCCGCGACGCGGGATCCCGGCGCGGCGGGGATCGCCGCCCTGGCCGGCAAGGTCGCCTACGGGGCCTCGCCCCGGGCGGCCATCGCCCTGGCGGCCACGGCCCGGGCCATGGCCCTGATCGGCGGCCGGGGCTACGCCACTCCGGGCGACATCAAGTCCCTGGCGCCGGACGTGCTGCGGCACCGGGTGCTTCTGACCTACGAGGCCCAGGCCGAGGGGCTCACGCCCGATGCCGTCGTGAA
>CAZNUQ010000022.1:7867-19408 GCA_964576235.1 uncultured Desulfovibrio sp.
CAAGCAGCGGATCGTTGCCCGGCGACCGGCTGGCCAGGGAGAGCCAGACCAGGGCGCTTTCGAAGTCGCGCGGCACCACGCGCCCCTCGTAGTAGAACCCCGCCAGCATGGCCTGGGCCTGGGCGAACCCCTGGCGGGCGGCCAGCAGGTACCAGCGGAAGGCCTCCCGGGGGTCGGCGGCGACGCCCCGGCCGGTCAGGGTCATGGAGGCCACGTTGCAGCGGGCGTGGGCGTCGCCGCGTCTGGCCGCCTCGAGCATCCAGCGCAGGGCCTCCTTGTCGTTGGCCGGGCCGCCCTTGCCGGTCAGGTGCATGAGCCCCAGGTTGAACTGCGCCCGGCGGTCGCCGGCGGCCGCCGCCTTTTCGTACCAGATGCGCGCCTCGGCGAAATCCGGCGGTCCGGCCAGCCCCTTGGACAACAGCGAGCCGAGGGCGAAACCGGCTTCCACGTCGCCGGCGGTCGCCGCCTCCCGGTAGAAATCCATGGCTTTCGCCAGGTTGGACGCACTCGGCAGTTCCTCCTCGGACAGGGCGGCGAGGAGGGCCTTGGCCTCGGGCAGCCCCGCCTCGGCGGCCTTGCGGCACCAGCGGAAGGCCTCGGCCGGATTGCCGGCCACGCCCTGGCCGGCCAGATGGAGCAGGGCCATGGCGTACATGGCCTCGGGATCTCCGGCCCAGGCCGCCCGGGAAAGCAGGGTGGCGGCGCCGGCCACGTCGCCGGGGATGTGGCCCCGGGCCATGCCGAGGCCGAGCAGGGTGGCCGAGGCGGCGTCTCCCGCGGCCGCGGCCTTGCCGCAGAACCTGGCCGCCCGTCCCGCATCGCGCCGGTCCCGGGGGCCGGCGGCGAAAAGCCGGCACAGCGCGGCGGCCGCCGTGTCGTCGGCCTCGCCGGCGGCGTCGTAGAGGGTCAGGGCCCGGGCCGGGTCGCGGAAGACGCCGAGGCCCTCGTGGAGCATGTCGGCCAGCTTGAGCATGGACGGAACGTGGCCGGCCCGGGCCGCGCGCTCGAAGAGCCGGCCCGCCTCCAGCGGGTAGGCCGTGACCCCCTGTCCGGCAAGGTACATGAGCCCCAGGTCGTGGGCTGCCTGGGCATAGCCGGCCTCGGCGGCTCGGCGGCGCAGCGCCGCGGCCCGGGGGAGATCGCGGGGCACTCCCCGGCCCGAGGCGTGGAGGTCGGCCAGACGGTTGAGCGCCTCGGGGTCGCCGGCGTCGCCGGCCGAGGCGAAAAGGGCGGCAGCCTCCTCGGGCCCGCCGCCCCGGGGGTCGCCGGCGTCGCGCAGGGAGAGCAGGGCCCCGCCCAGGGACGTGGCCGCCCGGGCGTTGCCGCGCGCTGTCGCGCGGCGGAGCAGGGCCAGGGCCTGGTCGATGTCGGCCGGGCCGCCCTCTCCGGCGAGCAGCATGCTCCCCAGCCGGGCCATGGCCTCGGCGTCGCCCCGGTCCGCGGCCAGACGGTACCAGCGGGCAGCCGCCGCGTCGTCCCCGGCCGCCGAACGCGACAGGTCGCCGGCCCGCAGCATGCTCGGAACGTGGTTTCCGGCGGCGGCGAAGCGGAAAAGGTCCAGGGCCCGGGGGAGGTCGCGGGGCGCCGCCTCGCCGGCCTCGAGGGCAAGGCCCAGACGGTGGGACGAGGGCACCGAGCCCCTGGCCGCGGCCGCTTCCAGCAGGGGAAGGGCCTCGGCGATCCGTCCCCGGTCGAAAAGTCTGGAGCCGAGTTCCGGGGTTTGGCAGGCGGCGACGATGAGCCAGAAGGCGCCGGCCAGCGCCAGGAGATAGCCGGAGACGGCCGCGATGCGGCGCCTTCTGGCGGCTGTGGCGTCTGGAGTCGGCATGAGGGTTCCTCGGCGGCGGAAACAGACAGGCCTGGAGGCTTTTTACGCCAAAGGCCGCCGTCGGACAATCCCCGGCCGTGGCCGCCCCGGCCTCAGAATCCGGAAAAATTCAGGACCACGTAGGGTTTGCCGGCCAGATGCAGGGCCATGGCCCCCAGACTTCCGATGGCGATGGCCGGCCCGTAGCACAGGCGGTAGCCGGGGGGGCTCCCCGACCGGGAAAAATGCATCCAGAGCATCCAGGCCACGAATTGCAGGCCCCCGGCGATGCTCGTGAAAAGCACCAGGGTCAGCACGGCCGAGCTGCCGAGGGCCGCGCCCATGGCGGCCATGAGCTTGACATCGCCGCCGCCGAGCTGGCCCAGGGAGTAGGGCACGAGGAAGACGAGCCCGGCCCCGGCCAGCCCCAGGGCCGCTTCGGATAAACCCGCCATGCCCGAGAAGGCCCCGTGCACGACAAGGAGCAGCAGCATCGCCGGGAAGGTGATCCGGTTGGGGATGCGGCGGGATCTGATGTCCACGACGGCGCCCCACAGGCAGGCGACGGCTGCGATGGCGAACGCCAGGGCGGTCTCCAGATCGATGGGCATGGCGCCTCCGTGTCTTTCGCATTCCTTAGCGGCAAGCCCCGGACTTGTCCAACGCCGGGCGCGGGATGGCGGCGGATGAGGGGGGCGGCCTTGACGCGGGAGGTGAAAAAAGCCAGTTTTGCCGACTAGCCGTGCGAACCCTGCCGTTGCGGCGCGGGCTGCACAGCGCCACGATTCTTCGGAGAGCGCATGGAGAGGGACTGCGCCGACGTTTCGGCCTTGCGGGCCGCCCTGGCCGAGGGGCACCGGCTGCGCGCGGAACTCGACGCGGCGGCCGGCGTCATCGGGCGCCTGCGCGGCGAGGCCCAGGCCGCCACCCAGGCCAAGGCCGATTTCATGGCCCGCATGACCCATGAAATGCGCACCCCCCTGACCGCCATCATCGGCCTGGCCAATCTGGCCGCGCCCCTGGCCGAAGACCCGGCCCTCCTCGACTATCTCGACAAGATCGTCACCTCCGCCCGGAGCCTGCTCGAGGTCGTCGACGACATCACCGATTTTTCCCGGCTGGAAAAGGGCCTCGTCGGCCTGAACCCCCAGCCCTTCGACCTGGACCAAAGCCTGGGAAGGATCGTCCGGGCCTTTGCCTCCGCGGCCGAGGGCAAGGGGCTGACGCTTTCCACGCGCCGCGATCCGGCGATCCCGTCCCGGCTCGTGGGCGACCACGGCCGCCTGGAGGGGGTTCTCTCGCATCTGGTGGGCAACGCGGTGAAATTCACCGAGGCCGGCGGCGTGGAAATTGCCGTCGACCTGCGCGGCCGGTCGGACGGCAAGGTCCGGCTGGCTTTCGGCGTGCGCGACACGGGCATCGGCATGGCGCCCGAGGCCCTTCCGGACCTGCTCGAATCCTTCACCCAGGCCGACGGTTCCCTCTCGCGGCCCTACGGCGGCACGGGGCTGGGGCTGGCCATCGTCAGGCGCGTGCTGGACCTGCTCGGCGGGGAGTTTTCCGTCGTGAGCAGTCCCGGCCAGGGGGCGGAGTTCCGTTTCGAGCTGGTCTTCGCCGAGGACCGGGAGACGGCCGCCGCCCCGGACCTCGGGGCGCGGGCCTCTCTTCCGGCGGCGGACATCGTGGCGGCCGGGCCGGGGCGCGGTCCGGAAAAGCCGCTCTCCGGCAGCCTGATCCTCCTCGTCGAGGACAACGCCATCAACCAGCAGGTGGCCCGGGAAGTCCTGGAACGGTTCGGCGCCGCCACCGAGGTGGCCCAGAACGGCCGCGAGGCCGTGGAAAAGGTCCAGGCCCGGCCGTACGACGTGGTACTCATGGACGTGCAGATGCCGGTCATGGACGGCCTGGCCGCGACCAGGCGCATCCGCTCCCTGCCCGGCGGGAGGGAGCTGCCCATCGTGGCCCTGACCGCCCACGCCCTGGCCGAGGACCGCGACCGCTGCCTGGAAGCGGGCATGAACGACTACCTGACCAAGCCCATCGAACCGGACCGGCTCCTCGCCTCGCTCGGCCAGTGGATCGCCCCGGCGGCCGAGGCGGCCAGGGCCCGGCAGGCGGCCCGGACTTCCGGCCGTCCTTTCGCCTTCCCGGCCCCGGACGCGAAAACGTCGCCGGCGCCGGCACTGGATGTCAGGGCCGCCCTCGGCAGGCTGGGCGGCAACGAACGGCTGCTTTTGAACGTGGCGGCGGAATTCGCCAGGGATTACGCGGACGCCGCGGACGCGCTCGAACGGCTCGTCGCCGCCGGGGATCTGGCCGAGGCCCGGCGGCTGGCCCACACCCTCAAGGGCGTGGCCGGCAACCTTTCGGCCGACGCATTGGCCGCTGTCGCGCGGGATATGGAAGTCGTCCTGGCCGGCGGCCAGTCCCCGCCCCCGGGACGTGTCGCCGCTTTCCGGTCCGCCCTGGCGGCCGCAGTGGAGGCCGCCTCGCGACTCGGGGAGCCGTGTCCGGCCCCGCCGGCCGAGGGTGCCGCCGCACGGTGGCGCATCCTGCTGGTCGACGACGCCAAGCTCAACCAGGCCATTTTCGGCCAGATCCTGCGCGGCGCCGGACACGAGGTGGTCACGGCCGGCAACGGCAAGGAGGCCTGCCGGCTGCTTTTCGGCGAGAAGACCGGGGAACGGCCTTTCGACCTCATCCTCATGGACATCGAGATGCCGGAACTGGACGGTCCGGCCGCCAGCCGGCTCATCCGGAAACTGTTGTCGGCGAGCGTCAGCCCGCCGTGCCCGCCGGGCATCCCCATCCTGGCCCTGACCTCCCACGATCCGGCCGGGGAACGGGATCGCTGCCTGGCCGCCGGCATGAACGAATGTCTGCCCAAGGTGTTCGAGGCGCAGGAGTTGCTGGCCGCCATCACCCGGGCCATGACCGGCCGGGAATTCCCGGTCGCGCGGCCGTCCCGCGCCGCGCCCCTTCCCGTGGTCGGCGCGGCCCTCGGGCCGCTATTGCGCCGCATGGCCGGCCATCTGGCCGAGGGAAGCATCCGGGCCGACGAGGATCTGGCCGTGCTGCGCGAGGCCATGACGGGCCGCCCCGCGCCTGCGGAACTGAAGGAGCTGTCCCTTGCCGTCGAACGCTACGAATTCGCCCTGGCGCTGGACATCCTCGGCCGGCTGGCCGCGGACCTGGGGATCGATCCGGGCGCGTTCGCCGCGCAAGGGGGAGAGGCCCCTCCCGGGGCCGTGCCGGACGGCTGGGAACGGGGAGTCTAGGGCCGGCGGCGCAGCTTGCGCCCCAGGAACACGCCGACAGCGATGGACAAGACAACGACGAGTGTCACGATAGCCAGATTCGAGCCCATGATAACCTCCGTGTCCCGCTCGCGGCGGGATGCGGCAGTGTATCCGGGAAGGCGGCCGGGCGCAAAAGGGAATGCGCCGCCGCCGGCTTCGGAAACCCTCTTCCCGCCGACCCCGGAGGATGCCCATGGGCACCGTCCTTGAAGGCCTGCGCGGCCTGGTATCCAGTTTCCTCCGGCGCGAGCCGGCTGGCGACCGCGAGGCGACCGCGGCGGTCTTTCGTGAAAAATACAATCATTTCCAGTCGCTTCTCGAATCCAATACCGAGTTGTTGAAAATCTGCTCGGAAATGGAGGTGATGCTCGGCGGCCGCGAGGTCTTCGGCATGGCCTTCATCCGTTCCCGCTCCAGCCGGGCCATCTTCCACGCCATCCGCATGATCCGGAGTTTCGAGCGTCTTTCCGGCCGCCCCCAGCCGGTTCTCCTGGCCCTGGTCGAGCGCCTTTCCGGGGAGATCAAGGCCGCCATGGAGGGGCGGGGCAATCCGCACCGCGGCGCCCTTGTCCTGGCACTGGGGGACATCACCGGGGAGATGGTGGATCAGACCGGCGGCAAGTGCGCCAACCTCGGGGAGATCGCCAACCGGGTGGGGCTGCCCGTGCCGGCCGGGTTCGCCGTGACCACGGCCGCCTTCCGGGCCTTTTTCGAGGAGGCCGGGCTTTTCGAGACCATCGCCAGCATCCGCCTCGGCATCACCCCGGACGATCCGGCCTCCATGGCCGCCGCGGCCGAGTCCATCCAGGCCGCCATCCTGCGGGCCTCCCTGCCCCGGGCCGTGACCGAGGGCATCGAGGCGGCCCTGGACCGGCTCGGTCCGGAGCCGGAGGGAACATCCCGGCGTTTCGCCGTGCGTTCGAGCGCCATCGGCGAGGACGGCGAGCTGTCCTTCGCGGGCCAGTACCTGACCATGCTCAACGTCGCGCCGGAGCGCCTCGCCAGCGCCTACAAGTTCGTCATCGCCAGCCTCTACACGCCCCGGGCCATGTCCTACCGGCTGCTCAAGGGCATCCCCGACGACGACGTGGCCATGGCCGCGGCCTGCCTGGCCCTGGTGCCGTCCAAGGCGGCCGGCGTCCTCTACACGCGCCTTCCCGAGGATCCCTGCCGCGACGAGGTGCTCATCAACGCCGTGTGGGGCCTCGGCCCCTACGCCGTGGACGGGGTCATCACCCCGGACAGCTACCAGCTTGACCGCGAGACCCTGGGCGTCACCCTCCGGGAGGTGGCGGACAAGCCGCGCATGCTCGTGCCCTCGCCGACGGGCGGGCTGACCGACGTTCCCGTGGCCGAGAACCTGCGGCGCCTCCCCTGCCTTTCCGACGAGCAGGCCCGGGCCCTGGCCGCCTGGGGCCTGGAGCTGGAACGCCATTTCGGCCGGCCCCAGGACATGGAATGGGCGGTGGGCGAGGACGATTCCCTGACCATCCTCCAGGCGCGCCAGCTCACGGCCCTGGCCGAGGGCGGCTGCCTGGCCGGCGGGCCCCCCGTGCCCGGGGCGGAGATCCTTCTCGAGGGCGGCCAGACCGCCTGCGCCGGGGCCGGGGCCGGGCCGGTCCATCTGGTGCGCTCCGACGAGGAGCTCGCCGCCTTTCCCCAGGGCGCGGTGCTCGTGGCCCCGCATAGTTCCCCCCAGTTCATGGTGGCCATGAAACGGGCCGCCGCCATCGTCACGGACCACGGCAGCGTCACCGGCCACATGGCCTCGCTGTCGCGGGAGTTCGGCGTGCCGACCCTGCTCGGACTGGACATGGCCACCCGGACGCTTCCCCAGGGCGAGGTGGTCACCGTGGACGCCGCCTCGGGACGGATCTACCGGGGGCGGGTGGAAAGCCTGCTCGACGGCGCCGGCGAGGCCAGGGCCTTTATGGCCGGCACCCAGATGCACGCCATTCTGGGCGAGGTGGCCCGGCGGATCATCCCGCTGACGCTGCTCGATCCCCGGGCGGCGGCCTTCCGTCCCGAGGGCTGCGCCAGCCTGCACGACATCACCCGGCTCCTGCACGAATGGTCCTACGGCGAGATGTTCGCGGTCAGCGACCTGGCCGCGGGCCAGCGCGGGGTCACCGTGACCCTCGGCGCCACCACCGGCCTGGACCTGCACATCATCGACCTCGGCGGCGGCATCCGGCCCGAGGCCTCGGACAAGGCCAGGATCGCCCCCGGCGACATCGCCTCGCGGCCTTTCGCCGCCCTCCTGGAGGGCCTCGTGCTCCTGGGGGAGGCCAAGGCCCCCCGGCCCGTCAACCTCGGCGGATTCCTCTCGGTCATGTCCGAGCAGATGCTCGCCCAGCCCCAGCCCGGCAAGGACCGCTTCGGGGAAAAATCCTACGCCATCATCTCGGACAAATACCTCAATTTCAGTTCCCGGGTCGGCTACCATTACGGCGTGCTGGACTGCTACTGCGGCGCCACGGTCAACAAGAACTACATCACGTTTTCCTTCGCCGGCGGCGCCGCCGACGATGTCAAGCGCTCGCGCCGGGCCCGGGCCATCGCCCGCATCCTGGCCGAACTCGGCTTCGCCGTGGAGTCCGCCGCCGACCGGGTGGCCGGGCGCTTCCAGAAATTCCCGGCCGCGGTCATCGAGGAGAAGCTCGGCCACATGGGCCGGCTTTTGCAATTCACCCGCCAGGCCGATATGCTGATGGTGAGCGAGGAAAGCGTCGACGCCATGGTGGCCTGCTTTCTCGCCGGCGCGCCGTGCTTCGATCCCGCCAAGGCCGGGATCGCCCCCAACGGCGGCTGATCCCCTTCCTTCCCGCGAAACCATTGCCGCACGGAGTTCGCCATGCCACGCTTCGCCGCCAATTTGAGCATGCTTTTCACCGAGCTGCCTTTCCCGGAACGCTTTGCCGCCGCCCGCGGGGCCGGCTTCCGATATGTGGAATACATGTTCCCGTACGCGTTCCCGGCCGGGGAGCTCCGGGCGCTGCTCGATGACAACGGCCTGACCCAGGTGCTGTTCAACCTGCCGGCCGGCGACTGGGCGGCCGGGGACCGGGGCATCGCCGTTGACCCGGGCCGGACGGCGGAATTCCGCCGGGGCGTGGAGCTGGCCGTGGCCTACGCCGAGGCCCTGGGCGTCGGGCGCCTCAACTGCCTGGCCGGGAAACCGCCCGTCGGCGTCAGAACCTCCGAGGCGGCCGAAACCCTGGCCGACAACATCGCCCACGCCGCCGACGTGCTGGCCGGGCACGGCCTGACCCTGGTCATCGAGGCGGTCAACCATTTCGACATCCCCGGATTCCTGCTGCACCGCACCGAGCAGGTGGAGGCCATCATCGAGACGGCCGACCGGCCCAACGTCGCCATCCAGTACGACATCTACCACGCCCAGCGCGAGGAGGGCGAACTGGCCGGGACGCTCGCCGCCTACATCGAGCAGATCGGCCACGTGCAGGTGGCCGACACCCCCGGCCGGCACCAGCCCGGCACGGGCGAGATCAACTTTCCCTTCCTGTTCGCCGAACTCGACCGTCTGGGCTACGCCGGCTTCGTCGGGCTCGAGTACGTGCCCGTGCCCGATACCCTGTCCTCCCTTTCCTGGATCGCGGACATGGGCCTTTCCCTGTAATCCCCAAATCGAGGATGGCGTCATGAAAAAGATCGGCTTCATCGGCCTCGGCATCATGGGCAAGCCCATGTGCCGCAACCTGCTCGCGGCCGGCTACGCCTTGACGGTGTACAGCCGCACCGCGGCCAGCGTCGCGGCGATCACCTCCCTTGGCGCGACGGCGGCGCCCTCGCCGGCGGCCGTGGCCGAGGCCTCGGAACTGGTCATCACCATGGTGCCGGATTCGCCCCAGGTCCGCGAGGTGGTCTTCGGCGGCAACGGCGTCGTCCACGGCGCGCGCCCCGGCCTCTACGTCGTGGACATGAGCTCCATCGCCCCCCTGGCCAGCCGGGAGATCGGCGCGGCCCTGGCCGAAAAGGGCGTGCGCTTCCTCGACGCGCCGGTCAGCGGCGGCGAACCCAAGGCCATCGACGGCACGCTTTCGGTCATGGTCGGCGGCTCCCCGGACGATTTCGAGGCCGTCCTCCCCGTGCTCTCGGCCATGGCCGCCTCGGTGGTGCGCGTTGGCGACATCGGCGCCGGCAACGTGGCCAAGCTGGCCAACCAGATCATCGTGGCCCTGAACATCGCCGCCATGTCCGAGGCCCTCGTCCTGGCCGCCAAGGCCGGCGTCGAGCCGGACCTCGTCTACAAGGCCATCCGGGGCGGGCTGGCCGGCAGCACCGTCCTCGACGCCAAGGCGCCGCTGGTCATGGACCGCAGGTTCGAGCCCGGCTTCCGCATCGAACTGCACGCCAAGGACCTCGCCAACGTCATGCGCACGGCCAACGAGCTCCACGCGCCCCTGCCGCTGACCGCCTCGGTCATGGAGATCCTCCAGGCCATGCTGGCCGACGGTTGCGGCGGGGACGACCACGGCGCGATCATTCGCCACTTCGAGAAGCTCGCCCACGTGGAAGTGAAGCGGTAGGGCGCGATGGAGGCGGCGAACGAAGCGCCCGTGCTGGTGATGGTCCTCAAGGGCTATCCCAGGATATCCGAGACGTTCATTTCCAACGAGATCCTGCTCCTCGAATCCCTGGGGGCGCGGGTGCGCATCGCCTCCATGCGCCGGCCCCGCGAGGATTTCCACCACGCCTCGGTGGACAGGATCCGCGCCGAGGTGGTCTACCTTCCGGAATACATCCTGCCGGCCCTGCCGGCGCTGCTCCTGGAGAACCTCCGCGCCGCCCTGGCCTCCCCCCGGGGCTACCTGCGGGCGGCCGGACTCATGTGCCGGCATTGGTGGCGGACCAGGAAGTCCGCCACCCTCAAGCACCTGCTCCAGGCCGGTTTCCTGTGCCGCCGGGCCCTGCGGCCGGGGGAGGCGGCCCACCTGCACGCCCATTTCGCCCATTCTCCGACTTCTGTGGCCATGTACGCCGGCCTGATCAGCGGCCTGCCCGTGAGCTTCACCGGCCACGCCAAGGATGTCTGGACCCAGGACCCGGGGCGTTTGGCCGAGAAGATCGGCCGGGCCGCCTTCGTGGTCACCTGCACCCGGGCCAACGCCGCGTACCTGCGCCGGATCTCCCCGAACGGCACGCCGGTCTACTGCGTCTACCACGGCATCGACCTGGGGCTTTTCGCCGCGCCCGGCGAACGGGCCGATCCGGTCCCGCCCTACCGCATCCTGAGCGTGGCCAGGCTCACCGCCAAGAAGGGCCTGGACACGGTGCTGGCCGCCGTGGCCCTGCTGGCCGGGCGGGGCCTGGACTGCCGGTGCGATCTGGTGGGCGAGGGCGAGGAGCGCGCCGCCCTGGCCGCGCTGGCGCGGCGGCTGGGCATCGACGGCCGGGTGCGCTTCCACGGGGCGCTTCCCCACGAGCGGGTGCTGTCCCTGTACCGGGAGGCCCATGTCTTCGCCCTGGGCTGCCGCGTGCTCCCCGACGGCGACCGGGACGGCGTGCCCAACGTCCTGGCCGAGGCCATGGCCATGGGCCTGCCCGTGGCCGCCACCGACGTTTCGGCCCTGCCGGAACTGGCCCGGCACGAGGAGACGGCCCTGACCTGTCCGCCCGACGATCCGTCGGCCCTGGCCGCCAACCTGGAACGCCTCCTGACCGACGGGGGGCTGCGGGCCGGGCTGACCGCCGCGGCCAGGGAGGCCGTGGCCCGGGATTTCGACAACGCCGCCAACATCCGGCGGCTGGCCGGCATCCTGGCCCGGCACGCCGGCATCCCGGCCGGGGAGGCCCAGGCGCCGTGAACATCGCCTTCTACGCGCCGTTTAAGCCCCTCGATCATCCCGATCCTTCCGGGGACCGCACCATCGGCCGGGAACTGTGGGCCGCCCTGGAGGAGGAGGGGCTTTCCCCGATCGTGGCCAGCCGGTTCCGCTCCCGCTGGCTTTCCGCCAGACCGTCGCTGTGGTTTTCCGCCCTCGGCGCCCGGCGGGCGGCCCTGGAGGCGGCCAGCCGGGCCAGGGCCGGGGTGTGGCTCACCTACCACGCCTACTACAAGTCGCCGGACGTGGTCGGCCCGTATGTGGCCCGCGAACTCGGCATCCCCTACGTTGTCTTCCAGGCCGCCTATTCCACCAAGAGACGGCGCGACCTGAAGACCCTGCTCGGCTACGCCCTCAACCGCCGCTCCCTGCTGGCCGCCCGGCTGGTCATCGCCAACCGGCTCCTGGACGCGCGCAACCTGCGGCGTCTGCTGCCGGAGGACAGGCTGGCCTACGTGCGCCCCGGCATCGATCCCCGGGCCTTCGCCTTCGACGGCGCGGCCCGGCGGGAACTGCGCCGGGACTGGGGGGTGGGGGACGCGCCGGTGGTGGTCACGGCGGCCATGTTCCGCGACGGCGTGAAGGCCCG
>CAZNUQ010000022.1:19508-26224 GCA_964576235.1 uncultured Desulfovibrio sp.
GGCGTGCCCGAGGTGGTGGCGGACGGCCGCACCGGGCTTTTGACCCCGCCGGGGGACGACGCGGCCCACTGCCGGGCCCTGGCCGAACTCCTCGGCGACCGGCACCGCCGCAGAAGCATGGGCGAGGCGGCCGAGGCCTACGTGCGCGAGCATCACGACCGGTCGCGCAACTACGGGGCCGTGGCCGGGGTGCTGCGCCGCCTGGCCGGGGAGGGCTGAAAAAGGCTCTGGCCTAACGCGGGGACTTTATGGTAAAATAAATTTATTGATCAAGGCCATTGGTTTGTCTATTTATCCGTGTGAGCCTGTCCCGGGCCGTAAGCGGTGAGGCGCCGGGACGCTCTGGAGCCTGTCCAATGACCAAATTGTGCGAGACGCCGCTGCGCGATCTGCCCCCCGCGTCGCCGCTGACCCTGGGGCTTTGGACCACCGCCGCCAAGGCGGCCGCCATCCTGCTCGAAGCCGGAACCGGGGAGGCCCTGGTCCTCGACGGCGGCCGGCCGCTCGGGGTGGTCACCACGCGGGGCCTGTGCCGGGTCCTGGCCCAGGGCCTCGAACGCGCGGCCCAGCTGGCCGTGCGGGATGTCATGGACCCCGTGGCCGTCGCCCCGGACGGCGACTGGCTGCCGGCGGCCCTGCGCCATCTGCTCGCGGCCCCCTCGCGGCGTCTGGCCGTGGTGGACACGCGGGGACAGGCCGTCGGCATCCTGGCTCCCTACCACGTGGCCCGGCTGTGCGTCTCCCTGGAGGAAGCCGCCGGCCGTACCGTGGCCAGCGCCATGGCCAGGGCCGTGGTGACGGCCCTGCCGGGTGAGAATGTCGGCCAGGTGCTCGACCGCATGGTGCGCATGGGCGTCGGCGGCGTGGTCGTGGCCGAGGCGGACCGGCCGCTCGGGGTGTTCACCTCCCGCGACGCCGTGGCGCTTCTGGCCGAGGGCCGGCCGGTGCGGGAGCGGCCCATCGCCGATTTCATGCGGGCGCCTCTGGCGGCGATTTCCCCGCACCTTCCCCTGTGCGACGCCGTAGGCGGCATGGACGGCGCCGGGGCGGGGCGGCTGGCCGTCACCGACGCGGCGGGCCATCTCGTCGGACTCCTGTGCTGGACCGACGCGGCGGCCTTGCTGTCCCGCATCCTTTCCGAGTCCGAAGCCGCCCGGGTGCGCGAACAGGCGGACCTGTTCCGGGATCTGTACGACAGCGCCTCCCAGGGGCTTTTCCGCCTCGACCTCGACGGCCAGCCCGTGGCCGCCAACAAGACCCTGGCCCGGCTGCTGGGCTACCGCGACGTGGCCGATTTTCTGCGCCAGGCCCGGCAGACCACCCACCCCCTGCGCCTGGACGTTCCCGAGCGGCGCAACCTGCTCGTGCGCGCCCTGGCCCAGCCGGACCCCGTTTCCTTCGAGACGCGCTCCTTCCATCACGACGGCACCTACTCCCGCATCTACTGCGTCATGCGCGCGGTGCGCAACGCCATGGGAGTGCCGGTCGTGCTGGAGGGGGCCTGCGCCGATTTCCCCGTGGGCACGCCCCTTGCCCAGGAAAACGGCTACCGGTCCATCGTCGAACACCAGACCGAGCTCATCTGCCGCTACAACGCCGAGGGGCGGCTGATTTTCGTCAACCCGGCTTTTGCCCGGTATTGGGGCAAGACGGCCGAGGCCTGCGTCGCCGAGGACTTCCGGCCGACCATCCCGGACGAGGACGCCGCCCGCATGGCCAAGCGCATCGCCGCCATCTGTCCCCAGCGGCCCACCACCGGCTTCGAACACCGGGTGGTACGCCCGGACGGCCGCATCCGCTGGCAGCGCTGGACCCACCGGGCCATTTTCAACGGATCCGGCAATCTCTTGGAATATCATGCGGTGGGCCGGGACATCACCTCGCGGCGTCTGGCCGAAAACCGGCTCAAGGGGCACTACGGCCACATCCGCGCCCTGATCGAGGCCCTGCCGCTGCCGGTTTTCTTCAAGGACGCCGAAGGGCGCTACACGGGGTGGAACCATGCCCTGGAAGCCGTGACCGGCATCCCCCGGTACCGGGCCATCGGCCGGGCGCCGGGCGAGTTCCAGCCGGCCCGGCAGGCGGAGATATTCTGCCAGGACGACGCGGAACTGCTGGCCGGCGGCGACGAGCAGGCCTACGAGGCCGAGCTTTCCACCGTCACGGGGCCGCGGCACATGGTCGTGCGCAAGACGGCGATCCACGATGCCGACGGCGCCGTGACCGGCATCGTCGGGGTTTTTCTCGACATCACCGCGCACAAGCGGGACGCGGAGGCCGCCAGCAAGGCCCGCGCCGCACTGGAGGCCGAGCTGGCCAGCCAGTCCTGGAATCTGCGGCAATCCAACGCCAAGTTGTTGTCCGAGGTCTCCGAACGGGGCCGCGTCGACACCATGCTCCGCCAAGTGAGTCGTTTCCAGGAAACCGTGCTGTCGGCCGTTCAGGACGGCATCAGTACCCTGTCGCCGGACCTGACCGTGACCATGGTCAACAGGGCCATGCGGATGATGTTCAACCACGCCGGCGAGCCGATCGGCCGCAAATGCCACGAGGTCTATTACGAGTCCGCCTCGCCGTGCCAGAGCTGCCCGGCCCTGCGCGCCCTGGCCACCCGCAAGGCCTCCGTCAGCGTGGTGCCCAAGATCGACGGCAGGGAGCAGACGGGCTGGCTGGAAATTTTTTGCCATCCCCTTTTCGACGACGAGGGGGGGGTCACCGGCGTGGTCAAGATCGCGCGCGATGTCACGGCCGACAAGAAACTCGAAGCGGAACTGGCCTCGGCCCTGGAACGCGCCGAGGCGGCCAGTTCCGCCAAGGGGGCCTTCCTGACCAACATGAGCCACGAGATCCGCACGCCGCTCAACGCCGTGCTCGGATACGTCCAGCTCATGCTGCGCGACCATCTGGAACCCCGGCAGCGGGAGCGCCTCTCCGTGGTGGAGGAGTCGGCGGAAACCCTGCTCTCCATCATCAACGACATTCTCGACTTTTCCAAGATCGAGGCCGGCCGGATGGAGATCAAGGCCGAGTCCTTCGACCTCGCGCGCTGCCTGGAGGCGGTGGTCAAGGAGCAGGATGTCCTGGCCCGCAACAAGGGGCTGGAGTTGGTCCTGGACATCGCCCCGGGCCTGCCGCGGGACGT
Source organism: uncultured Desulfovibrio sp. (assembly GCA_964576235.1). Classification (GTDB taxonomy): domain Bacteria; phylum Desulfobacterota; class Desulfovibrionia; order Desulfovibrionales; family Desulfovibrionaceae; genus Solidesulfovibrio. The sequence continues at coordinate 22,651 of CAZNUQ010000022.1, forward strand.
GCGCGGCGACGGCCTGCGGCTGCGCCAGATCCTGCGAAACCTGGTCAACAACGCCGTCAAGTACACCGAGAAGGGCGGCGTGACCCTGCGGGCCAGCCGGCGCGAGGACGCGGGAGAGACGCCGGAGGGCGGCCGGATCATGCTGCGGTTCTCCGTGGCCGACACCGGCGTCGGCATCCCCCCGGCCCAGCAGGCCACCATCTTCGACAGCTTCACCCAGGTGGACGGCGGGCTCACCAAGCGCCAGGCCGGAACGGGCCTGGGGCTGGCCATCTGCCGCCGTCTGGCCGGGCTCATGGGCGGGGACATCTTTCTGGAGAGCACCCCAGGGCAGGGCAGCGTGTTCTGGCTCGAATGTCCTTTCGAGGTCGCCCCCCCGGTGGCCTCCGATCCGGCCGCCTGCCCCGGCCTGCAGGAGAACCCCCTGCCCCGCCTGCGGATCCTTCTTGTCGAGGACAACCGGGTCAACCGCGTTTTCGCCTCGGATCTGCTGGAAAGCCGGGGACACGAGGTGGTTCCGGCCGAGAACGGCAGGGCGGCCCTGTCGGTCCTGACGGGAACGGACGTGGACGTGGTCCTCATGGACATCCAGATGCCGGTGATGGACGGCCTGGCCGCCACACGGGCCATCCGCGCGGGATACCGGGACATCGATCCCGCCTTGCCGGTGATCGGCCTTTCCGCCTACGCCATGGATCAGGAGCGGGAACGGTTCCTCGCCGCCGGCCTCGACGACTACATCATCAAGCCCATCGACCTGGACGCGTTTTTTTCGGCGGTCAGCCGCGTGCTGACCCGGCGGGGCCGGGTGCCGGTGCTGGGCGGAGAACCTTCCGGCCTCCCGCCGGACGCGGTCCTGGACATACGGGGGCTTTCGGCCCAATATCGGGACAAGCGCGGGCTTCTGACCCGGGTGGGGCGGGAATTCATCGCCTCGGTGCCGGAACAGCTCGCCAGTCTGGAGACGGCCGTCCGGGAGGGCGACCTGGGCGTGTGCGAACGGGTGGCCCACACCCTCAAAGGCAACGCGGCCATGTTCGGCGCATCGGCCATGCGGGCCCTGGCCGCCGAGGCCGAGGCCGCCGCCGCCTCGGGAGACACGGGCAAGGTGGGCATGCTGACCCCGGCGCTCGCCGACGCCTGCCGGGCCGTGGTGACGGGCATGGACGAGTATTTGGGCCGCCTGGCGAAGTAGGGTGGACGGCCTGGGAAGCAACATGCCACCCAACGACAGCAAGGACGGCCGTTGATGCCACGCACCGTTTTCTATCTTTTGCGCCACGCCCCGACGGTGTGGAATCTGGAAAAGCGCATCCAGGGACACTGGGACAGCGAACTGTCCCCCGGGGGAGAGGCCGGGACCGCGGCCCTGGCGCCGCGACTGGCCGGGCTTTCCCTGGCCCGCATCCTGAGCAGCGATCTCGGCCGGGCCAAGACCACGGCCGGCATCCTGAACCGGACCCTGCGCCTGCCGGTCTCCCTGGACAAGCGCCTGCGGGAGCAGCATTTCGGCGAGTGGACCGGCAAGTACTGGCGGGACATCCCGGCCGAGGCCCTTGCGGCCGCCGAGGCCCGGGGCTGGCATTTCCAACCTCCGGGCGGCGAGTCCCGCATCGACGTGCGGGGGCGCTGCGAACACGCCCTCGCCGACGCGGCCCGGGCCAACGCCGGCCGCAACGTCCTCGTCGTCACGCACCAGGGCGTCGTCAAGGCCGTGCTGTACCATCTGCTCGACCGCGACTACCTGCCTGACGAACCTTCCGCTTTCGATCCCAACCTGCTGCAACAGGTCGTCTGCCAGGACGGCGTCCTGTCCGTCGGCGGGCTCGACATCGCGCTTCCCGAGCCGTCGGCCCCGTGAGGATCGCCTTCTACTGCCAGCATGTGCTCGGCATGGGGCACCTGTTTCGCACCCTGGAAATCATCGCCGCCCTGGCCGGGCACGAGCGCCTGCTCGTTCTCGGCGGACCGGACGCGCCGGCGGCGGTGCCCGGGGACGTGGCCGTGGTCCGGTTGCCGGCGCTTTCCATGGACGCGGGATTCGCCGGGCTTTCCCTTGGGGGCGAGGCCCTCCGCCGCGTCCAGGAGGCCCGCCGGGCACGTCTTTTCGGGGCCCTCGACGCCATGCGGCCGGACGCGCTGTTCGTCGAGCTCTATCCCTTCGGCCGCAAGGCCTTCGAATTCGAGCTCGTGCCGGTGCTGACCGCCCTGCGCCAGGGGCGGTTCGGCCGGTGCCGGGCCGTCTGCGGCGTGCGCGACATCCTGGTGGAGAAGCCGGACCCGGCCGCCTACGAGGCCCGGGTCCTCGACCGCCTCGAACGGTTCTTCGACGCCGTGCTCGTGCATGGCGACCCCCGGCTGTTCCCATTGTCCGCCACCTTTTCCCGTGCCGGCGACATTCCCGTCCCCGTCGCGCACACCGGCTACGTGGCGGCCGCGCCCGGGCCGGGCCGCCCCCCCGGAGCCGTCCGGCGGGAACTGGGCGTGGCGCGGGGGGCGGAACTCGTCGTGGCCAGCGCCGGCGGCGGCAAGGTCGGGTCCGAGGTGCTCCTGGCGCTTTTGGCCGCCTGCCGGGAGGAGACGCGGCTTTCCCGGGCGGCGGTGCGGGTTTTTTCCGGGCCCTACTGCGACGACGCGGCCTATGCCGCCATGGAGCGGGCCGCCTCGGCCCTGCCCGACGCCCGGGTGGCCCGGTTCGCGGAGGGGTTCAACGCCGTGCTGGCCGCGGCGGACCTCTCGGTGAGCCTGGGGGGGTACAACACGGTCATGGGACTGCTGGCGGCCGGCTGCCGGGGGCTCGTGGCGCCCTTCGACCAGAACCGCGAACAGCGCCTGCGGGCCGGCCGGCTGGCGGAGATGGGGCTTCTCGGCCTGCTCGGGCCGGCCGATCTCGCTCCCGACCGCCTGGCCGGGCGCATGCTGGCGGCCCTCGACGCCCCGCCGCCGCCCAGGGCGGCCGTGGACCTGGACGGGGCGCGGAAGACGGCGGCGTTTCTCGGGGAACTGGTCCTCGGGGGGCGGGGCGGCGTCAGTCCCTGACGAACAGCGCATCCCCGGAGACGATGCGTCCCGAGGCGTCCCGGAAGAAATCGTACACCCCGTCGAGCCGGAAACCGCATCCCTCCAGAAATTCCTCCACCTCCGGCAAGAGCGCCTGCCCCGCGTAGAGCGGAAGGCGCGCCACCTCGGCCACCACCGCGGAGACTTCCGGCAAAAGCCCGGTGGCCCCGCGAAGGGCCGGCAACTCGTAGCCCTGGAGATCGAGCTTCACCACGTCGGCCCTGTCCACGAGGCTGTCGAGGCGGGCCACCGGCACGGCCACCGTCCCGACGACCGGCAGGTCCTCGCCGGCGTATTTCTCCCGGATGCCGGTCGGCGGCAACAGCGACGACAGGGTGGGACGGCTGAGGATCGACAGGGAAAGCGTGGCGGCCCGCTCGCCCAGGGCCACGGCGTGGACCGTCACCCGGTCCTCGTCGGCGAACCGTCTGGCCAGCTTGCGGGCGAGCCTCGGCTGGGGCTCGATGGCGGCGATGCGGGCGCCGGGCAGGGCGTCGAGCAGCCGGGCCGTCAC
>CAZNUQ010000022.1:26324-46340 GCA_964576235.1 uncultured Desulfovibrio sp.
TGGGCGATGGCCAGCCCCGTGCCCGCGTCGCCCTCCTCGAAGGGCAAAAAGAGGATTTCCGGCCGGGCCACGGGCGTTTTCGGGATGAAGACCACCTCCAGGTGGACGAAGCGGGCGTGGCGCGAGGTGCCAAGGCGCACCTCGCCCCCCCTGGGCAGGCTTCTCGCGGCGTAGCGCACCAGACTCGTCACCACCTGGGTGAGCAGGTCCGGATCGAGCCGCAGATCGGGCAGCCCCGGCGCCAGATGCGGGGTCGCGGCGACGCCGAGGGCCGCGAACTCCGGCGCCAGGAAATCGAGGGCCGCGCCCACGAGTTCGACCAGGGAGCACTGTCGGGGACGCAGATCGACCGGGTGCAGATATTTGCTTATTTTGTTAAGAATGTCCTCCAGACGGCGGGCCTCGGAGAGGATGATGTCCGCCTCGCGGTTCTCCGGTTGCCGGGTCTGGAGGCGGTGGGCGAAACCGGCGATGGCAAACAGGGGATTCCGGATCTCGTGGGCGACTTCTGATGATATGGCCCCGAGGGTCTTGAGTTTTTCATCCTGGACGACGAAGCGTTCGAGTTCCACCCGGTCGGTGATGTCGATGACGATCCCCTCCACCGTGGCCGGTTCGCCGTTCCGGTCGGCCTGGGGCGCGGGCATGGCCCGCAGCAGGACGTGGAGGGTTGCGCCGTTTTTGTGAAGCAGGCGGCACTCCTCTGTTCTGGGAGGAGCGCCTCGGTCCAGGCCGCCCCGCAGGCAGGCCTCGACGCGTTCCCTGTCCCCGGGGTGGACGCGCCCCAGCAGCCAGCCGGGCGACAGGGCCTCGGTCCGGGAAAACCCCAGCATGGCCCGGCAATGGCGGTTGACGAACGCCATCTCCAGGTTTTCGTCCAGTTCGTAGACCAGAAGCGGCAGGTTCTGTACCAGGTTGAAGTAGCGCCTCTCGGCCCGGCGCACGGCCCGGGAGAGGGCCCGGCGTTCGAGGATCGCGCCGAGGGCGTGGTCGAGCAGGTCGAAGCTGGCGATGGGTTTGGGCAGATAGTCGGCGGCGCCCATGCGAAAGGCCCGGACGACGCCCTCGATTTCGTCCTGGCCGGAGATGACCAGGACGGGCGGCGCGGAGCCGCCCTCGAGCCGGCCGAGGGCCTCGAGGACGCCGAAGCCGTCGAGGCGGGGCAGACGCAGGTCGAGGAGCACGGCGTCGGGCCGTTCTGTCCGGATGGCCTCCATGCCCCCCAGGCCGTCGGCGGCCTCGAGCACGTCATGGCCCGAGGCGGCAAGCCAGAGGCCGATGGTGCGGCGCAGTTCGGCGTCGTCCTCGACGATCAGGATTTTTGCTTTTTTGTCGTTCATGGGCGTGCTCCGGTTGGAGGGCCTTTGACGGGGAGCATACCCGGAAATGGCCGCCATGGCCAGCCTTGGCCGTGTGTCGGGCGGCACTCGGCGGCCGGGTGAGGATTTTTTGTGTTGCAAAAATGTCAATGCGTGGCTATCTAGGGGCTGTCGCGCCCGGATTGCACCGCCTCAGGCCCTTGGAAAGGACGTTGGCGGCGGTTTCGGCCGGTGGAAGGTGTCGCGGCGACGGCTGGGGTTTTTGACAAAAAACGTTACGACAGGGGGACACCATGAACGCGGCGGATACCGCTTTCGTGCTTATTTCGGCGGCCCTGGTGCTGCTCATGACGCCGGGGCTGGCGCTGTTCTACGGCGGCATGGTCCGGGCCAAGAACATCCTCGGCACGCTCATGCACTCCAACATCCTCATCGGCACCGTCTCCGTCCTGTGGGCCGTCGTGGGCTACAGCCTGGCCTTCGGCGGGGACATCGGCGGGGTCATCGGCAACCTCGACTTCGTCTTCCTCAAGGGCGTGGGCGCCGCGGCCAAGGAAGGCGTGGACAACATTCCGCACCTGGCCTTCATGATCTTCCAGTGCATGTTCGCCGTCATCACCCCGGCGCTCATCACCGGCGCCTTCGCCGAGCGCATCAAGTTTTCCGGGTTCCTGCTGTTCACCACCCTGTGGCTCGTCGCGGTCTACTGTCCCATGGCCCACTGGGTCTGGGGCGGCGGCTGGATGGCCAGGATGGGCGCCCTTGACTTCGCCGGCGGGGCGGTGGTCCACATGAGCTCCGGCGCCTCGGCCCTGGCCGCGGCCCTCTACCTGGGCCGGCGGGACGGCTACGGCAAACACGCGTTCATCCCGCACAACCTGCCCCTGACCATCCTCGGCGCGGGCCTTCTGTGGTTCGGCTGGTTCGGCTTCAACGCCGGCAGCGCCCTGGCCGCCAACGGCCTGGCCGCTTCCGCCTTCGTCACCACCCATCTCGCCGCGGCCGCCGCGGCCGTGAGCTGGATCGTGGTGGAGTGGCTCCATCGCGGCAAGCCCACCACCCTGGGCATGGCCTCGGGCGCCGTGGCCGGCCTCGTGGCCATCACCCCGGCCGCCGGGTACGTCGAGCCCATGCCCGCCATCCTCATCGGGCTCGTCGCCGGCGCCCTGTGCTACGGCGGGGTGCTCGCCAAGGGGCTGTTCAAGTACGACGACGCCCTGGACGTGGTCGGCATCCACGGTCTCGGCGGGTCCTTCGGCGCCCTGGCCACCGGCCTGTTCGCCACCAAGACCGTCAACGACCTGGGGGCGGACGGGCTTTTCTACGGCAATCCCGGCCAGCTCTGGATCCAGTTCGTGTCCGTTGTCGCCACCTGGGCCTTCTGCTTCGTCATGTCGCTGATCCTGTTCAAGATCGTGGACGTGGTGGTTGGTATTCGGGTAAGCCGGGACGACGAGACCAAGGGGCTCGACGTCAGCCAGCACAGCGAAGTCGGCTACCAGCTCTAACGAGGGAAAGGAGCGCGCCATGAAAAAGATCGATGTCATCATCCGGCCCTACAAGCTCGACGAAATCAAGGAGAGCCTCACCGCCATCGGCGTTCGGGGCATGACCGTCTCCGAGGTCAAGGGCTTCGGGCGCCAGCGGGGCCACACCGAGGTCTACCGGGGGGCGGAATACCAGGTCGACTTCGTGCCCAAGATCAAGCTGGAACTGGTTGTGGAGGACGCCCTGGCGGCCGAGGTCATCAAGACCATCCAGGCCTCCGCCCATACCGGCGAGGTCGGCGACGGCAAGATCTTCGTGTCCACCGTGGACGAGGTCATCCGCATCCGCACCGGCGAAACCGGCAACGCGGCCGTGTAACGTCCGGGCGCGGGAGACGGTTTCCCGCGTCCGGCGTCCCCTTCCGTCCGCGCCGACCGGGGGGGAGGCCCCGGAGGGGCCTTCTTCCCGGTCGTTTCGCTGCCGCAACGGAGAACCGTCATGCGACCCGCAGCCGACCGGCCGCCGAGCGCGGCCCATCTCGCCGAAGGGAAGGCCCGCCTCGACGCGGCCCTGGCCGCCGGAAGGGAGGACGCCTCCTACGTGGCCGCCCTGTCCGACGCCTACGACCGCTATTTCCGGGAGCGGCTGGCCGAATTCGCGGCTTCGGGGGAGGGCGCCCCGGCCGCGCCGCTGGCGCTGGTTGCCGTGGGCGGCTACGGCCGCCGGGAATTGTGTCCCGCCTCGGACATCGACGTGCTGGTGGTCTTCGGCGACGCGCCTCCTCCGGACGCGTCCGCCCTGGCCCGGTTCCTCTTTTTCCCCCTGTGGGACCTCGGCGTCGAACTCGGCCATGGCCTGCGCTCCGTGGCCGAATGTCTGGATCTGGCCCGGGCCGACCCCAAAGTGCTGGCGTCCTTGCTGGATCTGCGCCGGCTGGCCGGGGACCGGGAGGTGGCCGACACCCTGGCCGGGCGTCTGGAGGCGGAGGTGTTCCCCGCCCAGGCCGCGGCCTTCGCCGTCTGGCTCGACCAGGGCAACGAGGAGCGGGGCGCGACCCACGGCGACGCCGGCGGCATGCTCGAGCCCAACCTCAAAAACGGTCTGGGGGGCCTGCGCGACTGGCATCAAGTGCGCTGGCTCCTGCGCCTGGACCCGCGCCGGGCCGCGGAACCGGCCGGGCTGGCTTCGGAACTGGCGGCGCTTGCCCGGGACGCCGCCTTCGTCCTCGGCGCCCGGGTCCATCTGCACCGCTTCTCCGGGCGCAAGAACGACACGCTGCATTTCGAATACCAGGAGCGCGTGGCCGAGGCCATGGGCTTCGGGCCACGAGGGGACCGGCGGGCCGTGGAGGCCTTCCTGTCCCTGCTGCTGCGCCGCATGGCCGACATCAAGGGGCTGCGGCGCTCCCTCTGGCCGTTGCTGGCCGGCGCGGTCGGGGCCGTCGACCTGGACGCTCCCGCCAGGGCGGTCGCCCCGGGTGTCGAACTGGCCCCGGAAGGCCTGCGTTTCGCCCCGGGCATGGGCGACGGCGAGGCCTTGGAAAAGGTCTTCGAGCTTCTGGCGGCCTGCGCGAGGCTGGCCGCGCCGCTTTCCCACGACACGGTCCGCCGGGTCCGGGCCCTGGCCGCGCCCCTTGGCGAACTGGCCGGGGTGTCGCCCCGCACGGGCCGGCGCATCCACGACGGTCTCGGCGCTGTCATGATGGCCGACGTCTCGGGCGCGGCCATGGACGCCGCGATGGCCACGGGGCTTTTGCGGGCCGTGCTGCCGGAATTCGCCAGGGTCGAGGACCTCGTGTCCTACGACGTGTACCATGTGCATCCGGTCGGCCGGCACAGCTTGGAGGCCGTGCGGGCGCTCGCCAGGATGCGGGCCGCGCCGGCCGCCGGGCGCCTGGCGGCGCTTTTGGCCGGGCTTGCCCGGCCGGAGCTGGTCTTCTGGGGGGCGCTGCTGCACGACCTGGGCAAGGGGCTGGGAGGGGCGCACGCGGAAAAGGGAGCGGTGCTGGCCGAGTCCGCCCTGGCGCGTCTGGCGGCGCCGCCCGGGGCGCGCCGGACCGTGGCCGCGCTCGTGCGCGAGCACCTGCTTCTTCCGGAAACGGCCACCGGCCGCGACCTGGCCGACGGCGACGTGGTGGCCCGGGTGGCCGGCCGGGTGGCCACCGTGGAAATGCTCGACATGCTGGCCCTGCTGGCCTTTGCCGACGGCGTGGCCACCGGCCCCCAGGCCTGGACCGGCTGGAAGGAATCCCTCGTGTTCGAACTGTGCGACAAGGTGCGCCGGGCCATCGGGCAGGGGAGGCTTTTCAACGCCGACGACGCCCGCATCCTGCTCGCCACCCGTGACCGGCTGCGGGAGACGGCCGGGGAGCGGTTCGCGCCCGAGGTCCTGGAACAGGCGCTCCTGGCCATGCCGCCGCGCTATCTCGTGGCCGAGAAGGCCCCCGCCATCCTGTCCCACCTGGAGCTCCTGGCCTCCCTGGACGGTTCCGGACACGACGCGGTGGCCATGCGCCACGCCCCTCTCCCCGGCGGCGACGGGTTCCGCCTCACCGTGGCGGCCCGCCATGTCCGGGAGCTTTTTCCCGCCGTGGCCGGGGTCCTGGCCCTGCACGACCTCTCCATCCGGGATTGCGACGCCTTTTTGTGGGATGACGGCGCGACCATCCTGATCCTGCGCACGGGAAACCCGCCGGACGTGCTCTACGCCGACGAGGTCTTCGCCAGGGTGGCCCGGGCCGTGGACCACACCCTTTCGGGGAAGCTCTTCCTGGAGTACCGGCTGGCGGAAAAACGCGCCTCGATCCTCTGCCGGCCGGCCGCGGCCGGTCCCCGCACCCCCCCGGAGGTCCGTCTCGACAACCGGGCATCGGACCTTTTCACGGTCGTCGACGTGTCCTGCGACGACCGGGTGGGGCTGCTCCACGACATCGCCCGCACCCTGTGCGAACTGCGCCTGGAAATCCACCTGGCCAAGGTCATGACCCCGGCCGGCCGGGTGCGCGACATCTTTTACGTGCGCTCGGGCGGCGGCCGCCGGGTGGAGGACCCCGACCAGCTCCGCGAGATCCAGGCGGCCTTGCTGTACCGCCTGGGGGCCGACCCCAGACGGGGCGGGTAGCCGTGGCGGCCGGAGGTCCGGGGAGTCCGTCTTGGCGGCTGCTTCAATAAATTCAAGAGGTTGTCCTCGAAGGCCGGCAGGGAGGCCGCGTGGCCGGGGCGCCGGCGTCCCCTCGCTCCGTCCGGGAATCGCCCGGGGGGGCAAGCTTGACGCCGGCCGGTGAAGCGGGGATAAACGGTGCATGAAAGCCGCGCCAAGGCCGTGCGCCTTGGGCGAGAAGGAGCCGACATGACCGATCCCGTCGCCCCCGCCTGCCCGCCACGCATCGGCGACCCCGCTCCGGACTTCGAGGCCGAAACGACCCAGGGCATCCTGCGTCTGGAGGACTTCCGGGGCAGTTGGCTCGTGCTCTTCTCCCACCCGGCGGACTTCACCCCGGTGTGCGCCTCGGAGCTGATCGCCTTCGCCGCGGTCCGCGAAACGTTGCGGCAACGGCATTGCGAGCTGCTCGGGCTTTCGGTCGATTCCATCTTTTCCCACATCGCCTGGGTGCGATCCCTGGAACACAAGTTCGCCGTCACCATCGATTTCCCTCTCGCCGCCGACACCACCGGCGAGATGGCGCGCCGATACGGCATGCTCATGCCGGCGGAGTCGCCCACGGAGCCCGCGCGCATGACCTACGTCATCGACGACCGCCAGATCGTGCGGGCGTTCATGGCCTATCCCATGACCACGGGCCGCAACGTCGAGGAGATCGTCCGCCTCGTCACGGCGCTCATGGCCACCGACGCCCACGGCGTGGCCACTCCGGCCGGGTGGAAGCCCGGCGAGGCGGGACTCGCCCCGCCGCCGCGCACCCAGGTCATGGCCGAGGAACGGGCCAGGGCCAGCGGCACGACCTGCCCGGATTGGTATTACTGTAGAAAGGAGATGTCATGACGTCCGTTTTTCTCGACGCCGACGAAAGCGTTCCCGCGATAAAGTCCGACGGCTCCCTGACCCAGGTGGCCAAGGACATGCTGCGCGCCTGCGATCCCCCGGCCACGGAGGAGGATCTCGCCCGGGCCCTGGTGCGCCATTTTTCCCAGGTGCAGCCCCTCGTGCGCGATCTGATCTCCCTCGGACTGGTCGAGGATGTCGACGGCCGGCTGGTCCTGACCGACTTCGGGCGGGAAAAGCTCCTCGTCTGATCCGGCGTCCCGGCCGCCGGGACCGTTTCCCCCGGGGGCCATCCCGCCAAGGCCGACCTTTACGGCCGGCGGTCGCGGTATTATGAAGAGCCGGTGAGCCGGTTGGCCGCGGGCGCGTCCAGGCATTCCGGCCAACCGGGAGGGCGCCGTGAATGTCATGGACCGGCCGGGGGACCGCCCCGGGCCGCTTGAGCCGGATATCTGCGGCCGGTGCGCCGCCGCCGGGCCGACGTGTTGCGAACTTTCGCCCGGCGAGGAAGAGCTGTGCTTTCCCGTCTCCGAGTCGGAGCGCCACCGCATCGCCGACCACCTCGGCCTTGACCGGGGGATGTTCGTCGCCCAGGGCAACACCGGGGCGTTCCGGGCCAACATGTACCGCCTCTTCCCCCGTGAGCGCCGGGTGGTGGACGCGCTTTTCCCGGAAAACGGCAGCCATCTGCGGCTGGCCGTGACCCCGGCCGGACGGTGCGTGTTCCTGCGGGCCTCCGGTTGCTGCTTGCCAAGGTCGGTGCGGCCGTATTATTGCCGCCTCTTTCCGTTCTGGGTGGCCGGCGGCCGGGTGACCGCCTTCGCCGCCGCCGGATGTCTGGTCCGCCGGTTGGGGCGTACCGTTCCGGCGATGCTCGCGCTTTTGGACTGCACCGAGGCCGAGGCCCGCGACCTGCACGGCCGGTTGCGGCTGGCCTGGGGGCTCCCCCCCAAGGAAGGCATGCCCTTCGTCACTCCCTCCCCTGCGAGATTGGGCACGTGAAAAAGCTCGTCATTCTTTTCGTCATCCTGCTTTTTGTCGGCGCCATGTCGGGCGCGGCCGGACTGGTCGGCCTGTACTACTGGGCCTCGAGCGATCTGCCGAGCTTTCGCAAGATCACCGACTACCGGCCGCCCCTGGTCACCACCATCTACGCCCGCGGGAGCAAGGTGCTCGGCTACCTCTATTCCGAGAAGCGCTTCCTGGTGACGCTCTCGGAAATGCCCGACCACCTGCCCAAGGCCTTTCTCGCCGCCGAGGATTCCACTTTCTACCAGCACGAAGGGGTGGACATCTCGGCCATCGCCCGGGCCATGATCAAAAACCTCCAGCGCGGCGGCATCAAGCAGGGCGGCTCCACCATCACCCAGCAGATCATCAAGCGCCTCCTGCTGTCCTCGGAAAAAAGCTACAAGCGCAAGATCAAGGAAGCCATCCTGGCCTATCGCCTGGAAAAATACCTGACCAAGGACGAGATCCTCACCATCTACCTCAACCAGATCTACCTCGGCTCGCGGGCCTACGGCGTGGAGGCGGCGGCCCGCACCTATTTCGGCGTCCACGTGGCCGACCTGACCATCGCCCAGGCGGCCCTGCTCGCCGGCCTGCCCCAGGCCCCCACCCGCTACAGCCCCTTCCGCGATTTCGAATCCGCGAAGAACCGCCAGAAATACGTGCTCGGCCGCATGCTGGTCCAGGGCTGGATCACCCAGGCCCAGCACGACGCGGCCGTGGTCGAGCCACTGGTCTTCAAGAGCATGCCCGATCCCTCCTGGGAGGTGGCGCCGTTTTATCTGGAAGAGGTGCGCCGGGAGCTCATCGACCGTTTCGGGGAGGATCAGGTCTACAACGGCGGCCTGCACGTCTATACCGCCGTGGATCTCAAGCATCAGGAGGCGGCCGAGCAGTCCCTGCGCGAGGGGCTGGTCGCCTCGGAAAAGCGCCGGGGCTTCAAACCCAGCCTGGAAAAGATCGAAAAGGACAAGGCCGAGGAGTTCTACGAGCGCAGCAACGTGCCCGCGGCCCTGCTCGTCCCCGGCCGATGGGTCAAGGCCCTCGTCCAGGAAGTCACGGGCCAGGGCGCCGTGGTGCGCTTCGGCGACAAGTACGGCGTGATCCCGACCGAGGACATGAGCTGGGCCAGGGGCAAGGTGGAGCCGGGCGATCTCGTCTGGGCCTCGGTCACCGCCACGCCGGACAAGGCCGGCGCCGAAAAGCCCGCCGCCGAGGCGGCCCAGCCTCCGGCCAAAAACGTCAGGAAGGGCAAGACCCCCGAGGCGCCTCCCCAGGCTCCGGGCAAGCCTGCCCGGCCCATGTGGCGCCTGGCCATGCAGCTCGAACCGCGCATCGAGGGCGCCCTCGTCTCCATGGACCCCCGCACCGGCGAGGTGCTGGCCTGCGTGGGCGGCTTCTCCTTCGAAAAGAGCCAGTTCAACCGGGCCACCCAGTCCTTCCGCCAGCCCGGCTCCTCGTTCAAGCCCATCGTCTATTCCGTGGCCATGGACAACGGCATGACCCCGGCCACGGTGGTCATGGACGGACCGTTTTCCTACGTCGACCCCTGGAGCCACCAGGTCTGGTCCCCCGGCAACTACGAGGGCGATTACGGCGGCCCCATGACCATCCGTTCGGCCCTGGCCAAGTCCAAGAACCTGGTCACCGTGCGCGTGGCCCAGCAGGTGGGCATGAAGAAGATCGTGGAGCGGGCCCAGGAACTCGGGCTGCGCGGCGAATTCGTCCCCTACCTGCCCGTGAGCCTCGGGGCCGTGGCCGTCAACCTCCTGGACATGGTGCGCGCCTATTCCGCCTTCGCCCGCGACGGCTCGACCATCGCCCCCCGGTTCATCCTCGAGGTGAAAAGCCCCTGGGGCGAGGACCTCTGGATCAACAAGCCCGAGGTCAAGCAGGTCATGTCCCCCCAGACGGCCTACGTCATGGACTGTCTGCTCAAGGAGGTCGTCCGGGCCGGCACGGCCACGGCGCTTAAGGTCCTAAACCGCCCCCTGGCCGGCAAGACCGGCACCACCAACGATTTTCAGGACGCCTGGTTCATGGGCTTCTCCCCCTACCTGCTCACGGGCTGCTACCTCGGCTTCGACCAGCCCAAATCCATGGGCAAGGGCGAAACCGGCGGCCGGGCGGCGCTGCCCATCTGGCTCAATTACCGCAAGGTCGTGGAGAACGACTACCCCGTCGAGGATTTCGCCCGTCCGTCCGGCATCGTCATGGGCACCGTGGACGGGGTGCCCATGGCCTTCAAGGAGGGCACCGAGCGCGGATCCTACGCCGCGGGCATGAACGAGGAGCAGGAGCGGGCCCTTTTCACCGATCCCAACGCCCCCCTTGGCAGGGGCGAGGATTTGCTCAAGCAGATGTTCTAGGGACGGGGTCTCCCCCGGAGCGCCGCCCCGGATATCTCCCGGGCGCCGCCCCGGATATCTCCAGGGCGCCGCCCTGGACCCGCCGGGGGGGATAATCCCCCCCGGTCCCCCTTGGCGGGGGTATGGGAAGGGGGGGCCTGGGTCACGGCTCGCCCACGGATTCGCCGTAGGCCATCAGCGCGTTTTCCAGGGAGAGGGCTTCGGCCGACGGGTACTTCCTGGCCAGGGCCTGGATGTCGTCCAGGTAGCGCCGGGCGTAGCTCAGGTAAAACGACAGGGCCGGCGCGAACTTCTTGCCCACCAGGCCGTCGATGAAAAGGCGGCTGATCTCCTTTTCCCGCAACAACACGTATTGGGACAGCAGGAAGACCCGCCGCTCCTCCTGGGACATGGCGCGCATGGCCCGGGTGAGGACCGTGCGCGCTCTGGGCTGGTACATCCAGAAATAAAGGAAATCCAAGGCGTTGACGATGACGATCTTGTCCAGGTCGCGCCGTTGCGAACCCAGGGTGGACATGAATTCCTTGGGCGTCTCCAGGAGTTTTGCCACGTCCTCGTTGGGGTGGAGCAGTTCCAGCATCGTGTAGGTGTCGTAGAGCTGCTTGAATTTTTCGCGATAGTCCCGGAAACGCATGCGCATGTGCTTGGCCCGGTCGGCCAGCCCCTCGATGACGGCGGCCACGCAGTCCGAGGCGAGCTTGGAGACGATGGCCGCGAAGGGTTGCAGGGAGGCCTCGGGATCGGCGATGCCGGCCTCGCCCAGGAACCAGGCCAGGGACTGGTTGATGCCGAGGGCCAGCGGGATGGACAGCACCGAGCGGAAGAGGTTGCCCACGGCCGCCGACCGGGGCAGCCCCCGGAAAAGGTTGTGGCTGGCCAGATAGATGCCGTTGGCCATGGCCATGACCGCGAACAGGGCCAGGGGGTCGGTCGAGGTGGTGATGCCAAAGCCGCGTCCGAGGATGACCGTCTTGACCAGGATGTCGAGCAGCGGCACGGAAAAGCCGGTGTAAAGCAGCGAATCCGCGAGCCGGTCCATGCTCACGTAGGCTCTCCAGGTCAGCAGCGGGGTGCGGCGCAATCCGCCGCAGCCCAGCACGGCCTGGATGACGTTGCGGAGACCCGTCACCCCGAACCAGATGAAGGGGCCGAGCCAGGCCAGCAGCCACCAGGAGTTGACCGAGGCGAACGAGGCCGCGGCCACGGCGAATCCCAGGCCGATCTTGATCCCGTTTTTGAGCGTGCCGTTGAGGTGTCGCCACGAGAGGCGGCGCGGCCGGCCCTCCGACGCCTCGGCCAGGAATCGGGCGCTGGCCTTGGGCTGGATGCCGCCCAGGGTGTGGATGTTGGCCGTTTCCGGGGTGGCCTTGAAGTAGCGCCGTCCCTTCCAGTCGACGACCTGGCGGTAGCCGGCCAGTCGCATGCCGGGCAACCCCCGCAGGAACCGGTAGAACCCGGCCACGGTTTCCGAGGAGAATTCGTCCGGCAGGGCGGTGATGCGCGGGGTCACCGCGACGCCGACCGGGATGGCCCGCCGTATGGTGGCGTTCGGGTGTTTCTCCCCCCTGGCCAGATGCCTGCGGGTCCTGGCGGGCAGGGTGTCGGCGACCACGAGCCCCATGCCCCGGCAGCGGGTGGACTGCCCGGTGGAGTCCGAGCCGATGCGCGCCTCCAGGGGCTTCTTGCGGTAGGCGGCGGCGAGGGCGGCCACGTCCTGCCGGCAGGCCCGCAGCCGTTCCGCCTTGTCCGGATGGGTGCCGGCGGCGTCGAGCTGGCCGGCCGTGCGGCTCAGCAGGCGTTTGAGGGCCACCACGTTGCCGGCGTTGAGGATGGCCAGAAGTTCCAGGGCGTCGCCCGCGTCGCCGCCGCAGGTCTCGAAGACCCGCAGGTTGAAGATGTCGCAGTTGGTGATGGCCCCTCCGCAGTCGAAAAGGACGAGCAGCACGTCCGGCAGGGCCATTTCGGCCGTGACCAGGCTCAGCCGGTTCTTGAAATGCATCCCGGCGATCCGCCGGGCGAGTTCCGCCGGGGCGATGGTCAGGCGTTCCGGGGGGATTTCCCCCGGCGAGGTCTCTTCGGGGAGTTGGATTTCCGGATTGGCCTGGGGGGCAAGGTACGTGTCGAGGAGGGCTTCGGTGTCCAGGGCGTCCCGCTCGGCCAAAAGGGCGCAGGAGGTCTTGCCGCCGTCGGCCAGTCCGAGGCTCTCGGCCGCCCGCGCGTCGAGCAGGGGGCGCAGGTTGTCGTGGATGAACCGGGCCAGGTGCAGGACGCTCGCCTGGCCGGTGCCCACGGAGGCCAGGAACGCCTCGGGGGAAAGAGGGGGCAGGTCGAAACCGTAGTGTTCGTTGATGGCCGTCCGGTGGCGGGTGTTGAAGGCCGCGAGGAGGTCGATGACGTAGCGTTGCTGGCGCAGCGAGATTTCGAGGCCCTGGCGCATGAATTCCTGCACCGCCGGCTTTTTCAGGAATTCGGCGAAATCGTGGGGCTGGGACACCCCCCGGGGCGTCCAGATGATCTTGACCAGGCCGCCGTCGTGCCGGGCCAGGCATTCGATGCCGATCTCCACGGACATGTCCATGATGGCCGCCGCCTCGAGCAGTTCCGAGGCCGTCTCCTGGAGCACGTAGTTGTAGTGGATGACGGTCAGGCGGCGGATGCCCTTGATCCAGGCGTCCATGATGAGATGGGTGGGGGACTTGCGGCCCTTGGTGTTGGCGTCGTGGACGTGGTCGTCGAAGGAGAACTGGTTCCACTCCTCGGGCATTTCCAGCAGGTGGTATTCGCGCAGGAGCGCGCGCACCACCCGGGGCCGCCCGGAAACGGCGGAACGGAAGTCGTGGGCCAGCTCCAGCTGGCGGCGCGTGTTGCCGCGGGCCCGCACCAGCCCCTTCATGATCTGGAGGAGCACCCGGGCCGTGTTTTTTTCCAGTCCCGACTCGGCCGCCACCAGGACTTCGTCGCGCAGGGAACGCAGCGCCGTCAGGCGGTCGCCGGCCAGGCCGGCCTCGAGGGAGCCGAGCAGGTGGATGATGGCATAGGCGATGCGAAGCCCCTTGGGCGCCGCCATCTCCTTGATGCCGTGAGGGTGCATGTAGGGCGCCAGGAGCCGTTTGAGCCCCGGCGCTCCCTCGCGCGAGAGCACGTCGTTGACGATGCGCAGCAGCGCGAAATCGCCCCGGTCGAAGCACAGGCGCCCGGAACAGCCGCCCGGCGCGTCGTCCAAGGCACGGGCGAACTCCTCGGTTTCGGACAGGGACGCCGGTGCGCCGTCTGGGTTGGCTTTTCTGGTCATGGCGTCTTGTGATCTTTCTTACAAATATTAAATGTTCTATCCCGAAATCGTCAAGAACCGTGTTCGGGCCGCCCGGTGGGGCGTGGAACGTCTTCGTATACCTCGCTTTCCGGAAACGGAAAACAGGGGCCGGGCGCCCCGCGCCGCAGGGGGCGAAAATACCAGTTGACAGTCGTCGCCCCCGGGCTTACTTCCGGTCCATCCCAACATCGGCTAAGTCTTTTTAACCGTCTCCGAGGATCTTCGCGTTTGCCGAGCTCCCGACGATCTTGAAGAGTTAGCCCAAAAAACAGTCTGGAGCCTTGCAAATGTCCAAGAAACTCTATGTCGGCAATCTGCCTTTCTCCACCAACGAAGACGAAGTCCGCGACCTGTTCGCCCCCTACGGCGAAGTGCAGTCGGTCAACCTGATCGTCGACCGCGAAACCGGCCGCCTGCGCGGGTTCGGTTTCGTGGAGATGGCCGCCGAAGGCGCCGACGCGGCCATGGAAGCCCTCAACGGCAAGTCCTTTGGCGGCCGCGACCTGCGCATCAACGAGGCCCAGGAGCGGCAGCCCCGCTCGGGCGGCTTCGGCGGCGACCGTCCCCGCCGCAACAACTGGTAGTCCCGGGACTGCCGGCGCGATACGACGCCAAGGCCCCGTCCGCATCCGGACGGGGCCTTTTTTTCCGGCCCGCCTCCTTGGCCGGGGGGGAGTCTTGACGCCTGGACGCGGGGCGGTTATCAAGTCAAACTTTGCCCTTTACCGAGGTACGCCAGGACCATGTTCGACAGCCTTACAGACAGACTCGACGACGTATTCCGCAAGATCAGGGGCCACGCCCGCCTGACGGAGGAGAACGTCCAGGCGGCGTTGCGCGAAGTGCGGCTGGCCCTGCTCGAGGCCGATGTCAACTTCAAGGTCGTCAAGGATTTCGTCGAACGCGTCCGTGAGCGGGCCATGGGCCAGGACGTTCTCAAGAGCCTGACTCCCGGCCAGCAGGTGGTCAAGGTCGTCCACGAGGAGCTCATCGAGCTTCTCGGCGGCCAGGCCGGGGAGCTCGACCTCTCCGGCCGGCCGACCGTCATCATGGTCGTCGGCCTGCAGGGCTCGGGCAAGACCACCACCTGCGCCAAGCTGGCCCTCAAGCTGCGCCGGGAATTCAAGCGCAAGCCCTACCTCGTCCCGGCCGACGTGTACCGTCCGGCCGCCATCGACCAGCTCCACAAGCTGGCCTCCCAGCTCGACATCCCGGCCTATCCGTCCACCACGGACATGAACCCGGTGGACATCTGCGCCGCCGCCCTGAACGAGGCCGTGAACTCCGGCCACGACGTGGTGCTGCTCGACACCGCCGGCCGGCTGCATATCGACGAGACGCTGATGGACGAGCTCGCGGCGATCAAGGCCGCGACCCGGCCCGGCGAAATCCTTTTCGTGGCCGACGCCATGACCGGCCAGGACGCCGTCACCGTGGCCGCCGCCTTCAACGACCGTCTCGACGTCTCCGGCATCGTCCTCACCAAGATGGACGGCGACGCCCGGGGCGGCGCGGCCCTGTCCGTGCGCCAGGTCACGGGCAAGGCCATCAAGCTCGTGGGCACGGGCGAAAAGGTGTCCGACCTGGAAGTCTTCCACCCGGATCGGGCCGCCTCGCGCATCCTCGGCATGGGCGACATCCTGACCTTGATCGAGAAAGCCCAGTCCGACGTGAACGCCGAAGAGGCGGCGGCCATGGAGCAGAAGCTCCGCAAGGCCCAGTTCACCCTGGAGGACTTCCGCGTCCAGATGCGCCGGATCAAGAAGCTCGGCTCCCTCGACGGCCTTCTCAAGCTCATCCCCGGCATGTCCCAGATGCGCAAGCAGCTCGGCGAGTTCCAGATGCCGGAAAAGGAGATGGCCCGGGTCGAGGCCATCATCAATTCCATGACCAGGGCCGAGCGGGCCAACGCCAAGCTCATCACCACCAGCCGCCGGGAACGCATCGCCAGGGGGTCGGGCACGACCGTGGTCGAGGTCTCCCAGCTGCTCAAGAATTTTTCCCAGATGCAAAAGATGATGCAGCGCATGATGGGGGGCAAGGGCATGCCGTCGATGCCCAAGGCGCCGCCGGGCATGAAGATGCCCGGCATGCCTCCCGGCGCCGGGGGGATGCCCGGCATGGGCGGGATGCCCGCCATGCCGCCCGGGGATCCCGAGGCCGTCAAGGCCGCCCGCGCCGCCGCCAAGGCCGCTGCCAAGAAGAAGAAGGAACAACGGAAAAAACGGAAAAAACGCTAGCCCGTTCGGGCCGGCGGGGCTTCCACAACACCAATCGTCCACCAGATAAGGGGGAACGCGTTATGGCCATGAAACTGCGACTGACCCGCATGGGTTCCAAGAAGCGCCCGTTTTACCGCATCGTCGCCATGGATTCCAAGACCCGCCGCGATGGGCGCGCCCTGGAGTACCTGGGCTATTACAACCCGATGGTTGACCCGGCGGAAATAAAAGTGGATAGTGAAAAAGTGCGGTCCTGGCTCGCGCAGGGCGCCAAGCCTTCGGACACCGTGCGCGCCCTGCTGCAGAAGGCCGGCGTCTAGGCGCGACCGGAGAGGCGTGTTTCTGGAAGGATTGGTCCGGACCGGAAAAATCGCGACGCCGCCGCCATCTCCCCCGGGCGCGGCCCGGGGAACTGCGAAATCGGAAGCGGAAGTCCTTCGCTTGCTCTTACGGTTACCTCAGGAGGTGCGTATGTTGAAGGACTTGATCGAGTATGTGGCGAGATCCTTGGTGGACAATCCGGATCAGGTGCAGGTGTCGGAGATAGAGGGCGAGCAGACCTCGGTCATCGAGCTCAAGGTGGCCAAAGAGGATCTCGGCAAGGTCATCGGCAAGCAGGGCCGCACCGCCCGCGCCATGCGCACCATCCTCGGCGCGGCGTCGACCAAGGCCCGCAAGCGGTCCGTGCTGGAGATCCTCGAATAGACAGGCCGGCGCGAACGGCCCGCGCCGCAAACCGACGGAAAACGATGGCCGCAGCCAAATACATCATCGTGGGGGGCGTGGTGCGCCCCCACGGCGTTCGCGGGGAATTGTGCGTGGACACCCATGCCGACTCTCCGTCCTACTTCGCCCGGGGAGCCAGACTGCGCCTGTCGGTGCCGGCCGACCCCGGGCGCGGCAGGGATTTTGTCGTCCGCTTCGCCCGGCCCCACAAGGAACGTCTCCTCCTCACCCTCGAGGGCGTCGCCGACCGGGACGCCGCCGAGGCCCTGCGGGGACTCGCCGTGTGCGTGCCCGCCGCCGAAGTGCCTCCGGCCGGGGACGGCGAGGTCTTTCTTCACGAACTGCCGGGCCTTCGCGTGCGGCTGGCCGCCGCGAAACCGACCGATCCCGATCTCGGCGTCATCGAGGATGTCCGCGACGCCGGCGGTGCCGAACTCTGGGTCATCCGCGACGCCAGGGGCCGTGAAATCCTTTTCCCCGCCGCCGACCCGCTCGTGCCGGAGATCGACCTCGAGGCCGGCATCGCCGTCATCGATCCGCCGCCCGGCTTGCTGGAACTGTACCAGTCCGAACCGGACGAGGACCGCGGCGAGCGGTAGGGGCGGGAGGCCGGGGGCATGATGCCCCCGGCGGACAAGGAGGGTCCGGGAGGGGGAGTGCCCCCTCCCGGCCGCCGGAGGCATTCGCGTCTTGCGTTTCAATATCGTCAGCATCTTTCCGGAATTTTTCGATTCCTTCCTGTCCTGCGGGCTTCTGGCCAAGGCGCTGGAGGCGGGTGTCGTGTCCGTGGCCCGGATCAATCCGCGCGATTTCGCCGAGGACCGGCACCATACGGTGGACGACCGTCCCTACGGCGGCGGCCCGGGCATGGTCATGGGGCTGCCGACGCTGACGGCGGCCTTGCGTTCGTTGCCGCGACCGGGCCGGATGCTCATGCTGGCCCCGTCCGGTCGTCCGCTGACCCAGGAACTGGCCGGGGAACTGGCCCGCGAGGAAGCGCTGACCCTGCTGTGCGGCCGTTACGAAGGCATCGACGCCCGCATTTTCGATCTCTTCGACATCACGCCCGTGTCGGTCGGCGATTTCGTGCTTTCCGGGGGCGAGTCGGCCGCCGCCTGCCTGATCGAGGCCGTGGCGCGCCTTTTGCCGGGCTTTATGGGCAAGGACGCCTCGGCCGAGGAGGAGAGCTTCGCCTCGGGGCTTCTGGAGTACCCGCACTACACGCGGCCGGAGGTGTTCGAGGGGCTGCCCGTGCCTGCGGAACTGCTGACCGGCCATCACGCGGCCATCGCCGCCTGGCGCCGCCGCCGCTCCCTGGAGCTGACCCTGCGGCGGCGTCCGGACCTTTTCGACGCGACGGTCATAAGCCCCGACGACGCCGCCTTTATGCGCACGCTTCCCCGGGCCAGGCCCGGGCGCAACCTGCACCTGGGGCTGGTGCACGGCCCGGTGATGCTCAAGGACGGCCGCGTCGGCACGGTCTCTTTGACAAATCTCGACGTACACGATATAGCGCGCGTTTCCCGTACCTATGGCCTGGGCGGGTTCGAAGTGGTGTCCCCGCTTCGCGACCAGCTCGTCCTGGCCGGGCGCATTTTGGATCATTGGCGGGAAGGGCCGGGACTGCGGGCCAATCCGGACCGCGCCGAGGCCCTGTCCCTGGTGCGGCTCCACGAGGGGCTCGACGGGGCTCTGGCGGCGGTCGGCGCCGACCACGGCCAGCCGGCGGCATTGGTGGCCACCAGCGCCAAGGGGCCGGCCACGTTGTCCTTCGCGGCGGCGCGGGATATGATCGCGAAGCGGCCGGTGCTCCTGGTTCTCGGCACCGGACACGGGTTGGCCGGGGAGGTGCTGGCCAGGGCCGACGGCGTGTTGCCGCCGTTGCGCCCGTTTTCGGACTACAACCACCTCTCGGTGCGGGCCGCGGCCGGCATCCTCACCGACAGGCTGCTGGGCGACGCCCTGTGAGGGGTCCGGCGGTTTTAACGACATTCCAGGGCCGGTCGGGGCGCGGCGCGCCAGGCGGCCTTACCGAGGAGAAAGCGTCATGAACGTGATCAAGCAGATCGAGCAGGAGCAGATTCGCCTGGACATCCCGGCGTTCCGTCCCGGCGACACCGTCAAGGTGCACCTGCGCATCATCGAGGGCGAGAAGGAGCGCATCCAGGTTTTCCAGGGCGCCGTGCTCCGCCTGCGCAAGGGCGGCGTGGATTCCACCTTCACGGTGCGCAAGGTGTCCGACGGCGTCGGCGTCGAGCGCGTCTTCCCCATGCATTCGCCGTTTATCGAGCGCGTGGAAGTGGTGTCCCAGGGCAAGGTGCGCCGCAGCCGCCTCTACTACCTGCGCGCCCTGCGCGGCAAGGCCGCCCGCATCAAGACGAAGACCGCCTGGGATTAGTCCCGGCTTCCGGCCGTGGACCGAACGGGAATTGCTCCTTTCGACCTCGCCTGTCCGGCGCCCCGTGGCCGGACAGGCGGGTCTTTTCGCGCGCATGGACATGGGCCCGTCGTCGCGGCCGGCGTTGACGAGGCCGGCCGGGGCTGTCTGGCCGGCCCGGTGGTGGCCGGCGCGGTGATCCTCCCCGCCGTCTACGACCTGCCGGGGCTGACCGACTCCAAGAAGCTTTCCCCCGCCGCCAGGGAACGGCTCGCGCCCGCCATCAAGACGCAGGCCGTGGCCTGGGCCGTGGGCGTCTCCTGGCCGGCCGAGATCGACCGCATCAACATCCTGCGGGCCACCTTCGCGGCCATGTCCCGGGCCGTGCGGGCGCTTCGCGTCTCTCCGGCCCTGCTTCGCGTCGACGGCAACAAGCCCATTCCTCCCGCGCTCCTTTCCATGCTCGACGCGCCGCCCGACCAGGAGGCCGTCGTCGGCGGCGATCTGACCGTGCCGGCCATTTCCGCGGCCTCTATCCTGGCCAAGACCTTCCGGGACCGGCTCATGGTGCTTTTCGCCAGGCGTCATCCCGGCTACGGATTCGAGGCCCACAAAGGATACGGCGTGGCCGCGCATCTGGCCGCCCTGCGCCGGCTCGGACCCTGCCGCATCCATCGCCTGACCTTCCGGGGCGTCCTGCCCGAACAAGCGCGCCAACTCGGCCTTCCCGGCCTTTGATCCGCGGGCGATCCATGGAACTCCCGCTACCCATCCGCTTCCACGCAGCTTTTTCGCGCGGCGGGCCGGATGGCCGCGCCGGCGTGTTCCCCGGCGGGGCGGCCCGGAGGGGGGGCGCCTGATGGCCGTGGCGCCGCATCTGCGGCTCGGGCGGGCCGGCGAGGACGCGGCCGCGGTGCTGCTTCGCGGCAAGGGCTTTCGCGTGCTTGTCCGCAACTTCCGGACCCGGGGGGGCGAGGTGGATCTTGTGTGCCTGGACGGGGGCACAGTGGTCTTTGTCGAGGTGAAGACGCGGGGACCGGGGAGCCTGGCCCGGCCGGACGAGGCCGTGACGCCGGTCAAGCGGGGCCGGCTCGTGCGTGCGGCCTCGGCGTTTCTGTCCGAGCGCGGCTGGTGGGAGCGTCCCTGCCGCTTCGATGTGGTGGCCGTACTGGTCCGTGATGGACGCTGT
>CAZNUQ010000023.1:0-14595 GCA_964576235.1 uncultured Desulfovibrio sp.
GTCCCGGGGGACCGCCGGGACGGCCGCCCTGTTGCTGCTGCATGCAGGCGGCGAATCCCATGTTGCAGTTGTTGACGCAGGTGCCGTTGCCGGCGCACAGCGCGACGCACCGCTGATGGCTTTGGACGCAGGGATTGTTCCCCGCGCCTCCCCCCGGACCGCCGCCCGGAGGCGCCCCCGGGGGAGGCCCCTGGGCCAAGAGCACGCCGTCTCCGCCCGATGCGGCCGCCGCCCACGGTCCCCAGACGCCAATGACGCAGCACGCCAGCGCCAGGACCAGGATCATGTGACCAGTGTTGCGCATGTCTCACCTCGGCATGAAGGTCTTTGCCACCATGCGAAAAGACCATGCGGCAACGCGCCCGTCAAGAAGAAACGCCCGGAGCGGCCTCAATCGAGGGGCGTTTTCGCGGCGGGATCGAGCTTTTTGACCTGGAGGAAGTCCTCCCTGGCCTTGTCCGGATCGCCGAGCGCCTCGTAGACCTTGCCGCGATTGAGAAAAAGGTCCGGATCCTCGGGGTTGGCGGCGATGGCCGTGGTGTAGTTGGCCATGGCGCTTTGCAGGTTGCCCTTCTTGAACCAGGCCGCGCCCCGGTTGTTGAGCGACCGGACATCGGCGATGTCCGCCTCGAGAACCCGGGTGTAATCCTCGATGGCCCGGTCGTACTGCTGCAGATGGTAGTGGGCGTTGCCCCGGTTGTAGGCGGCGGGAAGGTAGTCCGGCTTCCTGGCCAGGGCCAGGGAGTAGTCCTCGATGGCGTTCTGGAAGTCGCCGTCGACGGCCTTGGCGTATCCCCGGGCCGTGAGGAAGACATGGGACTGCTCCTCGGGCAGTTCGCCGGAAGCGATGGCCTCGGTCAGCAGGGCCACGGCCTTCGGCCCGTCTCCGGCCTCCAGGGCGTCGAGTCCGGCCTTGGCCTGATCGAGGCCGCCGGCCGGCGCCGCGCCGACACCGACGAAGACGAGAAGGGCGGCCAGGACCGCCGGGACGACCCGGCGCCGCAACGGATGGGCGCTGTTCACTCCTGTTCCCCCTCGCGCGGGATGTCGAAGGCCGGCACCTCCAGTTCCCGGTCGATCTTGTCGGCGTCCTGCGCGGAATACCGGACCATGTTGCGCAGGTGGAAAAAATCGCCCGCTTCCATGCTGTCGAAATCGATGGCCAGCCCCTCTTCATCGGAGCGGACCACGGTCCCCTTGAGCCGCACCTTGGTGTCCCGGGACAGCCTGAAAACCACCGAGCACTCCCGGCCAAGGGCCAAACGGGGTTCGGCGGCGAAAAGCGCGCCCTTGAGGCTCAGATTCCGGGTGATGACCGGAATTTTCTCCCCGTCTACGTACACGTAGGCGTCGAAGTGGGCGGACACCCGACTGCGTCGACGTTTTTCCTCACCCATGCGCGTGTTCCTCGCTCCACCGGCCCGGAGAGCGGTCGGCGGTTTTCCGCAAACGCCACCAGGCGCGCGGCATCAAAAGCCTATAGCGGTTTCGGGCACGAGTATAAAGGACGAAATCCCGCCGCCCAGACGCCGCGCCCCGGTTCACGGGAACGGCGTGGACACGGACATGGGGACCAGCGGACCGCAGATTCCCACCCGCCCGTCAGGGAGCCGGACGCACTCCCGCATCTCGCCGTCCTGGGACACCACCACGGCCACGGCCCCGGGAACCCTGGAGCAAAAACGCACCGCCGACCTGTGCCGGGTGCCGAAGCCGGCGATATCCACGGTCTCCCCGGGCACCGGCTCCGAGAGTTCGGGCGACAGGGCCACGCAATCCGGCAGCCGCTCGTCCTCCCGGGCCAGCAGTTCCACCCGGAAGGCCAGGACGGACAGGGCCGCGTCGAGGACCACCGCGCCGTCCACGCAGGAGGCCTGGGCCGTGACCCGCGTGGCCGTCTCCCACTGTTCCACGCGGGTGGAGTAATGCCGGTCCTGACGGGCCAGATTGCAGGCCACCCGGCCCAGATTGGGCCAGGACACCCCCACCCCGGGAGTCATGAGCCCCCCGGAACCGGCCAGACCGCCCATGCCCGGCGGCAGGACGACGAACATGCCGCCATGGCCGGCGGCCACGGCCAGGGAAAAGACACGGGCCAGGGTCGCCTTGATCAGGCTCGCCAGCGTCCCGCCGTCCACCGTCCCGTCCGCCAGCGCCTGGGCCGCCTGGCGGCACAGGGGCAAAAACACCGGCGAAAAGGCGTTGTCGCGACAAAACGAGAGTTCGCCCTCCCGCAGTTCCAGGTAGGTGACCGGCGCGTCGCTCGAAAAAAGAGCCGCCCGGATGCGGGCGGGACCGGCCACATGCAGGGAGAGCCCCGGAAACAGGGTGCCGCCGTGATAGTCCAGGCTTCCCCGGAGGGCGGCGAACCCCGAATATTCCACCCGGGCCACCCCCTCCAGCCAGAGTCCCCCAGGCGCCTCCCGGACGACGAGGGCGTAGGGACGCGGCGGGATGCCGGGGGAAAGGCGATGCAGGGAGGCGACGCTCACGGGAAGCGGGCTGGAAAAGCGCATGTCGAGCAGGGGCTGCGGCCCCCCGACCAGCGGCGCGAAGAGCTGGAACGAGGGGTAGCGCCCCTCCTCCCGCTTCAGGCTGGCCCGAAAGGCCGTCTCGACCAGGAAGGCGAGTCCGGCGTCGGACAGCACGGTCTGGTTGGGACAAAGCCCTGCCGCCAGTTCCGCGTGTCCGGCGGTGCGGCTCAAGGTCCGGGATGGCCGCATGGCCCCCTCCTGGGGTCGCCCCCGACCGTCCCGCGCCGCTCCCGCCGCCTCTTGCGGGGGATGGCGCGTTATTTCCTGGCCCAGGCCTCGGCCAGGCGGTCCAGTTCGTCGGCAGGCAGGCTCGGGGTTTCGTAACGGCCGAGGGCCAGACACTGCCGGAACCCCTCGTAGAGGATCACCGCCGCCGCCACCGACACGTTAAGGCTTTGCACCATGCCCTGCATGGGAATATAAAGCGAGCCGTCCACGTGCGGCGCGAGCTCCTCGTCCACGCCCCGGTGCTCGTTGCCGAGGACGATGGCCAGCCGACCGGTCAGGTTCCATTCCGGAAGCGGCCTGGCCTCCTCGGTACAGGCTGTGGCCACCAGGGCGTAGCCCTGTCCCTTGAGACTCGCGGCCAGACTGGCCGCGTCGGGATGGCGCACGATTTCCACCCACTTCTTGGCCGAGGCCGAGGATTTTTTCCCCAGGGCCGGAAAGGCGGTGTCGGTGTAGAGCAGGTGGACCCGGTGGATGCCGAACGCGTCGCAGCTCCGCAAAATGGCCGACACGTTGTGGGGATCGTGAATGTTGTTTATGACCAGGGTCAGATCGGTCTGCCGTCTGGCCAGGACTTCCCTGATGCGCCTCGCCCGGCGCTCGGTGATGCACGCTTGCATGGCCGAGGCAATTAGGCCAAAGACGGGCCCGGCGCAAGACCGCAAGGAGTGATGCCCATGTCTCGCATGACCGTTCCGGACGTGATGGCCGCCAAGGGCGCACGCAAACTGGCGATGCTCACGGCCTACGACTATGCCGCCGCCCGGCTGGCCGAGGCCGCCGGCGTGGACATGCTGCTGGTCGGCGACTCGCTGGCCATGGTGGTGCTCGGCCACGAGGACACCTTGTCCGTGACCATGGAGGAGATGCTGCACCATGTGAAGGCCGTCTCCCGCGGGGCCTCGCGGGCCCTGGTCGTGGCCGACATGCCCTTCATGTCCTACCAGGTTTCGGTGCCCGAGGCCGTGGCCAATGCCGGCCGATTCCTCAAGGAAGGCCGGGCCGGCGCGGTCAAGCTCGAGGGGGGACGCGAGGTGGCGCCCCAGGTGCGGGCCATGACGGATGCCGGCATTCCGGTGCTCGGCCACGTCGGGCTCACCCCGCAGCACGTGGCCGCCCTGGGAGGCTTCAAGGTCCAGTCCAGGACGGCCCAGGCGGCGGCCAGACTCCTCGGCGACGCCCAGGCCCTGGCCGAGGCCGGATGCTTCGGCGTGGTCCTCGAATGCATCCCGGCGGAGGTGGCGGCGGTGGTGACCAGGGCGCTGTCCGTGCCCACCATCGGCATCGGGGCCGGCCCGGACTGCGACGGGCAGGTGCTGGTCTTCCACGACGTGCTCGGGCTCTACGAACGGTTCCAGCCGAAATTCGTCAAGCGGTACGCGGAACTTGGCGCCCAGGCGGTGGAGGCGTTGACGCACTACGCCGATGCGGTTAGAAGTGGCGATTTTCCGGGGCCGGAACACGCCTTTGCCATGGCTCCGGAAGCCCTGGCCGCCTTCATGGCCCTGGTCGAGGCCTCCGCGTCCGGAGCGGACGGCGGTCCGGACAGCCCGAACCCCTGACCTCGCCGCTCCACGCGAGTCACGGCTTCCCTCCGAGCGGTGCATGAAAAACAAGCAATACGACGACGACGTACGGGAATTCATCGCCCTGCAAAACGGGGTCTTCCTGGTTGTCAGCAATGATACGCTGTTCAACAAGAACCTGCGCGGCACACTTCTGCGCCACCTGACCATCAAGGACGAGTGCGTCCACAACGTCGCCACCATCGACAGCCTTCAGAAGGAAATCAAGCTCCTCCGCTCCAAGAAGCACAAGGTGCTCGTCTTCATCGAACGGGAACTCAACGGCCGCAACACCTCCGACCTCGTCCGCTACATCAAGTCCGACTTCGGAAGCGAACTGTTCCTCGTGGTCCTGACCACCGAGGTGGACCGGGACAAGCTGGTGCTCCTGCACGAACTCGGCGCGGACAACATCATCACCAAGCCCATCTCGCCGGATACGCTCATCGAAAAGATCGCCTTCACGGTCAAACCCCGGGGACAGATCGGGGAACTCATGGACCAGGGGCGCCAGCTCCTCGACACGGACAACCCCCTGGAGGCCGCCAAGATCGCCCGCCAGGTCCTGGACATGAAGCCCAACAGCCCCTCCGGCCTCCTGCTCATGGGCGACGCCCTGCGGGCCATGGGCAGGAAGGAGGAGGCCCTGCGGGCCTACACCCAGGCCGAGAAGGGAGCCAGGCTGTTCCTGGATCCGCTCAAAAAGATCGCCGACCTGCACCACGAGGAAGGCAACACCGTCGAGGAACTGAAATTCCTGGAAAGACTCGACAAGCTCTCCCCCCTCAACGTGGACCGCAAGGTGGACATCGGCACGGGCTACATCAAGGTCGGCGACACCGACAAGGCCAAAGCCGCCTTCGACCAGGCCGTGCGCATCGCCACCAAGGAGGCCCTCGACGCCGTCAGCCGGGTCACCCAGTCCATCGCCGCCCGCTGCATGGACAGCGCCCCGGAAATATCCGAGCAGTACCTGCGTCAGGCCCTCAATACCCGCAAGAACATGCTCGACCGTTCGGACATCGAGCTTTTCAACCGTCTGGGACTCATGCTGCGCCGCCAGGGCAAGTGGCAGGAAGCCGTTGTCGAATACCGCAAGGCGTTGCGCATCTCTCCCGAAGACGGCGGCCTTTTCTACAACATCTCCATGGCCTTCACCGAAGGGCGCCAGTACATCGAGGCCTACCAGTACCTGGACCGGGCGCTGACCATCAATCCGGACCTGTGGCGCACAAGCGAGGCCGTCTGCTACAATATCGCCACGGTCTTCCGCCGCTACGGCAAACGGGACATGGCCGTGGAGTACCTCAAAAAGGCGCTGGAACTCAATCCGGGCTACGAGAAGGCCAAATTCCTGCTCGCCGAGATCAACGCGGACTGACCGGCGGCTTCCGCCTCCGCCGTCCCAACCAACGCCTTTCCGGAGCCATCCCATGCTCGCCCATCCCCAGATCGATCCCGTGGCCGTGACCCTCGGCCCCCTGAGCGTCCGCTGGTACGGCCTGATGTATCTTTTCGGCTTCGGCGCGGCCTGGCTGCTCGGCCGCCACCGGGCCGCCCGCCCGGATTCCGGCTGGACGAAGCTCCTCGTCGACGACCTCGTCACCTATTCGGTGCTCGGGGTGGTGCTCGGCGGCCGCATCGGCTACGTCCTCTTCTACGACCTGCCGGGGTTCCTGGCCGATCCGCTGTCGATCCTCCGGATATGGCAGGGAGGGATGTCGTTTCACGGCGGATTCCTGGGCGTGGTCGCGGTCGCCTGGGCGCTCGGCCGCAAGACGGGAAAAGGCTTCTGGGGCGTGGCCGACTTCACCGTGCCGCTCATCCCGCCGGGGATCCTGGCCGGCCGCCTCGGCAACTTCATCAACGGCGAACTGTGGGGGAAAACCACGGACCTGCCCTGGGGCATGGTCTTTCCAGACCCGCGGGCCGGGGCTCTGCCGAGGCATCCGTCCCAGCTCTACGAGGCCGGGCTCGAGGGCGCGGCCCTGTTTTGCATCCTGTGGCTCTATTCGGCCCGCCCCCGCAAGGAAGGCGCCGTCGCCGGCATGTTTTGCGTCTGCTACGCCGTCTTCCGCTTCACCGTGGAATTCGTGCGCCTGCCCGATCCCCAGCTCGGCTACCTGGCCTTCGGCTGGCTGACCATGGGCCAGATCCTGAGCCTGCCGGTCCTGGCCCTGGGGCTTTGGCTGCTGTGGCGGCCGGACCCGCGGGGCGGCCGGCCTATTCCCGGTGCAGGGGAATGAGCACGAAATCCCCGCACAGGTCGTCGGCCAGGGTTTCCGGCCAGACGGCCACGTAGGTCTTGCCGCGCGCCTGCTCCACCGGCTCGGTGGCCGGAGCCGGGGCGTGGCGCTTGCAGTACCCCCACTCCCCCGTGAGCATCTCCTCGGGGGGACAATAGCGGTCGTCGGGAGGGATCGGCCCCTTCCAATACCGGCACATCCTGCATTTCTGCTTCATGACCACGCCTATGGCCGGGACGCCCCGAGGGGCAGTCCCGGAACCTTGATTTCCAGGACACTGGGCCAGTTCTTGCCCGTCACCCATATCCGGCCCGTGGCCGGATCGCAGGCGATGCCGTTGAGGACGCGCTCGGGGTCGCCGCCGGCGGCCCCGGCCACCAGGGCCGCGCAGTCCACCCAGGCCAGCACCCGGCCCGAGGCCGGATCGATGACCGCGATGCGCGTTTCGCCCCAGACATTGGCCCAGATCGTCGCGCCCACCGTTTCCAGCTCGTTGAGCCGGTCCACCGGGACGCCGCCGTCGGTCACGGCTATCGCGCCGAGCCGGGACATGTTCCCGGGATCGTAAAAAACGAGCCTGTCCGATCCGTCGCTGACCACGAGCCGGCCGTCCAGGACGCAGACGCCCCAGCCTTCGGTCGCCAGGGGGAGCTCCGTCACGGGCCGCAGGTCCGCCGCCTCGGACACCAGCACCCGCCCCTCGCGCCAGGAGAGCTGGTAAAGCCGGCCGCCGACAAGGACCAGCCCCTCGCCGAAGACCGACGCCGGCAGCATGCGCCTGGCCAGAACCCGGCCCGTGGCCGGATCGACCCGGCGCAGGCTCGACCGGCCGTAGAGGCCCGTGCTTTCGTAGAAGACGCCGCCGTGGAAAAGAAGCCCCTGGGTGAAGGCGGACGGATCGTGGGGCAGGACGGCGACCACCCGGGCCGGCACCGTCGGCGCCCCGGCCAGGGCCGCCCCGGCCCACGAGACCAGGACCAGAAGGGCGGCAACCATCCGTCGCGCCGCGCCGCTAATACTCGAGGACATGTCTGGAATCCACTCCGTGCTTGCGCATGCGGTTGAGCACCGTGCCCCGGCTGACGCCCAGGAGCCGGGCCGCCTCGGACCGGTTGCCCCCGGCCCGGCGCAAGGCCTCGATGAGCGCCCCGCGTTCGCCCGCCGGCGCGCCCGGCGCGGCTCCCGAACGGACGGCGGCTCCTGGCGCGGCCCCGCCCCCGCCCAGGGACGGGGGAAGGTGCCGGGGCTCGATGGCCTCCCCGTCGGCCACGACAAAGGCGTACTCCAGGGCGCTTTTGAATTCCCGCACGTTGCCAGGCCAGGCATAGCGCAGGCAACGGGCCATGGCCTCCGGCGACACGGCCGGCACCGGCCGGCCCGCCTGTTCGGCCAGCCGGCGCAGGAAATGTTCGGTCAACGGCGCCAGATCCTCGGACCGCTCACGCAGGGGCGGCAGGTGGATGGGCAGGACGTTGACGCGGAAATAGAGATCCTCCCGGAAACGCCCCTCGGCCACGAGCCGGGAAAGGTCCCGGTGCGTGGCGGCGATGACCCGCACGTCGGCCCGGATGGGCCGGCTCTCGCCCACCCGCTCGAAACGCTTGGTTTCGAGCACCCGCAGGAGCTTGACCTGGATGGAGGCCGGCGCGTCGCCGATCTCGTCCAGGAAGATGTCGCCGCCGTCGGCCGCCTCGAAGCGGCCCTGGCGATGCCGATAGGCGCCGGTGAAGGCCCCCCTGGCGTGTCCGAAAAGCTCGCTTTCCAGCAGGGATTCGCTCAGGGCCCCGCAGTTGAGCTGGACGAACGGACCGAGCCGCCGGCGTCCCATGTCGTGCACGGCCCGCGCCGCCAGTTCCTTGCCCGTGCCGGATTCGCCGAAAAGCAGCACCGGGGCGTCGCTGGCCGCCGCCCGTTCGAGCATGTCAAAAAGCCGCCGCATGGGCGGCGAGGCGCCGATCATGCCGTGAAAGCCCGTCTCGGCCCCAAGGAGCCGGGAAAGGGCCTCCACCTTGCGGTCGAGTCCCTCCAGTTCCGTCAGGTCCGTCAGGGTTTCCACGGCGAAAAGCACCGTCCCGGAGGCGTCGCGCAAAAGCGACTGGTTCTTGAGCACCGGCAAAAACGACCCGTCCTTGCGCCGGATCATGCAGCGCTTGGCGGCGGCCCGCTCCTGGGCGAACAGCCGGCACCAGGCGCCCGAACCGCCGCTCCGCTCGGCCTCGCAGGCGTCGCAGTGCAGCATCCGGCAGCTGTGGCCGACGAGTTCGTCCCGGGCGTAGCCGGTCATGCGCGCGAGGGCCTCGTTGGCCATGACGATGCCGCCGTCCGTGGCCACGAGCAAAAGCCCCTCGCTCATGGTGTTGACGATTTCCTTGAGATGCTTTTCCAGTTCCACGCCGGCCCCGAGGCAACGGACCGGACCTGCCGGCCTGAAGCGCGTTCATTTCCAGGTATGCCGATGCGCTAGCACGCAAGCCCCGGGCAGGCAAGTTCCGCCACGGCCAACGGAGCGCCCCCCTTGGCGGGGCGCTCCGCCCATGGTAGGATCGCCGCCATGAACGACATCATGCTTCTTCTCGGTGTCATCGTCGCCTGGCTGCTGCTCGTGCGGTTCGTCTTCCCCAAATTCGGCATCCGGGGATGCTGAGGGCCGGCCACGGGGCGCGGGCCGCGCCCCGACGCGACCGGCCGGGACTCCGAAGACGGGGAGACGCCGCCTAAAAACTGATCTTGAGGCCCAGGTTGCCGCCGACGCTGTCGAGGCCCTTGTCGGAAAAGGAGCCCAGATGCTGATAGCGGCCGGCAGCCCGCAGGCTCACATTCTTGCCGAGAGCCACCGATCCGCCGAGATCGGCCTGGCCGGCGCCGCTTTGCCTGCTCCCGCCCGTGGGCAGTTCCTTTTCGGCGAACACCCCGCCGCCTCCGGCCCCGACGAAAAGGGTTCCCCGGGGGGTGCGCACGAAATGCCACTTGGCCATGCCGGACACCCCGACCGCGCTGTTCGTCTCCTGGTTGGAGCTCATGCCGAGCGGCGTGGGCCGCTTGGTCGTCTGGTCCACGGCGTAGCCCAGGCCCTCGGCCTCGACGGCCACGCCGTCGGCCACGTAATGCCCGGCCGCGCCTCCGTAGGTGCCGACGACGTTGACGTTGGGGTTGGTCGTTGCATAGACGCCGCCCCGGGGTTCGAT
This sequence comes from uncultured Desulfovibrio sp., assembly GCA_964576235.1. GTDB lineage: Bacteria > Desulfobacterota > Desulfovibrionia > Desulfovibrionales > Desulfovibrionaceae > Solidesulfovibrio. The sequence goes on from CAZNUQ010000023.1 coordinate 9,759, forward strand.
GTAGCTCGTTCCCTGGGTGTATTCCTGGGCCTTGGCCGCGCCGGCCTGGGCGACGAGGGCGCAGGCGGCGGCGAGGCTTGCGATGGCGCGCTTCATGGCGTGCCTCCTTTCGTGTTCCCGGCGGCGCGGGCGGCCGGGATCAGTGCATGACGGACTTTCCGGCCAGGGACTTGCGCGGGGCCGGGGACGCGGCCTGTTCGCGCTCCAGGATCACCGCGGTGCCGTAGCAGGAAAAATAGCGCGAGCCGTCGGGATGGAAGGCCACGTTCTCCTGATAGCCGATGATGGCGTCGGCCCCGATGTCCAGGGCGCTCGCCGTCAGCCCGTAAAAGGCGCATTCGGAATCGAAGCCCCGGCCGCTGACCAGTCCCAGGACCTTGCGGACCTTGCGGCCCTCGATGCCGGGCGTGGTCACCACCGGAAACTTGCCGGTGAAAAAGAGCTCCTTGGCATTCTTGAGCCGGGCGCCGCGCTTGAGTTCCTCGTGGCGGTCCCGACTTCTTTTTTCCGCGCCGGTGAAAAAGGAAAGCATGCCGTCCTCCTTTGTGGGGGTACGCGGTCATCCGCCGCCTCCCTCCCCTGCCGACATTTCGCTAGGCCCGGATAAGCAAGGAGCCTGCCAAATATTTTAACAATAAATTTCAGCATATTGCAAACACACCCTCTCCATGGCGTCAAAAACGCGACAAGCCGCGACGACGCCATCCCCTGTGGTGCCGCCGGGCCTGGAATGGCCAATTGACAAAATGTCCCGCCTGCACCACGTTGCGGCGTCCGTCCCTTGACTTTGCGCATCCGCTTTGCAAAAGGTGGGGACTTTTCACGGGAGGCTCGGCATGCAGCTGTTCAACACCATGGCCAGGGGCAAGGAACCCTTCGTTTCCCGGGAGCCCGGCAAGGTGGCCATGTATGTCTGCGGGATCACCGCCTACGACCTGTGCCACATCGGACATGCCCGCTCGTCCGTGGTCTTCGATGTCCTGGCGCGCTACCTGCGCCATCTCGGCAACGAGGTGCGCTTCGTGCGCAACTTCACCGACGTGGACGACAAGATCATCCGCAAGGCCAACACCGAGGGCGTCTCCTGCGCCGCCATCGCCGAACGCTACATCGCGGCCTTTTATGAAGACATGGACCGGCTCGGCATCCTGCGTCCGGACGCAGAACCCCGGGCCACGGAATACATCGCCGAGATGGCGGCCCTGGCCGAGCGCCTGATCGAACGCGGTCACGCCTACAGGACGCCCTCCGGGGACGTGTATTTCCGGGTGCGCTCCTTCTCGGACTACGGCAAGCTGTCGGGCCGCGACGTGGAGGACATGCGCGCCGGGGCGCGGGTGGCCCCGGGCGAGGAGAAGGAAGACCCGCTGGATTTCGCCCTGTGGAAGGCCTCCAAGCCCGGCGAGCCGACCTGGGACAGCCCCTTCGGTCCGGGCCGGCCGGGCTGGCACCTGGAGTGCTCGGCCATGAGCGAGAAACTGCTCGGGCTGCCCATCGACATCCACGGCGGCGGCCAGGATCTCATCTTTCCCCATCACGAGAACGAGATCGCCCAGACCGAGGCGGCCGTGGGCGGATCGTTTTGCCGGTTCTGGGTGCACAACGGCTTCGTGCGCATCAATACCGAGAAAATGTCCAAGTCGCTTGGCAACTTCGTCACCATCCGCGACATCTACAAACGCTACCTGCCCGAAGTGCTGCGTTTTTTCCTGGTCTCCTCCCACTACAGGAGCCCCCTCGACTACTCCGACCAGGCCCTGGACGAGGCGGAAAAGGGGATCAAGCGCGTCTACGCGGCCAAGGGCCAGATGGAGCAGGCCCTCACCCGGACCAAATGGTCCGGGACCAAGCTTGCCCCGGAGATCGGCCAGGAGCTGGCGCGGCACGAGGAAGGCTTCGCGGCGGCCATGGACGACGACCTGAACACCGCCCAGGCCCTGGGCCATGTCTTCGGGGCGGTGCGCCTGGGCGGACGGCTCATGGAGGACAAGACCCTGTCCAAAAGCGCCGGGACGGCGGAAATCCTGCGTCGCATCCTGGACGACCTGGGGATCTGGGGGACGATCCTCGGTGTCTTCGGCCAGGACTCCCAGGCTTTCCTGACCGACCTGAAGGCCAGCCGCCTGGAGCGCCTGGGCATCGACGCGGCAAGGGTGGAGGCTCTCGTGGAAGCGCGCCAGGAAGCCCGCAAGGCCAAGGATTTCGCACGCTCCGACGCCCTCCGCGACGAACTGGCCGGCCTTGGCGTCACGGTCATGGACACCCCGGCCGGTCCGCAATGGGACATCGCCTGACGCCGCCATGCGGGCGCGGATCGTCTCCATCCAGCACGACTGCTTTTTCCTGCTGACGCCGCGACGCGCCCTGCTCTTCGACTATCCATCCCCCGAATACCTGCCCGGGGCGGCGGCGGCCGTGGCCGCGTCCGTCATGGCCGGACGGGAGCTTACGGTTTTCGCCTCCCACAGCCACGACGACCACTTCAACCCGGACATCGTCCGGGCGACCGCGGGCGCCGCGGCCATGCGCCTCGTCGTTTCCGACGACGTGGCCGACCTGTACGGCGACGTGCTGCCGGCGGGAACGGTGACCCTTGCCCCCGACGCCAGGCTCGACGTGGACGGCATGGCCGTCGAAGCCCTGGAAAGCAACGACCTGGGCGTGGCCTTTTGCGTCGAGGTGGACGGGCTCTCGGTCTATTTCGGCGGAGATCTGGCCCTGTGGGACTGGCCGGGGCAGTCCGAGGCGGCCCGGCGGGCCGCGCGCATGTCCTGGCACCGGGCCCTGGCCCGGATCGCCGGACGGCCGGTGGACATCGCCTTTTCCAACATGGACCCGAGACTGCCGGAAAGCCTTTCCGGCGCGCCCGAGTTCGTCGCCCGCATCGCGCCCAGGGTCTTCGTGCCCATGCACCTCGGCGGCCACACGGAACACCTCGCCCGCCACGCCGGCCGGCTGGAGCATCCCGGCACCACGGTCTTCCGCTACGCCGGCCCCGGCGACATCCTGGAGACGAATTTCTGAGAAGGCGGCCGGAGGACGGCCGGATCAGGACGCGCCCAGAAGCACCCGGGCCAATGCGGCGAGATTGTCCACGCGGGGGCCGAGCCTTCCGGCGTCCGGACACAGCACCGGGCCGTAGCCCAGGCGCTCGGCCTGCTTAAGCCGCGTCTCGTGGCCGGCCACGGGCCGGATGCGCCCGGAAAGGTCCACCTCGCCCCAAAAAACCGCCCCGGCCGGCAGGGGCCGGTCGTAAAACGACGACAGCACCGAGGCGGCGATGCCGAGGTCCAGGCCGGGATCCTGGATTTTGAGCCCCCCGCCGATCTTGGCGTAGAGGTCGGTCTGGCCGAGATTGAGGCGCAGGCGCTTCTCGAGGACGGCCAGAAGCAGGTGCAGCCGGCCGACATCCAGGCCGAGCGCCGCCCGGCGCGGCATGGCCAGGAAGGACTTGGCGGCCAGGGCCTGGACCTCCACGGCGAAGGGGCGGCGGCCCTCCACGGCCATGACCACGGCCGAACCCGACACCGCCGGGTCCCGGTCCCCCAGGAAGAACGTCGAGGGGTCGGGCACCTCGGAAAGCCCGGATTCGCGCATCTCCATGACCAGCAGCTCGTCGGTGGGGCCGTATCGGTTCTTGAGCACCCGCAGGATGCGAAAGACGTGGCGGCGCTCGCCTTCGAGGTAGAGCACCGTGTCCACCATGTGCTCCAGGAGCTTCGGTCCGGCGATCTGGCCGTCCTTGGTGACGTGGCCGACGAGCACGAGGCTCGCCCGGCCGCTCTTGGCCGCCTCGACGCAGGCGGCGGCCACGGCGCGCACCTGGGAAACCGACCCGGCCGCGCCATCGACCCCGGAGGCGTGCATGGTCTGCACCGAATCGACGATGACCAGATCCGGGGCGGGCGTGCCGCCGAGCACGTCCACGGCCGCGCCGGCGTCGGTGGTGGAGGCCGCGAGCAATCCCTCGCGCAAAACGCCCAGGCGTTCGGCCCGGGCCTTGAGCTGGGCCAGCGACTCCTCGCCCGAGACGTAGACGACCCGGCGGCCGGAAGCGGCGGCGAGCCCCGCCAGTTGCAAAAGGATCGTGGACTTGCCGATGCCGGGTTCGCCCCCGAGGAGCACGGCGCCGCCGGGCGTGAGCCCGCCGCCGAGCACCCGGTCGAGGCCGGGGATGCCCGTGGGAAAGGGACGAAAGTCCGTGTCCGGATGGCTGCCGAGGGGGATGGGCACGACGGAGCCGGAACCGTCCGGCGGACCGGACCGGGGAAGGGAACGGGCCGGGGCGGCCCGTTCCTCCATGGTGTTCCAGGCCCCGCAACGGGGGCATTGGCCGCGCCAGGTCGGGGAGACCCCGCCGCAGGCCGAACAGGTGAAAATCCGCTTGGATTTGACGCCCATGGCGCTACTGCCGGGGCGGATCCTTGGCGTCGACCACCTTGACGCCGAATTCCTTCACGGCCTCGGGCGGATCGAAAAAGACGAGCATGAACGGCGCCTCGCCGCCCGGGGCGATGTTGGTGTTGTTGGTCAGGACGCCGACCTGGGAGGCCAGGGCGTTTTTGAGTTCGTCGCGGGTCATGACCTGGAGCTGGAAAAGCGAGACGGTGTTGCCGGCGAGTTCCGCCTGGGAAGTCAGGGTGGCGCCCTTGTCGTCGAAAAGGCTCGCCTCGAGCTTGATCATCTCCTTGGGCGCCTTGAAGTTGTTGACGGCCTTGCCCTCGATGACGAAAAGCTGCCCCGCCTTCTCGTTGGAGACGTAATACTGGCGGACGTTTTGCAGCATGATGTCCTTGACCTTGGCCGTCTCCTCGGGTTTTTGCGCCCCGGGCGCGGC
>CAZNUQ010000023.1:14695-30134 GCA_964576235.1 uncultured Desulfovibrio sp.
TCGGGCTTGGCGGCCTCGGGCTTGGCCGGGGCGGCGGTCGTCGGGGCCTCGGCCGGGGCCTTGGCCTTCTGGCCGGGCCACAGGTCGAGGAAACGCACGGCGGCCACGGTGGCGACGATCACGAACAGGAGGGCGCCGGCGATGACCAGGACCCGGCGGCGTCGGTCTTTTGACGCGCTGCTGCCGGGCAACGGAATATCGGCCACGTCGTCGAGGCTGAATCCGGGCTTGACCGGCCCCTCGTCCGGCTCGTCGCCGCGTCCGGCGCGGGCGGCGCCCGACGGCCCCTCGTAGGATTCGGAATGAAACAGGTCGGGCGGCACATCGTCGTCAGGCAACGAGGCCCGGGGCGCCGCGTCGGCTCCGGGCGCGGCCTTGGCGGACGCGGTCGGCGCGAGGTCCTCGGGAAAGTCGAAATCCGTCAGGCCGCCGGAAGCGGGCGGCGCCGGGGGTTCGACGTGAAAAACGTGGCGACACTTGCCGCACCGCAGCTTGGCGCCGGTGGCGCCGAGCTTCTCGTCGGGCAGCTTGAACCTGGCCTGGCAATTCGGGCATTGTACAATCATGGTTTCTATCCCACGCCGGTTGTGGTTTCCGGCACGGCCTGCAAGAAAGGGGCCGTTTGCTACCGGATCAGTTCGTACACGCCGCGAAGCCGCCGCAACCGCTCCCCGATGTCCATGCCATACCCCACCAGGAACACGGGCGGCGCGGCAAAGCCCACGAAATCCACGGCCACGTCCGCCTCGCGGCGGTACGGCTTGTCCAGAAACGAGCAGATCTTGATGTCGGCCGGTCCCCGCCGGCCGAGCGTCTCCGCGAGAAAGGCCAGGGAGCGCCCGGTGTCCACGATGTCTTCCACGAGGAGCACCCGGCGCCCGGCGATATCCGTTTCGATATCCTTGAGGAACCGCAACTCGCCCGGAGCGGTGTCCGCGCCGTAGCTGGCCACCCGCACGAAATCGAGCACCGGGCAGAAGTCGAGGGCCCGCAGGAGGTCGGCCATGAAGGGCAGCGCCCCCTTGAGCACCCCGATCATGACCACGTCGTCGCCGCCGGCGTAATGGGCCGAAATCTCCCGGCCCAATTCGGCCACGCGGGCGGCCACCGCCGCCTCGCCGAACACTTCGCGCAATTGTTCCGCCATCACTCCCCGCCGTTCGGATTTGCCCGGACCGGGCCTACATTTCCATGATCAGCGCGTTCTCGTCGCACTCCGGAAACTTGGGACAGTTGATGCAATCGGCCCAGACCTTCTGGGGCAGCCGTTCCTTCTCCACCGGGGCGAACCCCAGGCGCTCGAAGAAGTGCGACCGGTAGGTCAGGGTGAAGACCTTGTAGATGCCGAGGGTCACGGCGTCGGAAAGGCAGGCCTCGACCAGCTTGCCGCCCCATCCATGCTTTTGATGCTCCTCGTCCACGGCCAAAGAACGGATCTCGGCGATGTCCTCCCAGCAGATGGACAAGGCGCAGCAGCCCAGTATGCCAGGGCGGTCCGCATCCGCCAGGACGAAGAAATCGCGCACATGGCTGTAGAGCTGGTTGAAGGAGCGGGGCAGCAGAAATTCCTGGCGCGCGCAGTGCATGAGCAGCGCGTGGATCTGCTTGACATCCTGGATCGCCGCCTTGCGGATGAAGAGTTTGGTCATGATCCGCCGTCGTTGAGCAGGGTGTCGATGGCCCGCCGGAGCGTTTCGCCGGACATGTAGCCGGAATGGTTCATGGCTTGCTGCCCCTTCGTATCATAGAGAAGCGTCTTTGGAATCATCTTCACGTTGAAGGTGGACAGGATATCGGGGTCGGCCAGGTGCACCGGAAAGTTGAACGGCGTCTGCCTGACGAACCGCTGATACTGCCCCTGGTCCTGGTCCAGGGATATCCCGATGAAGACCACCTTGTCCGCGGAATAGTGCTTGCGGGCCTCGATGAAGTCCGGGATCTCCATCAGGCAGGGCTTGCACCAGGAAGCGAAGAAGTCGACGACCACCACCTTGCCTTGGGCGGCGGCGATGGCGTCCAGCACGGCCTGCCCCTTGATGGGACCGGCATCCTGGGCCAGGGCCGGGCCGGCGGCCAAAACGAACAAGGCCAGGGCCAAAACGATGGTGCGTATGCGCAATGGCATCCTCCACGCGACGAAATCGACGGCGCCAAGCGGCGCCGCCTGCGGCTGGTTTACTGCAAAGCGGCCAGGGCCGGCCAGTTGTTTTTTCACGCCCCGTCGACGAGCAGCTTGGCCTGGCGCACGGCGTCCACGGCGTCCACGGCGTGGGCGTCGGCGCCGATGGAGCGCGCGAAGGCCTCGGTCACCACGGCCCCGCCCACCATGATCCGCGTGGACAATCCCCGCTCCCGCACCAGACGCACCGTGTCCTCCATGCGCACCATGGTGGTGGTCATGAGCGCGGAAAGGCCGATCACGGCCGCGCCATGCGCCTCGGCCTCGTCCACGATGCGGGCGGCCGGCACGTCCTTGCCGAGGTCGATGACCTCGAAGCCGTGGTTCCTGAGCATCAGGCAGACGATGTTCTTGCCGATGTCGTGGATGTCGCCCTCGACGGTGGCCATGACGATGCGCGCCTTCTCGGCTCCTGCCTCCTCGGCCAGGAGCGGCTCGAGGCGGGCGAACCCCGCGCGCATGGTCTCGGCCGCGACGAGGAGCTGGGGCAGGAAGAATTCCTTGCGCTCGTAGCGCCGCCCCACCTCCATGATGCCGGGGATGAGGTCCTCGTTCAGGATGGCGGCCGGGGCGCGCCCTTCGGCCAGGGCCGCTTCCACGAGGCCCTCCATGGTCTCCCGGCGCCCCAGGATGACGGCCTGGCGCAAGGGGCCGCCGCCCTCCCCGGCGCCTGCGCCGGCGGTGGCCGCCTGCGGGACCGCGGCAGGCAGGCCGGGCTTCCACCCGGCGTAGCGGCCGATGAAGCGGCCGGCCTGGGGATCGCGGGCGAGCAGCACTTCCGCCGCCCCGCAGGTTTCCATGAGCCGGGCCACGTTGGGGTTGGCGATGGCCGCGGCCAGGCCGGCGCCGAGACTCATGGCGAAAAAGGCGGCGTTGACCAGCTCCCGGGCCGGCAGGCCGAAGGAGATGTTCGAGAGGCCGACCACCGAGGGCAGGTTCCACTTTTCCCGGCAGTGGCGGATGGTTTCGAGACAGGCCAGGGCCGCCTCGGGCTTGGAGGAGACGGTCAGCGCCAGGGCGTCGACGAGGACGAGCCGGCGCGGAATGCCCAGGGACTCGGCCTGGGCCAGGAGTTCCTCGATGATGCCGAGGCGTTCGGCGGCGGTGACCGGGAGCTTGCGGCCCTTGAGGGGCAGCAGGATGAAGGGGGCGCCGTGGTCGCGGCAAAGCGGCCCCAGGCGCTCCATGCGCCCGGGCTCGCCGCTTATCGAATTGACCAGGGGCGTGCCGGGATAGGCCCACAGCGCGGCGGTCAGGGCGTCGGCGTTATTGGAGTCCAGGCAAAGCGGGATGGTCTGGCGCTTGGTGAGCTCCATGGCCAGACGCGGCAGGACGGCCGCCTCGTCGACCATGGGGGCGCCCACGTTGACATCGAGGAGGCCCGCTCCGGCGGCCACCTGCTCCTCGGCCAGGGCCAGGGCCTTGGAGAACTCGCCGGCGGCGAGTTCGGCGGCGAGTTCCGCCTTTCCGGTAGGATTGATCCGTTCGCCGATGACGACGCAGGGGTTCGCCCCCCCGAGGGGCACGGTGACGGCCCGGGAGGTGACGGCCAGCAGCGGATGGTCCGGAGCCTCGGGCCGCTTCCAGGAACGGCCGGCCAGGGCGCCGGCCAGGGCGCCGATGTGGGCCGGCGTGGTGCCGCAGCAGCCGGAGAGGGCCTTGGCTCCCAGGTCGGCGAAGCGGGCGGTCTTTTCGGCGAACTCTTCCGGCCCCATGGGGAAGACGGTGCGCCCGCCCTCCAGGCGCGGCATCCCGGCGTTGGGTTTGACGAAAAAGGGCGTGGCCAGACGGCGGCCGAAGATCTCGCCGACCAGACGCATGTCGTCCGGGCCCGCGCCGCAGTTGACGCCGACGAGATCCACGCCGAGGTTCTCCATGGCGTCGGCGAAGACCTCGGGGCTCGAGCCGGTGAGGCTGGCCGCGCCCTCGAAGGTCATGCACACGGCCACCGGCAGGGAGCAGACCTCCCGGGCGGCCAGGACCAAGGCCTTGGCCTCGGCCAGGTCGAAATGGGTCTCGCCGACGACGAGGTCGCAGCCGCCCTCGGCCAAGCCCCGGATCTGCTCGGCGAAGGCGTCGACGAGTTCCCGCAGGGAGGCCTTGCCGAGCGGCGCCACGAACTGCCCCGTCGGACCGACCGAGCCGGCCACGAACACCTCCGGTCCGGCCGCCCGGCGGGCGAGGCGGGCCATCTCGCGGTTGAGCCCGGTCACGTCGGTGCCGGCCGGCAGTTTGTAGCGGCTGCCGCCGAAGGTGTTGGCGGTGATGACCCGGGAGCCGGCCTCGATGTACTCCCGGTGCGTGGCCACGATGGCCTCGGGATGCGCCAGTCCGAAAAGTTCCGGCGACTCGCCCGCAGCGAGCCCCCTTCCCTGCAACAGGGTGCCCATGGCCCCGTCGAAGACGAGGATGCGGTCGTCGCGAAGCGCCTGTCTGAAATCGCCCACGGCGTCTCCTTATACTGGCCATCCGGCCGGTTGGTCGTGCCGAAACGCGGCCCGTCTACTGAAAAACATTGAAAAGGACAAACCAAATCTTTACAGTGTCTGATAGCCATGCGAGACGACGCCTTCCGAGGCGGGACGTAGGGAACGAGCCCGCCCGGGGAAGGGCGCCCCGCGATCCATAACCCGGCCAGTATCCGATGGAACACCCAGACGATCAAGACTTTTCGCCTACGGACCCGGAACTCGATCCCGTCGACCCCGAGGAGTTCGACGCCTCCGACGCCTCCGAACAGGATGTCATCGATATCGAACCCGACGACGATTTCCGGCTGCCTGCGCCGCGTCCCGGCTCCTCCGGATCCCTGGTCACGCGCGATCCGCTCCAGCTCTACCTGCGCGAGATCAGCAAGTTCCCCATGCTCAAGCCCGAGGAGGAGCAGGAACTGGCCCGGCGCGTGCGCGACGCGGACGACCAGAAGGCCGCCTTCCGGCTCATCTCCTCCCATCTGCGGCTGGTGGTGAAAATCGCCATGGACTTTCAGCGCCGCTGGATGCAAAACGTGCTTGACCTCATCCAGGAAGGCAATGTCGGGCTGATGCGCGCCGTGACCAAATTCGACCCGGACAAGGGGATCAAGTTCTCCTACTACGCCGCCTACTGGATCAAGGCCTACATCCTCAAGTATATCATGGACAACTGGCGCATGGTCAAGATCGGGACCACCCAGGCCCAACGCAAGTTGTTCTACAACTTGAACAAGGAGCGCCACCGTCTCCAGAGCCTGGGATTCGACCCCAGCGCCTCCCAGCTGTCCGAGGCCCTCAACGTCGCGGAGTCCGACATCGTGGAGATGGACCAGCGTCTCAGCGGCAACGACCTGTCCCTGGACGTTTCCCTGGGCGACGACTCCTCCTCCACCCGGCTGGACTTCCTGCCGGCGCTCACCCCGGGCATCGAGGAGGTGCTGGCCGGCGACGAGATCTCGCGTCAGCTCGACAAGCATATCCAGACCATCCGGCCCACGCTCAACGACAAGGAACTGGAACTGCTCGACCACCGCATCCTGTCCGATTCCCCGGTGACCCTGCGGGAAATCGGGGCGAAGTACGGCATCACCCGGGAGCGGGTCCGGCAAATCGAGGCCCGGCTCCTGGAAAAGCTCAAGAACCACCTGTCCAAGCGCATCGAGGACTTTTCCTCGGAGTGGATTCACAAGGAAGAATAGCGGCGATGTGCAGGCCCGCCCCCCGGCTTCATGGCCGCCGGCGCCGGGCCGCTTGCGCCGCACTGGACACCGGCCATGCCTGACGCGACAAAACGTTTCCTCCCCAGGCGCCTGCCCCTGTTTCTGGTGCTCGCGCTCCTGCCCTGCCTCATCTCCAATTCCTGCGCGTCGAGCCGCTCGGCGTTCATGGCCCATGCCGGCAGGGGGATTTCCCCTGCCGCCGAGGCGTCCTACCAGTTCCTGGTCTACCAGGATCTCTTGCGCCAGGGCCGCAAGGAGGAGGCCGCCCAGATTCTGGCCGGCCTGGCCGCGAACCATCCCTCACCGGAAGTGGCCGTGGAACTGGCCAACCTGCAATGGGGGCAAAACGAACGGGAAAAGGCCACCGAAACGCTGGAACAGGCCTTGCGGGCCTTCCCGGCCTCCCGCCAGCTTTCCTTCTATCTGGCCAACGCCTACCAGATGCGCCGCATGGGCGGGATGGCCATCCAGACCCTGGAACGCTTCCTGGAGCAGAATCCGAAGGACGTTGCCGGCATCCAGGAACTGGCCTCGCTGCTCGAAGACTCCGGCAAGCACGCCGAAGCGGCCGCCCTGCTCGAACGCATCCCCGAGGGGGATCGCGACGCCACGGCCTGGTTCCTCATGGCCAAGGCGTCGGCCGCCCGGTCCCGCCCCAAGGAGGCCATTCGCCAGTTGCGCGAGGCCCTGGCCAAGGATCAGTCGCTGATGGCCGCCTGGCTCGACCTCGGCATGCTGCTCGACCAGACCGGCGACATCAAGGGCGCGGAGGAATGCTACCAGAAAATGCTGGCCCTGGGTGAGGACTCCTCCGAGGTCCGCTCCAAGCTCCTGCGCCTGGCCCTCAAGCAGAAAAACCCGGCCAAGGCCATGAAGCTCCTCAAGGACGCCCCCTCGGACAAGGCGCTGCTGCTCGACGCCATGGCCGCCCTGGTCGAGACCGGCTACCCGGCCCAGGCCAAACAGGTCTTCTCCCGCCTCGAAGCCCTCGATCCGGCGAGCCCGGACCTGGTTTTCTACAAGGCCGTGCTGGCCTACGAGGGGGACAAGAATCCCCGGGCCGCCATGGACATCCTGGGGCAGGTGCCCCAGGACAGTCCCAACTACGACAAAAGCCTGAGTTTTCGTATCCAGATCGCCACCGAGATCGGCGACCTGGCCCGGGCCAGGGCCCTGTCCCGCGAGGGCCGGGAACGGTTTCCCGACAAGAAGGAATTCGTCATCCTGGAATCGGCCCTGCTCGACAAGGTCGGGGAAACCGCCGCAGCCGCCCGCGTCCTGGAACAGGCCACCCAGACCTGGCCCGACGATCTGGACATCCTCTACCGCCACGGCGTGGTTTTGGAAAAGCTCAAGCGCCGCGACGAGGCCAAGGCCGTCATGGAACGGATCGTGCTCAAGGATCCGGCCAACCCCGATGCCCTCAACTACCTCGGGTACTCCCTGGCCGAGGAGGGGCGCGACCTGGAAAGGGCCCTGACCATGATCCGCACCGCCCTGGAAAAGGATCCCGACAACCCCTTCTTCCTGGACTCCCTGGCCTGGGCCCTGCACAAGCTCAACCGCCACGAGGAGGCCCTGGCCACCATCGAGCAGGCCATCGCCCACAAGGTCAAGGACGCCATCATCTGGGAACATTACGGCGACATCGCCGCGGCCGCCGGGCGCAAGGCCACGGCCCAGAAGGCCTACCGCAAGGCCCTGGAACTGGGGTCGGAATCGCCCGAAGCCGTCAAGAAGAAACTGGGAGCCCTGTGATGCCCCGCCACGCCCGGCTGTTCCGCCTCGTCCTGTGGGCCGCTCTGGCCCTTCTCGCCTCGGGCTGCGCCGCCACCCGTCCCGCGCCGCCCAGGCCCGACGAGGCCGGCGCCGTCTACAAGACCTTCCTGGCCAATCAGGCGAAAAACGAGCCTTCCCAGGCCTTTTCCCTGGCCGGTTCCCTGAGCTTCTCCAAAAACGGCAAGAGCGGCCGCCTCAACTACCGCCTCTACGGCAATCTGGCCAATCCCGTGCGCCTCGACCTGACCACGCCCATGGGAGGCGCCTACGCCCATCTGCGCGAGGACGGCCAGGAATTCGCCGCCTACGTCCCCGGCCGCGACACCGTCTACCGCCACGTGGACGCCAAGGCGGGCGCCGCGCGCCTGGGCATGCCCCTTCCCTTCACCCTGCGCGAGCTTTCCGCCATCGTGTCCGGCCGCTTCGGCGAACTGGCCCCGACGCGCTTCGCCTCGGCCAAGAAGGTGGCCGACGGCTACGAGTACGCCTTTTCCGGCGACCCCCGCCTGGCCTCCCTCACCCTTGACTTCGAGGGCAAACCGCGCCATCTCACCGGCCGGGGGGTGGAACCGTGGCGCGTCACCTTCGAAAACGACGAGGCCGCGCCGGGACTGGCCGCGCCGCTGGCCCGCAAGCTGACGCTGACCACGCCGGGCGGGGCGTCGTTGATCCTTCGCGTCAAGAGCCTGCAACCGCGCCCGGAGCCGTATCCGGCCGCCGACCTGGAATTGCCCGTCCCCTCCCATGCCGCCAGCCGCTCCCTGGAAACCCCGGGGGACGGAACCCTTTTGCCGGAATTGTAGCCCGCCGCCCCCCCTCCCCGGCCGCGGGCGGCACGTCCGACGCGGAGTCCGCATCATGCCCCAGACCGTCTTCATCGGTTCCGACCACGCCGGCGTGGCCCTCAAGGCCTTCCTGCGCGACCACCTGACCGCCGCCGGCCACGCGGTGGTGGACCTCGGCCCGGCCGACGCCGCAAGCGTCGATTATCCGGAGTACGCCAAGGCGGTGTGCGCCAGGGTTCTTTCCACCCCCGGCGCCGCCGGCATCCTCGTCTGCGGCACGGGCATCGGCATGTCCATGGCCGCCAACCGCGTTCCGGGCATCCGGGCCGCGGTCTGCCTCAACGAGTATCTCGCCCGCATGACCCGGCTCCACAACGACGCCAACGTGCTGTGCCTGGGCGAGCGCGTGGTGGGCCAGGGTCTGGCCGCCTCCATCGCCGACGTGTTCCTGGCCACCTCCTTCGAGGGAGGCCGGCACCAGCGCCGCGTGGACCTCATCGAAACGTGCCGCCCCGCCTGCGGCGCGTGAACCCGTAACCGAGCCCCGTTCAAGGATTCTCCCATGACCATCAACGCCGCCGCCATCGACGCCAGAGCCGTCAGCGTCATCAAGGGCTGCATCATGGACGCCACCCGCAAGGCCGCCTCCGGCCATCCGGGCGGCGCCATGTCCTCCGCGGACATGGCCTACGTGCTGTTCAAGGACTACCTGCGCTTCGACCCCGCCGATCCGTCCTGGTTCGCCCGCGACCGTTTCGTGCTTTCGGCCGGCCACGAGTCCATGCTCCTCTACACCCTGCTTTTCCTTCGCGGCGTCCTGACCATGGAGGATCTGAAGCGTTTCCGCCAGTTCGGCAGCAAGACCCCCGGCCATCCGGAAAACTACGAGACCCCGGGCGTCGAATGCACCACCGGCCCCCTCGGCCAGGGCTTTTCCATGTCCGTGGGCATGGCCGTGGCCGAGGTCATGCTCCGTGAGCGCCTGGGCCAGGACATCGCCGGCCATTACACCTACGTGCTGTCCTCGGACGGCGACGTGCAGACCCCGGTGTTCCTGGGCTCGGCCGCCCTGGCCGGCCTGTGGGGCCTCGGCCGCCTGATCGTCCTTTTCGACAAGAACCAGGTCCAGCTCGCCGGCCCGACCAGCGTGTGCGACGCCACCGACCACAAACGGCTTTTCGAGAGCCTCGGCTGGCAGGTCATCGAGATCGACGGCCACGACCACGCCGCCATCCGCGCCGCCATCGAGGCCGGCCGGGCCGAAACGGGTCGTCCCACCATCATCATCGGCACCACCACCATCGCCAAGGGCTCCGCCTCCATGGAGGGCAGTTGCGCCTCCCACGGCGCGCCCTTCTCGGAGGCCGAAATCCGGGAGACCAAAACATGCCTGGGCCTGCCCGAGGACCAGGCATTTTTCATGCCCGAAGAGGTGGCCGAGCACTTCCGGACCCGCTTCCCCGAACTGGAAAAGGCGCGAAAGGCCTGGAACGCGGCCCTGGAAAGCCGTCTCGGCACCGATGCGGCCTTCGAGGAACTGTGGCGCCACATCAAGCGCGCCCCCGGCAACCGGGACCCGCGCTGGCCCGTGTTCGAGACCGGCAAGGCCGTGGCCACCCGCTCGGCCTGGGGCGCGGCCCTCGGCGGCCTCATCGACCAGCTGCCGCTCCTGGTCGGCGGCTCCGCCGATCTCGACCCGTCCAACCAGACGGAAAAATTCCGGAAGATCACCGGCGTCTTCGGCCCGTCCAACCCCCTCGGCCGCAACCTCTGCTTCGGCGTGCGCGAATTCCCCATGGGCGCCATCGTCAACGGCATCGCCCTGCACGGCGGCCTGATCCCCTTCGGGGCCACCTTCCTCATCTTCTCGGATTACGAGCGCAACGCCCTGCGCATGGCGGCCCTCCAGCGCATCCCCGCCCTGCACGTCTTCACCCACGATTCCTTCTACGTGGGCGAGGACGGCCCGACCCACGAACCCGTGGAGCAGGCGAGCTCCCTGCGGCTGATCCCCAACATGCTGGTGGCCCGCCCCGCCGACGCCAACGAGACCTGCGCCTGCCTCGGGGTGGCCCTCGCCCAGACCAGCCGGCCGACCTGCCTGCTCCTGACGCGCCAGAACCTCCCCGTCCTCGACCACGCGACCTACCCCGGCCTCGCCGACGGCGTCCGGCGCGGGGCCTACGTCCTCGTCGAGGCGGCGGGCGGCAAGCCGGACATCATCCTGCTCGCCTCGGGCTCGGAAGTGTCCCTGGCCATGGCCGCCGCCGGGCTGCTGCCCGACCTGGCCGTGCGCGTGGTCAGCATGCCGTGCATGGAACTCTTCAACGAGCAGCCGGAAGCGTACAAAAATGCCGTGCTGCCTCCGGACGTTCCCTTCCGCTTCGCCGTGGAGGCCGGACGCCCGGAACTTTGGTGCCAGTACACCGGCCGCCTCGACCGGGTGCACGGCCTCTCCCGCTTCGGCGCCTCGGCCCCGGCCGAGAAACTGGCCGAGGCCTACGGTTTCACCCCGGAACAGCTGGCCGCGAAAATACGCACGGCTTTCGAAAACAAGTAGTTCGCAGGCGGCGGCGCGCCAGCGCCCCGGCGAAAGGCGGGGCGGCCCTTGCGGGATATCCCCCGGGGCCGCCCCGGATGTGGACAAAACCGGCAAAACGTCTTGGGAGGGAAGGGCTCGGAAAAGGGATTCCTTTCTCCTGAAAGGGTTCCCTCCCCGCATCCTTCCCACATTTCCCGAAGGAGCCTGTCATGGAAGCGCCGGACAGAAATCTCGGCCTGGATCTCGTACGCGTCACCGAGGCGGCGGCGCTCAGCTCCTCGCGCTGGCTCGGCCGCGGCGACAAGAACGCCGGCGACCAGGCCGCCGTGGACGCCATGCGCCTGTCCTTCAACACCCTGCCGCTCGACGGCGTCATCGTCATCGGCGAGGGCGAAAAGGACGACGCCCCCATGCTGTTCAACGGCGAACGGGTGGGCAGCGGCCAGGGTCACGCCGTGGACGTGGCCGTGGACCCGGTGGAGGGCACCAACCTGCTCGCCTACGGCCGCCCCAACGCCATTTCCGTGGTCGGCATCGCCCCGCGCGGCTCCATGTTCAACCCCGGCCCGAGCTTCTACATGCAAAAGCTGGTGGTGCCCGCCGAGGCCAAGGACGTGGCGGACCTCGACGCGCCGGTGGGCGACAACCTGAAAAAAATCGCCAGAGCCCTGGGCAAGGACGTTGACGACCTGGTGGTCTTCGTCCTCGACAAGCCCCGCCACCAGGGCCTCATCCAGGCCATCCGGGCGGTGGGCGCGCGCATCCAGCTCCATACCGACGGCGACGTGGCCGGCTCCCTCATGGCCGTGGACCCGGACAACGTGGTGGATGTCATGCTCGGCACCGGCGGCACCCCCGAGGGCGTGCTCTCGGCCTGCGCCATCCGCGCCCTGGGCGGCCGGATGCTGGCCCGGCTGGACCCGCAAAAGGACGAGGAAAAACGCGCCCTGGCCGAGGCCGGCTTCGACTGCTCCAGGATATTCACCGAGGAAACCCTCGTCCGAAGCGACGACACCTATTTCGCGGCCACCGGCATCTCCGGCGGCACGTTCCTGCGCGGCGTGCGCTTCACCGGCACCCACGCCCTGTGCCACTCCATGGTCATGCGCGGCAAAACCGGCACCATGCGCCGCATCGAAACGCGCATCCGTCTCGAAAAGCTGATGGAAATAAGCGCGGTCAAATACGATTGACCAGGCCGCGTCATATCCTGACGCGGCCTGGGGCCTCCGGCGGCCAGGGCTCCTCCCTGGACCCGCCGGGGGAAATCATTTCCCCCTTTCTCCCCTGCGAGCTCCCATGCGAAGGCCGTGCGGCCTACACCTTGCCGACCGGAGCCAGGTAGATCGTGAACTCCTCCTCGCCGTCCACCCCCAGCAGCGCGTCAGCCTCCTCCTGGTCGTAGGCGGCGACGGCGCAGGTGCCCGCCCCGACGGCCGCGCAGGCCAGGTAGAGATTCTGGCAGACATGCCCGGCCTCGATGGCGATGACCTTGGCGGACGCCTCGGCGTAGCGCCACTCCATGCGCGCGGGAACGGCGGTCCAGAAAAAGGCGGCCGCCCCCCCGGCCACGAAGGCCTGCCCCATGGCGGCCAGTCCGACCCGGGCTTCCAGGTGGTCGGGAAACGCCACGGCGACCAGCGCGTGCTCCACGGGGAGGTACCGGTAAATACCCCTGGCGAGTTCCGCCACGTTGAAAACCGCCAGGGAGGTTTCCAGGGCGTGCCGGCAGCCGGCCGAAGGCACGGTCCGGTAGGCTCCGGTCGCCGTCGGCGGCTTGCGCAGGCCCTGGGTGGCCCACAGAAGGAAAGACAGTTCCTCCAGGGAAAGGGAAGCCCGGGAAAACGCCCGATGCGACTTCCTGGCGGCGACGGCTTCCCGAAACGGCATTGTCCCCATCCCGGCCAGCCTGTCCGGCGGGACCAGAGGCACCAGGGAGGCGTCGGCGGAATACGGCTTTTCCAGGGGAGGCGGCGGAAAGCCCAGGTTCTGGGGCGTGGCGGAAAAATCCACTTCCCGGCGGATGGAATCCTTGAGGAAATAACGCAGCTGGTATTTCAGGGAAGTGGATGGCATCCCGCCTCCCGGGCGGCCACGCCGCCGGTGTGCCCGCGGGACAGGCCTCCTCCCGCGGAAAGGCTTCCGAAAACGGCCGCCCGCCATGGGCGCGGGCGGCCTCTCGCGAACCGGTTTCCCGGGGTCCGGCGTCAGGCGGCGGTGGTCGGCGGGACGAAGACCCTGGCGGCCAGATCCTTGTCGAGCAGGAACGCTCCGCCCGGGGTCTGGTCCACCAGTTTGAGCTTGGCGATCACGTCGGCGACGCTCGCCTCCTCCTCCACCTGTTCGTCGATGAACCATTTGAGGAACGAGGCCGTGGCATGGTCGCGCTCCTCGATGGCCAGGTCCATCAGCTTGTAGATGCGGGCCGTGACGCCCTGCTCGTGGGCCAGGGCTTCCTCGAAGACGGCCAGGGGCGAGGCCCATTCGTGGGGCGGCGCCGCGATGGCCTGGAGGATCACCCGGCCGCCCCGTTCCACGATGTAGTTGTAGAACTTCTCGGCGTGGAACTTCTCTTCCTTGTCCTGGACATGCAGCCAGTTGGCGAACCCCATCAGCCCCTTGTCCTCGAAGTACGTGGCCATGGACACGTACAGGTAGGCCGAATACAGTTCCCACTGCACCTGATCGTTGAGGGCCCTTTCGATGGCTTTGGACAACATGCCTACAGATCCTTTTTCCACAGTCCGTGGAGGTTGCAGTATTCCCGTGCGGACACCTTGACCGCCTCGACGCGGAACAGGGCTTCGGGAGCGTCGCCGGGTTTCAGGAACTGGCGGTAGGCCTTGCCGTCGGCGAGGAGCTCGATCCACTCGATGTAATGCTTCTCCTCCATGGGATGATGCACGGCGCCGACCTTGACGAGATAGCCGTCATCGGTCTTCTCGATCACCGGAACGTGTTTTTCCCTGGCCGCGTCCACGGTGTTCTCGGTCAAAAGGGTCATGGGCTGCCCGCAGCACACGAGTTCTCCGCCACCGGCGTGCAGGACCTCGACGATGTTGCCGCACAGTTCGCATTTGTAGATTTCCAGTCGCTCGGCCATTTCGGTACTCCTTTTCCCCTGTGATCGGTTGGAACCCGGCCCGGCGGGGGAACGCCGGACCGACGGTGAAAGACATCGGATTGTCTTTTCATAAAACATTTCCCGCCGCGTTAGGCAAGCCCCGGGCCGTCGCGAATACGCGGCAGGGTGTCCGGACGGCGTTGCCGCCGTAAAGATTTGACCGAAGCGGCCGATCACGAAAGGCAAGCAGGCCCGACCGGGCTTCGGGGGAGGATGTCATGGGCAGCATGCGCGTATGGGTGATCGTCTGGGCCACGGCGGCCCTCGTGGCGACGGCGGTTCCGGAAACGCCGGACGCGGCGGAGGCCGGCATGCCGGCTCCGCTGCCGACCACCATTCCCATCCGCGACATCGGCGCCCCTCCCGGTTCCGGCGCCACGCCCGTTCCCTTCGTGCCGCGCGCCGCGCCCAAGAAACACCGCCGGACCAAGCCGCCGCGCAAGCGTCCGGCCGCCCGGCCGGCCACCCCGGCGCCGGGCGCGCCCCAGGCCACGCAACCCAACCCGTCCGCGCCGAAACTGGAACAGCGATACGAGGCCCCGACCGAATCCATCTTTCCCCTTGGCCCGGAACCGGCCCCGGGGCAAAACGCGCCCCAGGCCCGGGGGCAGGCCCCCGCGCCGCAGCCGGCGCCGGCAGTCTTTCCGCCCGAACCGGCCCCGGCCCCCGCGCCGGCCAAGCCGTAAAAGGAGTCCGCCATGTCCCTTCGGTTTCCCGCACACGCCCGTGTCTGGTTGTGCGTCCTGATCCTCTCCCTGCTCGCGGCCGCCCCGGCACGGGCCGCGCGCAACGCGCCGCCTCCGCCCCAGTATCCCGACGTGGCCATGGACATGGCCGCCGAACTCGACCGGCAGCTCGTATCCCGCATGGGCATGCACAGCCGCGACAACAGCCGGGGGCTCTACTGGGTGGTCGTGACGACCCCGGCCGACCTCGGCGACCTGGAGCGGGCCTCGCCCCTGTCCCGGCTTTTCGGCCAGGAAATCTCCACGGCCTTCGTCGCCCTCGGCTACAACGTCCAGGAAATCCGCAAGACCAGCGAAATCGTGTTCAGCCGGCGGCAGGGCGAATTCATCCTGTCCCGCGACACCCGGGCCCTGGCCGCGCCCCGGGCCACGGCCACCCTGGTCGTGGCCGGCACCTACGCCGTGACGCCGGGGGGCGTGCGGTTTGCCCTGGAGGTCATCGACGCCAGGAACAACACCATCGTGGCCGCGGCAAACCGGACCCTGCCCATGGACGCCACGGTGGGGGCCCTGGCCGGGGTGGCCGGGACCGCCTTCGTCTCTCCCTCGGTTTCGACCAGCGACCCCGAAACCTTCAAGAGGGACATGCA
>CAZNUQ010000023.1:30234-44417 GCA_964576235.1 uncultured Desulfovibrio sp.
ACCCCGAAACCTTCAAGAGGGACATGCAAGCCGTCGTGGTCCGCCACTGGTAGGGCCGCCGCCCGGACGGCGCGGCTTGCCATCGGGCCGGGGCATCCCCTATAGCCCTTGGGAAAGGTTCGAAAAAAAGGGGACGGCAACATGACCGAACATCGCCACGTCCTGGTCGTCGAGGACAGCCGGGTCCAGGCCAAGATCATCAGCCAGCACATCGCGGCGGCGACGCCCTTCTCCACCATCGTGGCCGGGAGTCTGGCCGAAGCCATGGAGGCCATGACCCTGCGGCGCGACAACATCTTCGTGGCCGTTCTCGACTGCAACCTGCCCGACGATCCGGACGGCCGCATCGTCTCCCTGGCCGCCTCCCTCGGCGTCCCCTCGGTGGTCATGACGGCCACCTTCAGCGAGGAGGTCCGCCAGAAGCTCCTCGAACAGAACGTGGTGGACTATTTCATCAAGAGCATGGCCGAGATGGAGGCCATGGAACGGTTGATCGGGCGGCTCTACAAGAACCAGTTCGTACGCGCCCTGGTGGCGGACGACTCGAAGCTCTCCCGGCTGCGCCTGACCTCGCTGCTCAAAAACCTGAACATCGAGTCCGTGGCGGCCGAGGACGGCCGGCAGGCCCTGGAGCTTTTGGCCGAGAACCCGGACATCCGCCTCGTCATCACCGACTACAACATGCCCCGCCTCGACGGCTTCGGCCTCGTCGAGGAGATCCGGACCCAAAAATCCAAGGACAGGCTGGCCATCATCGGCATCTCCGCCGAGGGCGGCGGCCAGACCGTCAGGTTCCTGAAGATCGGGGCCAACGATTTCCTGGTCAAGCCCATCGAGGTCGAGGAGTTCACCTGCCGGGTCAACCAGCAGCTCGACATGCTGGAAATCCTCGGGAACTGCCGCGATCCGCACGGGCTTCCCGGGGATTAGGCCTCCGTTGACCGGCACGGGGTGCCGACAGGGACGACGGCCGTGACGGACAGGAAAGGGAACAGGAAGCCGGCCCGGGCCGGACGCACCCCGCGCCGGATCGGTCGCGCCGCCGCGGTCCTGGCCGGCGTCGCCGTCCTTTGCGCCGTGGTCCTCCACGCGGCCACGTCCAGCCCTCCCTTTCCCCTGGCCGCCCTGTCGCCGCCTCCGTCCGTGGTGGTCGCGGCCCGAAACGGCGAACCGTTGCGCCTTTACCTGTCCCGGGACCAGTCCTGGCGCCTGCCCGTGCGCCTGGAGGCCGTCTCCCCCGTCCTGCCCCGTCTGGTCGTCGCGGCGGAGGACCGGCATTTCCGCAACCATCCCGGCGTCAATCCCCTGTCCCTGCTCCGGGCCGCCTGGACAAACCTCCGGGCCGGCCGCGTGGTTTCCGGCGGCTCGACCATCACCATGCAGCTGGCCAGGCTCGCCCGGCCGAGCCCGCGCACGCTTTCCGCCAAGATCGGCGAGGCCCTGGCCGCCCTGTCCCTGGAGCGACGGCTTTCCAAGGACGCCATCCTGGAACGCTATCTCGACATGGCCCCCTACGGCGGCAACATCGTGGGCGTGGGCGCGGCCAGCTTCTTCTATTTCGGCAAGACCCCGGACCGGCTGTCCCTGGCCGAGGCCGCCCTGTTGACGGTGCTTCCCCGCTCGCCCCTGCGCCTCGACCCGGTGCGCCATCCCGGGGAGGCCCGGACGGCCCGCAACCGGCTGCTGGCCCGGGCGGCCCGCCTGGGCGTGATCGACGCGGCATCGGCCCGGGAGGCCGCCGCCGCCCCCCTGCCCGCCGTTCTGGTCAGGCCGCCGTTTACCGCCCCGCAGTTCTGCGAGATGGCCCGGGAGGCCGCGCCCCCCGCCGCCACCAGGGTGGACACCAGCCTGGACCCGGCCGCCCAGAAGGCCGTGGCCGCCATCCTGGCCGGTCGCAAGAGCTGGCTCGCCGCCCAGGGCATCGGGGCCGTGGCCGCCGTGGTTCTCGACCCGGCCAGCCGCGACGTGCTGGCCATGGTCGGCTCCACCGACTTTTTCGGCGACACCCGCTTCGGCCAGATAAACGGCGCCACCATCCGCCGCTCCCCCGGCTCGGCCCTCAAGCCGTTTCTCTACGCCCAGGCCCTGGACGCCGGCACCGTCTTCCCCCAAAGCCAGCTCCTCGACATCCCCACGGGATTTGCCGGCTACGCCCCGAAAAACTACGACGGCCATTTCCGGGGCCGGGTGACCATGGAGCAGGCCCTGGTCACCTCCCTCAACGTCCCGGCGGTACGCCTTCTCAACGACATCGGCGTGGCCCCGTTCCTGGACCTCCTCCACCGGGGGGGGCTTTCCACCCTGGACCGGCCCGCCGCCCACTACGGCCTGTCCCTGGTGCTCGGCGGCGGCGAGGTGACCCTCCTTGCCCTGGCCAACCTCTACGCCGACCTGGCCAGCGGCGGCGAGCACCGGCCGCCCAAGCTCCTGGCCGGCCCCCCCGTCCCGCCGCGCCGGCTCTTCTCCCCGGAAGCCTGCGCCCTCGTCACGGAAATTCTCACCCGACTGGAGCGGCCGGACCTGCCCACCTCCTGGGAGCGGGCCCTGGCCGTACCGGCCGTGGCCTGGAAGACCGGGACTTCCTACGGCCACCGCGATGCCTGGGCCGTCGGCTACAGCGCCGACCGCGTCATCGGCGTGTGGGTCGGCAACATGAGCGGCGCGCCGGTCAAGGGCATCTCCGGAGCGGCCCACGCCGGGCCGATCCTCTTCGAACTCTTCCGGGCCGTGGAGGAACGCGGCTCCCGGCTGGCCATGCCGCCCTGGCTCAACCTCCGCGACATCGAGGTCTGCGCGGAGAGCCGGGAGCTGGCCGGGCCGGACTGTCCCAGGCGCGTCACGGCCAGGATCATCCCCGGAGTGACGCGGCTGACCGCCTGCCCCGTCCACCGCCGGCTGCTGGTCGACGCCGCGACCGGCCGGGCCCTGGCCGGGGACTGCCTGTCCACCCACGAGGCCAAGACCGTGGTCGTCACGCGCCACCCGGCCGAACTCGTCTCCTGGTGGCGCGCGGTCGGCATCCCCTTCGAGGCCCCGCCGGAACCGGAGCCGGGGTGCGGCGCGCCCGGCGGCGACGGACCGCGCATCGTCTCGCCGAGCCCGGCCACGCCGTACGCCCTGCGCCGGGACACGCCGGCCGAATTCCAGCGCATCGCCCTTTCGGCCGACGCCCCGGCCCAGAGCCGGCGGCTGACCTGGTACGTGGACGGCGAACTGGCCGCCCAGGGAGGGCCGGGCGAGCGGCTTTTCTGGCAGCCCTCTCCCGGCGCCCACCGGCTGGTCGTGACCGACGACCTCGGCCGCACCGATGCCGTGACCGTGCGCGTCGAATAGCGCCCGGGGGATCGGTTCCGGGCCGGCGCGCCACCGTGTGAGACCGCGACCGGCGGCATCCGTCTTGTGAGGCCGCGCCGGGCGGGATACACTCCGGAACCATCCGCGCATGCCGTACCGAAGGAGATTTCGCCATGAGCGCCGTGCTGGATTTTTCGATCTTTCCCCTGGACAAGGGCGAGAGCCTTTCGCCCTATGTGGCGCGGGCCGTCCGCATCGTGAAGGAAAGCGGCCTGCCCTACGTCTTCTCCCCCATGTCCACGAGCGTCGAGGGGGACTGGGACGAGGTGATGGCCGTGGTCACCCGCTGCAAGAAGGAATTGGAAAAGGACTGCCGCCGCATCCACGTGGCCATCCGGGTGGACTGGCGCGACGGGCCGTCCGGCCGGCTGGAGGGGAAGGTCCGTTCCGTGGAGGAACGGCTCCGGCGGGAGGCCGAAGCATCCGAAGCGGGGTGAGGCCTGCCGGCGACGCCGGCGGGCGCAATCGCGAAAACCGGAAGAGGCGACGCATGACGCGGACAAGGCTTGTCTGGATCGCCCTGGCCATGGCCGCCACGGTCTGGACCGGGCCCCGCGCCCTGGCCGATTGCCGGCCGGGAGATTTCGTCGTCGCCGTGGACGCCGGCCACGGTCCCAGGCGCCCCGGGGCCACCAGCGCCTCCGGCGCGGCCGAATACGCGTTCAACATCCGCCTGGCCGGCAAGGTGGTCGCGGCCCTCGCGGCCGCGGGATTCCCCCGGGCGTTCCTCGTCGATCCCGAGGGACGGGATCTGCCGCCGGCCGAACGGGCCCGCCGGGCCAACGCCGCCGGGGCCGGCCTCCTCGTTTCCATCCACCACGATTCGGTCCAGCCCCGATTTCTGGAAGCCGCGACCGCGGCGGACGGCGGGCAACGCCGCTTCTGCGACCGGTATTCCGGCTATTCGCTCTTCTATTCGGGAAGAAACCGCCACGCCGCGGCGAGCCTCGACGTGGCCCGGAGGATCGCCGCGGCGCTCCGGGCCGCCGGCCTTTCCTTCACCCGCCACCACGCGGCCGACATCCCGGGGGAACGCCGGGAACTCGTGGACGACACGGTCGGCGTCTACCGCTACGACGGACTGGCCGTGCTGCACGCGGCGGACATGCCGGCGGCGCTCCTGGAGGCGGGGGTGATCGTCAACCGCGCGGAAGAGGCGGCCCTGGCCGGAGACGGACGCCAACGGCTGACGGCGCGGGCCGTGGCCGCCGCCGTGGCCGGCTGGTGTGCCGGGAAAAGGCCCTGAATCGAGACGCCGGGGAACCCGCGAAACGCGCGACGCGGCCGCCGCCCGGCCTACTCCGCCGCGACCAGCCGTTCCCAGGCCAGGGTTCTGGCCCGCTCGGCGAGATGGAGCATCTCGGGCTTGGATATCTGGTCGTCGGCGCCCACGGCCAGTCCCTTGTGGCGCAGGCTGTCGGTGATCAGCGAGGAGAAAAGGATCACGGGCAGACGCCGCAGCACCGGATCCTCCTTGACCTTGCGGGTCAGGCTGTGGCCGTCCATGGCCGGCATCTCGATGTCGGACACCAGGATGTGGACGAAATCGGTGATGGGCCGGTTTTCCCGGGCCGCCGCCTCCTTCCACGCCACGAGCTGCTCCCAGGCGATGCGGCCGTTGATGGTGCGGGTCACCTCGAAACCGGCCTTTTCCAGCGACGTGCCGATCATGCGGCGGATGGTGGTGGAATCGTCGGCGATAAGCGCCTTGAAGACCATGTCCTTGTCGGGCAGATCCTTCCGGCTTTCGACGAAGACCTCTTCCCCGAGCTCCTTGAGCGCCAACTCCGGGTTGAGCTCGGCCACGATCTTCTCCATGTCCAGGATGAAGACCACCCTGGGATCGAGCCGGACCACGCCCGTGACGGAGTTCCCGGAATAGGCCTGCACCTGGATGCTCGGGGGCTCGATCTGCTCCCAGCTCAACCGGTGGATGCGCGTGACCCCCGACACCCGGAACGCGCTGACCACCCGGTTGAATTCCATCACCATCACCTTGTCGTTGGCGTTGGCCGACTTGTCCTTGCCAAGCCAGGAAGCCAGATCGACCAGCGGCACCACCTTGTTCCGCAGGTTGAAGGTGCCCAGCACGCAGGGATGCGGCGTCTGCGGCAGTTCGGTGATTTTCGGCAGGCGGATGATCTCCAGCACCTTGGCAACATTGACACCGTAATAGCCGACATAGGATTTGCCGGAAGGCATCGACTCCTCAAGGAAAAACTCGACGATCTCGAGTTCGTTCGTGCCGGATTCGAGGAGAATGTTGGTGTTGCTCATGATGCGTTGGCTCCGGGTGGCGGGGGTGGAAGTTGCCGGATCGATCCGGAAAACCGTCACTCTATTTACGCCGGCGCCGATAAAAAAAGCAAGCGCGCCACTCCGGCGATTTCAATTTGACACCCAGGCGCCGGAACGCCACTGTGATAACCTTGCAATTTTACGTTGGTTCATGCCGTGTTCCATGAAGGACATGGACCATAGCCCTTTCCGCCCTCCTTTTCCCTTGTCTCCGGAGACTCGGCCCGCGCTCCCGAAAGGGGAACGGCCGCGCGTGGCGCGTTACAGCTTGCCGTCGAGCAGCAGGTGGGACAGATAGCCGAGAACCGTGGCCAGATAGTAGGGCACGAAGGGCTGCCAGGGGAGACCGAGCAGGATCATCGGCGCGAGCAGCACCGAGCTGGGGATGAGCAGGGCCGCCCACCAGGAATGGGTCCAGCCCCGGTGGGAGCCGATGGCCGGCAGCAGGGCGCAGAACCCGAGCACGGCGGCGTAACGGTATTGTTGTTTGTAGATGAGGACCGCGTCGACCACCAGGGCCGCCCCGTAAAAAAAGCGGCGCCCCTTGGAGTCGGTATCCACGTCCGGGAAAAGCCCGCCCAGGAGGGAAAAAAGGAGAAGGCACACCGTGGATTCGAATCCCGGGCGGTAGACTCCTATCCACGACGTTCCGGCCACGACCGCGCCGGTGACCGCCGCGGCGCCGGCCATGTGCATCTTGTATCCGGGCATGGGGCAGGCTGGTAGCATCGCCCCGGCGGAGACGCAAGGCGCGCCGGGCTGCTTGACGGCGTCAGCGCCCCCCGCTACCACCGGATATTTTCAACCGCCAACCGGAAGCACGCCATGTCCCGCACCCGCCTCCTGCCGGCCCTTTGCCTCGCCGCGGCCCTCGCCGTCCTGGCCTCGGCCCCCCTTCAGGCCCGGGCCGCCGGCCCGGCCGTGGAAATCTATGTCACGAGCTGGTGCCCCTACTGCGTCAAGGCCAAGGCCTATTTCGACGCCAAGGGCATCGCCTACGCGGCCTACGACATCGAGCGGGACGCGGCCGCCGCCCAGCGCTTCCAGCGGTACGGCCAGCGCGGCGTGCCGCTGGTGGTCATCGGCGGCAAGGCCATTGCCGGCTATTCCGTGGCCGAATACGAAAAGGCCCTGGATGCGGCCCGGACCGCGCCGGCCCACTCCAGCGCCACCTCCGGGCAGTAGCGCCGCCGGGGCGCGGCCGCGTCCAGGCGGCGCCGTCCCCCCTCTCCGACCATTCCCAGGCTGCACGACAAGGAGTTTCCCGTGACCAGCGACAGGTACGTATTCAGCCAGCGCGCCCGCAATATCAAGATTTCCGCGACCAAGCTCATGCCCATGCTGGCCAGCGGCATCGACGACTGCGTCTCCCTCGGGCAGGGCGTGCCCTCGTTCAGCACCCCGTCCCACGTGGTCGAAGCCGTGTTCCGGGCCCTGCGGGACTCTCCGGCCGCCGGCAAGTATTCGCTCCAGCCCGGCATGCCCGAGTTGCGCCGGGCCGTGACCGATCAGTTCCTGGCCGAAAAGGGTTTGGAAGCCAACCCGGAGACTGAGGTCGCCATCACCGTGGGCGGCATGGAGGCGCTCCTGTGCGCCGTGCTGTGCCTGTGCGAGCGCGGCGACGAGGTCATCGTGCCCGAGCCCTTCTACCCCTCCCACGTGGAACAGGTGTTGCTGGCCGAGGCCAAACCCGTGTTCGCGCCCCTGCGCCGGGAAGACTGGAGCCTCGACCCGGAGGCCGTGGCCGCCGCCGTCACTCCCCGGACCAGGGCCATCGTCATCAATTCGCCCCACAACCCCACCGGGGCCGTCTTCGCCAAAAAAGACCTCATGGCCGTGGCCGAAATCGCCCTGCGCCACGGACTGTACGTCATCTGCGACGATACCTACGACGCCCTGTCCTACGACACCCCGGCCTTCTCCCTGGCCAGTCTGCCGGAATTGCGCTCCCGGCTCGTGGCCGTGGGCAGCTTCTCCAAGCGCTACGCCCTGACCGGCTGGAGGGTGGGCTTCGCCTTCGCGCCGGAACCGGTCATGGCCCAGATGCTCAAGGTCCATGACTGCACGGCGATCTGCGCCCCCACCCCGTCCCAGATCGCCGCCCTGGCCTCCCTGACCGGTCCCCAGGCCGTCTACAAGGCATTTCGCGACACCCTGGCCGCGCGGCGGGAACGCATCGCCGCCCGGCTCGACGCCATGGCCCCGGGCGTGTCCTATGTCCGCCCCGGCGGGGCCTTCTACGTCATGGCCCACTACGATCTGCCGCTTGCGCCCATGGACGTGGCCACGCGCCTTATCCGCGAGGCCCGGGTCATCACCATCCCGGGAGACAGCTTCGGCCCCGGCGGCAACCAGAGCCTGCGGCTCTCCTTCGGCGGCGACGAGGCCGAGATCGGCACCGCCTGCGACCGCCTGGCGGACTGGTTGTGCGAGGAACAGTGGAAACGCTGAAGACGCGGACGCGGCGGGGAGAGGCGCATCCCCCCCGGCGGGAAAGCCCGGACGCGACGGTTCCCCCGCCGGCGGACGCGCGCGGAGGGTCCCATGGCCGATGACGGCCCGCGCCTGACGGCCGGCGGCGGCGTCATCGGCTACCGGGACGGCTCCGAAGCCTACCTCCTGCGTTTTTTCGAGGAAAACGCCGTCAACGAATACGAGCTGTTCCCCAAGGACGCCCCCTGGGCCATCCACTACCACCTGACGCCACGGCGCAAGACGCTGCTGTCCTGGATCGACTTCGGCACGGGCGGACGCATTCTGGAACTCGGGGCCGGCTGCGGGGCGCTCACCGCCCACCTGGTCGGACTGCCCCACGCGGTCACGGCCGTGGAGGGCTCGCCCGAGCGCGCCGCCATCGTCCGCGCCCGCTGCCGGACGGCCCCAAACCTGGAGATCGTCGCGGCCAACGCGGTCGGCCTGCCCTACCACCGCGCGTTCGACGCGGTAACGCTTGTCGGCGTGCTCGAATACGCGGGCGCCTTCGTGGACGGCCCCCGTCCCCACGAACGGCTCCTGGCCGAGGCCCGGCGCTACCTGAAAGACGACGGCTGCCTGGTGCTGGCCATCGAGAACCGGCTGGGACACAAGTACCTGGCCGGCCTGCCCGAGGACCACACCGGCCGGCCCTTCGACGGCATAAACGGCTACCCCGGCCCGGGCGCGGCCCGCACCTTCGACCGCCCGGCCCTGGAGGCCATGCTGGCCGGGGCCGGCTTTCCGGCCACCCGCTGGTTTTTTCCCTCTCCCGACTACAAGACGCCCGACAGCGTGGTCGCCGAGCGGGCGCTTGGCCAGGCCGGCTTCGCCGTGCTGCCGCTTTTGGAAATGCCGAGCCGGGACCATGCCGGACGGGTGGTCGCGGCCTTCAACGAGCGGCAGTTTTTGCGTTCGGCCCTGTCCGGCGGCGTGGCCGGCCATTTCATGAACTCGTTTCTGGTGCTGGCGGCCGGCCGCGAGGACGCGCCCATGCTCACAGCCAACGAGGACACCCTGGCCGTGGCGGTCAACGCCGATTCCTGCCCCCCACGCTTCCAGACCATGACCCGTTTTTCGCTACGCGACGGCGGCGTGGTCGTCACCCGCCGCAACCTCCACGGCCTGCCGCCGGCCCATTTCGCTTCCGGATGCCAGAGCCTCAAGGCCAGCGAGCCCTACCATCTGGGTTACGCCAGCTTCCTGGAGACGGCCCTCGGCGCGGTGGAGGACGGGGACATGGCGGCGGCCGGCCGGGCCCTGGCCGGCTGGATGGAGCACGTGGCCTCCCGGGCCAGGCCCGCCCGGCCCGAGGGCGTCCGGGCCTTCGGGGAATTCTGCCGCCAACGCCTCGGCGCGCCGGCCTACGCCGGGCTGGAGCGCGGCCCCTGGCTGCCGGGAAGCCTTCTCGACGCCCATCCCGGAAACGTGCTGCGCCATCCGGCGACCGGCGACATCCGCTACATCGACCTGGAATGGCGGCTTGCCTGCGACATTCCGCTGCAGTTGCTCATCGACCGGGGCATCAACCTGGCGGGGCAGAAGATCGCCGTCCTCGGCCGCTATCTCGACCTGCCGCCGCGGGGCGGCCTGCCTCCGGCCCTGGACGGGATGCTCGCCCGCCATTCCCTGTGCCGCCAAAGCGATCCGGCCTCCCTGGCCCGCGTCACCCAGTGGCTCCAGGCCGCCGTGACCCACGGCGACCTGGACCATCGTCTCCCGGGAGCTCCGGCCTGACCCCCTTCCCCGGCGCCCCGCATTGGCGTATGGGGGTGGCGATTGTCCCGCCCCAAGGATTTTTCACGGTATGAACCATTCCTTTCCCGCCGCCCGGACCATGGAGGGGGATCTTCCCCCCCGGCCCGCCCTGGCCATGCTCGGGGTGAACCTGATGGTGTTCATGGCCACCCTCGACATGAGCATCGTCAACGTGGCCCTGCCCACCCTGGTGGAGAGCCTGGAGACCGACTTCGCCACCATCCAGTGGGTGATCCTCAGCTACATCCTGGTCATCGCGAGCCTGCTGCTGCTCGTCTCGCGCCTCGGGGACCTGCGCGACAAAAAACGCATCTTCTCCCTGGGGCTGACGCTTTTCGTCCTGGCCTCGCTGTGCTGCGGCCTGGCCCCCTCGGTCTGGTGGCTCATCGGCTTCCGGGCCGTGCAGGGCATCGGCGCGGCCATGAGCCAGTCCCTCGGCATGGCCATCGTCACCCAGATCGCCCCGCCCTCCAGCCGGGGCCGGGCCCTGGGGTTCATCGGCGGCACGGTGGCCATGGGGCTCATGCTCGGGCCACCCCTCGGCGGCCTGCTGATCGGCATGATCGGCTGGCGTTCCATGTTCCTTTTGAACGTGCCCATCGGCCTTGCGGCCCTCCATGTGGTGCGCCGCCACATGCCGGCCCTGCCGCCGGTCCGGGAGGGGGAGCGCTTCGACATGCCGGGCGCGGTCCTGGCCAGCCTGACCCTCGGCAGCTACTGCCTGGGCATGACCCTGGCCCAGCGCCACGGCCTGGGCGATCCGTCGGCCCTCGGGCTGCTCGCCGCGTCCGTGGCCGGACTGGCCGTCTTCCTCCGCGTGGAGCGCCGGGCCGCGGCCCCCATGCTGGACCTGTCCCTGTTCGCCAACCCGCTGGTCTGGCTGCCCCTGGCCATGTCCGTCCTGGTCTTCATCACCGGGGCGAGCGGCTTTATCATGCCGTTTTTCCTGCAGACGGCCCAGGGGCGCTCGGTGACGGAGATGGGGCTTTTCATGATGATCCTTCCGGCGTCCATGGCCCTGACCGCCCCGCTGTCCGGGTCGCTGGCCGACCGCTACGGTTCGCGGGTCATAAGCCTCGTCGGACTGACGGTCCTTCTTGCCGGCTGCCTGTGCCTGGGGACCCTGACCCTGGACACGCCGTGGTGGGGCTACCTCCTGCGGACGATGCCCGTGGGCCTGGGCATCGGCATCTTCCAGGCCCCCAACAATTCGGCCATCATGGGGCAGATGCCGCCGCACCGGCTCGGCGTGGGCTCGGGGCTGGCCAACTACGCCCGGGTGTTCGGGCAATCGACGGGGCTGCCGCTGGTCGGCACCATCTTTTCCTCGCTGGTCGTGTCCATGGGACACGTCGGCGGCGGTTCGGACTTCACGGGCGCGCCGCCGGCCGATCTGGCCGCCGCCGTGGCCGGGGTCTACCACTGGCTGGCCGGCGTGCTCGTGGTGGCCCTGGCGCTGGCCGCCTGGGCCTGGAAGATCGAAACCCGCATCATGCGCGACACCCGCCGTTGACCGGGCGCGACGCGGGGAGAAACCGGCCGGGGAGCCGCTTTTCCCTGGCTTTCGCCGGCAAAATCCTATAGGGTACCCTTCATCGGCAAGTGGCTAGAAAAAACAAGAAAAACAATTCATTGCTCCCGTTATTCAATGAACGACGCACGGGTCCCCCCCCTTCCCGAGATTGACCAGCGACAAGTCAAACGGCTCCAGGACGCCGTGGAGAACCTGTTCGGCTGCTGCCAGGCCCGCATCGCCCTGCAAAGCGAACGGTTCGGCCTGCCTCCCGCGGCGCTGCGCGCCCTGCTCGCCCTGGGCGAAAGCCGCTACCTGGCCCCGGGGGAACTGGGCCGACGCCTCGGCGTGACCAAAAGCCGGGTCACGGCTGTCACCACGGGCCTCTTGAACCATGGGCTCATCGAAAAGCACCCCGATCCGGCCGACGCCCGGGTCACGCTGCTCTCGCTGACCCCGGCCGGGCGCCGGGCGCGGGACGACGTGCGCGCCTTCATGTGCGCGCTCTTCCAGAACATGCTCGACCGGGTGGATCCGAGCCAGCGGGAATCCGTCATCACCTCCCTCGAGGTGCTGCGCCACTGCATGGACGCCGCCCGCTCGGACATCCAGCAGTAGCGGCCGGACGCCCTCCCCCGCCCAGCGGGAAACCGCCGCGCCGCGGCTTTCTTTTTCCTTTCATTTTATTCATACTGGCGCCATGAACATACCGGTCCTGCCCGATATCACCGTCGTTTTCGGCCTCGCCGTGCTGGTCATCCTGGTCTGCCACCGCTTCAAGATACCCGCCCTGGTCGGCATGTTGCTGACCGGCGTTTTGTGCGGCCCGGGAGGGCTCGGGCTCGTCGACTCCGCCCACGATGTCGAAATCCTCTCCGAGATCGGCGTCATCATGCTGCTTTTCACCATCGGCCTGGAACTCTCCCTGGCCGACCTGTCACGCCTGCGCCGGCCCGTCTTCCTGGGCGGCGGGGCCCAGATGCTGCTGACCGGGCTCGTCTTCTACGCTCTGGCCGGAGCCGTCGGCCAGGAGACGGGGGCGGGCGTGCTGATCGGCATGCTGGCCGCCCTGTCGAGCACGGCCATCGTGCTGAAAACGCTCCAGGAACGGGCCGAGATGGAGGCGCCCCACGGGCGGGTCGGCCTCGGCATCCTGATCTTCCAGGACCTCATGGCCGTGCCCATGGTGCTTTTCGTGCCGCTTTTGTCCGGCAAATCCTTCGCTTTTTCGCCCTCCATGCTGCTGACCGTCGGCAAGGGGGCCCTGGTGCTGACGGTACTCGTGCTGCTGTCGCGAAAACTGATGCCCGTGCTCATGCTGTCCATCGTGCGCACCCGCAGCCGGGAACTCTTCCTCCTGACGGCGCTGGCCGTGTGCCTCATCGTCAGTCTGGTCACGGCCTCCATCGGGCTGTCGCTTTCCCTGGGCGCCTTCCTGGCCGGGCTGCTCCTTTCGGGCTCCGACTACCGAGAGAACGTCCACGCGGCGGTCCTGCCCTTCAAGGACGTGTTCACGGCGCTTTTTTTCATCTCCATCGGCATGTTGTTGGACGTTTCCGTGGCCCTGGCGCACCTGCCCGCCATTCTCGGCGCCACGATCCTGCTCCTGGCCATCAAGGCCGCCCTCGCCGGCGCCGCGGCCCGCATCCTCGGCTACCCCACGCGCACCGCCGTCCTGGTGGGACTGGCCCTGTGCCAGGTGGGGGAATTCTCGTTTATTCTGGCCAAGGAAGGGTTCGCCCAGGGCGTGGTGGACGAACAGTTCTACCAGCTCTTTCTGGCATCGAGCATCCTGACCATGATCCTGGCCCCCTTCCTCATCGCCCTGGCCCCGCGCGCGGCCGACGCCGTGTGCCGCCTCACTGGCGCCTGCGTCCCGTCCGACGAGACCTCCGCGCCAAGCCTGGCCGACCACATGATCATCCTGGGCTTCGGCGCCGGCGGCCGGCAACTGGCCCGGGCTGCCAAGGCGGCACACATTCCCTACGTCATTCTGGAAATGAACCCGGACACCGTGCGCAACGAATCCCGCAAAGGAGAGCCCATCGTTTTCGGCGACGCCTCCAAGCCCGGCGTGCTGGCCCATATCGGCGTGGGCGAAGCCCAGGCCCTGGCCGTGGTCATCTCGGACGCCGCCGCGGCCCGGCGGGCCGTGGAGATCGCCCGGTTCGAAAACCCGGCGCTCTACATCGTGGCCCGCACCCGGTTCAACACCGAGATCAAGGCGCTGCTGGAACTCGGCGCCAACGACGTGATCGCCGAGGAGTTCGAGGCGTCCCTCGGGGTCTTCACCCGGATCATGGCCAAATTCATGGTGCCCCGCGACGACATCGAACGCATGGTCCAGGACATCCGCCGCGAGGGCTACAAGGCCATGCTGCCCGGCTCCCTGGCCGAAGTCGCGGGCTTTTCCCCGGACAAGTCCCTGGCCGGGCTGCACGTGGCGGTTTTCACCGTGGACGCGGATTCCCTCCTGGCCGGCAGGACCCTGGAGGAGGCGCGGCTGCGCCGGGACCACGACCTGACCGTGGCGGCGGCCCGGCGCGGCGACGCCTTCGTGCCCAATCCGGACGGCCCCTTCACCCTGGAGGCCGGGGACCGGCTGTACGTCCTCGGCACGGCCGAATCGCTCAAAAACGGCGCCCCGCTTTTCCGGGCCGCCGCCACGGCCTAGGGGCGCCCTCCGGGAAGAACCTGCCGGGGCGCCGCCCCGGCCCCCCCCGCGCCGACGCACGAACACAACCGGCTTTCTGTCACACGCTTTTCGTAACAAGCGTGATCCATTGCA
>CAZNUQ010000024.1:0-5757 GCA_964576235.1 uncultured Desulfovibrio sp.
GCCGGATGCCCCAGAATCTCTTTTTCGAAATCCTTGTTCGCCGCACACCCGGACAAGCAAAACGCCGTCAGGGCCGAAGCGAGGATAAGACGCCGCATCAAGCGCCTCCTTCCAGTCATGCTGTGATACGTGGGTCGGTGCTATCGCATGCCGACGAGCCTGCTCAAGGTTTCCTTGGCTGCATGGAATGCACCCATGGCATGGGTCAATATCTCAATGTTGCCGGTACTGGCCGCCTGCTCCACGGAGGCCGCGGCCCGGCTGAGGGCCTGGGCGCCGATGGTCGCGGAGGAGCTTTTGATGGTATGGGCGTGCAGGGCCACCTTCCGCAGGTTGCCGGCCCTGAAGGCCTCGTCCAAAAGCGACCGCCGCTCGGAAACTTCGCGCCAGACGCATTCGAAAATGCGCCCGAAACTGGCCTCGTCGATTCCCATATGTCGTCTGGCGCGTTCCGGGTCGAACAAGGACGGGTCCCTCCCCATGTCGCCCTCCCCGGCATGGCCACAAGTGGCCGAACAGCACGGGTCACTTCCCTTCATGGGCCCTCCACGGCGGACGCGCGCACGCCTTTCCCCCGGAGATGCCGCCGGCCCTATTCCAAAAAGACCACTTCCGTGCCGACGTCGATCATTTTGGCCATGTCCCTGCCTTCGTCGTTGCGCATGCGGATGCACCCGCTGGTGACGGAACGGCCGATGGATCCGGGATTGTTATTGCCGTGAATACGAAAACCAAAGCCGTGGGACAAGATAATTTTGAACGGTCCCATGGGATTTTCCTTGACCCCGGGCCGGACCGACTCCGGCAGGACCTTGCCCTGCTTGAGCGCCCGCTCCTTCATGGCCGGCGTCGGATGCCACCAGGGCTCGAAGCTGATCCCCGTCACCACGCCCCATCCCTGGGGGGCCTCCATGTCGCGGCCGGGCACGGCCACGGAATAGGTCCGGAAAATATGCCGCGATCCGTCCGCCAGATTCTCGTACAAATACAATTTGCGCTCGGACAAGCGCACTTCGATGGAATACTTGTTCTTTCTGGCGTTGAAATCCGTTGTCAGCGTGCCGGCGGCGCTTTCGCCGGCAACCGCCGGACGATTGAGATCGGCGAT
Source organism: uncultured Desulfovibrio sp. (assembly GCA_964576235.1). GTDB lineage: Bacteria > Desulfobacterota > Desulfovibrionia > Desulfovibrionales > Desulfovibrionaceae > Solidesulfovibrio. The sequence continues at coordinate 1,109 of CAZNUQ010000024.1, forward strand.
GTAGCGTTCGAGCCCCCCGCCGTCGGCAACCGGCGTATAGGCGGCCCCCCCGCGTCCTTGGGGTTGCCCGCCGGACGGCGCCGTGGACGCCGCGCCCCGAGGACTGACGACGCCGGCGTCTATGCGGCCGGCATAGGCTTTGAGCGGCGCGATATCATCGAATCCCGTCAGGAAACCGCCATGGACGTAGCCCCTGGCCCCGTCGCCCGCGACCACCCGGACGTAATCGCCCTCGCGCCCGAGCACGGTCACGGTTTCCCCGACCCGAAGCGGTCGGATCATGTCCGCCGCGCCGCCCGGCTCCCGCAAAAGCGCCAGCCCCTGCAGGCGCACCGCCTCCATGCGCTGCGCCTTCGACTCTCCAGGCGCGGCCAGCAAAAGTCCCAAGACCAGGACAGCGAAGCACCATCCCCGCATGGCTCCCTCCACAACCCGAAACGACCGTTGCACTTCCCTCCGCGCCCCGCCGGCACGCCGGTGGCGACGCCTCACCTCGCGCGTCGGTATGAAAACCGTCCGCGTCACCCCTCACGCGGTCTTGTACCGCACCACCGGCCGGCGGCGGGTCGTCTGCCGCAAAAAGGAAACCTCCGGCCAGCCCAGGGCGACAACCGCATGGACCGGCTCGTCATCGGGCACGCCGGCAGCCGCCCGCACCCGGCTGTCGCGTCGCAGGGCCTCCACGGCATAGCCCACCAGACACGTCCCGAGCCCCATGGCATGGGCCGTCAGCAGCATGTTCTGGGCGGCCAACAGGGCATCTTCCGCCGGGCAACTCGCCCCGGGCCGCGAGCCGATCAGGATCGCCGCCGTGGCCCCATGGAACAGCCGGTCCGTTCCGTCCCGGTCCCACTCGTCCAGGGCCGCGCGCACGCCAGCATAATGCTCACGGAAGTAGGCTTCAAGCTCCTTGCGCCCGAAAAAACCCAGGATGCGCCGCAAAAAGGCGTTGCCGGCCAATCGGTTCAACCGCCGGAAAAATTCCGCTACCCCCTCGCCGAGGGCCAGGACCGCCGCCCGCGACGTGAGCACCGTGAACGTCCAGGCCTGGGAATTGGTGCCGGAGGGCGCGGTGACCGCCGCCCGGACAAGATCCTCGAGCACCGCTCCGGACACTCCCCGGGCCGCGTATCGTCGGCAGGAACGGCGCGAGCGCAGCAGATCGACCAGCGCGCCGGGCGAAACGCCTCCGGGCCTGATCACCGCGCCCGATGGCGCGAAGCTGGCGAAGGCCTCGGCCCATCCGTCGCCATCCGGCGGGGTCACGGCCCCGGCCGGACAGACCGCCGCGCAATGGCCGCAGCCGATGCAACCGCCCGCGAACCGGGCCTTTTCCCCCTCCACGCCCAGGGCCCTCGACGGGCACACCCCGGCGCAAAGCCCGCATCCCGTGCAGGCGGCCGTGTCGATCAAGGGTCCGGTATCGCGCAGGGGTTCCACCGCGTCCTCCTATTGCCCGTTTCCGCCGGCCACGGCCGGACCGTCAGCGCCGTTTCGGGCCAGCCGCCGGGCGGTCACGAACCAGCGTTCGTAGCGGGTGCCGGCCAGCCGGTCCACGGCCACGCCTCCCCGCAGGGAACTCGAATGCAGCATCCGGCCGCCTCCGAGATAGATGCCGACATGGTTGATGCCCGCCTCCCGGTTGGTCGAGAAAAAGAGCAGATCCCCGGCCGACAGTTCCGTCGGCCCGACCGGCGTGCCCCGCTCGGCCTGCAGCCGGCTCTGACGCGGCAGGTCGCATCCGAAGCTGGAATACACGGCCCGGGTCAGGCCCGAGCAGTCGATGCCGGCCGGCGTGTCCCCTCCCAGACGATACGGGGCGCCGAGATAGGGCGCGGCCGCCCGCATGATGCGCTCGCCCCGCTCGGGGAGCGGGCCCATGTCCGCCGGCAATGCCGCCTGGGGTCTCGGCGGCGGCGGACCGCCCATGGCGTCTTGCTCCCGGAGCGCCCGCACCAGGGTTTCATGGTCGGCCTTGTCCGTGGCCAGAAGCTTGTAGTGCGTGTTGACCCTGGTCCTGCTCGTGTGGAGCATCCCCAGACTGTCCTCGTAGCCGTAGAGGGCCTGGGCACAGGCGCCGCGCCCGGGGAGCAGGGCCAGGCCGAGGCAGAGGAAAAGGGCCGGGCAGAGGACGGAACGCGACAGACAGGAAGGCATCATCGCCCCCCGAAGGTGATGCGCCGGGTGTCGTCGATCCGCATGGTTCTCGCGCATTCGCGGCGAAAGGCGCACAATTCCTGGCCGCAGCGGTCATGCACGCCCCAGGCGAAGCACGGGGAGAAGCCTTCGCTTTGCTGGATGGCCCGCACGGCGTCGATGAGGGTCAGTCCCGAGATGTCGATCCCCCGTTCCACGGCCTTGTTCTTGAGTTCGCGCAGATCGAGCCCCATGGGGCCGTAAAAGGCCCTCCGGCCCAGCCCCGCCTCGGGGGTGTCGTACAGGCGCACGGCCACCATGGCCCCGCCGCCTTCGGCGTCGCCCACCTCGATCTCCCCGTTGTGTTCGAGGACGGCCCGACGGGCCAGGGCCAGGCCGATGCCCGCCCCACGGGCCTTGGTGGTGAAAAAGGGATCGAAGACGAAGGGCCGCAGGTCGTGGCGCACCCCGGGGCCGTCGTCACACACGGCGAGCATCAGGGCGTCGTCGCGCCGCGTGAGCGTCAGACGGACCCGGACGGTGTCCCGTCCGGAGAATTCCACGGCATTGAGCAATATCTCGTCGAGGGCCTGGGCAATGAGCCCCTCGTCGGCCACGATCTCGGCCGAAGGCAGCGAAACGCCGAAATCCGCGCGTTTGTGCAGGGCCTCGGCCGCGCCGGCCGCCCGGGTGGCGGCCTCTTCGGACAACCGGGCCAGATCGACCGCCTCCAGGCGTGGATGCGGCAGGGAGGCCAGCCGCACCACCGCCCCCACCAGGGCTTCCAGGCGCCGGGCCTCGTCGAAGATGATGTCGGGATACTCGGTGGAGAGGTTGCGCCCTTTGTGGTCGTGGTGGAGCTTCATGGCGAAGCCGCCGATGGCGACGGCCGGATTGCGGATCTGATGGGCCACCGCCAGGGCCAGGTTGTTGAGGCTCTCGATCATGTCGTATTGCAGCCGGTTTTTTTCGCGCAACGCGACATTCTCCCGTTCCCGGCTGCGATACAGCGCCGTCACGTCGTCGATGAGCAGGGTCACGCCGACCGGTTTGCCGTCCGACCGAGGACAGGAGGCGGTCAGGGAAAAGCGCCGGGACTCGCCGTCCGGGCGCAGATACTCGACCTGGGCGTGCCGGAAGGCCCGGCCGGATTCGACGGCGTCGGTCAGACCGCGGTTGAACTGATCGTTGGCCGGCTCCGGGCGCAGGAGCGTCGTCCACGACCGCCCCTCCAGGAGTTCCGGCGGCAGGCCGAGATGCTCGCCGGCCGAGGGGCTCGCGGCCAGGACCACCCCCTTCGGGTCGAAGACAAGGAGCCCGACGGGGATGGTTCTGATGACGTTTTGGACAAGTATCTGTCTGACGCTTGGCATGGCCCTTCCCGGCCGCGAAGCCTCCTGGCGGTTTATCGCATAGATCCGGGCCGGGCCGAAGACATCCCCCGTACCGGCCCCGAAGGACTATTGCGCCTGTTTCGGGGGCGCGGCCCGGCCATCCTTGGCCGCGGCGGCCACGGCCACCAATTCGTCGAGCAGTTCCAGCGGCACGGCGCCGCGCACCGGCGCCCCGTTGATGAGGAAGACCGGGGTTCCCTCGAAGCCGAAGTCCCGGGCCTCCTTGACATCGGCCGTCACTCGTTCGGCGAGGTCCTTGCGCTTGATATCCTCGGCCAGCCGCTTCATGTCCGCGCCAAGCTCCCTGGCAATGGCGGAAAGGGCCTCGTCGCCCTTTTCCGAAACATCCTTTTGCCGGGCGAACACCGCGTCCATGAAGGCCCAGGCCTTGTTCGCGTCCTGCAGGTTGAGGGCCTCGAAGAAAAGCGCCGCGCGCACGTCGTTTTTCCCCGTGGCGAAATGCTTGAAAACCAGACGCACCCCGTCCGGATGCTTGCGCATGAGGGCCTTGACGGTTCCGGCCGCCTGGGCGCAGTAATGGCACAGGAAATCGGAGTATTCGACGATGGTCACCGGAGCCCCGGCCGGTCCGAGGGAGGCGCGCCCCGCCTCCAGGGCGGGAACGCGGGGATTGGCCAGTTCGTTGGCGAACCGGGCGCGTTCCACCTGCCGCTGCCGGGCCCGGGCCGCGTTTTCGATCACTTCCAAGACCGCCGGCCCCTGCTGGGCGATGGCCTCCACGACCAGTTCCGGGTGGGCGCGCAAGACCGCCCGAACCCGTTCGACATCATCCTCGGCCCAGGCCGGCCGGACCACGGCGAGGCCCATGGCCGCCGCGACCAACCAACTCCACGTGCGCATAGCTCCTCCAACGCGCCGCCTCGTGCGCGGCCCCATAGTTTCCTTCATGAAATACGTGGTTTCGTCGCTCCTGTCACCAACCGGAAACGCCCCGTCGACGCCGCGGCCACGGCCTGCTACGATGCGCCCATGGAACTGACGCTTCTTTTGGCCGCCATCGCGTGCGGCGTCTTCGTATTCTGCCTCACGGGGGAAAAAAAACGCCCGGACGGCGCCTGACCGCCCAGGAAGTGCCGCCGGGAGCGGCGCGATCCCGGC
>CAZNUQ010000024.1:5857-15690 GCA_964576235.1 uncultured Desulfovibrio sp.
ACGTATCGGGTATTTTCTGGCCATATTGTGCGCTTGCCTCTTTTTTCCGGCGCCCTCGCGCGGCGAGCCGCCGCCCCGATTCCAGCACCTGTCCATGGAACAGGGATTGTCGCAATCCTCGGCGGTCTGCATGGCCCAGGACAGACAGGGCTTCCTGTGGATCGGCACCTACGACGGCCTCAACCGGTACGACGGCTCGAGCGTCAAGGTCTACCGCAACATTCCCGACGACGCCAATTCCCTTCCGGACAACAGCATCCGTTCCCTCTTCGTCGACGACGACGGCCTGCTTCTGGTGGGAACGAAAAACGCCGGCCTTTCCGTCTATGACCGCGCCACGGACACCTTTCGCCCGTTTCCCGCCAAAGGCAGGCTTGCGGAAAAGGAAGTCCGGGCCATCGTCCGGGACCGGTCCGGCGACTTGTGGATCGGCGGGGGCTCGGGGCTGACCCGTCTGGAATCCGCCGCGGGGACGGCAACCCCCATGGAACTGCCCGGCCCGGACGGCAGACCCGACCCCGGCCCGGTTGTCTCCGTGCGCCCCGGCCCCGGGGGATGCCTCTATGCCGCCACGCCAACGGCCGTATACCGGATCGCCCCGCCAACGGCCGCCATCGAGCGCCTTCTGCCCGGCTCCCTCGGGGCGTTTCCCCGGGACACGCCCATAAACGGCGCCACGATGGACGGGGAAAACACCCTGTGGGTGATGACGGAAGCAGCCGGCGTCCATCGCCTCGACCTGGCTACGGGACGCCGGGACCACTTCCTGCCGGACCATGGCGTCTGGTTCGTCTTTCGCGATTCGCAAGGAACGCTCTTTCTCGGAACCAATCACGGACTTGTCCGCATGAACGCCGACTCCGCCGCGCCAGGGGGGATGCGGCCTGAATTCGCCGTCCACAGCCCCGTGGACCCCGAAAGCCTGTCCCAAAACGACGTGATCAGCGTGCTGGAGGATGCCGGAGGGCTCCTCTGGTTCGGCACGTATTCCGGCGGTCTCAGCATCTTCAACCCGGCCTACCAACGCTTCGTGTCCTATCGCGGCGTCCCCGGCCTGCCCGGCAACGATGTCAGCGCCGTCCTGCCCGAAGAGGACGGCGTCCTGTGGATCGGTACGCGCTACCACGGTCTGACCCGCTTCGACCGTCGCGACGGCACGGTGACCGCCTTCCGCCGCCATCCCCATGACCCCCGCAGCCTGGCCGACGACGGCATCAACTGCCTGCATCGCGACCGGAAGGGGCGGCTCTGGATCGGAACGATCGACAACGGCCTGGACCGGTACGACCCCCTCACGCGTACCTTTCGCCATTTCCGCAACGATCCGGCCGATCCCGAGAGCATCGGCCAAAACAAGATATGGTGGATCGCCGAGGACGAGACAGGCATTTTGTGGCTCGGCACCAGCTCCGGCGGTCTGGTCCGCTTCGATCCCGAAACGGGCAAGGCCAGAACCTACCGGCACGACCCCGCCAACCCGAAAAGCATCAGCCACAACCGTGTCCGGCACATCGCCCCCGCCGGCGGGGGCATCCTCTGGGTCGGCACCAACGGCGGTCTGAACCGGTTCGACACCGCGACCGGAGAGGCCACCCACTGGAAGAACATTCCCGGCGATCCCGCATCGCTTTCCAACAACCGCGTCACCCCCATCGTGATCGCCCCGTCGGGCGACCTGTGGATCGGAACCGACGCCGGGCTCAACCGTTTCGATCCCACCAAGGGAACCTTTTCCAGGGTCACCCGGGCCGATGGCCTGGCCAACGACGGCATCCAGGGCATATTGCCCGACGCGGCGGGCCATCTCTGGCTGAGCACCTTCCGGGGCATTTCCCGGTATACGCCGACCACCGGCGAAATCCGCAACTACACGGAGCATGACGGCCTCCCCGGCCTGGAGTTCTGGATGAACGCCTACGCCGCCGGGCCGGGGGGCGAAATGGTCTTCGGCGGCACGGGCGGCGTCACCACCTTTTTTCCGGAGACGATCAGGCCCAACCCGCACCTGCCGCCGGTGGCGATCACCAGCCTGCGTCTCCGGAACAGCTTCCGGACCATCACCGGGGATATCGGCGCGTCCGGCCCCGTCGTCCTCCCCCACACGGACAACTCCATCACCGTCTCCTTCGCCGCCCTGGATTTCGCCGCCCCCTCGCGCAACCGCTTCTCCCACAGGCTCGAAGGACTCGACGCGGACTTCTCACCGCCGTCGGCCAGCAACGAGGCCACCTACACCAATCTCGACCCGGGACGGTACGTCCTCACCGTGCGGGCCAGCAACAACGACGGCCTGTGGAACGAGGCCGGGGCGACCCTGGCCATCGTCGTGGTTCCCCCCTTCTGGGGCACGGGATGGTTCCGGCTCTGCGGCGTCCTGGCCGCCGTCGTCCTGATCCACCAGGGCTACCGCTGGCGTGTCCGGGCCATGGAACGCAGCCGCGAGGAACTCGAGCAAATCGTCCGGGATCGCACCACGGACCTGAAAACAGAAATCGAGGAGCGCAAGGCCATCGAGGAGGCCCTGCTGCGCAGCCGCAGGAGCTTTTCCGCCATTTTCCAGTACTCCCCCATGGCCGCGACCATAAGCGAACGGAATTCGGCGAGGCTGTTGCAGGTCAACGAGGCCTTCACCCAGCTCACCGGCATACCGGCAACACGGGCCGTGGGCCGGACCTCCATCGAACTCGGCTTCTGGTCGCGGCCCGGGGACCGCGACCGGCTGCTTTCGCTGCTCGGCGACAACGAACCCGTCATCAACCTGGAAATGACGTTTCGCCACGCCAGCGGCCGCCTCATCGTCGGCCTGTGCTCGGCCGTGCTCATCGACGCCTTCGACACGCGCTGCCTGCTCGTCCTCATCGCCGACATCACCGAACGCAAGGCCCTGGAGTGCGAACTGGTCACGGCCAGGGAGCGGGCGGAAACCGCCAGCAAGGCCAAATCGGACTTTCTGGCCAACATGAGCCACGAGATCCGCACCCCCATGAACGCCATCCTCGGCATGGCCGACCTGCTGGCGGAAACAGAGCTCACCGTCCGGCAGCGGCGCTACGTGGACATCTTCCAGCGGTCGGGCATGATCCTCCTGCGCATCATCAACGACATCCTTGATCTTTCCAAGCTCGAGGCCGGCAAGCTCACCCCCGTCGCGGAGCCTTTCGACCTGCCCGAGGCCCTGGCGGCCACCTGCGCCGTCTTTATCTCACAGGCCGAGGAGAAAGGCGTGGCCCTGATCTGCGAGCTGCCGGAAGAACTCCCCCGCCGCGTCGTGGGCGACCCCATCAGGCTGACCCAGATCGTGACCAACCTCCTGGCCAATGCCTGCAAGTTCACCCAGAAAGGGGAAATCCGCTTCAGCGCGGGCCTCGTCCCCCCGGACGGACGGACGGACGCAGCGGACTGCCTGATCCGCCTGACCTGCCGCGACACCGGCATCGGCATCGCCCCCGAAGACATCGGGCGCGTATGCGACAATTTTTTCCAGGCCGGCGGCAACCGGCGCGGCGGCACGGGACTCGGGCTGGCCATCTCCAAGCGTCTGTGCCAGGTCATGGGCGGGGACCTGGAGATCGCCAGCGTTCTCGGAACCGGAACGACCGTGACGGCCACGGTGCGTCTCGGATGTCCGGACGGGCCTGGGGAGCCGCCCGCGGCCCAGATTCCCCCGAGTCCCCCCGGCCAGCCGTTCGCAAACGTCCACAGCCCCTGGCGGGTGCTCCTTGCCGACGATTCCGCGGCCAACAGACAGGTTGTGCAACTCTTCCTGCGAGGGTTGCCGATCATTGTCGAAGAGGTCGAAAACGGCGCCGAGGCGCTGTCGCGGATCAAGGCCGGCGCCGTGGACCTCGTGCTCATGGACCACGTCATGCCGGTCATGGACGGCCTGGAAGCCACCCGGGCCATCCGAAGCCACGAGGCCGAAAACGGGCTGCCTCCCGTCCCCATCCTGGGATTGACGGCGCGGGCCTTTCCCGAGGACGAGGCCGCCTGCCTGGAAGCCGGATGCACCGCCTACCTGAGCAAGCCCGTGCGCAAGTCCGCCCTGCTCGCCATGATCGAACGGCTGCTCGCCAGTGCCCGGCGTCCGGCGCCATGAGCCTGGGGAAAGGGCTCTCGCGGCATCCGACGGGAAACGCCGGCCAGGGAGCCCCCCTTTGACGGACCGGCCAAAGGGTCCTATATTGTCACGGGGAGTCGGACAGGTCATCGTCGCGGGCCGCAAGGCCCGGGGAGGAAAGTCCGGGCTCCACAGGGCGGGACGCTGGGTAACCCCCAGCGGGAGCGATCCCGGGACAGCGCCACAGAAAGCAAACCGCCCGGGCCGGATGGCCCGGGTAAGGGTGAAACGGTGGGGTAAGAGCCCACCAGTTGCCGCGGCGACGCGGCAAGCTCGGCAAGCCCCGTTCGGAGCAAAACCAAATAGGAGGGCGTCAAGGCTGGCCCGGCCGTGCCCTCGGGTAGGTTGCTTGAGGCCGCGAGCAATCGCGGTCCTAGAGGAATGATGGCCGCCCCGGTTCTTCCGGGGAACAGAACCCGGCTTATCGGCCGGCTCCCCCTTTTTTTCATCCACGCCGCAACCAAAAGGAAATCCCGTGTCCGTGTGGACCGTGCTGCTCGCCGCCGGGTCGGGCTCGCGCCTGGCCGCCGCGACGGACGGCGTCAAGAAGCAGTTCCTCTCGCTTTCCGGCCGGCCCCTGTACTGGAGCGCCCTGAGCGCCTTCGCCCGGAGTCCGGACATCGCCGGCATCGTGGTGGTCTTTCCCCCCGACGACCTGGAAGCAGCCCGGCGGGGGCTCGACGCCCTCCTGGCGGAAGCCGATCCGGGCGTGGCCGTCCTGGCCGTCGCCGGGGGCGCCAGACGCCAGGATTCGGTGCGAAACGGCCTGGCCGCCCTGCCCCGGGACTGCCGCCACGTGCTGGTTCACGACGCGGCCCGGCCCTTTGTCACGCCGGATCTCGTCCACCGGGTCTGCCAGGCCCTCGGCCAGGGCCGGCGGGCCGTCATCCCCGTCCTGCCCGTCACCGACACCATCAAGGAACTGGCCGGCGACACCGTGGCCGACACGCCGCGCCGCGAGACCCTGGCCGCCGTCCAGACCCCGCAGGGCTTCGACAAGGCGTTGCTGCTGGCCGCCTTCGACCACGCGGCAGAGGATGTCACCGTCACCGACGACGCAAGCCTCGTCGAGCACTTCGGCCAGCCGGTCCATGTCGTGGCCGGAATCCCGGAGAACATGAAGATCACCAATCCCGAGGATCTGGCCCGCCTGGCCCCCCAGGCCGGAGCCGCCCACCCCGTCGTTGGCCACGGCTACGACGTGCACCGCTACGCGGACCCGCAGCGCCCCGGCAAGCAGCCGCCGCGTCCCATGAAGCTCGGCGGCTATCCCATCGCCGGCGCGCCCGAGGTGCTGGCCCATTCCGACGGCGACGTGCTGCTCCACGCCCTCGTCGACGCCGTTCTCGGCTGCGTCGGCGGCGGCGACATCGGCACGCTTTTTCCCGACGCGGACCCGGCTTTCGACAACATGGCCTCGGGGGTCTTCCTCTCCGAAGCCCTGACCCTGGCCAGAAAGGCCGGGCTGGAAATCACCCACGTGGACCTGACGGTCATCGCCCAGATCCCGCGCATCGCCCCCCACGCCCAGGCCATCCGCCTCAACGTGGCGGCCCTCCTGGGGCTCGACAGATCCCGGGTCAACGTCAAGGCCACGACCGAGGAGGGGCTGGGGTTCACGGGCGAAAAAAAAGGCATCAAGGCCGTCGCCCTGGTCACCGGCTGGCGGCGCGGGACAACCGGCCGCGGCACGCCGGAAACGAAAAAGGCCGGCCCCCGGGAAGGGACCGGCCCGGAAACGCCAGAGGGAACGGATCAGCCGGCCTTGTCGAGATAGCGGTGCAGGACGGGATTGGGCCGCACGGAGGTGCGGTATCCGGACAGCCGCTGGTTTTCCTGCTTGGCCCGCTGCAGATCCGACTTGAGTTCGGCGTGCAGGCGCCGGGCCTCGGTGGTGAGCTGGCCTTGCAGGTTCTTGAGCTTGAAAAGCTTGTCCCGAAGCAGGCCGATCCCTTCCGGATCGGCGGAGCGCCAGGCCAGTTCCAGGAGCCGCCCACGGTCCTGGGCCAGCTTTTCGGCCTCCTCGATCTCCCCCGCGAGCAGGCAGTGCAGTTCGCGTTCACCCGCGGACAGGGCCGCCTCGAGATATTCAAGCTTGTCGGACATGGCGTGGTTCCTTACGCGGCTTCCCGAAGGCTTTCCCGCAATTCGTCGATGACCGGCCGCCACCGGCCGATGACCGGAATGAATTCGTATTCCAGCAGGTCGGCGAGCAAAATCCAGTCCTCGTTTTCCAGCACTTCGAGCATTTCGCTGAAAAGGGTGGAAATCTCCTCGGCGGCGGCGTCCAGGGACGAGTTGCCGCAGGCGCCGCAATCGCCGCGCAGCACGCCGACCATGTTGAGGAAGTCCCGCGTGACATCCATCAGATCCTGGAAGACCTCGAGGGCCTCGGCGTCGTCGGCCTGACGGAACAGGTCGGCCACGCGGCGGGCGCCGTGATCCAGCAGCCGCACCACCTTGTCGAGTTCCCCGGTGATGTCCATGGCCATGTCGGCCACGGGAACGCTCTTGATTTCGACGGACTCGATGTCCGACGCCTCGATGTCCTCGGCCTGGTGGGGGTAGATTTCCGAAAAATTCTCATTGTTGACGAAAACATCGGTAACGACCCGCCCCTCGAGTTCGCCGCCGTCCATGACGGAGAGCAGGATTTCCTCGAGGTTGTGAAACTGCCTGATATCCATGTCGGTGGCCCGACCATCCACGCTAATCATCACGCGCCTCCCTCTGGAGTTGGTGTCGAAGGGAAAGGTTTTCCGTTCCTGCCCCATTTATTCAACTTCCATGCCAACCGGGTCACTCCCGGGCGACCAGGGCGCGCAAGGCCTCGACGACCGCGGCGTAGCGACGGATGCGGTCCGTCAGGCGCGCCAAATCCGGCGAGGACTCCTGGGCCTCGCCGAGCCACAGGCGGCCGAGGACAGCCAGGTGTTCCGAGCCGTCCCACAGGGCGCGCAGCCGCTCCCAGCCGGCCAGGAACCGGGCCTTCATGGCCGGGGTCCTGGCCAGAAGGCCGGCCTGTCCCTCGAGCAGCCGCAGCAGGTCCGCGGACTGGCGCAGCAGATCGAGGAGCGCGGCGCGTCCGGCTTCGGGATGGACGGGCAGCCGGGCCGTATCGAATACCGACGGTTCCAGGGAGGCTTCGTCAAGGAATTGACGGAACACGAGGCGCTCCAGGCGCAGCCAGACCGCCCGGGCCTCGGTGCCGTGCCCGGAAAGCGGCAGCAGATCCATAAAGCCCTGTGCGTCGAAGGCCGAAAGCCAGGCCCGGGCCCCGGGGTATCGGCCGGCCGGAAAGCGCCCCGTCCCGAAAAAGGCGGCCAGGGCGTCGAACACCGTGTCCGGGCCTATGGCCTCCAGGCAGGCGTTGCCGTGGGGGCAGACGGTGCCGAAGGCGCAGGGATGGCAGGGCATGTCCGGCTCCAGACACAGGCACCCCTCCCGGTAGGGACCGGTGTCGCACGGCTGGGCGGTGGCCAGGAAGATGGCCACGGAAGGCCGGTCGAGCCCCGCGGCCAGATGCAGCGTGCCCGTGTCGTTGGTCACGAGCAGGCGGACTTCCCCCAGGGCGGCGGCCAACTGGGGCAGCGAGGTGTCGCCGATCAGGTCCACGGACGGTGCCGCGCAGCATCCCCGGTAGGCCCCGGACAGGGCCTTTTCCCCCACTCCCCCCAGAAGCACGGGGAGCGCCCGGAACGAGTCCCACAGGCGTTCCCCGAGCCGGGCAAAGGCCGCCACGGGCCATTGCCGGGCCGCGGCGCTGGCGCCAAGCTGGAACCCCACGAAAAAAGCCGCTTCCCCGGGCGCCTCGGCCGCCAGTCGCGACCGGACCGACGAGACGGTCTCGCCGTCCGGCGGGCGCAGGCGGAAACGCCCCGGCCCGTTCCCAACGCCGGCGGTCTTGCGGAACAGGTCCACGACGTTGAAGGGACTGAGCCCCCGATGCGCCGAAGAGGCCTCGAGAAAGGAGGCCCAGCGCGAGGAGTCCCGGCGGAATCCGTCCTGGTCGAGGGAAAACCCCCGCACCGCCTCGCCGCGAAGCCTGCGGGCGAGCAGCCTCGCCGCGAGCGCCGGCGTCAGGTTGACGACCGCCTCCGGGGCGAACTCCCGGGCCACCGTGTCCGCGAACAGCGTCACCTCCCCCAGGGCGTCCCGCCAGTCGCCGTCGAGGCCGGCCAGGAACCGGGCGCCCGGCAGCGGGAAAATTCTCCCGGCCTCGGGCAACAGCGCCGCAGCCCCGGCAAAATTTTCCAGGCAGGCCACGGCGATCTCGTGCCCCTGGCCGGCCAGTTCGGCCAATGCGGGCTGGGACTGGAGCAGGTCGCCAAACCGCGTCAGGTTTTGCACCAGGATCTTCATACGCCCTCCCCCGTGCGGCCGACGGTCCGGACGCGGCGCGGCGGACGTTGCGGCATGGCTTGTTGGCCGTTCCCGAAGATGCTACCAGGATGCCGGAGCATCATAATCGGCCCGGCCGTTGTGGTATCCCCATGAAAAGCCCTTTCGACGACCCCGGACTGGCCGCAAAGGCCCTGGAGCTGGAACGTTTCCTGCCGGACGGCCGGCAGCCGGACTTCCGTCGGTTCGTCTCGGAACTGCTGGCGGACATGAAAAGCGCCGGCCGGGAGCGGGCGGACATGCTCGCGCAACAGCGCCTCCATGCCGCGGAAACGGCCCGCCTGAACGAACGCGCCAACCGCCTCACGCGGCAGATTACCCGGCTCCAGGACATCTTCAAGGCCAACGACCAGGCCTTCGCCACCTTTCGCTCCGCCCTCACGCTGTCCCGGGGCCTGCGCCATCTGGCCGAACTGCCGGACGTGCTCGCGTCCCTGGCCCGGACCATGGGGGTGTGCGCCCTGTCCTGCCTGCTGGCCGGCGAGGACTTCGCGGACTTCGTTCCGGCCGGTTTCCCCTGCCGCCCGCGCGAAGCCCTGGAAGGCGTTCTCGCCGCCCTGCCCCGCGTCCATGCCGCAAGCCCGGTCTACGTCGGCGGCCTTGCCGCCCTGCCCCGGCCCGGGTTCTTCTTCGACGAAACGGTGCAGGCGGGCTGTCCCGGTTTGTTGGAGGGCTCGTGCTTCATCGCGCCCCTGTCCGACAAGTACCACCCCGAACGCACCATCGGCGCCCTGGCTATGGCCGATCCGGATCCCCACCGCTACGCCGCTGACAAAGGCACGGATTTCCTGGAACATTTCTGCGAGGTTTTGGCCGGTGATCTGCTCCACGTCAAGATTCACGAGCAACTGGCCCGGGAACGCGACTCCGACGAACTGACCGGGATTCCCAACCGGGCCCACCTGCGCCGGAACGGACCGGCGCTGCTGCGCCTGGCCGAACGCCGGGGCGTCCCCGCCACCCTGCTCTTTTGCGACCTGGAACATTTCAAGGCCGTCAACGACACCCACGGCCACGAAACCGGAGACGCCGTGCTGCGCGACGTGGCCCGGGCCATGGCCGGACGCATCCGGGCCTACGACCTCCTGGCCCGCCTCGGCGGCGACGAGTTCGTGGTGCTCATGCCCGACGCGGGCCCCACCGAGGCCGCCGTGATGGCCAAGCGTCTGCGGGCCTGCGTGGCCCAGGTGGCCGAGGACCGGAACCTCGCCGGCTCTCCGGGGCTTGCGGTTTCCATCGGCATGGCCATGCACGAACCGGGCCAGGATATCGACGACCTGGTACGCCGGGCCGACGCGGCCATGTACGCCGACAA
>CAZNUQ010000024.1:15790-41564 GCA_964576235.1 uncultured Desulfovibrio sp.
CCGGACATCGCCGGCCTCATTCGCGACCGCCACCTGGGCGGCGTCATCTATTACGCGGCCTCGGGGAACATCGAATCGCCGGCCCAGGTGGCGGAACTCTCCGCCGCCCTCCAGGCGGCGGCCGCCGGCACGCGACATGGCGTGGGCCTCCTTGTCGGCGTGGACCAGGAAGGCGGGCCGGTGGCCAGACTGCGCCGGGGGTTCACGGTCTTCCCCAGCCAGATGGCCCAGGCGGCCGGAGGACGGACCGACTTCGCCCGCCTTGCGGCGGCGGCGACCGGACGGGAACTGCGGGCCGTCGGCATCAACACGGATTTCGCGCCGGTGGCCGATGTCAACGTCAATCCGGCCAACCCCGTCATCGGCATCCGCTCCTTCGGCGCCGATCCGAAGGCCGTGGCCCGGTTCACGGCGGCGGCCACGGCCGGATACGCCGATGCCGGGGTCATCTGCACGCCCAAGCATTTTCCGGGGCACGGCGACACGGCCGTGGACTCCCACCTGGGCCTGCCCCGGGTGGACCATGACGCCGCCACCCTCAAGCGCGTGGACTTCCCCCCTTTCCGGGCGGCCTTCGCGGCCAAGGCCCCGGCCGTCATGACCGCCCATGTCGTGGCCCCGGCCCTGGAACCGGAGGGCCTGCCGGCCACCCTCTCGCGGCGGGTGCTCGCCGGCGTGCTGCGGCGCGACATGGGATTTCCGGGCGTCATCTTCACCGATTCGCTCGGCATGGGGGCCGTGGCCGCCACCTGGGGGACGCCCGAGGCCGCCGTCCTGGCCCTGGCCGCCGGGGCGGACGTGCTCCTGATCGGGGCGGACGCGGGACGACCGGCGGCGGAGCGGCTGGAAGCCATGAACCGGGTGACCGAGGCCGTGCGCCAGGGGCGCGTGCCCGTTTCGCGGCTCGACGAGGCCGTGCGGCGCATCCTTCGTCTCAAGGAACGCTTCGGCCTGCTTGCGGCCGACCGTCTGGCGACGCCCGATCCGGAAGCGCCGCGCCGTTGCGGCACGGCGGCACACGCCGCGCTGGCCGGCCGCATCGCCGCCAAAAGCCTCACGGCCTTCGGTCCGACCGCGCCCGTCCTTCCCCTTGCCGCCGACGGGGGCGTCCTGGTCGTACGGCCGCGCCTCGGCCGGGAAGCCATCGACGCCGAGGCCGAGGCGGCCCTGGGGGCCTGGAAGGGGACGCGCACGCATTTCGTGCCGTCCGATCCCGATGCGGAAGCCATCGCCGGCGCGCTCCAGGAAGCGTCCCGGGCGCGCCGGGTGGTCTTCCTGGCCACCGACGCCCGCAGGCGCGAGGGGCAGCGCCGCCTGGCCGAGGCTCTGGCCGCCCAGGCGCCCGGCCGGCTCGTCGTGGTCGCGGCCCAGTCGCCCCACGATCTGGCCTCCCTGCCTCCCGCGACGGCGCGCATCGCCAGCTACGGGGAAACACCGGCAGGGTACGCGGCCCTGGAACAGGGCCTGTTCGGATCGTTGCGCTTCACCGGCCGCTGCCCGGCCGCCATCGACGGCGTCTCGACGGGCGCCCCGGCGATGCATCCGTGAGGCGCGGCGGCCGCCGCGAACGCGTTGACCTTTGGCGCCGCTTGGTATTGTATCAAAGAAACATTGGACAGGAGCACTCATGAACGAACGGCAAGCCTCTCCCGCCCCTGGCACCCCCTGTCTGGTACTCGGCATCGCGCTGGGTCTTTGCATCGTCGCGGCCCATTTTCTCGACAACATTTACGCCACCGTTTTCCTGGCCCTGGCCGGTGGCGCCGCGGGCTGGTACGCGGCCGGCCGCGTCAACGCGCCCATACGGCGGCTTTACGCCGGATTCGTGCGAACCAACACGGACCATCAGTCCGACCTCATCGAGGAAGTCCGCTCCTGGAAGGACCTCGGCCCCCTGGGCGAACAGGCCAGCGAAGCCATGATCTTCAACATGCAGCGGCGCGAATACTATCGCGGCGCCGTGCTGGCCGTGGGGACACCGTTTGTCATCTGCAACGCCAAGGGCATCATCACCCACTTCAGCGATTCCTTCGCCGAGTTGATCAAGAAGGACAAGAACGCCATCCGCGGCAAGACCGTCAGCGAGGCGGTGTACGACAAGACAGGCGATTCCTTCGCGGATCATGTCCTCCAAAACGGCTCCCCGGTGAACGCCGCCCAGGATGTCACCCTGTGGGACGGCCGCCATTTGGCCGGCCAGTTCTCCGTCAACTGCTTCCGCAGCCTGCGCGGGGAGATCCTCGGCGTGGTTTCCTGCATCACCGACCTCACCGAGCTTCGCCAGCAGCAACGCCAGTTGGAGAGCACCCAGGCCGACCTGCGCAGCCTCGGCGGCGAGATCAACGAACTGGCCCAGCGCGTGGCCTCTGCCTCGGAAGAGCTTTCCGCCTCGGCCGACGAGCAGGCGCGCGGCGCCATGGAACAAAAAGGCCAGGCCGACGCGGTGGCCACCTCCATGGAGGAGATGACCGCCACGGTCATGGAAGTGGCCAAGAACGCCTCGAAAACCTCGGAGGCGGCGGACGGGGCCAACGGCGCCGCCGAAACCGGCCTGCACCAGGTCCGCGACGCCGTCACGGGCATCAAAAGCGTGGCCGAATCCGCCGGCAAGCTCGGCCAGGTGCTCATGGCCCTGGACGGTCAGGCCGCCGAGATCGGCCGCATCATCGGCGTGATCAACGACATCGCCGACCAGACCAACCTGCTGGCCTTGAACGCCGCCATCGAGGCCGCCCGGGCCGGCGAGGCGGGCCGGGGCTTCGCCGTGGTCGCCGACGAGGTCAGAAAGCTCGCCGAAAAGACCATGACCGCCACCAAGGAAGTGGAAAACTCCATCCGCCAGATCCAGGAGGGCTCGCGCCATGCGGTGGCCTCCATGCAGGAAACCGAGACGCGGGTGACGGAAAGCACCGAGGCCACCCACAAGGCGGGCGAGGCCCTGGACTCCATCATGACCCGCATCCACGAGGTCACCAGCCAGGTGACCCAGATCGCCACGGCGGCCGAACAGCAATCGGCGGCCGCTGAAGAAATCAACCGCAATATCGAGGTGATCGCCCACGTCGCGGCCGAGGCCGACGAGGGAGCCTCCCAGACCGCCCAGGCCACCCGGGAACTGGCCGAACTGGCCCAGTCGCTCCTGACGCTGGCCGGCGCCTTCGCCGACCGCCACGAGGAGGATCTCAAGCTCCGCGCCTCGCAAGGGCAGATGAAGGGCATCCTGCCCAAGCTCATGCAGGAATTCCTGAGGGAAAAATTCGGCGAAAAGACCTATGCCCGGATGCAGGAGGAGATGGGCCATCCGACCTTCCTGCCCACCCAGGGCTACCCGGACCAGGTCCTGCGCCAGATGGCCGAAAGCATCGCCGCGACAACCGGGAAAAGCGTCCGGGAAATCTTCGTCGCCCTCGGCCGCTCCACCATCAAGGGGTTCAAGCGGCTCTATCCGCGCTACTTCAAGGCCAAGACCCTCAAGGAATTCTACCTGACCATGAACGATACCCATGCCCGGCTGACCAAGGACATTCCCGGGCTCATGCCGCCCAGATTCACCTACGAGGACCAGGGCGACCGGCTCGTGATGACCTACCACTCCACGCGGGGCTACCCGGAATACTTCGAGGGCATCCTCCACGGGGCGGCCGACTACTACAACGAACCGGCCACAATCACCGTGACCGCTCCGGACAAACGCACGGCCCGGGCCGAAATCGTCTTCCCGGCCTCCTCGCGGCATCCCAAGGCCCTCGGCGCCTGAAGAGGGCAGGCACGCGGCGCGGCCCCGGGCTTCCGCCCGGCTGCCGCGCCGCCCCAAGGCCGGCCATGCCCCTGACCATCGCCTACTACAGCTTCGACGATCCGGCCTATGCCTGCGCCCGGCTGCGCGTTCTCGAACCGGTGCGCGCCCTGGGCGGCGCGGTGAGACTCCTGCCGGGCGTCGAGGCCAGCGGTCCCGGGCACCGCGTCCGCGTCGACATCCTGGACGCGGCCGACCTGATCCTCATCCAGCGGTATTTCCCCGGTCCCGGCACCGCGCCGGCCCTGGCCGCCATTTTCGACAGCGGCAAGCCCGTGGTCTACGACACCGACGACGACTGGTGGTCCGTCCCGGCCGGGCACCCCTTCCGCCAGCGTCTGGGCCCGTTGCTCCCCCATATCCGGGAAACGGCCCGCCGGGCCAGCCTGGTCACGGTGAGCAGCCCTGTTCTGGCATCGGCCTGCGAGGCCCTCGCCCCCGGCCGGGTCCGGGTGCTGCCGAACTTCCTGCCCGACGCCCTGTGGCGGCCCGTCGCGCCACCGACGCGGCCGGTGGCGGCCGTGCTTTTCGCCGCGACCCCCTCCCACCAGGCCGACCTGGCCCCCCTGGAGCAGGAACTCGCCGCGCTGGCCAGGACGCATGCCGGCAAGGTCCGCTTCGTCTTCTACGGGTGCGCGCCCGCACGCGGGGATTTCCCCGGGGCCACGGTCATGCCGTTCGCTCCTGACTACGCCGCCTACGCGGCCAGGCTGCCGCGCCTGGGCTGCGCCATCGGCCTCGCCCCCCTGGCCGACACGGCCTTCAACCGGGCCAAAAGCCCCATCAAGTGGATGGAATACGCCGCTGCCGGAGCGGTCGGCATTTTCGCGGACCTGCCCCCCTACCGGGAAGTCGTCTCGCCGGGGGAAACCGGCCTCCTGGCCGGAGACGATCCCCGGGAATGGCGGGAAACGCTTGCGCGCCTGATCGAGGACGCCCCCTTCCGGCGGCGCCTCGCCGCCGGGGCCATGGCGGCCGTGGCGACGGGGCACCTGCTGTCCCGGGGGGCGCCCCGCTACCTGGAGGCCTGGGAGACGGCCGCCTCCGGAGAACGTCCATGACACCGCCAGCCTGGTTCGACGACGCGGGTTCCCCGCAGCTTCTCGACCTGCTCCTGGCCGGAACCGCCGGCCGGGACCATCTGCTGCGCGCCGCCGCCCTGGCGGGAGCGGCCACCGGCGATCCGTCGGCCCGGGCGAGACGCAGGACGCTCCTTTTGGGCGCCGCCCTGGAGGAAGACAGCCTCTACGGTCCGGCCGCCCCGCTTCTCCTGGAGGCGGCGGCAGCCTCCCCCGGGACCCTCGATCCGGCCTTCGCCGGCCTGATCGCCGACCTTGGGCGCCGCTTCACCATCCCGGAAAACACCGCCTATTTCGGACGGCTGACGGCATCCGGGGACGCGGCGCAGCTGGATCGCTACCTGGAAAACGAATGCCGCGCCGGCCGGCACCGGCTTTTCTGGCTCCATGTGGCCCTGCGCCAGGCGGTCCTGCGCCGGAACTTCGCCTGGGGCGAAGCCCTCCTGGACGCCGCCCTGCCGCCGGAACTGGCCCCCCTCGGGGACAAGCTGGCCGGCGATCTGGCCCTGCTGGACGACCGCCCGGCCGAAGCCATGGCGCGTTACCTCGCGGCGGAGAAGGCGGCCCCATGGCCGGCCGGACTTTGCCGGTTCGGCATCGCGGCCATCGCGGCCGGCGACCCGGCGCTGGCGGGAAGACGCTTCGCCGCCGTGCTCGCGGCCATGCCCGAACACGTCACGGCGGCCCTGGCCCTGTTCGACCTGACCAGCGGACGCAACAAGGCCAGGGTTCCCCTGCCGGGAAGCCTGGCCATCGCCCTGTACACGTTCAACAAGGCCGCGGACCTGGACCTGACCCTGGCCTCGCTTTTCGCCACGGACACCGGCGGAGCCACGGTGACGGTGCTCGACAACGCCTCGACCGACGACACGCCGGCCGTCCTCGACGGCTGGTCGCGACGCGTCGGGAAGCGTCTGGCGACCATCCGGCTGCCGGTCAACATCGGCGCGCCCGCCGCCCGCAACTGGCTGGCCGCCGATCCCTCCGTCGGCCGGGCCGATTTCGTGGCCTACCTCGACGACGACGTGGATCTCCCCCCGGACTGGCTCTCCCGGCTGGGCGCCGCCGTGGCCGCCTATCCCGAGGCCGGGGTCTGGGGATGCCACGTGGCCGACGCGGCCAATCCGGCCGTGGCCCAGGGCATCGACGCCATGCTTCTGCCCGGCGACACAGCCGGAGCCGCCCCCCGGCTGAGCGACATGCACGCCGAGGGGTTCGACCACGGCGCCTTCGCCCACATGCGCCCCTGCCTTTCGGTCATGGGCTGCTGCCATCTCTTCCGCCGGGAACGCCTCGCGGCCTGCGGCGGTTTCGATATCCGCTTTTCCCCATCCCAGCACGACGAC
The DNA here is from genome assembly GCA_964576235.1 of uncultured Desulfovibrio sp. Classification (GTDB taxonomy): domain Bacteria; phylum Desulfobacterota; class Desulfovibrionia; order Desulfovibrionales; family Desulfovibrionaceae; genus Solidesulfovibrio. The sequence continues at coordinate 22,012 of CAZNUQ010000024.1, forward strand.
GTGGACCATGACCTGCGCCTGGCCCTGTCCGGCCGCCCTCCGGTCTACCAGGGACATCTGACGGTGCGCCATCGCCGTCCGGCGCCGGTCTTCGCCCCCCCACGCCCCGACCAGCTGGCCAGCGGAGAAGGCAACCACCACAAGCTCATGGCCAAGCACCGGGAACGGTTCGGGGAACTGGCGGCGGTCATGAGAAGAACCGTCTTGGCCGATCTGCGGGAAAAATGGCGGTCCATGGCCGACACGGGTCTTCTCTGACCACGCGGCAGGGAAAAAACCGAAGCGAGGTGGCGAGATGCCGCCGCGCCACCATGCGGCGCGGAAAAGACAGGTTTCAGGCCTGGGGATCGGCTCCCAGGGGAAACACCAGGCGAAAAACCGCGCCCCCCGGACCGGAGCCGAAGGTCAACGTCCCGCGCAACTGGCGCGTGAGCTGCACCACGAGCTGCATGCCCAGGGATTTGACCGCCTCGGGATTGAAGCCCCCGGGCAGTCCCACGCCGTCGTCCTCCACCTCGGCCCGCACGAGTCCGTCCTCCTGCCCCACCGTCACCCGGATATGGCCGGAATCGCGACCACGGAAAGCGTGCTTGACCGCGTTCGTCACCAGTTCGTTGACGATCAGACCGAAGGGGATGGCCTTGTCCACGGGCACCCGGCACTCGACGAGTCCGAGGGAAAAGCCGATATCCTTGGCCCCGCGAAGCGACTGCACGATCTTGGGTGTCAGCCGCTCCATGTACTCCTTGATGTCCACGCGGGCCAGGTCGCCGGAACGGTAGAGCTCCTCGTGCACGAGGGCCATGGAGACGATACGGTTGCGGCTTTCCTCGAAAAGATCCTGGATTGCCGGGTCCGGGATGTCCTCCTTTTGCAGGTACAGCAGGCTGGATATGACCTGGAGGTTGTTCTTGACCCGGTGATGCACCTCCTTGAGGAGAACCTCCTTTTCCTGGAGGGAGTCACGCAGCCGCCTTTCGTTGTCCTTGTCCCTGGTCACGTCGCGAATGACCCCGACGATGAAACGGGCGCCGGCCGGGTCCACCAGGAGTCCCTTGCGAGTGACCAGCGTATGGACCTGGCCCTGGCTGTTCGTCAGCTGCTCCTCGAACAGGTCCACCCGTCCCGTCTCAAGCACGAGGTTGTCCCTGGCGACAAAGCCCGCGGCCTCTTCCTTGGAAACGAAATCCTCGTCCCGCCTGCCGAGAATGAGTTCCGACCGCTGACCGAGGATGGCGCACAAGGCTTCGTTGACCAGCACGAAACGGTGCTCGCTGTCCTTGACGAAAACCGGGTCGGGGATGGCGTCGAGGATGCGCGTCAAAAACTGCTGGGTGCGCCGCCTTTCGTCTTCGGCCCGGCGACGTTCGCCGATGTCCCGGGAGGCTCCCACGAGTCCCAGGAACCGGCCTCCGTCGTCCAGCAGCGGCCGCATCACGGATTCCACCCAGACCGTCGAGCCGTCCTGGCGCCGCATCTCCAGTTCAAGCCGTCCCGATGCGTTCGCGTCCCGGTCCGCGCCCTCGAAAAACCTGTGTGCCGTTTCCCGCAGTCTGGCCGCCGAAGCGGGCTCCATGGCCCGCTCGAAGGTCATCGTCAGGGCCTCCTCCACGGTGAATCCCAGCAGTTTTTTCACCGAGGGGCTGATGTAGGTCAGGCGCATGTCCTGATCCAGGGTGAATATGACATCGAGGGCGTTTTCGGCGAGCAGGCGGTATTTCTGCTCACTTTCCCGAAGGCGGCATTCGGCGGCCTTGCGCTGCCTGATATCGCGCAGGAAAAGCAGCATCGCCGCGGTTTCCCCCATGTCGAAGGGGACGGCCGACACCTCCACTTCGATGGAACCGCCGTCTGCGCGCCTGTAGCGCTGTTCCCGCACGTACGCCGGGAGTTTGTCCCGGACGGTGCGCGCCATCCGGGCGCGCAGCGAATCCCTGGACTCGGCATGCACGAAATCGAGGATATCCCGTCCCACGAGCGCCTCGGGAGCCTCGACGCCGAGGATTTTGACGGCCGCGTCATTGGCGAAAAGGATACGGAGCCCGTCGAGAACGAAGATGGCGTCGGGGGCGTTTTCCACCACCATCCGGTAGTGCTGCCGGCTCTCCCAAAGCTCCTGCTCCTTGCGGCGATAGGCGGCCGCGTGGCGATCAAGCAGGAAATACAGCAGGAAAGAGGTGATGAGGACAAAGGCCACGCCCTTCGAGGCGGCCACCTGAAGCAGCATATCCGGGTTGTCACGGAAAAGCGCGTCGGCCACGTTATCCGAAAAAAAGATCCAGGCCATACCGGCAAGGCCGTAGATCAGGGTTATCCGTACCGGGTCTAAACGGAATCCACCCTCATTGGAAGGATTCGACATGGTCGGCATGCCAGTCCTTTCCCGGCCGCGCACCGGGAGAAAACGTCCGTTCGTCTTGTCACACCTACTATGATAAAACCCCCAACCAGCCAAAAAGTCAAGAAAGCTGCGTCGATTGGCGGTTAAAGCATGTCCACGGGATCGAGATCGAGGGTCAGTCTGGCCGGAGAGGAAGCGGACACGGCCTCCCGTCCGGCGGCGAACACCCGGCGCACGGAAGGCCAGTCGGGAGACTTGAGCAGGCAATGGTAGCGCCGCCGCCCGGCCAGCTGGAAAAGCGGCGCGGGCGCGGGCCCGAGCAACCGCACCCCGCACGGCGCGGCGGCCCGGCGCATGGCCTCGCCCAACGTGGCGACCAGGCCGAGCCCGGCCTCGAAATCCCGGGGGAAGCTCAAGCGCACCAGGCCCAGATGGGTAAAGGGAGGATAACACAACCGCTTTCGCCGGGATAACTCCAGCTCGTAGAAGGCCTCGAAATCCCCCCGGACGACATGGGCGAAGAACGGATCGTCCGGGGTGCGCGTCTGGATGAGCACGCGACCGGGCCGACTCCCCCGGCCCGCCCGGCCCGCCACCTGGGTGAGCAACTGGAAGGCCCGCTCCGAGGCCCGGTAATCGGGCAGGTTGCGTCCCAGGTCGGCGTCGGCCGCGACCACCAGGGTCACGTCCGGGAAATGGTGCCCTTTGGAGAGCATCTGGGTGCCGACCAGCACCCTGGCCCGGCCGGCCGCGAAATCACGGAGGATGGCTTCGGCCCGTTCCGGCCGGCGGGCCACGTCGCGGTCCAGCCGGGCGATCCCGGTGCCGGCCGGCAGCACCCCGGCCAGTTGTTCCTCCAGGAGTTCGGCCCCGACGCCCATGGGCAGGAACGAGGCCCCGCCGCAAGTCGGGCAGGGCGAGGGATGGGGCCGGCTGTACCCGCAGTAATGACAGACCAGCCGTTCCCGGTCCTTATGGAAGGTCAGCGACAACTCACATTCCGGGCAACGCACCGGGGTTTCGCAATCCAGGCAAAAAAGCAGGGGCGCGTAGCCGCGACGGTTGAGAAGGATCATGGCCTGATCGCCGCCGGCCACGGTCCGGGCCAGGGCCTCGGCCGCGCAATCCGTGAGCACGCCGGTCCGGTCGCCGGTTTCGCGGTCGCCGGCTACGGACGTGAGCTTGGCGGCGCCGCGCATGTCCACGATCTCGACATGCGGCATCCCACCCAGGCCGACCCGGGAACGCAGCGTCACCATGGGCACGTGGCCGAGCTTCGCGGCGTAAAACGTCTTGATGTCCGGGGTGGCCGACCCCAGGACGAGCAGCGCGCCGGCCTGCCGGGCCCGGAAAAAAGCCACTTCCTTGGCCTGATACGGAAGCCGGTCCTCCTGCTTGAACGCGCCGTCGTGTTCCTCGTCGAGGATCACGAGGCCGATGTCGCGCAACGGCAGCAAGAGCGCCGAACGCGTGCCGGCGACCACGGCCGGGGCGTTCTCCGTGGCCGCCCAGAGGAAAGCGGCATCCCGCGTCGCCGGCGGCTGGTAGCCGTGGTAGAAAAGGGGCCGCGCCCCGGGAAAGGCGGCCTGGGCGGCGCGGTGCAGTCTGGCGGCCAGGGCGACCTCGGGGGCCAGGAGCAGCACGCGCCGTCCCCGTTCCAGGGCCAGACGCGCCAGTTCCAGGTAAAGCCGGGTCTTGCCGCTGCCGGTCACCCCGAAAACCAGTCTGGCGGCGCCGTCCGGCGCGGCCAGGACCGGGGCAAGCGCCTCCACGGCGACGGCCTGTTCGGCGGTCAGGGGCGGCAAGGGCTCGGCGGGGGGCATCCCGGCCTCCTCCTCATCCGCCGCGCCCGCCTCCAGGCGTACGAGCCCGAGGCCGGCCAGACGCCGCAGGGAAGGGAGCACGTCGGCCCCGAGACGCTTTTTGAGGTCGGAAAGCGGCAGCGGACCGGCATCGCACAACAGTTCGAGGAGGGCCACCTGGCGGGTCGCGCCGGGGCGCACCGGCCAGGGAGGATCGGCTGCCAGCCGGCAAAGCGGATCCCTGGCCCCCTCGGCCAGCCGGCAGCGCATCCCGCCGCCGCGCCACAAGTCGGCCAGCCCGGCGCGGACATCCGGCGCCAGCCGGGACAGGGCCAGAGCGGTCAGGCGTCGCGGCACTCCGGACTCGTCATACTCGAAGAGGACCCTGGAGGTGCGTACCCCGCGCGGCAAAAGCGAGCCGAGGATGCGCCCGGGCAGGGCCAGATGCCGGCTGGCCAGGTTGCGCGCCAGCTCCAGATAGGCGGCGTCGCAAAGCGGCTCCCGCTCCAGGGGCCAGAGCACCGGCCGCAGCGTCACCCCCTCCGGGGGGGGAACCCCGGTTTCCCATATCACGCCCACCCGGAGCGTCCCGGCCACGGGCACCAGAACCCGAAGGCCCGGCACGAAGGCTTCCCGGGGGAATTCCGCGGGCACGGCATAGGTGAGGATGGCGTACGGCGGCGCGGTCAGGGCGACGGAGACGATGGCGTTCATGGCGCGAAAACAAAACGCCCGGGGGGCGATCCCCCCGGGCGGCGCAGTCGGTCAGGCATGGCGGGACGGCGCGGAGCGGATCCGCCTCAGGCCGAGAAAGGCAGCAGTTCGCGCAGACGGGGCACGAGCGCGTCGCGCAGCGTCTCGTCGTGCAGGGCGAAATAGATGTTGGCCGTGAGGTAGTCCACCCAGTCGCCGGCGTCGAAGCGCTGTCCCTGGATCTTGACGGCGAGCAGCCGGTTGTTGCCGGCCAGGCCCTTGAGGCCGTCGGTGAGCTGGATCTCGCCGCCATGGCCGGGGGTGACTCTTTCGAGATGATAGAAGATGTCCGGGAAAAGCACGTAGCGGCCGACGATGGCCAGCCGCGAGGGCGCCTCGTTGACCTTGGGCTTTTCCACGAGATTGCGCACCCTGTACATGCCCGGGGCGAATTCCTCGCCGTCGATGATGCCGTAGCGCGACACCATGTTGGGCGGCACTTCCATGACGCCGACAACAGGCATGTGCTCGGCCATGGCCACGGAAAGCAGCTGTTTGATGCCGGGCTCCATGCTGAACATGAGGTCGTCGCCGACCATGACCGCGAAGGGGTCGTTCTTGCAGACCTCGCGGGCGCACAGCACGGCATGGCCCAGACCGAGCTGCTTTTTCTGGCGCACGGAAATGATGTTGGCCATCTCGGCGACATCCCGGACCATCTTGAGCATCTCGGTCTTGCCCGTGCGGGACAGGAGATCCTCGAGGGTCAGGTTGTAGTCGAAATGGTCCTCGATGATGGTCTTGTTGCGGTTGGTGACGAACACCACGTCCTGAAGCCCCGAGGCCTGGGCTTCCTCGACCACGTACTGCACCACGGGTTTGTTATAGACGGGCAGCATTTCCTTGGGGATGTTCTTCGTGGCCGGCAAGGACCGCGTACCCCATCCGGCGACGGGAATGACCACCTTCTTGATTTCCATGCTCTTCTCCTTGGATGCGCGCACTGCCCGGTATGATTTCGGATGTGGCGGTCCGCGCCAATGCGTTCGCCCGTCCTGCGGCAACCGGTCTTTGGTCTGCGGGACCGCCCCCTCCGACGATTCCCCGCATCAACAAGCGACGTTAAATCCTTTGCATCAACAAGTCCAGCACCAAAAGGCGTTTGGTCAACGCAACCCCCGGGACACGGCCTCGGCGAGCCGGGCGCAAAGGGTCTCCACCAGATCCGGCTCCTCGGCCTCGACCATGACCCTGGCCAGGCATTCCGTGCCGGAATAGCGCAGAAGCACCCGTCCCCGGCCGTCCAGACGCCGTTCGGCCTCCCGCGTCGCCTGGACGATCTCCGGCGACTGGTCGAAGGGGATCTTGCGGCCCACGGGCACGTTGACCAGCTTCTGGGGAAACGGGGTCAGCAGCGCGGAGAGTTCCGAAAGCGGCCGTCCCTTGCGGACCATGATCTTCATCAGTTGCAGGGCGGCCAGGGTGCCGTCGCCGGTGGTGCTGTGGTTGAGGAAGATAAGGTGCCCGGACTGTTCGCCGCCAAGCACGGCGCCCTGGGCCCGCATGGCCTCGACCACGTAGCGGTCGCCGACCGGGGTGCGCAGCAACCGGCCGCCACGTCCGGCCATGAACACCTCAAGGGCCATGTTGCTCATGACCGTGGCCACCAGCAGGTTGCCGGGAAGGGCCCCCCGCTCCATGAAGTCCAGGGCGCAAATGGCCATGATCTGGTCGCCGTCGAGGATCCGTCCCTTCTCGTCGGAGACGATGACCCGGTCAGCGTCGCCGTCCAGGGCGATGCCGATGTCGGCCCCGTGCTCCACCACGGCCCGGGCGACCCGTTCCGGGTAAAGCGACCCCACGCCCTTGTTGATGTTGGTGCCGTCCGGATCGACGCCGATCTTGACGACTTTCGCCCCGAGTTCCTCGAAGACCAGCGGCGCCACCCGGAAGGCCGCGCCGTTGGCGCAGTCGAGCACGATGGTCATGCCTTCGAAGTTGACATCGAGGGGCACGCTGTTTTTGAGGAACACGTTGTAGCGGCCCGTGCTGTCCTGGATCTTGAAGGCCCGGCCCACGCCGTCCGGAGGCGGCAACTCCCAGTCCACGTCCTCGCCGAGGACCAGGGCGGCGATCTCGGCCTCCACCGCGTCCGGGAGCTTGAACCCCTGACTGTCGAAAAACTTGATCCCGTTGTCGGAATACGGATTGTGCGAGGCGGAGATGACCACGCCCACGTCGGCGCGCATGTCCCGGGTCAGGAAGGATATGGCCGGGGTCGGCAACGGCCCGACCAGGAACACATCCATGCCGGCGGCGCAGAATCCCGAAGCCAGGGCATACTCGTAGATGTAGCCGGAAAGCCGGGTATCCTTGCCGATGAGCACCCGGTGGCGGCGGCCGCCGTTGCGGAAGTGTCGTCCCGCGGCAAGCCCCAGGCGCATGACCAGTTCCGGGGTCATGGGGTAGGCGTTGACCTTGCCGCGCAACCCGTCCGTTCCAAAAAGTTTCTTTTCCATCCAACGCGTCCTGTGGCGAGCCCCTCGGGGCTCATTTCACGGTCAAGGAAACCCGTTCGGGCTTGGCCTCGACCAGTTCGCACCCCTGGGGCATCTTCACCCGGTACGCCGCCTCGTACTTTCCCGGCTCGATGTCCGGGCGAAGCTCCAAGGCCGCCTCCACGAGCCCCGGGAAATCCTTGTCCGAAAGGATGGCCGCCGGTCCCTTGATCCGCAGGGTCACGGAGGACGGAGAGGCGTCGACATCCCGGCCCTTGGGCCGCTTGATGGCAAGCGGCGCCCGCAGCGTGATTTCCGATTCCTTGCCGGCGACGGACATGCTCACCTGCACGGCAAGCGGCGAAGCGTCCACCTCCTCCGGGAGGTCCAGGGGGACGCGCTCCTCGAACCGTGCCGGCGGGGGCTGGGGCAGGGCCACGGGCTGGGTCCGCACCTCGGTCATCTTGTCCAGCTTGGCGGCCGGACCGGTCAGCCGCACGCTGTCCGGCACCACCCGGGGGGAGGACAGGGAGTAGCCCTCGGACGTGCCGTTTTTAAAAACCAGTTTGACGGGAACGGTCTTGACGGCCCGGCGCTCCACCTCGAGATCCACCCGCGAGGGGCGTATTTCCACCACCTCGTAGACCTTGGGCAGGGGCACGTTTTTCACGTCGAGGACGATCCGGTTCTTTCCCTGGGTGATCTTGTCGAGGTTGAGCGTGTAAACGAGCTGGTTCTCCTCGATCTTGCGGGCCACGCCGCGGGGACCGCGCACCAGCACCTCCACCGAGCCGACCATGCCGCTTTTGATGAAAAGGCCCTCGGGCGTGCCGGTCATCTCCACCCGCATGGTCATCCAGGTATCGACCTTCTCCCGGCCGGTCACCAGATACCAGCAAAAAAGGGCCATGGCGAGGGCGAGCAGCAAATATTGCCAGTTGGGTTTCATAGGCGCTTGGCAAAAAGGTTGCGCAACATGTTTTTGAGGGTCATCTCGTCAACGGGTGAAACAAGCCGGCCGCCCTCGGCCACCGAAACCACCCCGCGCTCCTCGGAGACGACAACGGCCAGGGCGTCGGTTTCCTCGGTGATGCCCAGCGCCGCCCGGTGGCGCGTGCCCAGGGAGGCGTCGAGGGGCACGCCGGCGATCAGCGGCAGGATGCAGCCGGCCGCCGCGATCGTCTCGCCCTGGATGATGACCGCGCCGTCGTGCAGCGGCGTGTCCGGAAAAAAGATGGTGCCGAGCAGTTCCCGGGACATGCGCGCGGCCAGTTCCACGCCCCGCTGGATGTAATCGCCAAGCGCCACCCGGCGCTCGAAGACGATCAGCGCCCCGGTGCGGGAGCGGGCCATCTCGAAGATGGCCAGGATGCATTCGTCGAGGGCCGCCTCGGTCATGGCCTCGCGGCGCTTGGCCCGGAAGAAGCCGCCCGCGCCGACGCTGGAGAGGGCCTTGCGGATGTCGGCCTGAAACAGGATGATGATGACCAGGAAGACGGAGCCGAGAAAGTTGGTCAGCAGCCAATGCAGGGTGTTGAGGCCGAATTCCCCGGACAGGTAGTACAGGATGATGATGAGCAGGAAGCCGTGCAGCACGGACACCGCCCGGGTGCCGTGGATGAGGATCAGGCCCCGGTAGAAGATGCAGGTGACCAGGGCGATGTCGAGCAGCTCGCGCCACGAAAGGTGGATGTTCTCGAAAAAGGCGGTTGTCATGGCGATGGCGTTTCCGCGTCGTCGCGGGTGACAGGGGTCAGGCGGCAAGCAGCGCGGACAGGCGCAGGGCCTGCCGGGCGACGGCCACGTCATGGACCCGATGGATGCGCGCCCCCCTGGCGGCGCAAAGGGCCGTGGCCACGGCCGTGGCCGGCCCGCGTTCGGACACGGGCAAATCGAGCAGCGCCCCGAAAAGCGATTTGTTGGAGAGGCCGAGGTACAGGGGCCTGCCGAGGGTCAGAAAGCGGTCCAGCCGGCGCAGGATGGCGACGTTGTGTTCGGGACGCTTGCCGAAACCGATTCCGGGATCGAGCGCCACCCGGTCCTCGGGCAGTCCGGCCCGGACGAGCATGGCCAGCTTTTCCTCGAAAAAGGCCAGGATGTCCTCCACCACGTCGGCGTAGCGGGGATCGCGCTGCATGACCTCGGGCCGTCCCTGGCTGTGCATGAGGACGTACCCTGGCCGGCGTTCGGCCACGACGGCCAGGAGCCCGGGGTCGAAGGCGCAGGCCGAGACATCGTTGACCACGGCGGCGCCGGCGTCGAGGGCGGCGGCGGCGCACCCGGCCTTGAAGGTGTCGACGGAAAGCGGGATGGCGGGCAGGGCTTCGGCCAGGGCGGCGACCACCGGCACGACCCGGGCCAGTTCCTCCTCCAGGGGGACGGGAGGGGCGCCGGGCCGGGTGGATTCGCCGCCGATGTCGAGCATGTCCGCGCCGGCCGCCGCCAGGGACCGCCCGTGGGCCACGGCAGAGGCCGTGTCCGCGTGGCGGCCGCCGTCGAAAAAGGAATCCGGCGTGACATTGACGATGCCGGCGATCAGGTTGTCGTCACAGACGAGCACCCGGTCGCCGGCAAGGCGCCAGAGATTCCGGGAGCTACCGGCCATGGCCACCGTCGCCGGGATTCTCCGGCCGCTTGGGGTCATCGGGCTCCAGGGTGAACTCCTCCCCGGCGCCGGACGCCTCCGGCTGTCCGGGAGCGACGGCGCCGCCAGGTGCGTTCCCGGGCATGGATTCCGGCGTCGTGTCGACGGAGTCCCCGGCCGTCCCGTCCCGTGTCCCGGCCGGGGTTTCGGGAGGGGGCAGGGTTTCCCCCCGCAGCAGACGGTCGATGTCCTCGCCGGAGATGGTTTCACGCTCCAAAAGCGCCCGGGCCACGGACTCCAGGGCCTCTCGCTCGCCCTCCAGGATGGAGCGGGCCTTGCGGTAGGCGGATTCGACGATCTTGCGCACCTCGGCGTCGATCTGCCGCGAGGTCTCCTCGCTGAAGTTCTTGTGGTGCACGAGATCCTTGCCGAGGAAGATCTCGTTGTCGCGCTCGCCGTAGGACAGCGGTCCGAGCACCTCGCTCATGCCCCAGGAGCAGACCATCTTGCGGGCCATGTTGGTGGCGCGCTCGATGTCGTTGCCGGCCCCGGTGGTCATCTGGTCGAGCACCAGCTCTTCGGCCACCCGGCCGCCCATCAGCACGGCCAGGTTGTTTTGCAGGTATTCCCGGGAATAGTTGTGCCGGTCGTCGGTGGGCAGCTGCATGGTGATGCCGAGCGCCATGCCGCGAGGGATGATGGAGACCTTGTGGATCGGGTCCGTGCCCGGAAGCTTCTTGGCGACCAGGGCGTGGCCGGCCTCGTGGTAGGCGGTGGTGCGCTTCTCCTCGTCGGTGAGGATGAGGCTGCGGCGCTCCTTGCCCATGAGCACCTTGTCCTTGGCATGCTCGAAGTCGGCCATGCTCACCCGGTCCTTGTTGACCTTGGCGGCCTGCAGCGCCGCCTCGTTGACCAGGTTCTCGAGATCCGCGCCGGAAAATCCCGGTGTCCCCCGGGCCAGCACGTCCAGGTCGACATCCGGGGAAAGCGGCGAACGCCGGGAATGCACCTCGAGGATGCGCCGGCGGCCGCGCACGTCGGGGGTGGGCACCACGACCTGCCGGTCGAAACGCCCCGGCCGCAGCAGGGCCGGATCGAGCACGTCGGGCCGGTTGGTGGCGGCGATGAGGATGACGCCCTCGTTGGACTCGAAGCCGTCCATCTCCACCAGAAGCTGGTTGAGGGTCTGCTCCCGCTCGTCATGGCCGCCGCCGAGGCCGGCGCCGCGCTGGCGCCCCACGGCGTCGATCTCGTCGATGAAAATGAGGCAGGGGGCGTTTTTCTTGCCCTGCATGAACAGGTCGCGGACCCGGGCAGCGCCCACGCCCACGAACATTTCCACGAAATCCGAGCCGGAGATGGAGAAAAAGGGCACCCCGGCCTCGCCGGCCACGGCCCGGGCGAGAAGGGTCTTGCCCGTGCCCGGCGACCCCACGAGCAGGACGCCCTTGGGGATGCGTCCGCCGAGCCTGGTGAACTTCTTGGGATCGGACAGGAACTGCACGACCTCGGTCAATTCCTCCTTGGCCTCGTCCACGCCGGCCACGTCGTCGAAGGTGACCCGGGTCTGCTCCTGGGTGATCATGCGGGCCCGGGAGCGGCCGAAGTTCATGGCCCGCCCCCCGCCGTTCTGCATCTGGCGCATGAAGAAGATCCAGACGCCGACGAGCAGGATCATGGGGAACCAGGACACGAGCAGAGTCATGTACCACGGCGATTCCTCGTCGGGCTCGGCCACGACCTCGATCTTCTTCTGCATGAGCGATCCGACGAGGCTCGGATCCTCCGGCGCGTAGGTCAGGAACTTGCCGCCGCCGCCCGTGACGCCGGATATCTTGCGGCCCTGGATCCGGACGGAAACCACGTCCCCGGCGTTCACCTTCTGCATGAAATCGGAATAGGACAGCTTTGTGCTGGTCGCCTGGGGCTGGTTGAACAAATTGAACAGGACGACCATCACCAGCGATATGGCCGCCCAAAGCATGAGGTTCTTCGCGAAACTGTTCAAACTGGGGTCCTCCGGAAGGACGGGCGGGCATCGTGAAGCCCGCTCGTTGCAAAGGTGCAAGGTATAGCACACCCTTCCCCACCCTGTCCACGCGCCGCCCCCCGTTTCCCGGGGAAGGGCAGGCGACGCGGGGCGGGAAGGCCGGCCGAGGCTTGCCAAGACCTTCGATGCCTCATAGTATTTCGGATAATAAGCCTCAAGGCTTGGCCCGGCAAGGAGTTGCGATGGCCCCGAAGCGCATTTTGATCGTGGACGATTCCGAGAGCGTCCGCTCCCTGGTTTCCCAGGCGCTGCGCCAGGCCGGCTTCGAAGTGGTCGAGGCGGTGGACGGCACGGACGCCCTGGACAAGATCGCGGGCGGCTTCGACATGGTCATCACCGACGTCAACATGCCGAACGTCGACGGCCTGCAACTGCTTTCCCTGCTTCGCCGGCGTCCCGACACGCACTTCATCCCCATCCTGCTCCTGACCACGGAATGCCTGCGGGAGCGGCGCCAGGAGGCTCTGGCGGCCGGCGCCACGGGCTGGATCGTCAAACCGTTCGAACCGGGCAGTCTCGTCGCCCTCGTGCGCCGTTTCCTCCGGTAAGCGTGTCTTTTCATGACCACCACACAACCCTTCGCCGCGCAACCGGACGGCAACGGACAGGCCGCCGCGGAAACCATCTCCCTGCTTTTTCGGGAGGCCCCCCTGGCCGCGTACCTGCGCGCCCGCGACGGCCGGCTGCTCGACGCCAACACGGCCATGGCCACCCTGCTCGGGTACGAGGATCCCGCCGCCCTTCTCGCCGCCATGGCGGACACGCCCGGGGAATTCTACCTCGACCCGGAGATCCGGGAGTCCATCCTGGACGAACTGTCCCGGGAGGGCGGCATCCAGGGCCGCGAATACCAGGCCATCTGCCAGGACGGGTTCGTGCTGTGGATCGAGGAATCCGCCCGCACGATCGAGTCCGGAGACGGAACGTCCTTTTTCTTCGGCTACCTGCGTGACGTGACCGCCGAAAAAAGCAGCCGGTGGGCCCTGGCCGAAGCCGAGGAAAAATACCGTGGCATCTTCGAACACGCCGTGGAGGGGCTTTTCCAGATGACCCCCGCCGGCCGGTTCGTCACGGTCAACGACGCCCTGGTCCGCATGCTGGGCTTCGCCTCCCCCCGGCAACTGGCCGATGCCGGCGAAGCCGCGGGCGGGCTGCTGTCGCCGGAAGACCTGGAGGTTCTGCGGGCAAGCCTGGCGTCCTTCGGCGTCGTGCGCGGCCTGGAAGTCGCCATGACCCGGGCGGACGGCGCGCGCATATGGGTTTCCATCCATGCCAGGGCCGTGCGCGACGGCCGGGGCGAGGTGATCCTCCACGAGGGCTCCATGGAGGACATCACCGAGCGGCGCCGCTCCCAGGAACTGCTGCGGTCCAACCTCAGGACCACCCGCAGGCTTTTTCACCAGACCGTCAAGTCCCTGTCCAAGACCGTGCGTTTCCGCGACTCCTACACGGCCGGGCACCAGGACAACGTGGCCCGTCTCGGCGCGGCCATGGCCAGACGGATGGGCCTGTCCGAGGATGTGGCGGCCTGCATCCGGGTGGCCGGGCAGCTCCACGACATCGGAAAGATCAGCGTCCCCGTGCGCTACCTGTGCAAGCCCGGCCGGCTCGTCGGCCTGGAATGGGAATTCATGAAGCAGCATGCGACGACGGGCTACGAGATATTAAAGGACATCGACTTCCCCTGGCCCGTGGCGGAAATCGTCCTGACCCACCACGAACGCCTGGACGGATCGGGCTACCCCCGGGGCATTTCCGCCGACGCCATCCGGGTCGAGGCCCGCATCCTGGCCGTGGCCGACGTGCTGGACGCCATGGCTTCCAACCGCCCCTACCGCCCGGCCCTCGGGGTCGCCGCGGCCCTGGAGGAACTCGGCCGCCACCGGGGCACGGCCTTCGACCCCAAGGCCGTCGACGCGGCCGGCGACGTGATCCGCGCCGGCGTCGTCTCCTACTGAACCCATCCGCCCCCTCCCGCGGCGCCGTAGCGCCCCAGCATTTTTGTCAGGCCAGACACGACATTTTTGTCTGACCACAACCGCCTTTCACCCGTCCCCCTTCTGCCTTTTTAATTTATTGAATAAAATTCAATAATTAATCCCAAACAGCCACAAACGACACGTGTGGCACGCCTCCTGCTTTGCGGAAAAGCATCACGCTTTAAAGCAGGAGGTTTTACAAAATGCGCAAGATCGCCATCTACGGAAAGGGCGGCATCGGCAAGTCCACCACCACCCAGAATACCGTCGCCGGCCTGGCGGAAATGGGCAAGAAGGTCATGGTGGTCGGCTGCGACCCCAAGGCCGACTCCACCCGCCTGCTCCTGCATGGCCTGGCCCAGAAGACCGTCCTCGACACCCTGCGCGAGGAAGGCGAGGACGTCGAACTCGAAGACATCCTCAAGGAAGGCTACAGCGGCACCATGTGCACCGAATCCGGCGGCCCCGAACCCGGCGTCGGCTGCGCCGGCCGGGGCATCATCACCTCCATCAACCTCCTCGAGCAGCTCGGCGCCTACGAGGGAGACAAGCACCTCGACTACGTCTTCTACGACGTGCTCGGCGACGTGGTGTGCGGCGGCTTCGCCATGCCCATCCGCGACGGCAAGGCCGAGGAAATCTACATCGTCTGTTCCGGCGAGATGATGGCCATGTACGCCGCCAACAACATCTGCAAGGGCATCGTGAAGTATGCCGATTCTGGCGGCGTCCGCCTGGGCGGCATCATCTGCAACAGCCGCATGGTCGACCAGGAACAGCAGATGATCGAGGAGTTGTGCAAGCGCCTCGGCACCCAGATGATCCATTTCATGCCCCGGGACAACCAGGTGCAGCGGGCCGAGATCAACCGCAAGACCGTCATCGACTATTCGCCGGAACACCCCCAGGCCGACGAATACCGGGCCCTGGCCAGGAAGATCGACGCCAACGACATGTTTGTCATTCCCAAGCCCCTGGGCATCAACGACCTGGAAAAGCTGCTCATCGACTTCGGCATCGCCAACTAGCGCCGGAGATGCGGCGGGAGCGCAAGGTTTTTTGTAAAAAAGCAGTCATTCAAGCATGTTGCCCCTGAGGCCTGCGAACAGGCTTCCACGGGCACAACACCGGCCCCGGCCGGCGCGGCCCACGCGCCCGCAAAGCGGCCTGAGGAGTACTTCCCATGCAGACCATGGTCAGAGCCATCGTTCGCCCCGAGAGATGCGACGCCGTCCTTGCCGCCCTCATGGACGCCGGTTTCCCCGCCGTGACCAAGTTCAACGTGGCCGGGCGCGGCAAGCAGCGCGGCATCAGGATCGGAGAGATCCACTACGACGAGATCCCCAAGGTGATGCTCATCTGCGTAGTTGACGAAAACGACAAGGATTTCCTCATCAAGACCATCATGGAAAGCGCCCGCAGCGGATCCAGGGGCGCCTTCGGCGACGGCAAGATCTTCGTGAGCCCGGTGCAAGAGACGTACACCATTTCGTCCGGCGTGAAGGAATCCTGAAGGAGGGTGTCATGAAGGAGATCCTGGCGGTTATCCGCATGAACAAGATGAACCAGACCAAGAAGGCCCTGGCCGAGGCCGGCATCCCGGCCTTCGTGGCCCGGGAGGGCTACGGACGCGGCCGGGGACTGGTCAACCGGGACGTGCTCGAGGGGGCGGCCGCCGGCAACGAGGAGGCCATCGCCCTGCTCGGCGCCAAGGGACGCCTCTACGCCAAGCGCATCGTCTCCATCGTGGTCCCCGACGGTCAGGCCAAGGCCGTGGTGGACACCCTGATAGCCGTGAACCAGACCGGCCAGGCCGGCGACGGCAAGATCTTCGTGTTGCCCGTGTCCGATTCCGTCCGGATCAGGACCGGCGAGGACGGCGAGGCCGCCATCGTCTGACCCGCACCGCCACGACCCGCAAAGCCCCATGAGGTAGCATCGAGATGAGCACCAAGCCCCTCAATGTCGAAGAGATCAAGAAGGAACTGACCGCCAGGATGCCGACCAAGGTCGCGCGCAAGCGGGCCAAGGCCATCATCCCGGGCTCCGACCCCGGCGAGGCCATCCCGGAGATCCAGGCCAACGTCCGCACGATTCCGGGCGTCATCACCCAGCGGGGCTGCACCTACGCCGGCTGCAAGGGCGTGGTGCTCGGCCCCACCCGGGACATCGTCAACCTGACCCACGGCCCCATCGGCTGCGGCTTCTATTCCTGGCTGACCCGCCGCAACCAGACCGACCCGGGAGACGACGGCGAAAACTTCATGCCCTATGCCTTTTCCACGGACATGACCGAGCACGACATCGTGTTCGGCGGCATGAAGAAGCTGGCCGCCGCCATCCAGGAGGCCTACGACATCTTCCACCCCAAGGCCATCTCCGTCTTTTCCACCTGCCCGGTGGGGCTCATCGGCGACGACATCCACGCCGTGGCCCGCCAGATGCAGGAAAAACTCGGCATCACCGTCTTCGCCAACTCCTGCGAGGGATACAAGGGCGTGTCCCAGTCGGCGGGGCACCACATCGCCAACAACCAGATCTTCCGCCACGTCGTGGCCACCGACGATTCCCCGGTCGCGGGCAGGTTCAAGATCAACATGCTCGGGGAATACAACATCGGCGGCGACGCCTTCGAAATCGAACGCATCCTGGGAACGTGCGGCATCACCCTCAACGCGTCCTTTTCGGGAAACTCCACCGTAGCCGATTTCCGCCGGGCCCACATGGCGGACCTCAACACCATCATGTGCCACCGCTCCATCAACTACGTGGCCGAAATGATGGAAACGAAGTTCGGCATCCCCTGGATCAAGGTCAACTTCATCGGCGCCGGGGCCACGGCCAAATCGCTGCGCCGCATCGCCGCCTATTTCGGGGACCAGAAACTCATCGACCGGGTCGAGGCCGTCATCGCCGAGGAGATGGAGGCGGTATCCAGGGAGATCGCCGCCATCCGCCCCCGCACGGAAGGCAGGACGGCCATGCTCTTCGTGGGCGGCTCCCGGGCCCACCATTACCAGGAACTGTTCAAGGAACTGGGCATGAAGGTGCTCGGCGCGGGCTACGAGTTCGCCCACCGCGACGACTACGAAGGCCGCCACGTGCTGCCCTCCATCAAGGTGGACGCCGACTCCCGCAACATCGAGGAACTGGAGGTCGGGCAGGATGCCACGCGCTACATGCCCCGCAAGACGCCGGAGCAGATGGAGGAACTCAGGTCCAAGGGCGTGACGTTCAGGGACTACGAGGGCATGATCGAAGGCATGGGCAAGGACGCCATCGTCATAGACGACATCAACCACTACGAAACAGAAAAGCTGATCGAGATGTTCAAGCCAGATATCTTCTGCGCCGGCATCAAGGAAAAGTACATCATCCAGAAGATGGGTATCCCGCTCAAGCAGTTGCACAACTACGACATGGGCGGTCCCTATGCGGGATTCAAGGGCGCCGTCAACTGGTACCGTGACATCGACCGCATGGTGAACACCAAGATATGGGACCTCGTGAAGGCGCCCTGGCAAAAGGGCGGTCCCGAACTCGAAGCCGGCTACGTGGCGCAGTAACGAGAACGCTTCACGCGAAAAAGGAACGCATCATGGCACTCCTCAGACATACCACCGGCGAGATCAAGGAACGCTCCGCCCTCACCGTCAACCCGGCCAAGACCTGCCAGCCCATCGGCGCCATGTACGCGGCGCTCGGCGTCAACGGCTGCTTTCCCCACAGCCACGGCTCCCAGGGCTGCTGCGCCTACCACCGTTCCACCCTGACCCGGCACTACAAGGAGCCGGTCATCGCCGGCACCTCCTCGTTCACCGAGGGATCCTCGGTCTTCGGCGGCCAGTCGAACCTGATCGCGGCCATCGAAAACATCTTCAACATGTATGACCCGGGAACCATCGCCATCCACACCACCTGCCTGTCCGAAACCATCGGCGACGATCTCCTGCAGATCACCCAGAAGGCCAGGGACGACGGCAAGGTTCCCGCCGGCAAGCACATCGTCTTCGCCAGCACCCCGAGCTACGTCGGCACCCACGTCACGGGCTACGCCAACATGGTCAAGGGCATCGTCAAGGGACTCGCGGCCAAAACCGGCACACCCAACGGCAAGGTGAACATCATTCCAGGCTTTTGCGAACCCTCGGACATGGCCGAGATGCGCCGCATCGCCGCGATGATGGGCATCGACAGCATCATGGCGCCCGACACCGACGGCGTGCTCAACGGCCCCCTCACCGGCCATTACGCAATGTACCCCAAGGCCGGGGCCACGCCCGGGGACATCGCCTCCATGGGCGACGGCCTGGGCACCATCGGCCTTGGCCGCTGGGCCACCGCCGACGCCGTCAATTTCCTGGACGCCGGGTTCAAGGTTCCGGGCGCGGTGCTGGACATGCCCATCGGCCTGCTGGCCACGGACCGTTACGTGGACACCCTGCGCCGGATGGCCGGCGTGGCCGTGCCCGAGGCCGTCAATTTCGAGCGCGGCCAGGTCGTGGACATCCTCTCCGACTACAGCCAGTACTTCTACGGCAGAAAGGTGGCCCTGGCCGGCGATCCGGACCAGCTCCTGGCCCTGGTGGAGTTCTGCGTCACCCTGGGCATGATTCCGGCCTACACCGTCACCGGCACCTCGGGGAAACACTTCGAGGACCGCATGGCCGAACTGGTCAGGGACGTGCCATACGAATGCAAGTACAAGTGCGGCGGACAGGCCGACATGTTCCTGCTGCACCAGTGGATCAAAAACGACCCGGTGGATCTGCTCGTGGGCAACACCTACCTCAAGTACATCGCCCGCGACGAGGACATCCCGCTCGTGCGCCACGGCTTCCCGATCCTCGACCGGGTCGGGCACCAGTACTTCCCGACCGTCGGCTACGCCGGCGCCAAGCGGCTGATGGAAAAGTTCCTCGGCGCCATCATGGACCGCCAGGACCGGGACGCTCCCGAAACCCGTTTCGAACTCCAGATGTAACCGCGTCGAAACCACGCGAAAAAGGCAGGAACCATGGAAAAACCACGGTATCTCATCAACGTGTGCGCGAGTTTCCGCGTCAAGGGAGAGGCCAAGGGCATCTGCCACAAAAAGGGGTCGCACAACCTGCTCGGCTACGTCGAGGAAGGCATCCTCGACCGGGGCATCGACGCCCGGGTGGTGAGCACCGGCTGCCTCAAGCAGTGCGAGGACGGCCCGGTGCTGGTCGTCATGCCCGAAAACTGGTGGTACCGGGCAGTGGACAGCGAGGACAAGGTGGATGCCATCCTCGACGCCCTGGAAAACGGCGAGTCCTGCGAGGGACACCTGTTCGCCTGACCGTCCCGTGAAACATCGTCCGTTCCAACCGCCCCGCCGCCACGAAGCCGGCGGGGCGGTTTTTTCAGACGGCAACGGGGGGACGCGCCCCGGTGCCCCGCGCGGCATCCGCAGCCGGGCCGCGACCGGCCGCCAGGGTCACGCTCCCGCCAAGGGCATACGCTCTTTTCAGAGACAACCTCATTGAATACTTAGTTTTTCAAAAAATACTGTCGTATTTTTCAGGGGCGCACACTAGCCGTTGGCCGTCAGGCTGATGGCCACGACGGTTTTTCCGTCATCG
>CAZNUQ010000025.1:0-15911 GCA_964576235.1 uncultured Desulfovibrio sp.
TCGGACGTGGAGGCCAGTTCCTCGGCGGCGGAGGCGTTTTGCTGGATGACCTGGTCGAGCTCCTGGAGGGCCGTGTTGACCTGGCCGGCGCCCTGGCTCTGTTCCTGGCAACTGGCGCTGATCTCCTGGACGAGGTCGGCGGTTCTCTGGATGTCGGGGACGAGTTTGCCCAAAAGTTCCCCGGCCCGCGCGGCCACCCGGGTGCTGTTGCGCGAGATGTCGGTGATCTCCGCGGCCGCGGCCTGGCTGCGCTCGGCCAGCTTTCTGATCTCGGAGGCCACCACGGCGAACCCCCGGCCGTGCTCGCCGGCCCGGGCGGCCTCCACGGCGGCGTTTAAGGCCAGCAGGTCGGTCTGGCGGGCGATCTCCTCGACGATGGAAATCCTGCCGGCGATCTCCTTCATGGCCGCCACGGCCTGGTCCACGGCATCCCCGGACTCGCGCGCGTCGGAGGCGGCCTTGACCGCGATGGATTCGGTCTGCCGCGAATTGTCGGCGTTGTGCTCGATGCTCGACACCATCTGCTCCATGGCCGAGGAGGACTGCTCCACGGCCGAGGCCTGGGCCGAGGCGCCCTGGGACAGGGATTCGGCCGAGGCGCTCATCTCCTCGCTGCCCGAGGCCACGTTTTCCGCGCCGGACTGGACCTCGCCCACCACGTCGCGAAGCCGCTCCACCATGGCGGCCATGGAGGTCAACAGCGCGTCCTTGTCCGAACGGGGGACCACGGACACGGTCAGGTCGCCGTCGGAGAGGCTCCTGGCCAGGTCGGCGGCCGAACGCTCGGCCCTGGTCATGCGGTCCAGGGCCCCGAGCAGCTGCCCGATCTCGTCCGTGCCCTCGACGGTCACATCCCGGGAGACATCGCCCGACGCCACGGCCTCGGCCACGCCGATGGCCCGGGACACCCCGCGCTTGATGTTGCGCGTGCCGGTCACGGCGAAGCCGATGCCCACCAGCAGGGCCACCGCCGACACCGCCAGGGACAGGATGTTGATGGCCTTGGCCTCGGCCACGCGGGTTCCGGCTTCGACGGTGATGATCTCGTCGGCAAGCCGGACGATGCGTTCGCCTGCCTCGCCAAGGGACCGGGTGGCCGCGGCCACGGTCTGGAAGGACCGCACGAAGCTGTCGATGCTCTGTCTGTAGCCCTGGGTGGCCGTAGCGATGTCGGTCAGAAGCGACTTGTCCTCCGGCCTGGTCACCGTCTGCCGCAACTCGGCGACGCGCGCGACGAACGATTCGATGCCGGCCCTGGCGGCGTCAGCCTGGGCCGGGGTCTCCTTCCAGGCGAAATAGAGCATCTCCAGCCGGACGGTAAGAAAGGCACCCCGGAGCTCGCTGGCGGCGTTCCCGAGCCTGGCGGCCCTGGTCGCCTTGGCCTCGTCGTGGGTCTCGACGGCCTCGGCGAAGGCCTTCTCCATGTTTTTGAGGAGGCCGTCGAGCTTTTGCAGAACCACGGCGCCCGACTCCCCGAAGACTTTGGCGGCTTCCTGACGCGACGCCACGGCCTGATGGAAGCCCGACACGACCTTTTCGTAGTCCCCCAGCGCGGCGGCCACGCCGTCCAGGAGCTCCCGCTCCCGGGGCGTGGCGAGATCCTGGCGCAGGTCCTTGGCCTTGTCGCGAAGTCCGGCCAGCCGGCTCGTGACCGCCGCCAGGTCCTCCTCCTTGAACATCTGGGCATACCGCATCATGAGCAGCCGCACCTGCGCGATGCCGTCGGTCAGTCCCTTGACCCTGTCCTCAAGGGCCGTCCGGTCCATGATGTTGTCCAGCCCGCGCCAGAAGACGGCGGACACGACCACGGTGAAAAAGATGCAGACGCCAAATCCCAGGCCGAGTTTGAAGGCGATTCCTCGATTCTTGAACATCAGGCACTCCCTTGGTTATCGGACCACGGGCCGGTCCATGCCGCCCTGCCCCTCCTTTCCGCCAGCCCTTTCGCTCCCGTCCGCATGTCGCGCGGAAGGCGGCTTCTGCACCTGCGCCCCCCTGTCAACTTCGACAACTTCCGCTTCGCGACCAGCCGCCGTTGGTCATGTCCTCGATTCCTGGATGTTCGAATGGAAACATGCTATCTTGCGCCGCAACGACATCGCTTCCGGGACGCACAACACCCGCTGCGCCCATGCGAATGTCCGGATGCTCGCACCGTGCCGAAGAAAACCAAAATGAGACGAGAGGTGGAGCCAGGTCGTGCAAAGCGCATGCATCATTTTATAGATACACATCTATAAAAGATTCCTTCATATACATTCGATAAAATTCGCAGGGCATGTTTTCAATCCCATAATCTTGGAAAATAAAAACCCAACCAAAACCCAGATAATTCCGACAGCACGTTTCGAGGAGCGCAACGCAGTGACCCCAGGAAGACCCAGAAAAAACCGTGTTCCCGGTTCGGGCGAAAAACTCAGGCGCGCTCTGGAGATCCTCGGATGGAGCTGGGGCAAGAACAGCGCGGCGGCCAGCCATGTGCTGCAAAACGCGCGGTGGGAGCAGTGCGGACTGCCCAAAAGCGTCAACACCATCCTGGACGACATCAAGCTGGGGCTGCCGGTGGACCGCCTGGCCGGTTACGCCTCCTTCCTCAACCTCCCCGCCGAACTCATGCAACGGGAGGATATCGGCGCCTGCTCCCCGGCATTCCTGGAATCCGTCTTCAGCGCGCGGGAAGAGGCCACGGCGCTGCACCTCCCCCTGTTCTCGGCCTACGACAGGAAATTCTGCCAGAGATTCTACGCTGATAACGACCTGAATTACATGGAGGCGCTCTTCGCCCGACTCCAGGGCGTCCATGTCGTGCATATCACGCATCCGCCGTCCACGGAGATCCGCGTCGGCTGCGTCCTGGTCCATGCCGCCGAGGCGCACCACCTGTGCGCCTCGGTCCTCATGCGGCTTCGCGGCGTGGATGTTCCCCATGAAGCCGTCATCTTCCGGTGGGGCAACAACTTGCACATTTCGTTTTACTCCCGGGATCTGTTCATCTTCGGCCGCATGCTCGCCGAAGACCCCCTGCGTTCCTTCGCCGCTTCGCACAGAAAGCCGTTCCGTCTCCATCTTTCCGGCATCTCGGACGCCACGACCGGCCCCGGCACCTTCACCATCATCCGCGCCCGTTCCGAACAGGTGGTCCAGGCCGGCGGCGCCGCCCTGCGGGACGGCTGGGAGCGGGTCTGCCGGGACGTGCGGGCCCGGCCCGTCATCCTCCCGTCCGACCCCGACCACGCCACGCTTCTTACGGCCGTCGCCGGCCGGGAATCTCGCCGCCACGCCCGGCACCGCTGGAGCCCCGTGTGGGGGGACGCGGTGCCCGGCAGCCTCACGAACGACGAATTTCCGGACGGCGTGCCTAGTCCCAGCGCACCTCGACCTCGGAGCCTCCGCCACGGCCGGTGATGACCACCTTGCCGCAACGGGCAAAGCTCACGCCCTCGCCCGGCGTGAGCACATGGTCACGGCCGTCGCCGCCTGCCGTCACCCACACGGCGCCCCGCTCGCAGACGACACGGCAGCGGCGCACGCCGGTCAGGGCCAAAAATCTGCCCTGATCCAAACGACAGCGGAGGGCGCGTCCCGGAGGGAACGCCCGGACCGCCGCTTCGGCCAGGCGGCGCAGGAAACGCCTGTCCCCGAACCGCGAAACGAAAACGTCGACAATTCCGGGCCTGCCCCCGGCAAGCTTCCTGTCCTCCCTGGTCCGTTCCGTGAACATGGGCACCTCCTCGGTTGCGGGTTGCCGGGCGGCCCCGGCGGAGTTCCCTTGGACCAGAAAGGCTGTTATCATCACAGACACAGATTTCAGAAAAAATATGCATAACAGTTCAGGAGGACGGCCATGCCCCTGTCCGCGAATCCAGACGGCGTGTTCCGGTACGTCGGCGTGGAGCGGCACATCCTGGGTCTGATCGAGGCCGGGGCCCTCAAACCCGGTGACCGCATCCCGTCGCTGCGGGCCCTCGGGGCCCGGCTCGGCGTCAGCGTATCGACGGTCAACCAGGCCTACCTGGCCCTGGAGCGGCGCGGCGTGGTGGAATCCCGCCCCAAATCCGGCTTTTTCGTCCGGGCCCGGCCGTCCCGGCCGCCGGCGCCCAGGGCGGCCCCCCGGCCGGCCGCCCCGCCCGCGGCCATCAACCGGGGGGCGCTGATCCGCGAAGTCCTCGACGGCATGGGCCGCGGCGACGTGCTGCCCCTCGGCGTGGCCCAGACCGACGAGGCCTTCCTGCCGACCAGACAGCTCGCCCGGCTGCTCGCCCAGGCGGCCACGGGCGACGGCTTGCATGTCGTCGCCTACGAGGGGGTGCGCGGCAACCCGTCGCTTCGCCGCCAGATCGCCTGGCGGCTGGCCGAGGCCGGCATCGAGGTCCGCCCCGAGGAGGTCATGGTCACGGCCGGGGCCATGGAAGCGCTCTACATCGCCCTGCGCGCGGTGACGCGACCGGGCGACAACGTGGCCATCGCCGCCCCGTCCTACTACTGCTTCCTGCAACTGCTCGAAAACTTCGGCCTGCGGGCCGTGGAAATCCCGTCCCTGCCGGAGGGCGGCGTGCGCCCGAAGGATCTCCGGGCGGCCCTCGACCGCTACGAGGTGCGCGCCGTCATTCTCACGCCCAATTTCAACAACCCCGACGGCTCCCGCATCCCGGACGAGTCCAAGGCCGAGATGGCGGCCCTGCTCGCCGAACGCGGCGTGCCGGTCATCGAGGACGACGTGTACGGCGACCTGTCCTTCGCCGACCAGCGGCCGCGCTGCCTGCGGAGCTACGACACGACCGGCGGCGTGCTGCACTGCTCGTCGTTCTCCAAGACCCTGGCCCCGGGTTTCCGGATCGGCTACCTGCTTCCGGGCCGGTTCGCGGCCAAGGCCTACGAGGTCAAAGCCACCACCAACGTCTGCTGCGCCACGCCGACCCAGTTGGCCGTGGCCGAGTATCTGGCCCGGGGCTCGTTCGGACGCCACCTGCGCAAGGTCCGCGCCGTGCTCGAGCGCCAGGCGCGGATGATGGAGGACCACATCCTGCGGACGTTCCCCGCCGGGACGCGGGTGACCCATCCCAATGGCGGCACCGTTCTCTGGGTGCAGCTGCCGGAAGCCGCCGAGGCCATCGC
The DNA here is from genome assembly GCA_964576235.1 of uncultured Desulfovibrio sp. GTDB lineage: Bacteria > Desulfobacterota > Desulfovibrionia > Desulfovibrionales > Desulfovibrionaceae > Solidesulfovibrio. The sequence goes on from CAZNUQ010000025.1 coordinate 5,116, forward strand.
CCTTTTTTACGCGGCCAAGGCCGAGGGCATCGGCATCGCGCCGGGGAACATCTTTTCCAGCGGGGACCAGTTCGACCATTACATCCGTTTAAGCTACGGCCATGTCTGGACGCCGGCCGTGGAGGCCGCCGTGTCCACCCTCGGCAGGCTGGCCGGGGAACTGGCCGGACGCGGCCCAGCCGCTCCCGGGCGCCGCGCCACCTGATCGAACGCCCGGCGGCTGGGCCCGGGCCGCCTTGCCCCGGCAAAACGAATGCGGTACCCCGGTGGCTGCCGGCCGGACCTTTGAAAAATTCGTTCCGGGGCATTGGATTTTCCCGGCGGAACTGGTAGGATATGTCGGGGACGTGGCTTGATACGGCGCGCAGGGAGTGCCCCATGCAGCAACTGACCCACAAAGAGACGGAACCGGCGCTTGTCGTCGGCCTTTCGGGCGAGATCATCATGGACATGGTGCCCGAAATGAAACTTGAGATCGAACGACTGCTCGACGCCTCCACCCGCCCCGCCCTGATCCTCGATCTCGGGGGGGTGACCTTCATGGACAGCTCCGGCGTCGGATTCCTGATCGGCCTGCGCCGGCTGTGCCAGGACGGGGGCCGATCCTTCTGCGTCGTCAACCCGTCGCCGTCCATCAAAAAGCTGCTCGACATGCTGCGATTGACGGAATACTTCGCCGTGCCCGCAACGCCCTCGGACCCGATGTCCGCCTGAACGCCCATGCGACTTTGCCTCGTCGACGCATCCGACCGCTTCCGCTCCGAAATGGAGGAACGGTTGCGCGAGGCCGGCTACCGGGACATCATGGCCTACGGCACGGCCGAGGCATGTCTGGCGGAACTCGCCAGCCCCTGCGCCGTCCCGCCCGACATCATCCTCATGGAACGCGTCCTGCCCGGCCTCGACGGCCTGGCAGCCACCAGGCGCATCAAGGCCGCTCCGGCCCTGGCCGACATCCCGGTCATCATGGTCGCGACCGGCGGCGACGACGCGGAACTGGCCGAGGCCTTCGCCGCCGGCGTCGTCGATTACCTCCAAAAGCCCCCGAGGTGGCCGGAACTGCTGGCACGGCTGGGATCGGCCCTGCGCCTCAAACAGGCCGTCGACGCCCAAAAGGCCCGCGAACGCGAAATCCAGCGGGAAAAGGACCGCATCGCCGCCATCCTCGAATATTCCCACGACGGCATCGCCGTGACCGATGCCGGCGGCCGCTTCACCTTCGTCTCCCCCGGCATGGAGCGCATCTTCGGCCTGCCCGCCGACACCTACACCACCACCGACCGCTGGCTGGACATCGTTTTTCCCGACGCCGCCTCCCGGTCCGACATGGCCGACATCCTGGCCTCCCGGCCGGCCCCGGGCCACGTCTGGCGGAGGCTCCTCCCCTTCGCCGACAAAAACGGCCACCGCCGGACCTGCCAGATCCACTTTTCCACCATGCCCGGCGGCGACCTCGTCCTCAACATCGAGGACGTGACCCTGTTCGAAAAGCAAAAGGAGGATCTGCTCAAAAAGCAGACCCGCCACCAGAAAGACCTCGACGCGGCGGCGGACATCCAGCAAAGCCTCCTGCCCCGGCGCTTCTCCATGTCCAACGCCATCAGGTTCGCCTGGGAGTTCACGCCCTGCGAAACCATCGGCGGCGACATCTTCAACGTCTTTCCCCTGGGCCCCGACCACGTGGGGCTCTACATGCTCGACGTTTCGGGGCATGGCGTGGCCTCGTCGCTGGTGGCCCTTTCCGTCTACAACTTCATGCACTACCAGCGCTCGACCCTGGTCGACCGCACGGCGGGCCGCATCGACATCGTGCCGCCGGAGGCCGTGCTCACCCGGCTGAACGAGGAATTTCCATTCAGCAAATTTTCGAAGTTCTTCACTATTTTATACATGGCCATCAACCTGCGGACCGGGCTCACCCGCTACGCCAACGCCGGCCATCCGTCGCCGATCCGCATCGCGTCGGACGGCGGCATCGCCCCCCTGCCCCACCGCGGCACCATCATCGGACTGGAGGGCCTCCCGCCCTTCCCTCCCGGAGATCTGACCCTGACCCCGGGCGACAAGCTCGTGCTTTTAAGCGACGGACTGTGCGACACCTTGCGCCAGGACGGCGAATTCTTCGGCGAACACCGCGTCCAGGCCGTCCTTCGCGAGGCCGCCGACCAGCCGGTGGCGGAAATCCTCTCCAGCCTGCGCCGGCACGCCGAGGCCTTCAGCGGCGGCACCGCGCCGCGCGACGACGTCAGCCTGCTCGGGGTGGAATTCCTGCCCGCCAGGGGCTGAGGCCGCCGCAGCCCCTTGCCGCCCTCGGTCCGCCGTCGTATCCTGGCTTCTCGCAGCATCGCGTCCACCCCCAACCCCACGACAGATCCATGCCTTTCGCCGTCTACCATGCCGCACCCGGCCTTCTGCCCGAACTCGTCCGGGAACTCGGCGACGCCGTCACCACCGTGCGCGACCCCCTGGTCGTGGCCGAAGGCGCGCCCCGCCAGGCGGCCTTCGCCGCCAACGTCTGGCTCGCCCCCCAATTCATCCCCGTGGCCTCCATCGGGGACGCGGCCAAAAAGCTCAAGGACATCCAGCGCAACTGGTCGCTGGTGCCGTGCGGCAACTTCCGCCGCGCGGCCCTGGTGGCCGGGAAACTGCCCAAGGTGGCGGCCCGGCCCCTGGTCTTCGGCCAGCCGCTTCCCGAGGCGCCCCTTGGCGCCTTCACCCTGTGGGAGGAGAACCTGCTTCTGGCCTCGCCGGCCACGAGCGAACCCGTGCCGGGCGGCGAATACCGCTTCGCCGAGGACCGGGAGGGCCCGCCGAGCCGGGCCTACCTCAAGCTGTGGGAGTTTTTCACGCGGCTGGGATGCCGCCCCGGGCCGGGGGAACTCTGCCTGGACATGGGCGGGAGCCCCGGCGGCTGGGCCTTCGTCCTGGCCGGCCTCGGGGCGCGGGTCTTTTGCATCGACAAGGCGCCGCTGGCCGAACGCGTGGCCCGCCATCCCCTGGTTTCCTGGTGCGAGGGCAGCGCCTTCGGTCTCGACCCCCGCCATGCCGGGGCGGTGGACTGGCTGTTCTCCGACGTGATCTGCTATCCCGACCGGCTCCACGAATGGCTTTGCCGCTGGCTGGACCTCGGCGAATGCCGACGCTTCGTCCTCACCGTCAAGCTCCAGGGCGAGACGGATTTCGCCCTCCTCGACAGGTTCCGCGCCATCCCCGGCAGCCGCCTTGTGCATCTCAGCCACAACAAGCACGAACTGACCTTCGCCCGCCTGTGACGGCCCGGCCGCCGGCCCCCCCCTTCCGCCGCCAAGCCTCAGGACCGGCCAGCCACTCCGGGTCCGGCGCCTCCGGCCCGGGAGTGGGCCGTGCGGGAAAACCGCCAGCGCAGGCGGTCGAGGCACAGATAGATGACCGGCGTGGTGAAAAGCGTCATGACCTGGCTGCACACCAGCCCGCCGGCGATGGCGATACCGAGCGGCCGGCGCAGCTCCGAGCCGACGCCGTGGCCGAAGGCCAGGGGCAGCGCCCCGAGCAGGGCGGCCATGGTGGTCATCATGATGGGGCGAAACCGCTTGAGGCAGGCCTGCTGGATGGCCTCCCGCGGGGCGAGGCCCTCCGTCCTCTCGGCCGCCAGGGCGAAGTCCACCAGCATGATGCCGTTTTTCTTCACGATGCCGATCAACAGGATGATGCCGATGATGGCGATGACGGACAGCTCCAGCCGGAAGGCCAGCAAGGCGGCCACCGCGCCGAGGCCGGCCGAGGGCAGCGTGGACAGGATGGTCAGGGGATGGACGGTGCTCTCGTAGAGGATGCCCAGAACGATATAGACCGTGACCAGGGCGGCCAGGAGCAGCAGCGGCTGGTTTCTGAGCGAGGCCTCGAAGGCCTGGGCCGTGCCGGCGAAGGTGCCCCGCATCGAAACGGGCATCCCCAGGGAGCGGCAGGCCTCCTCGATGGCGTCCGACGCCTGGGACAGGGCCACGCCCGGCGCCAGGTTGAAGGAAATGGTCGCGGCCGGAAACTGCCCCTGGTGCTGGACGGAGAGGGGCGCCTCGTCCTGGCGGATGGTGGCGACGGCCGCCAACGGGATCTGCCGGCCGCCTCCGCCGGGCACGTGGAGTTCGCGCAGCCCCTGGGGCCCCTGCCACAGACGGGGTTCGACCTCGAGAACGACGCGGTACTGGTTCTGTTCCGTGTAGGACACGCCGACCAGGCTTTGGCCGAAGGCGTTGTAGAGGGCCGCGTCCACGGCCTCGGCGGTGACCCCGAGCCGCGAGGCCGTCGCCCGGTCGATGTCGATCGAGGTCATAAGGCCCTTGCCCTGCTGGTCGGCGCTGACATCGGTGACCTGGGGCAGGCGTCGCAGCCGCTCTTCCACCAGGGGGGCCCAGGCGATCAGGTCGGCGTAGCTGTCGGAGAGCAGGGTGTACTGGTAGAGGGCCTTGCCCGGGCGTCCGCCCAGACGCAGTTCCTGGGCCGGCATGAGGAAGGTCGGCGCCCCCGGGATGCCTCCCAGCGCCTTGCGCAGCCGGCCCAGGGTCCGGGGCAGGGGGCCGCGCTCGGTCATGGGCCTGAGGGTGATGAAAAGCTGGGCGGTGTTGGTTCCGCCCCCCCGGGGTCCGCCTCCCCCGCCGGTGAACCCCGTCACCGAGGCCACGTCGGGATCGGCGCCGATGACGGCCGCCACGGCTTCGAGCTTTTTCTCCATGAACTGGAAGGAGCTGTCCGGCGCGGCCTGGATGAACCCCATGACCCGGCCGTTGTCCTGTTCCGGGAAAAACCCCTTGGGGATGGCCGCGTACAGCCAGACCGCCCCGCAAAGGGCCCCGGCCGTGGCCGAAAGCATCAGCCGCGGATGGGACAGGGCGGCGTCGAGACACCGCCCGTAGCCGGCGGAAAGGGCCTCGAAGGCCCGCTGTCCGGGGCCGGATCTCCGTCCGTCCGGGCCGGGCAGCCCCGGGCGCAGGAGCACGGCGCACAGCGCGGGCGTGGAGGTGAGCGACAGGACCAGGGAGATCATGATGGCGATGGACAGCACCATGGCGAATTCCCGGAACAGCCGCCCCACCATGCCGCCCATGAAAAGGATCGGGATGAAGACCGCGACCAGCGAGACGCTCATGGACACCACGGTGAAGGCCACCTCCCGCGACCCGAGGAGGGCGGCGGTCCGGGGCGGCAGGCCGGCCTCCATGTGGCGTGAGACGTTCTCCAGCACCACGATGGCGTCGTCCACGACGAAGCCGGTGGCGATGGTCAGGGCCATCAGCGACAGGTTGTCCAGGGAATAGCCGCACAGGTACATGACCGCGAAGGTGCCGACCAGGGAGGCCACCGTGGCCACGGCCGGGATGACCGTGGCCCGCAGGCTGCCGAGGAAGACGTACACCACGAGGATGACCAGCAGGCACGACAGGGCCAGCGTCGCCTCCACCTCGGCCAGGGAGGCCCGGATGGGCGGACTGCGGTCCATTTCCACCGAGATGGCGACATCCGCCGGCAGGGAGGCGGCGAGCCGGGGCAACAGCGCCCGGACGTTGTCCACGGTCTCGATGATGTTGGCCCCGGGCTGGCGGAAAACGATGATGGTGACGGCCGGCTTGCCGTTGACGAACCCCGCCGTGCGCACGTCCTCCACCGAGGACGTGACCGTGGCCACGTCGGAAAGCCTGACCGCCGCCCCGTTCCTGTAGGCGACGACGAGCGGCTCGTACTGCCAGGCCTCGTGGAGCTGGTCGTTGGTCTCCACCTCGTAGACCACCTCCCCCGCCTCGATGCGGCCCTTGGGGCGGTTGACCGTGGTCTTGGCCAACAGGGCGCGCACGTCGGCGACGCTCAGGCCGTGGTGGGCCAGGGCGGCGGGCCTGACGTTGACGCGCACCGCCGGCAGGGAGCCGCCGGCGGCGAACACCTGCCCCACCCCCTCGACCTGGGAAAGCGCCTGCTGGAGCACCGTCGCGGCCACGTCGTACATCCTGGCCCGCGACACCGTGGCCGAGGACAGGGCCAGCACCATGATCGGGGCGTCGGCCGGGTTGATCTTGCGGTAGGTGGGGTTCTGGCGCAGCGTCGCGGGAAGATATCCCCGGGCCGCGTTGATGGCCGCCTGAACGTCGCGGGCCGCGCCGTTGATGTCGCGGGAAAGCTCGAACTGCAAATTGATGTTGGCCGAGCCGCGCCCACTCGAGGAGGTCATCTCCGTCACCCCGGCGATGCGGGCGAACTGGCGCTCCAGCGGCGCGGCCACGGAGGTGGCCATGGTCTGGGGCTCGGCGCCGGGCAGCTGGGCCGTGACCGAGACGGTGGGGAAGTCCACCTGCGGCAGGGCCGCCGCCGGAAGAAGCCGGAAGGCGATGGCTCCGGCCAGGACGAGCGCCAGGGTGAGAAGCGTCGTGCCGACGGGACGGCGGATGCAGATTTCGGGAAGGCTCATGGACGGGCGTCCGCCGTGGCTTCGCCTTCCACGCCCCGGCCGCGCCGGGACAGGCGGTCGAAGAAAAGATAGATGACCGGGGTGGTGTAGAGCGTGAGGATCTGGCTCACCACCAGCCCGCCGACGATGACGATGCCCAGCGGCCGGCGCAGCTCCGAACCGACGCCCGTCCCCAGGGCCAGGGGCAGCGCGCCCAGGAGCGCGGCGAAGGTGGTCATCAGGATCGGCCGGAACCGCAGCAGACAGGCCTCGTGGATGGCCTCCCGCGGGGGCTTGCCCTCCCCGCGCTCGGCGGACAGGGCGAAGTCCACCATCATGATGCCGTTTTTCTTCACGATGCCGATCAAAAGGATGATGCCGATGACGGCCATCACCCCGAGATCCTGCCGGAACAGCATCAACGCCCAGACCGCGCCGATGCCGGCCGAGGGCAGGGTCGAGAGGATCGTCACGGGATGCACGAAGCTCTCGTACATGACCCCGAGCACGATATAGACCGTCACCAGGGCGGCCAGGATCAGCAGCGGCTCGTTTTCCAGCGAATCCATGAACGCCCGGGCCGCGCCCGCGAACGCCCCGGCGATGCTTTCCGGCATCCCCAGGCCGGCCGAGACGGCGTCGACGGCCGCCACGGCGTCGCCCAGGGAATGGCCGGGGGCCACGTCGAAATAGACGGTGGACGCCGGGAACTGGCCCTGGCGGTTGAGGACCAGGGGGCCGGTTCCCTCCCGGACGCCGGCCACGGCGAAAAGGGGCACCTGGGCGCCGGACGGCCCGGGCAGGCGGATGCGTTCCAGGGCCGCCGGGCCGGAGGCCATCTCCGGGGACATGGCCAGCACCACCTTGTACTGGCTCAGTTCGGTGAACATGGTCGAAATCTGGCGCTGGCCGAAGGCGTCGTAGAGGATGTTGTCCACGTCGGAGGGCGTGATGCCGTAACGGGCGGCCGCCACCCGGTCGATGTCCACGATGTAGCGCAGGCCGCCCTCGGCCAGGTTGGCGCGGACGTTGCGCACCTCGGGCCGGGAGGCCAGGGCCTCGACGAAACGCGGGGTCCAGACGGAAAGCTCCGCCGAATTCGGGGTTTCCAGGACATACTGGTACTGGGCGCGCCCGGCCTTGGCGTCCACCGTCAGATCCTGCACGGGTTGCAGGGTGAGGGAGATGCCGGCCACCTCCCCGGCCCGGGCCTCGAGCCGGCGGGCCACGGACGCCGCGTCGGCGTCGCGGCGGTCCCTTGGCACGAGGGACACGGCGAGCCTGCCCACGTTGAGGCTGGGGTTGACGCCGTCGACGCCGACGAAGGAAGCGATGTCGGCCACGGCAGGATCCCCGGACAGGGCCCGGACCAGCTCGTTTTGCCGTTCGGACATGGCGGCGAAGGACGCCGCGGGAGGCGCTTCGGTCACACCGGATAGAAGCCCCGTGTCCTGCACCGGGAAAAAGCCCTTGGGCACGGCGACGTAGAGCGCCACGGACGCGGCCACGGCCAGGAGGGCCACCAGCAACGTGGCGCCCTGATGGTCGAGGACCACGGAAAGGGTGCGGTCGTAGGCCGCGACGGCCCGGTCGAAAAGGCCCGGAGTCGGCCGGGAGGACCGGCCGCCGGCCCCGCGCCCGAGCAGCCGGCCGCACATCATGGGGGTCAGGGTCAGGGACACCGCGGCCGAAATCAGGATGGAAACGCCGAGGGTCACGGCGAATTCCCGGAAAAGCCGCCCCACCACGTCGCCCATGAACAGCAGCGGAATGAGCACGGCCACGAGGGACACCGTCAGCGACAGGATGGTGAAGCCGATCTGGCCGGCGCCGGCCAGGGCCGCCTCCATGGGCGGGGTGCCGTCCTCGACGTGGCGGGCCACGTTTTCGATCATGACGATGGCGTCGTCCACGACGAAGCCGGTGGCGATGGTCAGGGCCATCAGCGTCAGGTTGTTGAGCCCGTAGCCGAGCAGGTACATGACGCCGAAGGTGCCGACCAGGGAAAGCGGCACGGCGACGCCAGGGATGAGCGTGGCCCGGAAATCCCGCAGAAAGACGAAGATGACGCCCACGACCAGGACCACGGCCAGCAGCAGCTCGATCTGCACGTCCTCGATGGAGGCCCGGATGGTCACCGTGCGGTCCGAAAGCACGTCCAGGGTCACGGCGGCCGGGAGGCCGGCCCGCAGGCTCGGCAGGACGGCCTTGATCCGGTCCACCACGGCGATGACGTTGGCGCCGGGCTGCCGCTGGATATTGAGCACGATGGCCGGTTTGCCGTTCACCCAGGCGGCCTGCCGCGCGTCCTCGGCGCCGTCGACGGCCGTGGCCACATCGGCGAGGCGCACCGGCCGGCCGTCCTTGTAGGCCACGACCAGGGGGTTGTAGTCCTTGCTGGCGAGAAGCTGGTCGTTGGCCCCGATGATCGCGGACTGCAGCGGCCCGTCGAAGCCGCCCTTGGCCTGGTTGACGTTGGCCGCGGCCACGGCGGCGCGCACCGCCTCGAGGGTGATGCCGTAGGCGGCCAGGGCCGTGGGATTGGCCTCCACGCGCACGGCCGGCCGCTGGCCGCCGGCCACGCTGACCAGCCCCACGCCGGAAAGTTGGGAGATCTTCTGGGCCAGCCGCGTGTCGGCCAGATCCTGCACCTCGGTCAGGGGCATGGCGTCCGAGGTCAGGGCCAGCGAGAGGATGGGCGCGTCGGCCGGGTTGACCTTGCTGTAGACCGGCGGCGCGGGCAGGTCGTCGGGCAGCAGGTTGGAGGCCGTGTTGATGGCCGCCTGCACCTCCTGTTCGGCCACGTCGAGGGAAAGGTTCAGGGCGAACTGCAAGGTGACGACCGAGACGCCGCTGGAACTGACGGAGGACATCTGGGTCAATCCCGGCATCTGGCCGAACTGGCGCTCCAGGGGGGCGGTCACGCCCGAAGCCATGACATCCGGGCCGGCCCCGGGGTAGAGCGTGCGCACCTGGATGGTCGGGTAGTCCACCTGGGGCAGGGCGGAAACCGGCAGCTGGAAATAGGCCACGGCCCCGGCCAGGACCACGGCCACCATGACGAGCGTGGTGGCCACCGGACGCAGGATGAAGGGGCGCGACAGGTTCATGGCTTGTCGGCCGCCGCCCCGCCGGGGTTCCTGACGGCGACCGCTGCGCCGTCGCGCAGCCGGTCCGCCCCCTCGACCACCACGGCCTCGCCCGGGGCGATGCCGGACTCCACGACCGCGTCCGCGCCCACGGCCATGTTCGTGACCACCGGGCGGGAGCTGGCCGTGCCGCCCGGGCCGACGACGAAGACATGGGCCCCCCGGGGGCCGCGCTGGATGGCGGAAGCCGGCAGCAGGACCACGTTTTCGCGTTTCTCCAGCAGGAGCACCGCGTTGACGAACTGATTGGGGAAAAGCGCCTCGTCGGCGTTGTCGAAATTGGCCCGCAGCCGCACCGTGCCCGTCGCCGTGTCGATCTGGTTGTCGGTGGTGACGAGGGTTCCCTCGGCCAGCTTGCGGCTCATGGCCCGGTCGTAGGCCGCCACCGGCAGCTTCCCGCCAGTCCGCAGCCTCGCCAGGACCTCGGGCAGCTGGTCCTCGGGCAGGGTGAAAATGACGCTTATGGGCGTCACCTGGGTGACGACGCACAGCCCGGTGTCGTCGGCGGCCTTGACGATGTTGCCCGGATCGATCTTGCGCAGCCCGACCCTGCCGGTAATGGGCGCCGTGATCCTGCTGTATTCGATCTGCAGCCTGGCGCTTTCGATCTGGGCCTTGTCGGAGCGCACGGCGCCCTCGTGCTGGCGCACGAGGGAGACCTGGGTGTCTCTGGTCTGGCCGGCCAGCATGTCTTTTTTCACCAGACTGTCGTACCGCGCCAGATCGGCCCGGGCATTGTCCAGCAGGGCCGTATCCCGGGCCAGCTGACCCCGGTACTGTTCGAGCTGGGCCTCGAAGGGGCGCGGATCGATCCGGGCCAGGAGCTCGCCTTCCTTGACGAGCTGGCCCTCCTGGAAACGCACCTCGAGCAACTCCCCGTCCACCCGGCTCCTGACCGTGACGGTCCGTAGCGGCGTAACCGTGCCGAGACCGGCAAGCGTCACCGGGGCCACGCCGAGCCGGGCAGTGGCAGTGGCCACGGACACCGCGGGCGGCGTGCCGGACGGCGCCCCCTTGGGTTGTGCGCCGCCGTTCCCGGCGCCCAGCCACCACAAGCCCCCGCCGGCCGCCACCACCAGAAGGGCAATACCCAGGAATCTCAACGGTCCCCCACGCAGGGGACCGGCAACTGTCTGCGGCATATACGTCATCCTTGTCGCGCGCCGACGGCGCCATTCGCGTCCCCGGAGGCGACGCGTCACATCTCCGTCGTCCCCAGGCGGGCGGAGGTTACG
>CAZNUQ010000025.1:16011-29182 GCA_964576235.1 uncultured Desulfovibrio sp.
GTCCCCGGAGGCGACGCGTCACATCTCCGTCGTCCCCAGGCGGGCGGAGGTTACGCCGGACAGGGCCCGGGGGCCATTTTGTCCGCCAGGCGCGCCCCCGTGCGGAGCCGGATGGTCCGGACCGCCGCCCCGCCGGAGCTTGAGCGCGAAGCGTCACGGCGTCCAGGAGTATCGTGCCGCTGGCCTGGAAATGACCGGCAGGGCCGCCGGCCCCGGCGGCAGCCGGCAATTTTGTTTCCGGCGCCGCCGAACATGTCGCCGCAGACCACTCCCGCAACGCTTCGGGCGGCAACGGACGTGGAGCACCGCCGTGCCGAAGGCACGGCCTCTCCCGCCGCATGGCATTGGGAAAAAACCGGACGGCGGTTGAAAAAGCCCCGGGCGGGCCTTTTCAACCCTGCCTCAGACGGCGCCGGCGAAACGGGAAAAGTTCAAACATTCCATTTTACTGGAAAACGGACACGGCTCCTTGGAGAACCACTTCCGCCTGGGACACCAGTACGCCTTCCGGAAGGGCTCGTTGCACCCGGAGGGCGTCGTGGCCTTGCGGGAGTACGAGCCGATCCGCATCCTGCCATCCTTGTGCGCGACGCTGACAACGGCCATGGTCGTCACCTCCGTTCCTTTTTTCCAAATGCAAAAGGCGGGCCAGCGACGAGGGAAAAAATCTCCCCAACTCGTTGATATAAAAACCATTTCCCCAGACAAGGAAGTCCATTTCCTCTCCCGCCGCCTCTGGCGCGGCGGCGCGTTTTGATCTAGAAGCCAGCCATGCCATACGCCAACGCCGTCGGCGCAGCCGGCGCGCAAAGGAGGACGCCTTGGGACTTTTGGCCGCCAGCGGCGGATTCACCCGATATAGGATCGTCGGCGAGGTCAAGGACCAGATCCTGCGCGAAGCGCCGGACCGCCTCAAAAAATTCGCCTTCAACGACATCGACCACACGGCCGACGAACGATCCTTCGGCTGGGTCGCCTTCGAGGACTATCTCGACAGCCAGTGGAAGGGCGCGCCCCCGGAGAAGGGCCATTACCTGGTCTTCTCCCTGCGCCTCGACACCCGGCGCGTCTCCCCGGCCGTTTTCAAGAAGCACCTGCGCCTGGCCCTGGACCAGGAGAAGGAGCACATGAAGGACTCCGGCAAGGCCTTCGTCTCCAAGGACCGCAAGAAGGAAATCGCCGAGCGGGTCAAGCTCTCCCTCATGAGCCGGGCCCTGCCCATCCCGGCCGTATTCGAGGCCGTCTGGAACACCATCGACCACGTCATCTGGCTGTGTTCCACCAACGGCAAGGTACAGCAGCTTTTCGAGGATCTGTTCACCATGACCTTCGAGCTGCATCTCGAACCCCAGACCCCGGCCTACCTCGCCGAACGCATCCTCGGCGTCGAGCGCGGCCTGGCCCTGGAGCACCTCGAACCCAGCCGGTTCGCGGACTAGTGTGGCATCCCTTAAAAAATACGATGGTATTTTTTAAGAAAAAATAATTATTCAAGTATCTTGCCTCAAAAATGAGGACGCGTTCCCTTCGAGGACGCGACCGTAGCGGGAGCCCGTGGCGGAAAATCGGGTGTCGCCTACGCACTTTTCACCAGGAGAGACCGATGGATCCCAACATGGCGGAAGCCAAGAATCCGGTGCTCGGGCAGGATTTTCTGACATGGCTTTGGTTTAAAAGCGAAAAAAGCGGCTGGCTCTTCAAGCTTCCCGACGGCGGCGAGGTCAACGTCTATCTGGAACAGAAGATATCCGTGCGCGGCGGCGAAGGCGAGGAGGCCGAAACCGCCACGGTTTCCGGTCCCCATGCCCAGTTCGCCGAGGCGCGCCTCGGCGTCAAAAGCGGCAAGCGCGTGGACCGGGCGCTGATCCGCTTCGAACAGGACGGCGAAACCTGGACCGTCACCGTCAAGGCCGACGACTTCACCTTCAACGCCCTGCGTCCGCCCAAAACGGAATCCCGGGAGGAGGAAGGCGACGATCCCGACGCCCGAATCCTCGAAAAATGCTTTCTCATCGAAAAGTGCGCCGGCTTCTTCGACGCCCTCTACACCCAGTTCCTCGCGGTGCGCGTGAGCCAGGGCTGGACCGGCGAACTCTCCGACTTCGCCGAGTGGCTGCGCGAAGGCGTGTAGGAGAGGGGGAAGATGCCGCCGGCGGCCGGGGGGGATCATCCCCCCGGTCCCCCCGACCGGGAAAAAACATGCTGGCACGGGAACGGCTTCCCAACCTGTAAACGTTTTTTGGGGGAGGGAGGGGCGCGGGGAGGCAGGCCATGCTCGACAATCTGACCATTGTTCTTTTCCGGCCCAAGTTTTCCGAGAACGTCGGCGCGGCGGCACGGGCCTGCGCCAACATGGGCGTGTCCAGGCTCGTCCTGGTCGATCCGCCGGCCTTCGATCCGGAGCGCGCCCGGCCCATGGCCACCAGCAAGGGCGGCCTGCTGCTCGACAGGCTCGTGATCGCCGGCACCCTGGCCGAGGCCGTGGCCGGGGCCGAGGCGGTCTACGGCACCACCGCCCGCCTGGGCGGCTGGCGCAAGGGGGTCGTGACCCCCGAGCAGGCGGCGCCGGAGATCTGCCGCACCCTGGCCGCGGGCGGCGGCACGGCCGTGGTCTTCGGCCCCGAGGACGCCGGGCTTTCCAACCACGAGACCCAGCTGTGCGGCCGGCTCGTCAACATACCGACCGCCGGCGAGGCCACCTCGCTCAATCTGGCCCAGGCGGTGCTCGTTTTGTGCTACGAGATCTTCAAGGCGGCCGGGAGCGTGGACGGAGGGCCGTCCGGGCCGACGCCCGCCCGGGCCGCCACCCACGCCGAGCGGGAATCGCTTTTCGCCGTCCTGCGCGAGACGCTGCTGGCCATCGACTTCCTCAAGCCCGACAACCCGGATTACTGGATGCTGCCCGTGCGCCGGTTCATCGACAGGGTGGGGCTCAAACGCCAGGAATTCAACATGCTCATGGGCGTGTGCCGCCAGGTCAAGTGGGCCGTCGGCGCATCCAGGCGACAGGGCGGCCGCGACTGACGCCGCAGGGTCATGGACAGATGGCCGGCAAGGCCGTAGAGAGCCGGACATGAGCCCCCGTCCCGTCCTGTCCGCCGTCTGTTGCCTGGCGCTGGCCCTCTTCCTGGCCGGCGTCCCGACGCTACGCGCCACCGCCGACGACGATGACGGCTGGAGCGTCATGCTCGAAACGCTGCGCAAACAAAGCCGGATCATCCACACCCGCCTGGACGCGTTCAAGCAGCACCGGGCGGCCGAGGCGGCCAAGCAGGCCGAGACGCTGGAGCGGCTCCTGCGCGACCGGGCCCGACTGGCCCTGTGGCAGGCCATGGCCTCGGATCCGTGGGAAATCCGCGATGTCCTCGCCGGGTTCGCCAGACTGGGCCAGGCGATCGACCGGCACTCCGAGCGGCCGCGACAGGCCTGGGCCACCCTGGAGGACACCACGGCCGCCCTGGATGGTTTTCGGGAGCGGCTGTACGAAATCGCCCAGCAGGAGGTGCCGGAACGGTTCCGCCAGGCCCTCGCGCCGGTCCGGCAGACCATCGCGGATCTCGGCGCCGAGATCGCGGCCGAGCGGGAGGCCATCGCCGAGGACACCAGGCCCTTGCGCAACCTGACCGCCCAGACCAGGGCCGCCGAGGAAGCGATGCAGGCCAGCCTGGCGCCGGCCTGGAAACAGTATTACAGTCAAGTGTTCCCGATCCCCCTGTCGTCCTCCTACCTGCGCATTCTCGGCCATGACCTGGAGGACTGGGGGCTTTGGAGCCAGATCGGCCTGGAATTGCTTCCGGCCCGCCAGAACCGGCTCCTGTTGGCGCGGGGGGTCATTTTAGGCCTCATGGCCGCCCTGGCCGCGACGGTCACGGCCTGCGCGGTCCACCGGCTCGCAAGGCGGCGGGGCCAGCCTCCGGCCACCCTGGGCATCATCGCCAGGTCCGGAGTCTGCGTCGCCTCCGGAATGCTGTTTCTGGTCATGGCCAACAACGCGCCTTTTTTCCTGTTCACGCCCCTGGCCTCCATCGGGGAGATCCTCATGACGGCGGCCATGGTCCATCTTTCCAGGCTGCGGCGGGCCTGCGATCCTCCGGCGTCCCGCCCGCCCCTGCTTTGGCCCACCTGGAGGCTTTTCGCCCTGGGACTCCTTCTGGAGGCCTTCCGCGTCCCGGAAACCCTCATGTCCCCGCTCATGGCCGTCATCCTGGCCGGCTCGTCCCTGATCTTCCTCCGCCGTCTGAAAGGCGCCCCGGCCCACAGCCCGTTGGAACGGAACGTCGCCCGCGCCCTGGCCGTGCTGCTGCCGCTGCTGGCCGCGCTCTCCTTCTGCGGCCTCCCCCAGACCGCGATCCTGTGCGCCTCGGGCCTTTTTTACGTGGTCCTGGCCCTGCGCTTCGCCACCGCGACCATCCATTTCATCGAACGCCGGGAAATCGACCGGCATCACGGGCATCCATCCCTGCTGTTCGGCATCCTGGCCGGCGCCGGCACGCCCTTTTTCTTCCTGGCCTACCTCTTTCTCTTCCTGTGGCTGCTTTCCACCCAGTTCGGGGGAGAGAACGTCTTTCTGGAACTGTTGACCGCCGAAACCCGCATCGAATCCGTGGGCATCAGCCTCGAAAAGATCGCGGCGCTCCTCGGCGGCTTCTACGCGGTCCGGGCCCTGCTCGCCCTGTCGCGGACGTTCATCGAGACCCTGGGGGGCCGTCGCCGGGGCGTGGAACGCGGGGCCAGGGCGTCGCTTTTGACCATCAACACCTACCTGTGGTGGGGACTCTACGTGCTTTTCGCCATGACGGTGCTGGGGCTTTCCCTGACGAGCGTCGCCGTGGTGGCCGGCGGCCTGTCCGTGGGCATCGGCTTCGGTCTGCAGACCATGGTCAACAACTTCGTCAGCGGCCTGATCCTGCTGTTCGGACGTTCCGTCCAGGCCGGCGACACCATCCAGCTCGGCGACGCCCTGGGAGTGGTCAAGGAGGTCAACATCCGCAACACCGAGGTGCTGACCAAGGAAAACGCCACCGTCTTCGTGCCCAACTCGGAACTGGTTTCGGGCAAGATCATCAACTGGAGCCACAAGGATCCGAGCGTGCGCCGGGACATCGCCGTGGGCGTGGCCTACGGCTCGGACACGGCCAGGGTCCGGGAGCTCCTGCTGGAGGCGGCCCGGGCGTGCCCGGCCGTGCTGCGGGATCCGGCCCCGTCGGTCCTGCACTGGGATTTCGGGGCGAGCACCCTGGATTTCCGCCTGCGGGTGTGGCTGGCCGACGTGGACGGAGCCGTGACGGCCATGTCCGCCATCCGCGAGGCCATCGACCGGCTTTTCCGGGAAGCCGGCATCGAGTTCGCCTATCCCCATACGGACGTGCATCTGCGCTCGGCGCCGGCCCTGGAACATCTTCTGGAAACCCATCTGGAGGGTCTGCGCGCCGGACTGGCGGGCCTCGCCGCCCGCGTCGCGACCCTGGAAAACCCGCCCCGCCCGTCCACCGTCCCGGACGACGGGGAAAAGTGAGGACATGCTCCGATGCCCCAGAACCCTCCGGGCACCCCGGCCAAGGTCTATTTCGCCGATCTCCGGGCCCGGGCGGCCAACAGAAACCGCTCGGCCAAGCTCAAAAAACTCTTCGAGGCCGCCGGCTTCGACCGGATCGTCCGCAAAGGCGACCTCACGGCCGTCAAGGTGCATTTCGGCGAACGCGGCTGCGACACCCACATAAGCCCCTCCCATGTCCGCACCCTCGTCGAACGGGTCAAGGCCTGCGGCGGCCGGCCCTTCGTCACCGACACGAACACCCTCTATTCCGGCAGCCGCCACGACGCCGTGGACCACATCGCCACGGCCGTGGAGCACGGCTTCGACTACGCCGTGCTCGGCGCGCCCGTGATCATCGCCGACGGCCTCGACAGCACCAACGTGGTCGAGGTGGCCGTCCCCGGCGGACGCCGCTTCTCCAGGGTCAAGATCGCCGGGGACATCGTCCGGGCCGATTCCCTGGTGGTCCTGTCGCATTTCAAGGGCCACGAACTGGCGGGATTCGGCGGCGCGGTCAAGAACCTGGCCATGGGCTGCGCCCCCAGGAACGGCAAGCGGGAACAGCATTCCGTGCGCTTCAAGGTCGAGCCCAAAAAGTGCATCGGCTGCGGCGAATGCCTGACCGTGTGCCCGGAGGGGGCCGTGACCATGACCGGGAAAAAGGCGGTGATCGACAGGACGATCTGCATCGGCTGCGGCGAATGCCTGACCGTGTGCCCGAAAAAGGCCATGAATCTCGACTGGCACACGGAAATCGAGCCGTTCATGGAGCGGCTGGTGGAATACGCCCGGGGCGCCGTGGCCGGCAAGGAAGGCCGGGTGGCGTTCTTCAACTTCCTGGTCGACGTGACCCCGGACTGCGACTGCGTGCCCTGGTCGGACGCGCCGATCGTGCCGGACATCGGGTTTCTGGCCTCGACGGACCCGGTGGCCCTGGACAAGGCCTGCCTGGACCTCGTCAACGAGCAGGCGGCCTGCCCGGACTGCAAGCTGGAACACGGCGTCCCCGCCGGCGAGGACAAGTTCACGGCCCTTTGGAAGTGGACGCGCGGCGACGTGACCTTCTCCCACGGCGAGGCCGTCGGGCTCGGCACGCCGCGCTACGAACTGATCCGCATCTAGGCGTTTTCCCGGGGGGGGGACGGCAAGCCCCTCCCCGGGGAAACCCGCCCCCCTACTTCGCCATGTTCGGGTGGTGCGCCTCGCCGCCCTCCATTTCCACCGTGTGGCACACGTCGCAGCGCTTGCCCGCGCCGATGGGGCCGGCCGCGCCCTGGTATTGCAGGGGCGCGATGTTGTGGATGTCCAGGCCGTAGTCGTTGATGGCGACATAGGTCGCGTGGGGGCTGCCGTGGCAGGCCGCGCAGGGCACGTTGCCGGTCGCCTCGCGGCGGTTCCGGAACAGGCCGGCCGCGTCCCGCGTCCAGGCGTTGAACGCCGTGGCGTCCTTGGCCGGCCGGGTGAAGCCCTCGTGGCAGGAGAGGCAGTCGGGCTGCTGGATCCAGGCGGCCCGAGGGGTGACCGCCCCCACCCCGGCGACGCTCCTCGGAGATAGCGGCCCCATGAGCCAGGAGGCGGCCTTTTTCCCGGCCGCCTTCTCGTGAAGCAAGAGCGACAGGGCGTGGTCTTCCATGAACCCGTGGCAGCGCGGACAGCCGATGCCGGCCGCGGCGTGGTTGTCGCGCTGGGCCTGGGTGACGCCCCGGGGACCGGTGGGATGGCACGTGGCGCAGGCCTCCTCGTCCGAACCGGTCAGATAGGAAGCGTGGAACCCGTGGATGGCGGCCGACAGCGACAGGAGTTCCGGCCGGCCGGCGGTCGCGGTCCACGGCTCGGGGCCGGCGTCCGGGTGGCAGCCCTGGCAGGCCACGGGCTGCCCGTTTCGGGCCTTGGCGGCGAGATCCGTGCCGTTGCGCCGGTCGTGGACGGCCAGGATGCCGCGCGCCGTCTCGTCGGAGACGCCGGTCACCCCGTCCACCCGGAAGGCGCCGCCGTGGCAGCGGTAACAGCCCATTTCCGTGGAAACCGGGGCCACCGCCCTGGTTTCGGCCAGGGTTTCCCCGGTCCCGGCGGCCCTGGCCGTGACGGCCAGGACCGGATAGGGGTTGACGCCGCCGCTCTCGGGATAGGGGGTGACCGGAATCCCGGCGGCGCTGAAAAGCTTGTCCTCCGGGCGCATGAGGCCCTCGGTACCGGCCCCCGTGGCGGAAACGTCCGGGGGCAGATCCCGGCCGGCCAGCGACCCGGCGTATTTCCAGAAATCCGACCGGGCCGCGGGATGCCGGAAGCCGTCGAGGGCGGCGTAGGCGATCTCCACGTCCCTGGTCGCCACCTCGGGCAGGACATCGCGCCGGATCAGCACGGCGCGCAGGGTGTTTCCGGGAACAGCCAGGGAGAAGGAGCCGTCGCAGCCGGCCAGAGCCACCATGCCCAGGCTGTTGTAGGCCAAAAGCAGGTGCCCGGCCGTGTCCGGCGCGAAGGACGGAATCTCGACCGGCGCCGCGTCGATGGCCGGCGCCTTGGGCCGGGCCCCGGCGCGTCCGTTGATGCCCTCGGCCACGTAGGCGGCCAGGGCGTCGCGCTCGGCCGCGTTGCCCAAAAAAGGCGGCATGGCGGTGAAAAGCCTGCCCTGCCCCGTCAGGTAGGCGGCCACGCCCTCGGCGCCGACATGACCGGTGTACCGGCGGATGTCCCGGATCGGACCGCCCACGGAATGGCAGCCCTGGCACTGCAGCGTGAAGAGTTCACGGCCGGCGGCGAGCCTGGTTTCGGGCGTTATGTCCTTTGTCTTCACCCACCGCGCCCGGGGCAGGATGGCCGCCTCGTAGGGGACGGCCTGGCGCGGGCGGATGTCGGTGGACCAGATCTGGCCGTAGACGAGCCAGGGCTTGCGGGCCGCCTCGCGAATGGTTTCGAAGACGCCCACCAGGGCGAGGCCCAGGGCCAGCAGGGCCACGGCCAGGACCCGCCGGACCGAAAGCGGCAGCCAGGCGGCCAGGGCCAGGGAACCGGCGGCCAGGGCCGCCAGCAGCGCCGGATAGGCCACCCGGTAGGAAGCGATTTCGGCCGATCGGCGCAGCACGAAATCCCGGACCGGCCCGGGCAGCGCGCCCAGATACCACCAGCCGGAAAGGAGCAGGATCGGGGCCGCCAGCAGCACCCAGCGGCAGCAGGCCCGCAGCATGGTCTCCCGGGCGGCCACCTCGGGGATGCGCAGGGCCGTGGCGAAACCGAACAGCCCGGCCAGCAGGAACCCCAGGGAGAACCGCAGGACCAGCGCCGGCCAGAAGGTGGGATTGAACAGGCCGTCCCAGAAATCCAGGGTCGCCGGCCAGTCCCCGGGGGTGAGCATGAAACCGACGATGCCGTTGATGGTGAACAGCGAAAGAAAGGCGAACAGGAAATAGAGCAGCCCGACGGCCATGTGCCGCCGGGGCTCCAGGCGGTCGAAGCCGTAATGGTAGACGAGCAGGGCCGCGATCTCGCCGGCGAAAAAGAGCCATTCCGTGGCCCAGCCCCAGGCGAAGGTCCGCGCCAGCACGAGGGTCGCCTGGGGGGAGAGCAGGGAGATGGTCAGCCAGATGCCGACGCCCGAGAGCCCGCCGAAGACCATGGTCAAAAGCAGGAAGAACCGGGTGTGCCGGCGCAGGTAGTCGCGGATGGCCGGGGAGCCCGTCCGCCTGGCCCGGGCCTCGGTCAGGACGAGGAAAAGCCCCCCGCCCACGGCGAAATGGGCCACGTACACGTGCAGCACGGCAATAAGCACGATCCAGAATCCGCCGCCGAAAGTGGTCAGGCGCCAGACGGGAAATTCCATGGCCTACCCCCTCCCCGCCGCGGCGCGCCAGGCGGACACGATCCAGAAAACGAGTCCGGCCACCGCCACGAAACTGCCCAGGAACATGAAAAACGGCCCGTACTGCGGCACGACGGGCAACGATTCGAGGGTGAACTCCGGGGCGAGGGTCGCCCGGCGGGCCAGTTCGCGCGCCAGGACCATGGCGCACACCGTGGCCACGGCAAACCCGGCCGTCGCAACGACGCGCCCCTTCAGGCCCTGGACCACGGACGCGCCGGCGAGTCCCGCGCCAACCGCCAGCACGGCGGTGAAAAACCAGTCGCCGCCGAGAAAACGCCAACGGACCCCCGCCGGCAGGGCGAGGAGGAACCACGCCCCGACGACGAACTGGGCCATGGTCGCCCGGGTGAACCAGGCCATGCCGCGCCGGACCCGCCAGAGGGCGGCCGCGTCCCCGGCCCCGGCCGCCTTCCGGTTGATCCAGGCCAGGAAAAGCCCGCCCACGGCCAGGGAGGCCGTAACGAAATGCAGCCAGCGCGGCGCGAACGTCGGGTCGCCGAGGTTGAGGACGGTTCCGTCCGGCCGGTCGAAATAGGCCTGCCAGGCCTCGGGGCGGATGGCCAGAGTGGAGACGTTGACCAAAACGAGGCTCGCCGCCAGAAGCAGCAACGCCGCCGCCGCGGCGACGCCCGCCCCCCCCGGGGCCGTCGCCCGGGGCTGGTAGAGGTAGAGCAGGGCGTAGGCGGCCATGACCAGCAGGAAAAGCGACAGCCAGGGGACGGCCGACAGGATGGCGGCCGTGTAGAGATACTGGCCGTAAAGGATGGAGGCGAAAAGCAGCGGCGGCACGCCGAGGTTGACCGTGATGGCGACCGCCGTCGGCAGCCGCCGGGCCAGGTCCCCGGCCGCGCCCCGGTCCGGGCCGGGGGAGGCGAGCGCCAAAAGCGTGCCCCCCAGGGCCACGTTCATGACGAGCAGATGGGCGGCGAAGGTGACGAGCAGCAGCAGCTCGAACAGGCCCGATGGCGCGGTCAGGGCCGAACCGGCCGGGATGGGCAGGGACGGGTGCATGGTCGGAATCCTCCTTTCCGGACTCGGCATCGCCGGACTGGCCGAAGCACTTCGCGCCGGAGAACTCGATTTGCTATCACGATAGGGGAATCGAACGGTTTTCACAACACGACTTGCCCGTTTTCGCCCATGAAACCGGGTGGCCCCGGGACTTGGGCCTCGACGCGCGGGCCGGGCCATGCTAGGCCCAATCGCAAAAAAGGGGAGTGCCTCCCCTGGTTTTTCCCTTTTCCCGCCCGGCCCTTGCCCTTGGACGGTCCAAGGCCATTTCCCCAACCGGGCGGGTTTTTTCTTTTCCCGGAGGAGGATTGGTGGACAAGCTGGAAAACCTGGCCTTGCAGGTGACCAAGGAAATCGTGGTCAAGTTCGTGGAAACCGGGCGCATCTCGCCGGGGAACTTCAGCGAGCATTTCGGTCCCATCTACGAGGAGGTGCTGCGGGTCATCGGCCGCGGCGGCCAAAGCGACGCCGGCGGCGGGAAGGAAGGACGCCGCGATGCGTGACCTGCCCGTTCCCGGGGACGGCCGCCGGGTGGCCGGCATGTTCGGCCGGGTGGCCGGCTCCTACGACCTGCTCAACCACCTGCTTTCGGCCGGGCTGGACATCGCCTGGAGAAAAGCCATGGTCCGGGCGCTCCTGGCCCCGGGACTGCCCGACGGCCCGCTGCTCGACCTGGCCGCCGGCACCCTCGACGTGTCCATCATGCTGACCCGCCGGACCGAGCGGGCCATCCTGGCCGTCGATCCCTGCCTGCCCATGCTGGTTGAGGGCGTAACCAAGATTTCCCGGGAGCGCGGCGCGCGCGTCCGTCCGGTCCTGGCCGACGGGCTGGCCCTGCCCCTGCCGGACGCCTCGGTGGCCGGGGCGACCATCGCCTTCGGCATCCGCAACATCCGGCCGCGCCCGGCGGCCTTCGCCGAACTGGTCCGCGTCATCCGCCCGGGCGGCCGGCTCGTGGTCCTGGAATTCGGCACGGGCAAACGCCGCATGTGGGGCGGTGCCTACAATTTCTACCTGCGCCGCATCCTGCCGGCCATCGGCAAACTCGTCTCGGGAGACAGCGAAGCCTACCACTATCTCGCCGAAACCATACGCGAATTTCCAGAAGAGCAAACCCTCGCCGAAGAGATGCGCCGTTCCGGCTTTCGCGATGTCACCTACCGGGCCATGGCCGGCGGCATCGTCTTCCTGCACGCGGGGGTCAAGGCCGGCTGAGCCGGGCCGTTCCGCCGCATCAGAAGCCCGGGGGCACCCCCATCCCGAAACCGGCGCCGGGATGCCCCGTCCGGGCGCCCCATCTTCCGAAATCCCATGCGATCCCGCGCCGCCCACGCGGCGCAATCCCTTTACGGCGAACGCCGGGCCTGTTATCCCTTTTTTCGTACTTTTTTTCACAAGACGAGGCCCGCGAGCATGCGAATTGCCGACATCATGCGCACCACCCTGATCAAGGTCCGCCCCGAAGCGCCCATCGGAAACGTCCTCATCTGGTACGGCGGCATGGGACACGTCTTCCGCAACACCTACGTGGTCGACCACTGCGACCGCCTGCTCGGCGTGGTCACCATCCACGACTTCCTCTCCATCATCGTCCCCCCGAGCGTGACCGAACAGGCCAAGGCGGGGCTCCTCGACGGCCGGGAGGAACTCCTCGGCGCCCTGCGCCACAATCTGGCAGCCATCTCCGACACGAGCGTCGGCAGCATCATGGACGCGGACTACCCGTTCGCCCATCCCGAGGATCTCTTCGTCATGGCCAACGAACTGATCGTGGAAAAGGGCATCACGGCGGTGCCCGTCATCGACCCCAACGGCGTGCTCGTCGGCGAAATCACCCGGCGCATGATCTTGCATTTTCTCGTGCAAAACCTATAACCCCGCCATGCGCAAGATCATTGCCGCCGCCACCCTGGCCCTGGCCCTCTCCTGCGGACTTTTCGCCGTCGCCAAGGCCGTGCCGGCCGAGGCCATGGCGGCCTATCGCCAGCAGCTCTCCCTCCAGCCGCGAGCCGGCATCGGCTGCGGCTGCCTCGGCTGCAACTGCCTGAGTTGCGGCTAGGCCGGCCTGCCTCCCCCCTTCCGCGCCTCCTGACCAAAAAAACAATCCTTCGATATTGATTTTTCTTTTTATTCCCATATAAGAGCACCACGGTCCCTATGGCCCGGAAGCACGGGACACCGTGTTCATAATCTATTGATTTTATTTATTAAAACAAGGCAACTCCACAGTGATCCCGGGATACGTCCACACAGGTGTGGACTCGGCATTCCAAAGACATTGCCGGGAGATGGAGCATGCAATACCCTCTGCCCATAAAAACGCCTTTCCCACCATTACCCCGGGGGTCGAACAATGATTCCGGTTGCCTGCGGCGAATGCGAACACTTTGCGAATGCCACAAAGCGGTTGCCATGGGGGTTTCATGACGAATTTCGCTTCTGCGAACACGCCCAAAAGTGGGTCATGGGCTGTTTCATCCCGAGCTGCAGCAACATAAAAATCGATAACACTGAAGGCAAAAGAGATTAGCTCGACAAGAACCCCATACGCCATAAAACGTGAAATATATGAGCCTGATAACAAAACGATTTCCGAGACTCGTTTCCATAATACAAGAGATCAGAAACGATCCGCACCAATCCATAGATTCCATACTGAAAAAGGAGAATATCTCAAGAAGCCAATTCTACAAAGACAAAAAATCCCTTTTGGCGATGGGTTTCGCCTTCGAGCACACGAAATCGAACGGTTTCGTCATCACGGA
>CAZNUQ010000025.1:29282-41177 GCA_964576235.1 uncultured Desulfovibrio sp.
TGGCGATGGGTTTCGCCTTCGAGCACACGAAATCGAACGGTTTCGTCATCACGGAAGACAGAATCACGCCGAACCTGGGGTTGTCGCTCTCCGACAGGCTCGTCGTCATGTTCGCGCTCAAACACATCAGCGCCACGGGCGACGGCCACCTGGCCGTGAAAGCCCTGAGCGTCGCCAAGAAACTCGTCCACGGACTGGACGAACCGTTCAAAACCCAGTTGACGGAACTGTTCAACAACGAAGTCATCGACAAAAGCTACGGATGCAAGGCGGATATTCTGGAAGAGATCGAAAAGGCCATCGCCGGCAATGAACGCATCAGGATATACTATAAATCGACGCGGGACTGGAAGCTGGCATGGCGCACGATAGATCCAATACATCTTTATTTTTTACAAAGATCAATATATTTATACGCAAGGGAAATCGGACACGATAAAAAATACAAGGTCTACAGGACAAGCAGAATAGAACGTATCGACAAGACAGGCATACGGCATCTGGAAAAAATTCCTGACGACGGATTCCACAAAAAGCTGCGGAATGCGTTCAGCTGCTTTCTTGGGGACGAAACTAAAAAAATTACGATAAGATTTGCCAATGAAGCGGCAAACTACGTCAAGGAGGGGTTCTGGCACCACAGCCAGGTCATCGAGGAGCAACCCGACGGGTCGATACTGTTCACCGTCGCGGTGGCGGAACCCGAGGAAGTCGTGCGGTGGTCGCGACAGTTCGGAGACAACGCCTCGGTCGTGTAGGCGCGGCCCGCCCGCGCCGCCGGATCATTCCCCGCCAGGCTCCGTCGTGGCCAGGGCTTCGAAGGCCGGGAGCGAGGCCGCCGCGGCCGGACGGTCGGCAAGGATTTCCAGGCGCGGCCCGTTTTCCCGTCCCGGCCGCAGGGCGAAGACGCGACGGGCCTCCTGGGCGAAGAGATCGACGCCGTGGTGGCTGATGTAGAGGACCTGGATACCCAGACGGTCGGCTATGGCGGCGATCAGACGCACGAAGCCGGGCACGAGCTCGGGCTTCAGCCAGCAGTCCTGCTCGTCGAGAACCAGAAACGGGCGATGCCGCGCCGGGTCGAGCTGGGAAAGGGCCACGAGCCGCAGGCCCACGGACAGGATGTTGCACACCGACCCGCCCTGGCCGGCCAGGATGTCCTCGACCTCGCCCCCCTGCTCCATCTCGAATTCGATGAAAAGCTTGTTGTTTTTCAACTCGCGCCGGGTGACGACCCGGCGGTCCTGGCCGAGGACCTCGCGCACGGCGTGGGAGAGGTCGGTTTCGATCTCGTCGAGAACCTCGCCGAAGAGTTCCCGGGTGAGTTCCTCCAGCCGGGCCGAAACGCCCGGCGCCTTGTCCAGGAAGGCGTCCACCCCGGCCAGGGCCGACCGGGTCGAAAGATAGTCGCGCACCCGGCCTTCGGCCACTCCCGAAAGCCGGTCCAGGCGCCGTTCCAGTTCCCGGCGCTCCCGGGCCAGATCGGCCAGCTCCCCGCTGTCCCCGTCCCGCATCGCCTAGTCCCCGGATTCCCGCTCGACCGCCTCCAACTCCTGGCGGATGCCGGCGATATGTTCGCGGTATTCGGCCACGAGGCGTTCGTTCTCGGCGCGCTTTCGCGCCAGAAGCTCCCGCAGGGCCCGGGGGTCGGCGGTGCCGTATTCCTCCTGGGCCCGGGCCTCCAGCTCGTCGAGTTGGTGGCGCAGGTGGGAGAGGTCCTGTTCGGTGCGCACCTTGTCGTCGCGCAGGCGTTCGTACTCGGCCTTGAGCCCGGCCAGCTCGCGCTCCAGGCGGGCGTCGGCGTCGGCGGCGTTCGGTTTATTCGGGGGCATGGGTGACCTCGCGGTAGAGTTCCCAGATGATCTCCGTCTCCGGGCTCTCGGGATTGAGGTTGGCGCCGAGGAATTCCCGCAGTCCGGCGCCCTCGCGGGTGCGCCGCCAGGCCAGGCGGGCCAGCCCCTCCAGGAAGCGCGACTGTCCGCCCGCCGCTTCGGGTTCCTCGGGGGGGAACTCCTGGTCCGGGAAAACCTCGGCGAAGGGCCGGTGGGGAACGGGCCAGTATTCGAGATCGACCGCCCCGGGACGCCAGACGGCGGCGGCGGGAACGCGTTCCCTGGCCCGGCGGTTGAACTTGAGCCGGGTGATGTTGCCGGGGTTGGCCCAGCGGGTGTCTCCCGCCGCGACGGTCGGCTGGGGGCGGTGGATGTGGCCGTTTATGACCCAGTCCAGGCCGGGAATCTCCCTGATCTTGACCGCCTTGTCCTGAAAGTCCGGAAACCCGACGTTGTGGTGGGCAAGCCAGACGCTGGTTTCGCCCGGGGCCTTGTCCACCGAGACGGGCAGGGCCGCGCCGTCCGGGGAGGCGCCGACGACAGCCGTGCCGGTGGGCGTGACCAGCCGCAGGAAGCGCCCCGGCGCGTCGAGCACCTCGGCCACGCCGGCGGCCCGCAGCACGGCAAGCGAGGTGTCGGGAGTGAACCGGGCCTGGTATTTGTCGTGGTTGCCGACCAGCACGTAGGGCCGGTGCGGCCGGAAAAGCTCGATCAGGGCGACGATGAGCGCGTTGGGATTCTCGCGGGGCCAATGGAAAAGATCCCCGAGGACCACCGGCACGAGGTCGTGGCCGGCGGCATAGGCCAGGCAGGCGGCCAGCTTGGCCAGCACGTCCTCCATGAAGGAGTCCAGCCGCTGCATGGGCGGCGTGGCGGCCACGTGGGGGTCCGGGATCAGGAGCAGGCCGCGGGCCTCGCGCACGGGCAGGGTCACGATATCGCCGCTCCCTGGCCGTGTTCGTGGGCGCGCCCCAGGAAATCCTCCGCCGAGAGCCGGCCGCCGCACAGCGGGCAGGCCCCGAGTTCGGTCAGCCGCGAGGCGATGCGCCCCTCCAGGGTGGCCAGGGCCTCCCGTTTGGCGTCATAAACGGCCGTGGCCCCGGCCAAGGCGGCGCGGCCGACCTCGATGGCCCCGGCCAGGGCGGCCAGGGGCCGGGTATCGGCCGGAACGGGCGGCGCGGCGAGCCGGGCGAGGGCCTGCCGTGCCCCGGCGAGCTTCCCGGCGGCCGCCCGGCAGCGCCCGATCCCGTCGGCGAGTTCCGCAAGAGCGGCGACATCGGCGGGAACCGGCGGCGGAGCCAGAGGCGCCAGGGCCCCGGCAAGGCGGTCCATGCGGCCAAGCATCCTCCGGGCGCGCACGAGTCCGGCCTCGTCGCGGGCCAAGGCGGCGGTGTCGGCCAGGGCCGGCGGCGCGGGAAGCCGGGAAAGGGCCGCGTCGCGCCGGCCTGTCCGGTCGAGCGCCCGGGTGAGGGCCTCGGCCCCGGCCACGGTCCCGGCCAGAGGCGCTGTCGGGACGAGCTCCGGCGGGCCTTCCAGGGTGGCGAGCGCCTCCCTGGACCGCGCCAGCCGGGCCAAACGCGCCCCCAGGCGGCCCCTGGCGTCAAGCAGGGTCTCGAGGCCGGCCGCCGACCGCTCCCGCTCCGCCAGGGCGGCCTCCGTCC
Source organism: uncultured Desulfovibrio sp. (assembly GCA_964576235.1). Taxonomy (GTDB): domain Bacteria; phylum Desulfobacterota; class Desulfovibrionia; order Desulfovibrionales; family Desulfovibrionaceae; genus Solidesulfovibrio. Next base: position 32,776 of record CAZNUQ010000025.1, read on the forward strand.
CGCCGGCCGCTCCCAGGCGCAATTCCAGCCCGGGCAGGGACGAAAGCCGGTCGATGGCGGCCGCCACGTCGGCCAGCCGCCGCTCCAGGCGCCCCTTCTCGATCTTGGCTTTGCGCGCCCGCTCGGTCAGCAGATTCTGCATGGCGATCAGATGCGCCGCCTCGGTGGACGCGGCGAAGAAGCCGGCCACCACCGATCCCGGCTCGTTGAGCAGAAAGACCGGTTCGCGCTGGTTGCCGATATGCACGTCGACCACCTCGCCGCCCTCGAGGGTCACCGGGTTGATGGCCAGGGCGGCGAGGATATCCTCAGGCGGGGTGCGGCCGAACTTGGCGTAGGTTTCCGGTTCGGCCGAGCCGGGCCGGGTCAATTCGTAAACGGCGTACTTCGGCCGGCGCACCCAGGCCACCACCGTGCCGTCGTCCATCTCGGCCTCCACCCGGGCCTCGGCGGCGCCGTGCCGGATGAAATGGCGCGGCACCGGGTTCTGGGCGAGGCAGCGCAGGGCCTCGACCACGGCGGATTTGCCGGTGTTGTTGGGGCCGGTCAGGACGTTGAGCCCGGGGGCGAACTCGAAGACGGTCCGCCCGTGGGCCATGAAATCGACAAGGGTCAGGCGCCGTATCATGATCGGGGCGCCGGGCCGGCAGCCGTTTGTTTGTTCGGGACGACGGCTCCCGCGCCATGCCGGGTCGTCACGCGCCGCCCTCGCAGGCCGGTTCGAGGGGAAGGCGCACCCAGAAGACCGTGCCGGCCTCGGGCGTCGATTCGAAACCGACCGAACCGCCGAGGTAGCGTTCGGTCAGGAGTTTGATGCTGTAGGTGCCGATGCCGCGTCCCTTGCCCTTGGTGGAGAAGGAACGGTTGAAGATGCGCATCCGGGTGTCGCGGGACAGGACCCCGTCGTTTCGCACCCAGAATGTCACCGAGTCCTCCGCGGCGTCGCATCCGAGGCGCACCACGCCGCCCGGCGGCGTGGCCTCCAGGGCGTTTTTCACCATATTGCCCAGCACACGGCGCAAAAGCACCTGATCGGATTGAAAAAGGACGTCCCAGCTACCGGCGCGGACCTCGATGCGCCGGCCCCGGGCCGGCTCGCTGTTCTGGAAGGTGGCCTCCACCACTTCCAGAATGTCCGCGGACCGGAGCAGCGCGAAGGTGGTTTCCAACTCGTCGGACTCGGCGGCCAGGAGCTGTTTCTGGTAGATGATCTCCTCGGTCAACTGGGCCACGGCCCGGTAAATGAGCCGGGCGTCGGCGCGCAACGCCTCCGGAACCTCCTCGGCCAGAAATTCCATGAGCCCCCGCACCCCGCCGGCGGTGTTGAGCATGTCGTGAAAGAAAATCCGCTCCAGGGCGCGCCGCCGGTTCTCGTGGCTGATGTCGGTGATGGAGAAAAAGAGGAACGAATCGCCGCCCAGGTCGAACGGCGCCGAGGTGACCAGAAGATCCAGGGCCTCGGTTTCCTCGCCCCGCCGCCGGTTCAGGTTGCATTCCTGGGCGTTTTTCCGGCCGGCAAGACCCTGAAGGATGGACCGCACGGCCCCGCAATGGGCGCAGAATTCGCTGGTGCCGCAGCCGCCGGGCATCCTGCCCGCGTGCACGCAGCCGAAGGCCTCGCCAGGTCTCAGCCCGAGAGCCTCCCGGATATCCGAAATTCCCACCACGTCCACAAGCGTGCGGTTGCCGAACACCACCTGGCGGCAACGGTTGAGCACCATGGAGATGATCGGAACGGAATCGAGAACGAGCGGGATATCATTGCCGGACAACAACTGGAACTGACGTTCGATCTCGGCTGGTTCGGCCCGCTCCGCCGGTGCGAAGCACGTTTGGACAAGGACGGACATGACGGCTCCCGGAAGCGCAGTCGCGGCTTCCAGCCGCCCTTTACCCGCAAGCACCCCATGAAGTAAAGCCGCCCCTCTCACCGGGCCACGACGGCCACGTCCACCCGCACGGCGCCGGCCCGGCGCAGGGCCGTGACGGCCGTCTCCACGGTGGCGCCGGTGGTCATGACATCGTCCACCAGCAGGAGGCGGCGGCCGGCGACGGCTTCCGGATCGCCGGCGAAAGCGCCCTGGATGTTTTCCAGGCGCTTGGGGCCGGGCAACTGGCTCTGGGGGGTGGTGTCGCGGATGCGGGCCAGGGCGTGGGGCAGCACCGGCAGGTCGAGGGTTCTGGCGAGCAGGCGGGCCAGTTCCAGGCTTTGGTTGAACCCCCGCCAGGCGAGGCGGCGGGGGTGCAGGGGCACGGGCACGATGCCGTCGGGGCCCCGCGGCGGCATGGCGCCCGCGCCCTCGCCCGCCGCCCGGAGGTAGGCGTCGGCCAGGAATCCGGCCAAAAGACGCCCCTGGCCCAACCGGCCGTGAAACTTGAAGCCGAGGATCATGTCGCGCAAAAGCCCTTCGTAGCGGCCGTGGAAGGCGAAGCCGTCCCAGGGCCGTCCCCGGACCCGGCAGACCGCGCACACCAGGGGCGGCGCGCCGGGGTCCGCGGAGAGCCCGCCGCATTTCGGGCAATACCCGCCCCGGCGCGGGGAAAGGGCCCGGGCGCATTCGGGGCAAAGCGGCCGGGGACCGCCCCTCGCGGGCAAAAGCCCGCCACAGGCCTGGCACCTGTCGCACAGGGCGAGCAGCAGGCGGCCAAGGCGCCCGGCCAGGCGGGGAAAAAACCGTTCAGCGTCCACGGGCGGCGGCCTCGGCGCGGGCCGCGACAAGGGCCAGGGCCGAGGCGTCGGCGGCCAGGTCGCCCGGCGCGTCCATGCCCCGCAGCAGGCACGGCTCGGCAAGACGGCGATGGAAGGGCCACAGGAAGTATTTGAGGGTCAGCAGCGCCCCCTCGAAAAGGCGTTGCCCTTGCCGGCGACCGGCGACCAGAAGAGCATGGGCCGGGCGGTCGGCCGGGGCGAGGCCGGGCGGCTCTGCCAGACGGGCCTCGTAGTGGCGCTGGGCGCGGTCGATCAGGGCCTTGAACGACGCCGGCAGGTGGTAGAAATAGATCGGCGAGGCAAAGGCCAGGACATCGGCCCGGCGCATGGCCTCGAAGAGGGTTTCGGCGTCGTCGCCATCGGAAAGGGGGCAGCGGTTCGCCGGGGCAAGGGCGCAGGCCCCGCATCCCCGGCAGGGCGTGACGGCATGGTCGCGCAGCCGGATGCGCCGGGTTTCGCAGCCGGCCCGGGCGAGCCCCTCGGCAAAGGCCTCGCCGGCCGCGTCGGAGTTTCCCCCGGCCCGCGGCCCGCACAGGAAGACGGCGGCCGTGGCCCCGTCCGGGATCACCTCGCGTACTCCGACAGGAACGGATTGTGCCGCTTTTCGTCGCCGACGGTGGTGGACGGGCCATGGCCGGGATAGACCAGGGTCGCGTCCGGCAGGGGGAAAATCCGCGCCCGCACCGACGCGAGGAGCACGTCGTAGTCCCCGTCCGGGAAATCCGTGCGCCCGATGGAACGCTGGAAGAGCAGGTCGCCGACGAAGACGACGCCGGCCTGGGGAAAATGGTAGGAGAGGCTGCCGGCCGAATGCCCGGGCGTGGCCATGACCCGGCAGGGCTGGCCGAGGAAGTCGGTCTCGCCCGGTTCCAGGGGCTCCCAGTCGAAGGAGGGCACGAGCGGCAGGCCGGCGACACCCCCCTGCCCCAACTCCGTTTCCAGGAGCGCGCGGTCCCCGGCGCCGGCGTACACCGGGACCCCGCATGCCCTGGCCAGTTCGGCGACGCCGTAGCAGTGGTCGAAATGCAGGTGGGTAAGGAGCACGGCCCCCAGGGTCAGGGCGTTTTGGCGCAGGTAGTCGAGCATCGGCGCCGGATCCCCTCCCACGTCCACGGCGATGGCCGCGTTTCCCGCGGCGCACAGGTAGCTGTTGGTCTCCAGGGGGCCGATGGCGAACCGTCTGACATGCATGGAAGGACTCCTTGAATGGGCGGCGGCGCGCCCGCTTTTCCCGCCCGGGACATCCCGGGCTACCGTCGGGGATGCCGTGACATGCCGCGCCCGTCAAGGGCGGGCCGTCCCTTCCGCTTGTTTTCCGGGCACGTCAACGATAGAGGGTTGCCCCATGCAGCCACGTTACGGGGGAGCGGCGATGCCTTCGGCGCCTCTGACACAGCGCGACCTGATCACGCACGAACTTTTTCTCAAGGACGTTTTCTCGCGTTTTCTCACCTTCAAAAGCCACAGCCTCTATTTCCCGCGCTCGGCCGACGACGCCGCGGCCACGGGCTTCGGCGACGCCTTCTCCACGGCGGTGCATCTCGGCGCCGAACGCAAGGTGCTGGTGCCCCTGGCCAACGACGGGAAGCTGCTCGGCGTGTTCGTGGCCCGGGGGGCCAGCCTCGGCGCGCCGCGCACCCTGCTCCCCCTGCTGCCCCGCATCGGGAGCATGGCCCTGGCCCAGCTCACGCTCGCCCGGGCCGCCGTCACCGATTCCCTGACCGGCCTGGCCACTGGCGAGGCCCTGCTCGCCGCCATCGAGCGGGAAATCGACCTGGTCCAGGACAGCATCCTTCCCGGCTCGGCCAGCCTGGTGGACCCGGGGCTCACGGGGCAACGGGGATGCTTCGGCCTGGCGGTCTTCGATCTCGACTATTTCAGCCGCGTGGCCGGGCAATACGGATTCGTGGTCTCGGACGCGACCCTGGCCGGGGTGGGGGAGGTGCTCGGCCGGGTCTGCCCGGAAGACGGGCTGGCGGCCAGGCTGCACGACGATCTTTTCGGCATCTTCCTGCCCGGCGTCTCGGGACCGCGCTGCCGGGAGACGGCCGAGACGTTCCTGCGCGAACTGGCCCGGCACCCCTTCCCCGTTCCGGCCACGGGCGAGATGTTCACCCTCTCGGCCAGCGCCGGCTGCGTCCTGTATCCCCAGGACATCCGGGGAGGCCAGTTCGCCGGCCCGCTGGCCGAACAGTCCCGGCTGCTGCTGCGCAAGGCCAAGAAGGCCCTGGCCGTGGCCAAGGACCTCGGCCGCAACCAGGCCATGCCCTACAACCGGATCCTGGCCGAGGGCGGCGTTATCCTCGAAACCCTGCCCCTGTCGCGCCTGTCGGTCAGCCTCGGACGCAGCGTGGACGCCGAGGCCGGCCAGCGCTTCCTGGTCTGGTCGCCGCGCTACGAGCGCACGGTCGACATCCGCAAGTCCGACGGGGAGCGCATTTCCGGCCGCTACCCCGCCATGATCAAGGGCGAGGTCATGCTGCTCGAGGTGCGCGAGGACATGGCCTTCGCCGAGATCCTGCAACTCACCGATCCGGCCTGGCCCATGGAGCCCGGCGACCGGCTGCTGCCGGCCCCGGAGTCCGACGCCGCCGGGGAACACCCCGGCGCCGAAGCCGGCCCGCCCCGCAAGGACATGGTCTCCGGTCTCTACGGGCACCGGGATTTCCTGCGCCTGGCGGCGGCGGACCGCGAGAAGCGCCAGACCTTTTCCATGGTTCTGGTACGGCTGCCCGGAGCGGCGGCGGAGCCGCGCACCGGAAGGCCGGCCGAAGCGGACATGGCCGAGGCGGCGGCCACCTGTCGCCTCATTTTCGGCGTCGACGCCCTGGGCGGCCGATTCAGCTCCGACAATCTGGTGTTCTATCTTCCCGACCGCCCCCCGGAGGGCCTCGGCGAGGCGGCCGAAACGGTCGTCGGCGCCATCCGCGAACGCCTCGGGCTGACGGCGGCCGTGGGCGTGGCCGGGTATCCGTTCCTGGACTACGGCCGGGCCGACGTGCCGGAAAACTGCCGCAAGGCCCTGGAGCACGCCCTGCTTCTGCCCAAGGAGCCGCGCCTGGCCGTGTTCGACTCCATCTCCCTGACGGTCAGCGGCGACCGGCTGTTCGCCCAGGGCGACATCTACGCGGCCATGGAGGAATACAAGCAGGGGCTTTTGGCCGACGAGGGCAACACCCTGGCCCGCAACTCCCTGGGCATCTGTCTGGCCAAGCTCGGCCGGCTGCCCCAGGCCCGGGCGGAATTCGAGCGGGTCATCGGACGCGACGCCAAAAACACCATGGCCCTGTACAACCTCGGCTGCGTCTCGGCGCGCCTGGGGGAACTGGCGGCGGCGCGGCGGGCCTTCCAGAAATGCGTCAAGGCCAACCCCGACCATGTCTACAGCCTGCTGCGGCTCGGACGCCTGGCCGAGGAGGCGCGGCGCTTCGAGGCCGCGCTCAAGTACTACCGCCGGGCCATGGCGGCCACGGGCGGTCCGGCCCTGACCCTGCGCCATCTGGCCCGGCTGGCCTTCAAGCGCGGCCGGCTGGAGGAGGCCCGGGAGCACCTGCACCAGGCCCTGGTCCACGACCCGAAGGACGCCTTTTCCCTGCACCTGATGGCCCGGCTCTACCTGAAGGAAGGCCAGGACCCGGCCATCGCCGAGGCCATGGCCCGGCAGGCCGTGGCCCTTCGTCCGGACCGCAAGGAATTCTGGAAGGAACTGGGGCAGGCCCTGGAGGTTCAGGGCAAGGCCCAGGAGGCCCGGGAGGCCATGGCCCGTTCGGAAGGCCTGTAGCGGGCCCCGGAAACGCGAAGGAGCGGCCGGGAAAATCCCGGCCGCTCCCGGCTGTCGATCGGCTCCAGCGAGCCTTTTGTCAAACGCCGCCCCGCGCACCCTTAGGGCGACGGGCCGCTACGGCAGGGGGGGCGGCGGATACGGCCCGGGGGCGTACACCGGGACCGGCCACACGGGCGGGGGCGGCGGCGCCACGTAGACCGGCGGCGGAGCCACGTAGACCGGCGGCCCGACGTAGACCGGCGGCGGCACTTCGGCGTAGATGGGCACGCTGACGGCGAACCCCGGCCCGACGACCGTCACGGCGCGGGCCTGCCCGGCCAGGGCGACCAGGGCGCAGGCCAGGGCCAGGGCGATGCACGAACGTTTCATGGTAGACCTCCCGGTAACCGTCCAATCAGGACGGACCTTTCCTTGCCAGAAACGTGCCAGCGCACATCCCCGCCGTTGCCGGCGGCAGCCGGCCGTTTTCGCGCCGCGTCCCGGCCGCCGGCGCCCGCCGGTCGGTTACGATCATGAACACGGCGGTTACGTTTCTTGCCCACATCGACGATATTTCCGCAAATGCCTTGCCCGGCGATGACGGCGGCGATAAGGTTCCGAAGACACCATTTTCGGGGAGGTCCGTCATGGTCATATCGGACCGCATGTGGGAACGGGCCGTCTTCCTGACCCGCTTCGACGGCACGCCCCAGGCCGATTTCGTGGTCTCCCTCGCCGCGAGCCACTTCGGCAGGGAGCGGGTCATGGCCCGCATGGGCTCGAACGTCCCGGACGATACGCCCCGGGCCATCAGCACCCATTTCCTCGACACGGGCCTCGGGGCCATCGTCCGGGCCGAGGCCTGAGCCCGCTGCCCTTCCGCGCCTGGGACCGGGGGGGCGGCCCCCCGGCTCGTCGACGCGTTCCCGCGGGCACTTCGGCCGACGGGGTCAGGGGGCCGCCGGTTCGGGGGCCTCGCACTTCTTGAAGACGATCAGCGGGCAGTTCTTGCAGATGTCCGCGCCCGGGAAGGGTTGGCCCGCGCGGGTGAGCGACGGTCCGCCGTACTCGGCCTTGCGCTCCAAAAGCCGGGCCACGACCAGGCCGATGTCGGCCCCGGGGATGGCCACGTTGATCTCGCCGCGCTCGGTCTTGCCGGCATTGTAGCTGCCGCTGCAGGCCAGGAAAACGTTGGCCTCGCCGGTGTTGAAGCAATGGACGTTGCCACCGCAGGCCGCCGAGTTCATGGTCATGTTCGGATTGAGGGGGTGGTGGTCCTTGGCGGCCATCCAGTCCACCACCAGGTGATAGGCCTGCATGTTGTCGCAATAGAAGTGGACCACGTCCGGGTCGTGCACCGTGTCCGCCAGGGGCGAAACGACGACGGCCAGGAGCTCTTTTTTCATGCGCGGCTTGCTGCGCACGAACCGCTCGGCCTGCTCCATGTCGCGCACGTACTTGAGGTGCCCTTTGATCTCGCCGGCGTCGATGTCCTTCCAGCCGAACACGCACTTGGCGTTGCCGCAGCCCAGCTGTTCCTTGCCGACGAGCACGGTGAGGCCCTCCATGCGGGCGCCCAGCTCGGCCTGGCAGAAGGTCAGGGCCTTGGCCGGCAGGTAGTGGGCGCCCCGGGCCTTGAAGGCGTCCAGCTCACCCTGGTCGAAAAAGTATTTGATGGCGATGGGATAATGCATAAGCCGCAGCTCATCCATCAAAACCCGCTGCATATCCTGGTACGAGGGCCTTTCCATGAAAACTCCTTTTTGCGCTACAGACAACGAACCGGAACGAACGTCCGGTCAGGCATACGACGCGGACCGGACCGCGGCCGGCCGGACCTGTCGGGAGATGCTCCTCCACTATAGAGTGCTCCGAGACATTGTCAACGCGGCAGACCGTCGCGGCCCGCCCGGACGACCGCCGCTGTTG
>CAZNUQ010000026.1:0-23320 GCA_964576235.1 uncultured Desulfovibrio sp.
TTATGAATATGGGGGGTTGCTACCCCCTTTTTTATACTTTGGGGGCCATCCCCGCGACCCTCCCTCCCCAAAAACTTTCAGCCATCTTCCCTTTTTCCTCTTTCGAAGGAGGCCGGGGGGATCATCCCCCCTACACCTTGGCCGGGTCGATGATCTCGCCGGCGACGGCAGCGGCCGCCGCGGCGGCCGGGCCGGACAGGTAGACCTCGCTTTCGAGGCTGCCCATGCGGCCCTTGAAGTTCCGGTTGGTGGTGGCGATGGCCCGCTCGCCGCCGGCCAGGATGCCCATGTGACCGCCCAGGCACGGCCCGCAGGTGGCGGGGCCGACGATGCATCCGGCGTCCATGAAGATTTCGATCAGGCCCTCGGCCAGGGCCTGACGCCAGATGCCCGGCGTGGCCGGCAGGACGATGCAGCGCACGTTCCGGGACACCTTTCTTCCCCGAAGCACGGCGGCGGCCTGCCGGAGATCCTCGATGCGGCCGTTGGTGCACGAACCGATGACGGCCTGGTCCACGGGGAGACCGGCCACCTCGGAGACGGGCCTGACGTTGTCGGGCAGGTGCGGGCAGGCGATCTGGGGCTCCATGCCGGTGGCGTCGATGGTGACGGTGCGCTCGTAGGCGGCGTCCGGATCGGCGGCCAGGGGCGCGTCGCCTTCGCGGCCGTGGGCCTTGGCGTATTCCAGGGTCTTGGCGTCGGCCGGGAAGAGTCCCACCTTGCCGCCGGCCTCGATGGCCATGTTGGACATGGTCATGCGGCCCTCGACGGAAAGGGCCGCGGCCAGGGGGCCGGTGAATTCCAGGGCCTTGTAGAGGGCCCCGGAGACGCCGATGGCGCCAATAAGCGCCAGCATCAAGTCCTTGCCGCCAACGAATTTCCCGAGTTCGCCGGTCAGCACCACCCGGATGGAAGGCGGCACCTTGAACCAGGTTTCGCCGAGGGCCATGCCTCCGGCGATGTCCGTGGACCCCATTCCGGTGGCGAAGGCGCCCAGGCCGCCGTAGGTGCAGGTGTGGGAATCGGCGCCGATGACGACATCGCCCGGTCCGACGAGGCCGAGTTCGGGCAGGAGCGCGTGTTCGACACCGACGTTGCCGCCCTCGTAATAATGGGTCAGACCCATTTTCCTGGCGAATTCGCGACAGACCTTCACCTGCTCGGCCGAGGCGATGTCCTTGTTCGGCGTGAAGTGGTCGGCCACGATGGCCACCTTGTCTTTGTCGAAAACGGCCGTCGCGCCCATCGCCCCGAAGGATTTGATGGCCAGCGGCGCGGTGATGTCGTTGGCCAGGACCAGGGAAAGCCGGCAGCGGACGATCTGACCGGGTCCGGTGACGGTTTCGTCGCTGTGCGCCTGCAGGATCTTCTCGGCTAAAGTCGCGCCCATGCCCGGTATTCCTCCTTTTGAGCCAACCTATTGAGAGCGTTGACGAAAGCCAGCGTGCTGGCCACGATGACATCGTCGTGGACCCCGCGCCCCACGGAAGTGGCGGCGCCCTCGCGCACCCGCACGGTCACCTCGCCCTGGGCGTCGGTGCCGCCGGTTATGGCGTTGATGCTGAACTCTTCCAGGTCCGGCTGCCGGCCCACGGCCTGGCACACGGCATGGAAGACCGCGTCGATGGGGCCGGAACCGGCCGCGTACTGCCGCACCGGCCGGCCGTCGATAATGAGCTGGACCACGGCCGAGGGGGCCAGTTCCACGTTGCCGCAATGCACGGACAGCCTGTCGAATTCGATCTGGCGCGGCGAGAACCGATCCTTTTTGCGCACGATCTTTTCAAGGATGAGCGCCTCGACATCCTCGTCGAGAATGCGCTGCTTGCGGTCGGCCAGTTCCTTGACCGCGTCGAAGACGATTTTGAGCTCGTCGTCGCTGAGCGTGTAGTTGAGCTCCCTGACCTTGGCGTCAAGGGCATGGCGTCCGGAATGCTTGCCGAGGACCACCACCGCGCCCTTGCGGCCGATGCTCTCGGCGGTCATGATCTCGTAGGTGCGGCGGTCCTTGAGCACGCCGTGCTGGTGGATGCCGGACTCGTGGGCGAAGGCGTTGCGCCCGATGACCGGGGCGTAGGGTGGAATCGGCTGTCCGATGATGCCCGAAAGGCGCCGGCAGGAGGGGAAGATCTCCTCCGTCACGATGCCGGTGGTCAGATTGTAGTAGTTGGGCCGGGTATTGAGGCCCATCACCACCTGCTCCAGGGAGGCGTTGCCGGCCCGCTCGCCGATGCCGGAGAGGGTCACCTCGGCCTGACGCGCGCCGGCATGGAGGGCGGCCAGGGTGTTGGCCACGGCCAACCCCAGGTCATTGTGGCAGTGGATGGCGAAGGTCACCGTATCCGCGCCCCGGACATGGGTCAGGAGGTGACGGATCAGATCGGCGAATTCGCCGGGCTGGGCGTAGCCCACGGTGTCCGGAATGTTGACGACCGCGGCCCCGGCGGCGATGACCCGGTCGCAGACGGCGACGAGGAAGGCCGGATCGGAGCGGGAGGCGTCCTCGGCGGAGAACTGGACCTCCACGCCCTTGGATGCGGCGTGGCGCACGGCGGCCTCGGCCATCTCCAGCACCTGCTCGGGCGATTTGCCGAGCTTGTGGCGCATGTGGAGTTCCGAGGTGGCGATGAAGGTGTGGATGCGCCGGCGTTTGGCGTTCCTGATGGCCTCGAAGCCCCGGTCGATGTCCGAGGGCAGCGCCCGGCACAGGGCGGCCACGACGGGAGTCGAGACGGTTTCGGCGATGGCGGCCACGGCCTGGAAATCGCCTTCGCTGGCGGCCGGGAATCCGGCCTCGATCACGTCCACGCCGAGCGTTTCGAGCTGGCGGGCCATGCGGATTTTTTCCTCGCGGGTCATGGTGGCCCCGGGCGACTGTTCGCCGTCCCGAAGCGTGGTGTCAAAAATGTATACCCTGTTGTTGTCGGGCATGATGGGATACTCCCTTCTCTCCCCGCGCAAGCCACGGGAATTTTAGCCGCACGCGACAGCCACGGTAAGGACGATCCTTAACCGAGGGCCGGGGCTATGACAATAATGCCAGAAAAAGGGGGTAACGGTATTATGAGAGCTCCTGGAGGGGCTCCCGTAGCTTGGCGCGGCGCGGCAGAACGAAGAAGGTATAGATGGGACCGGAGGCAAGGTAGGCCGAAAAGAGCAGGAAGCCGATCAGCCAGGGCTCGGAGGCGACGACCACGAAGAGCAGCATGGCCGTGACCATGGCGCTGAAGGGGTGGGCCTTGACCAGCCCGAACTCCTTGAAGGAGGCGTAGCGCACCCGGCTGACCATGAGGAAGGACAGGGCGTAGACGAGGACGAGGCAGGCCTTGGGCACCACGGCCAGGGCGATGTCCTCGGGCAGGTACCGCACGAACATGTAGGTAAGCGCCAACATGCAGCCGGCGGCCGGAATGGGCAGCCCCACGAAGAACTTCTTGGAGGTCGTGGTCTTGCCGGACATGACGTTGAAGCGGGCGAGGCGCAACGCCCCGCAGGCCACCAGCATGAAGGCGGCCAGGATGCCGAGCCGCCCGAAGCGGGCCAACTGCCACTGGTAGGCCATGATGGCCGGCGTGACGCCGAAGGCCACGAGATCGGACAGGGAATCGAACTGGACGCCGAAATCGCTGCTGGTGCCGGTGAGCCGGGCGACCTTGCCGTCGAGGCCGTCGAAAAGGCAGGAAAAGAGAATGGCCTGGGCCGTCATGTCGAAACGGCCCTCGATGGCCCAAAGCGCACCCAGAAAGCCGGCGAACAGGCTGGCCATGGTGAACAGGTTCGGCAGGATGTACACGCTCCTGCGAGCCCGGCTCTGGGTGATCTTTTCTTCCATCAGGCGTCTCAGTCGGCTTTTCGGGCCAGGACGGTCACTCCCGCCGTGGTCTTCTGGCCCATCGTCACGGAAGGAAGATAACCCCGGGGCAGATAGACGTCAAGGCGCGACCCGAACTTGATCATGCCGTAGCGCTCGCCGCGCGACAGCCGGTCCCCCGCCGCCGCCTTGCAGACGATGCGCCGGGCGATCAGTCCCGCGATCTGGACCACGGACCATTCGCCGCCCGCGGCGTCGCGGATGCCGAGGATGTTGCGCTCGTTGTCCGTGGAGGCCTTGTCCAGGGAGGCGTTGAAGAACTTGCCCGGAATGTAGCGCACGGCCGAAACCGTCCCGTCGACCGGCGCGCGGTTCACGTGGACGTTGAAGATATTCATGAAGATGCACACCACCTGGCGGCGCTCGCCGGACAGCGGGTCCGTCTCCTCGCCCATCTTGCAGACCACGCCGTCGGCCGGGGCCACGGCCAGCCCCGGCTCGGTCGGGGCCGCCCGGTCGGGGTCGCGGAAGAAATTGAGGGAAAAGGCGGTGGCGGCGAGCAGGACCAGGGCCGGCAACGGCCAGCGCAGCAGGGCCGCGACGAGGGTGGCCAGGGCGAAAAGGCCGATGATGGGCAGGCCGTCGCGGGCGAGGCCGCAGATGGGGCTATACATGGAGTCCTCCGAGGGGCGGGCAGACGGCGGCCAGTTCGTCGAGAAAGGACGCCTTGTCCCGGTACAGGATGGTCTGGAAACCGAGCGCGGAGGCAAGCTCCACGTTCCGCGGGGCATCGTCGATGAAAAGCGAGGTTTCCGGCTGGGCGCCCAGGGTTTCCAGGGCCAGCCGGAAAAAGGCCGCGTCCCGCTTGGTGACGCCGTGGCGGCAACTGTTGAGGACCGCGTCGAAGTGGGAGAAGATGTCGTGCACGGCGTCGAGCCGGTCGAGCCACTCGCACTGGTCGCTCAGGATGGCCGTGCCGAGCCCCGCCGCCCTGGCGGCGTCGGCCACGGCGAACATGAAGGGCCGGGGCGTGAACCGCGACAGGATTTCGCCGGTCAGCGCCGCGTCCTCGCCGGCGATGCCCGTGGCCTCCCGGAAGGCGCGCCAGAAGGCGGCCTCGTCGCAGCCGCCGAGGACGAAACCCGTGCTCCAGGCCATCTCGTAGACGCCCGGCACGAAGGTCCCCGGATCCCGCCCGGCCCGGAGGGCGATGGCCGTCAGGCCGTCGCGGAAGCCCTCCTCGGCCAGCACGCCGCCGAAATCGAAAAAGACCGAGCGCACCCGGCATGTCGCGTCCATTTCCGCCTCCCGATGCGTCCGCCGCCTTCCCTTGACGGTCCAAAGACCGTAAGAAAGGCGCGACACCCGCAAGCCATTAGCCGCTAACGCCGTCCCGATCAAGACGGGAAACACCTTTCCGGGGGAATGTCATGTCCGATCCCATCCGCGTCGGCGTCAGCGCCTGCCTGCTCGGCCAGCCCGTGCGCTACGACGGCGGCCACAAGCGGGACCGCTACGTCACCGACATTCTCGGCCTGCACTTCGAATTCGTGCCCGTGTGCCCGGAGGCCGAATGCGGCCTCGGCGTTCCCCGCGAGCCCATGCGCCTCGTCGGCGACCCCGGGGCCCCGCGCCTGGTCACCATCAAGACCGGCCAGGATCTGACCGAGCGGATGCGGGCCTTCGCCGCCCGGCGGGTGGAGGAACTGGCCGGGGAGGACCTCTGCGGCTTCATCTTCAAGTCCAAATCCCCCTCCAGCGGCTTTACCCGGGTCAAGGTGTACGGCGAGAAGGGCGCGCCGGTCGAACGCGGCGTCGGCCTCTTCGCCAGGGCCTTCATGGACCGCTTTCCCCTCGTCCCGGTGGAGGACGAAGGACGGCTTTGCGACGAAGGGCTGCGGGAGAACTTCATCGAACGCATCTTCACCCTGCGCCGCTGGCGCGACGCCCTGTCCGGGGGCGGGACAACCGGCCCCATCGCCCGGATCGTCGCCTTCACGGCCAGCCACAAGCTCCTTTTGATGTCCCACAGCCCGGTCATCGCCCGCCAGATCGGGCGGCTCGCGGCCGAAGCGAAGCAATGGCCCCCCGGGGACCTGCGGCGGGCCTACGAGGCCCTGCTCATGCGGGCGCTCTCCCTGCCGGCCACCCCCGCCAAGCACGTCAACGTGCTCCAGCACATGGCGGGCTATTTCAAGAAAACGCTTTCCGCCGGGGAAAAAGAGGAGTTGCGGGAGATCGTCGAGTCCTACCGGCAGGGCCTCGTGCCCCTGGTCGTGCCGGTGACGCTCCTGGCCCACTACACGCGCAAATACGACGTGGCCTATCTCAAGGACCAGGTCTACCTGCGCCCCCATCCCCTCGAACTGAAGCTGCGCAATCATGTCTAACCCCGAGGTCCGTTCCATGGCGCCGCGCCTGCTCCCGTTGCCGTGTCCGTTCCTGCCGCTTTTTCTCGTCCTCCTCACCGCGTGGTCCCCGGCCCTTGCCGCGCCCCTGCCGAGCCAGCGCGCCACGGCCCAGGCCATCGGCCGTCTGACCGAGGCGGGCCGGGTGCACGGGCTGGTGGCCGGGTTCGTCTCCCCGGCCGGACAGGCCGCCTACGGATTCGGCCGACGGGGGGAGGGACGCCGCTCCAAGCCGCCGGACGGCCGCACCGTCTTCGAAATCGGCTCCATCACCAAGACCTTCACCGGAACGCTCCTGGCCCAGGCGATCATGGCGGGCCGGCTTCGCGTCACCGACCCCGTGCGCCTGCACCTGCCGCCCGGCACCCTGGCCAAGGACTCCCCCTTTTACGCCGTAAGCTACCTCGACCTGGCCACCCACTCCTCGGGACTGCCGGAAATGCCGGCCAACCGGCCCTCGACCGATCCCCGCAACCCGTTCGCCGGCTATTCCACGGAGCTTCTGCTCCACTCCCTGTCCACGACCACGGCCGTGTCTCCCCTGGGGGAGACGTTCCACTACAGCAATCCGGGCGCGGCCCTTTGCGGCTACCTGCTCTCCCGGCTGGCCGGAACCGGTTACGAGTCCCTCGTCGTCGACCAGGTGTGCGACCCGCTCCAACTGCGCGACACCCGCGTCACCCTCACTCCCGACATGGCCTCCCGCATGACGCGCGGCCACGACGCCTCGGGAAGGATCGTCCCCAACTGGGCGACGCCCGGGGTCGAGGCCGCCGGCGGACTCCGGTCCACGGCCGAGGACATGCTGGCCTACGCCGCGGCCAACCTGGGCATCGCGCCCACGCCGCTTTTCCCGGCCATGAAGCTGGCCCAGCTGCCCCGCAAGCATGTGGCCGCGATCCCGACCCTGTCCATCGGCCTTTTCTGGAACGTGATGAATTTCGGGGGCAAGGAGTACGTGCTCCACGCCGGGCGTTCGGGCGGGTACTTCGCCCTGGTGCTGCTTTCGCCGGAAGACAATGCCGGAGTGGTCCTGCTTTGCGACACGGAAGGGGATTTCACGGCCGAAGGCTGGAAGCTCCTGGGACTGGTCACCGGGAAAAACCTGCCCTGAGACCGTCCCGCGCCGGCCATATTCCAGGGCAGGAGGCACAATCCTTGCTTAAGTGGTTTCAACGCCCAGGCAACCCGTCACGGTTTTGACGGGTTGCATTTCAAGGCATGGGCCGCCGAGACGGCTCCGGACAATCGCGCGGCGCTCCCGCCACGGATGCATTTCTTGAAGACGCGACACGAACGGCGGCACAACGGAGACACATGATGGCGGACAATGCCGGACAGGAAAAACTGGTGGGCATCCAGGGGGAACTCGCGGCCCTGGACCTGGGAACTGCCTGCGACTACTACCATAATTACCTCAACAACTTCCAGGTCGATCTGCCCTTGGCCGTGTGCTTCATCAACAGGATACTGTCCGAAAACGTGGCCGAGCTTCCCCAACGGCCGCGCATGCTGTTGGAGCAGGCCATCAAGGCGGCGGTGCAGCTCGCCAATTTCGACCCCCAGGTGCTCGGCATCGGCGTCAACTCCGGTATCGCCCCGGGCGCGGCCACCGTCATCAAGGTGCTGGACGCCACCCACGTGGAACCGGCGACCTTCGAGGAAGTGCGCAGGACCCCGCTCAAACTGCACGCCCCGGAAATCCGGAAAATCTGCGAGAACGTCCTGGCCCGGCACCCCATGGCCGCGCGTTTCGCCGACCTGCTCCTGTATGTCGATTTCTACGAGGGCAGGCCTCCGTGCCCGGCGGTGGAGGGATTCCGCTGCCCCAAGATCCTCCTGCCGCTTTGGCACAAGCGGCTGTTCAACCACCACGCCGGCCTCGGCGACGACGCCCGGGCCCGTCCCCTGTGGGAAACCGTCAGGGCGCAGGCCGACGATCCGTTCACCCTCGCCCACGCCGCCGAGATGTTCCAGCGGGAAGGCAACACCGATCAGGCCCTGGCCCTCTACGGCCGGGCCCTGGAACTCGCCCCTCTGCAACGCCCCTACGCCCTGCGCATGGACGCCCTGCGCCATCCGTTCCGCCCGGAAAACGGCCTCGTCGACGCCAAACGGGTGGCCATCTGCCTCTACAGCTACAACAAGGCCGCGGTGCTCGGCGAAACCCTGGAAAGCCTGTCGCGCTGCGCCATCGGCCCCGCCCGCATCCTGATCCTGCTCAACGGCTGCACCGACGACAGCGCCGCCGTGGCGGCCCGGGCGCGCGGCCTTTTCCCGGACAACGCCGTGGACATCATCGAACTGCCGGTCAACGTCGGCGCCCCGGCGGCCCGCAACTGGCTGCTGGCCCAGCCGGCCGTGCGGGAAAGCGACTACGTCGCCTTCCTCGACGACGACGTGTACCTCCAGCCCGACTGGCTGGCCCATCTGCTGACCGTGGCCGAATCCGATCCGCGCATCGGCAACGTGGGTTGCAAGGTCGTTTTTCCCGGCGAGCACAACCTGCTGCAATACCTCTACCGGCATGTCTCCCTGGCCACGGAGGAGGCCATCCGGGCGAGTCTTCCCACCCCCTTCATGCAGTATGACATCGGCCTCTACGACGTTGTCCGGGAAACGCGGGTCGTCATGGGCTGCCAGCACCTTCTGCGCGTGGCCTCCCTCGCGGACGCGCCCTGGTTCGACATCCGGTATTCGCCCTCCCAGATCGACGACACCGACCACGACCTGCAACTGTGCCTGTCGGGCTGGAAGGTATACTACTGCGGCACGGTGACCTGCGTGCATCGCCAGGATTCCGGAAGTGGGGCGAAAAGCCGGCTTTCCGTGGCCAGCCACGGCAGCATCATGGGCAACGACCTGAAGTTCTTCTACAAATGGTTCGAAAAAATGGAGGAGGTACGCGCCCTCGACTCCCTGAGCCTCAATCCCTGAGGTCCAGCCGCGGCCGAACACAGTCTCCCGCATGGGTTCTTCTTGACAAGGACAGCCGTCTGGTTGTTTACACTGAAGTATCCCATGGACCTTTTGCCGGGAGGTTGGACCATGTTCAAATCATTGCTGCCCCGTCTCCGGGAAAAATCCCTGTCCACCAAACGTCCCGCCAGCATCGCCGACCTGATGGAGGATTTCTGGCGGGAACCCATGTTCGGGCTTCCAGCCCTCTTCAAGGATGTCGGCTATCCGGCCGTGGATGTGGGCGAGTCGGAAGGCGTGGTGACGATCAAGGCGGAACTGCCGGGGATCGATCCCAAAGACGTGGAAATCACCATCGAAAACGACACCCTCATCCTGCGCGGTGAAAAGAAGTTCGAGGACGAGGAGAAAAAAGACGACTATCACCGCATCGAACGGGCCTACGGTTCCTTCTCGAGGATCATTCCCCTTCCCGGCAAGGTGCGCCAGGAAGAGGCCAAGGCCAAATTCGACAAGGGCGTGCTGACCATCACCCTGCCCCGGGACGCGTCCGACGCCGCCAAGAAGATCACCATCGAAAGCTGACACGCCCGTTGCACCCGGGCTTTCGCCGGGGTCCTCCGACCCCGGCTGTTTTTTACCCGCCGCATCATTTTTTAATAATGAATAAATTCAATATTTTAATGCACAACTTCAAAAAAATGAAAATTCCTTGTTGACTGGGGTCGTTCGATTTGGCAATAAAGCGCCTCGGCAACGGCGGCCGCCCCGCCGCTCCGGACCGGACGGAAAAAGTTGAAAAAAATGATTGACAACCGGGACGGACGCAAGTAAACAAGATGGTCTTTGAAGCCGAGGCGGCATAGCCAAGTGGTAAGGCAGAGGTCTGCAAAACCTCCATTCTCCGGTTCAAATCCGGATGCCGCCTCCACAGTCGAACATGAGCGGGAATAACTCAGTGGTAGAGTGCAACCTTGCCAAGGTTGAAGTCGCGGGTTCAAATCCCGTTTCCCGCTCCACTCCGCGAACCCAGGGCCGGCCCGCAAAGCCGGCCCTTTTTCTTTGCCTTCATGGGAGTGCTTGTGAGTCAGTCCTTTTCTTTGACCGCGCCGCTCGACGAACTCCTGGATATGGCCAAAAGCCGCTACGATGTCCGCTTCGAGCCTCTGACCATCGGTGACACCACTCTGGAATTCCTCCAAATAGCGGATCTCGAGGCGGTCATCGACCGCCTGGTCCGGACCGCCGGGAACGCTCCCGTGGAACTGCCCTACTGGGCCAAGATATGGCCCGCCGCCATCCTGCTCGGCCATTTCCTCGCCCATCTCGGGCCTGGGGACGGACGCAGCCTGCTCGACCTCGGCACCGGCGTCGGCGTATGCGGGCTGTTCGCGGCAAGCCGGGGCTTCCAGACGGTCCTGAGCGACATCGATCCCGACGCCCTGCTTTTTTCCCAAATCAACATCCTGCACAACGACCTGGCCGACCGGGCCTCCGTGGCCCGGGTCGACTTCACCGCCGACCGGCTCGGCCGCCGCTTCGACGCCATACTCGGCGCGGAAGTCCTGTATCGCGACGAATTCCACCGGGGGCTGCTCAAGTTCCTCATGGCCCACATCGCCGCCGCCCCGGAAGCCGAAGTCGTCCTGTCCAAGGTCTTCGCCAGGAAGCCATCCCGGTTCATGGCCCTGGCCGACACGGAGTTCCACATCGCCGAACGCGTGGTGGGCTACAAGGAGTCGTCCGCCGGAGACGGGCCGCCGGAACGCCGGCTGTGCCAGATCTACCGCATGCGGCTGCGCAAGCACGCCTAGCGAGGAGCCTTTCATGGATACACGGCACGACACGCTGCACGGTCTCGTCTCCCGCCCCAAGGGGTATACCGCCGACCAGGACAAAATCTGCCCGCCCGCCGCAACCGTGGCCCGGGCCAAGGCCGCCTTCGCCCGGATGGGTTCCGGCGTCCTGGCCGAAACCCGGCGCATCGACACCGGCCGCCTCGGCATCCCGGTCTACATGAGCATCTGCGGGGAGGCGGCCCGGGCCGTCATGCCCACCCGCAAACAGATGGGCAAAGGCGCCTCGCCGGCCCAGGCCGAGGCGTCGGCGCTGATGGAACTGGCCGAACGGTTCAGCTTCTTTTCCTTCTGGCGGGATACGGACAGGTTCGTCACGGCCACCTGGAGCGAGGCCGAGGCCCATTTCGGCGACACCCTCGCCCCGCTGGCCCTCCTGCGCACCTCGGTCGGCGAGGACCTCGACGACGAGGCCACCCGCCGCATCCTCGACCTCGTGCCCTGGCGCTTCATCCCGGTCCGGGATCTGGCCCGGGGCGTGGACGTGGCCGTGCCCCTGGACTGGTTCAAGACGCTCAACGAGTTCAACGGCTCCTCCGCCGGCAACTGCTTCGAGGAATCCGTGCTCCAGGGCGCCTGCGAGCTGGTCGAACGCCACGTGTGCGCCGCCGTCGACCGCCAGCGCCCGACCCTGCCCACCATCACCCCGGACGGCATCGCGGACCCGGTGCTGCGCGGACTCCTCGACGCCTTCGCCCGGGCCGGCGTCCGGGTATGGCTCAAGGATTTCACCCTTTCCATGCCCGTGCCGACCGTCGCGGCCATCGCCCACGATCCGGCCACGTTCCCGCACGCCTCGGAGATCGTCTTCACCGCCGGAACGGCCTCGTCCCCGGTCAAGGCCGCCATCCGCGCCCTGACCGAGGTCGCCCAGCTCGCCGGCGATTTCGAGACGGGCAGCAACTACGAGGCCTCGGGCCTGCCCAAGTTCGCCACCCTGGACGAGGCCGCCTGGGTCCTGGCCGGCCCGACCGTATCCCTGGACAGCCTGCCGAGCATCGAACGCGCGGACATCGCCGAGGAACTGGCCGTACTGGCCGACGCCCTGGCCGCCCGGGGCTATCCGCTCCTGACCGTGGACACCACCCACCCCGAACTCGGCCTGGCGGCCAACTACAACATCGTGCCGGGATTCGGCTTCCGGGAGCGCACTCCGGCGGCCAGCCTCGGGCTCTTCACCGGCCGCCTCCTGGCCGAGGAGGCCGATCCGGCCACGGCCGACGCGGGACTGGCCGCCCTGGCCGAAATCTATCCCAGCGCCCCGTTCGTGCCTTTTTTCGAAGGAATGCTCTCCCTGCGCCTGGGCGATCCCGAGGGGGCCCTGCCCCAGTTCGCCTGCGCCGAGGCCCTGCACCCCGACGCCGAGGACAAGGGACTCTCGGCCTTCTACCAGGCCCACGCCCTGTCGCAACTCGGACGCTTCGCGGAGATCGAGCCCATCCTGGACCGGGCCATCGCCTATTGTCCCGAGGTCAAGGAGTATTTCAACCTGCGCGGGGTGGCCAGGTTCAAGGAGGGACGCTACGGGGCGGCGGCCGACGACTTCGAGGCCGCCCTGGCCCTGGATGCCGGCTCGGCCATGGACCTGGCCAACCTCGGGCTGTGCCAGCTCCGCCAGGGCCGCAAGGCCGCCGCGGCGCACCACCTCGGCGCCGCCCTGGAACTGGATCCCGGAATCACCTTCGCCAGGGAGGCTCTGGACACCCTGCTTGCTGAGGGCATTTGTCCTGAAATTCAGTGCAATAGGCAAGAATAGCTGATTTTTTGACAGTGAGAAACCGCCCTTGACGGCAAAAACCGTTGACAAAATCCTTTTTTCAGGCTTACGTTAAAAAAGTAACGCGGAAGACGGGCAAATCGTGACCGTTTTCCTGACATCACGACCCATCGGGCATCAAGGGTGCTCTGATTCATGGGTGAGGCCCCCCTCGGCGAGGGGAGGCGATTGGAAACCGCCCGTTTCTCCTTGGACCTTCGGGCGCTTTTCTTATCAACCTGTAAGGAGGATGCGCATGGCTACAGTCGAGTACAAAGGCAAATCGTTTGAAGTCGACGAAGACGGTTTCCTGCAGAAGTTCGAGGACTGGACCCTCGACTGGGTCGAGTACGTGAAGGATTCCGAAGGGATCAAGGAACTCACCCCCGAGCACAACAAGGTCATCGAGTTCCTGCAGGACTACTACAAGAAAAACGGCATCGCTCCCATGGTCCGCATCCTGTCCAAGGTGACGGGTTTCAAGCTGAAGCACATCTATGAGCTGTTCCCGTCCGGACCGGGCAAAGGAGCCTGCAAAATGGCCGGCCTGCCCAAGCCCACCGGCTGCGTCTAGGCCTTACGATTCCTCGAGGGAAAAAGGCGAAGAGGCGACTCTTCGCCTTTTTTCATGCGCCGCCGGCGGCATGGCCCGGCATTGCCCGCCCCCGGCGCTCCCGCGTCACGGCTTGGTCTTGGGTTTGGCCTTGGACTTGGGGGCGGGCTTGGGCTTGGATTTTTTCTTCGGCTTTTTGGCCGGCAGCTTGCCTTCCTCGGCCAGCTTGAACAGCTTGCGCTTCTTGGCATCGAAGGTCAGGGCCGTGTTGATGGCGGCCAGGGCCATGGCCGCGATGGTCAGGATGATCACCAGTCCTTTTTGCAACTGCCACTTCTGCTGTTCCATCATCTCGGCCATTCCCCCCTGGCCGAAGCGCTGGAACAGGTAGACGAAAAGCGGAACGAGCACCAGGGACAGGCCGAGGCCCGCCACTTCCATCCACATGAAATTGCGTCCCAGAAGCATCACGAAAAACGTCGAGTCCCGCACGATGCGCAGCGTGATGAGTCGCGTGCGCAGGGTGCGGATGCGCTCGTCCACCTCGGGCAGGTACTCCCGGGTCTTGTGGAAGTTTTCGGCCTCGTTCATGCTCGATGTGCGCATCCAGTTGAGCTTGGTGGCGCAAAAGTTGAAATCACGGTTGAATTCCCGCAGAAGCGACGGAAAGGGGAACCAGGCGGCCTCGCGCTGCACCTCCTTCAGTTCCTCGAACTGCCGGCCCAGGTTTTGCTGCATGGCCTTGACCTCGGCCTCGATCTTCCTGCGGATATCCTCCGCGAACGCCTCGACGCCGGCCTCGAGACGCTTGAAGGTCACGTAGTTGCCTATCTGCCCGAATTTGGAGAGCTCCTTGCTCCGGGCCTCGGTCTCGACAAGATAGGGCTCCCCCTCAAGGAACCGCCCGCGCAACGACTCGGACAGCGTCCCCAAGGCGGCCAGCTTGGCCTTGGCCTCCTCCCTGGCCTCGTTCCATGTTCTCCACAGGGACGACAAAACGTGCAGCCGGCCCCGTTCCAGCTCCGGGTCCACCATGACCCGATTGAACATCGAGGGGTCGCCGGCGATAAGCTGGTGGAAAAGCTGCAACCCCTGGTCCGTGAAGCCCATCTTCACCAGGCAGACGCCCTGGCGGTACACGGGCTCGATCCACCTCGGGGCTTCGCGCAGGACATCCCGGAAAAGGGCGATGGCCTTGTGGTGGTCCCCCTGGATTTCCATGGCCCTGGCCTGCAGGAAGAGAAAATAGCTCCGTTGCAGGGCCGTGTAGCAAAGCCGGCCGGATTCCTGCCAATAATAGACCGCCTTGGTCCAGTCGCCCTCCTCCATGGCGTGGAACCCTTGCAGGGATTTGGGCTGGTAGGCGCGGGGATACTTGCCCAGGGCCTGGGCCAGCAGACTCTCGTAGTGTTCGCCGTCGTTGCCGCGCAACGCCGCCAGGGCCTCCCAGATGAAATCCCCCTCCCTGCCGCCGAGAATCCCGAGGCCCGTCGGCAGTTCCTTGCCCTTGCTGCGCCAGACCATCTCCAAAAGGCGGAGCTGAAAGGGCAGACCGATCTCGAACACGGCCCGGAGCAACACGTCCTTTTCCTCGCCGCCGGCAAGGCATTTGGTCATCGCCTCCAGGGGGCTTTCGGCCAGGACCGCGTCCAGGGACTGGGAAATCCCCTCCAGACGGCCGACATCGATCTGGCCGAACCGGTCCCACAATTCTGGGACCGGGCCGGTCAGCCCCTTGGAGGGGCACAGCCGGGCGCCATGGTTGTTGAGGCCGCAATAAAAGCACGGCTTGGCCTCGCCGCCGGAAAGGTTTCCGGGAAGGGGCACGGCCAGGACGCCCTGGGGCTCCGACTCCTCCGCGACGCGGGCGAGGCTCACGTTGCACCAGTCGTCCACCGCCCCACCCCGCGAAAGCGCCCGGGCCTCGTGGATGGCGAAATCGTCGCCGAGCAAAAACGCCGCGCGGTAGCTCATGTGGGGATAGTCGGGCGTGAGATGGTCCCAGTCGAGACCGAGGCGGCGGGGCAGATCCTTGCCCAGGGTGCGGCCCTTGCTCGAAACCACGGCCATGACGCTCGGCCAATAATGCCCCTGCCCGCCCTCTTCCTTGAGCGACATGATCCGCGCCGCGGTGTCCCGGCACCAGGTGCGAAAGGTCCGCAGCCCCGGCGCCTCGAACAGGAGAAATCCCTCGTGGCGCAGGAACTTAAGCCCCAGTCGCTCGATGATGTCGAGCAATTCCGTTGCGATGTTGCGCCACCCCTCGGCCGTGTCGTGACGCAACGGATCGCCCAGGGGCCGGATGACCCCGAACCAGGACAGGCCCGATTCGTAGGACAGCCCCGGATCGGCCTCGAGACGCTCGAAGGGCACCCGGGCCAGCCCCAGGGCCGGCTTGGCCGGAGCGCTCGAGAGGCCGGGAATCAGCTGCAGCTGGTTCTTGAGGTTGGGATGGACGAGGATGTCCAGGCTTTCGCCCGGCGTGGCGTGCTGCCGGGAGAGCTCCACGGAAACGGACAGGGACTTTTCGAATTTCGGACTGATGAGGATGGAGGCGGGAAAAATCTCCACGAACACCGGTAGGGGGTTGACCCTCCCCCAGACATGGATGCGGGCCATCACCCGCAAGCCCTCGTCGCCGAAAAAAAACCACAGGGCCTGGCCGGAGGTTTCGACCATGCGGAACCCGCCGTAATCCTGGAGCATGCCGTCGAAGGCCGGATCGAGCTGCCCGTTCCAGGCGACCCAGGCGCCGATGCCGGAATGCACCATGCGGGTGGAGCCGACGGGGGGCATCTTGTCCAGAAGATTGGTGATATAGAGCGTGGACAAAGAGGCGATTCTCCCTTACTTGGCGGCCATGGACATCTCGCAAACCATCGCTGCGTTAAAGGCCGAGCCCGGCTTTCTCGAAAAAGTCGGCATGGTGCTGGTGCACAACGGCGTGGCCCGGGCCACCTCGCGAAACGGCGCCCCCGTGGGCTCCCTCGAAGTCCGCGTCGATCAGGAGCTCGTGGAGTCCATCCGGCGCGAGGGCGAAGCCATGCCCGGCATGTTCCGGGTTCTGGTCGAGGCCAGGGCCGGCACCTTCGCCCCGGGCGACGACCTGCTTTTCATCGTGGCCGCCGGCGACATCCGGGAAAACGTCATCGCCGCCCTGACCCGCACCCTGACGCGGATCAAGGCAGAGGCCATCACCAAGCGGGAAATCGCGCCCTAGCAACACGTTGGAACGTCCGCCCAGGACGTTGCCGACGCCGCAAGGACCGGGCACGGCGCGCCCGCTTTTCACGCCCGCAGCGCGACGGCCGCGCCGATAGCCGCTTCCACCAGGGCCCGCACCCGCGCGGCCTCCTCGGGTTTGTCGCGCTTGAGGCAACCTTGCGCGTAGTGGCGTGTTTTGCATTGTAACTCCTTTACAATGCAATCCTTATGCCAGTCCTTCACGTCCGGTTGCCGCAACAGCCGGACCATGGAACGGATGCGGAAAAGGTCCTGGCCCACGTAGACCGCCGACAGCTGGTCCGGCCGTCCGCCGTGGCGCACGGTCAGGAATTCGTCCAGAAGCCCGATGGGGTGGCGCACCAGGGTGCGCAGCCACAGGTCGTAATCCTCGCAGGCCGGCAGCGATTCGTCGAATCCGCCCATCTCCCGCCAGTAGGCCCGGGTGAAAAGCACCGTCGAGGGACTGACGAGGCAGCGGCCGAGGGCCCGCTCGAAGAAGTAACCGCCCGTTTTTTGATGGATCCGGCCGGGATTGACCCGGCGGCCGCCGCGCATCCAGATTTCCTGGGTCTGGCAGATGGCCAGACCATGCCGGCGCAGGAAGACCAATTGCCGCTCGATCTTGGCCGGCAGCCACTCGTCGTCGGAATCCAGAAGCGCCAGATATCCGCCCCGGGCGACGGCCAGCCCGGCGTTGCGGGCCGCCGACACCCCCCGCACCCGCCCGTGGCGCAGCACCCGCACCCGGTCGTCGCCAAGGGAGGCCAACCGCGCCGCAGTGTCGTCCGTCGAACCGTCGTCGACCACCACCACGTCGAGGGCCGCATGAGTTTGGGTCAGGACCGAGGCCACGGCCCGGACGACGAGTTCCGCCCTGTCCCGGGTGGGGATGACCACGGACACCAGAAGATCGCCGCCATCCGTCGGCATTCCGTCTTCCATGATCCGGGACTGTACATGCGCCGCCGTGGCCTGCCAAGGCCGGCCCCTTTCCCACCGGCGCCAAACCGGGCATGCTTTCCGAACGCCCCGCCCTCCGGCCGCACCGCCCGGCGGGGCATCCCCAGAAAGCCGGAGGCAACGCCCCATGCCCGTCCATGTCGATCCCATCCGCGCCTATCGCCGCGACCTGTCCCCGCGGCCGGGCGAGACGGCCTTCCAGGTGGTGGTGGCCCAGACCGACCTCTTCATCGTGGCCTCGCGCCCCCTCGCCCGCGAAATCGGCGACTACGTGTCCGCCCTGCGCGCGGAGCTTATGACCTACATCCTGCTGCACCCGGAATTTCGCGACAGCCTCGTCCCCGTGGAGGTGACCGCCCAGGCGCCCCCCATCGCCCGGGAGATGGCCGAGGCGGCCGCCCGGTTCGGCGTCGGCCCCATGGCCGCCGTGGCCGGGGCCGTGTCCCAGGCCGTGGCCGACCGTTTCTCCGCCGAGGCCTCGGAACTGCTCGTCGAAAACGGCGGGGACGTGGTGCTGCGCTCCACGGTCGAACGCACGGTGGCCCTGCTGGCCAGACCCGCCGCCGGGGCACGCCTGGGCCTTTGCTTCGCCCCGGACAGGCTGCCGGCGGCCATATGCGCCTCCTCGGCCAAGGTCGGCCATTCCCTGAGCCTGGGTCAGGCCGACATGGCCACGGTGGTGGCCGACCGGGGCGCCGTGGCCGATGCCGCGGCCACGGCCCTCGGCAACCTGCTCGTCACCCAGGCGGACCTGGACGGCGTGCTGGCCGCGGCCGAGGGCATGCGGCGCCGCGGGGTGCGCGGCGCCTTCGTGCAGATCGGCGAGATGGTCGGCATGGTCGGCGACATCGACCTGGTGGCCCTGGAGTGAGCGGGAGGGGGAAAGAGGCGGGGCTCCATCCCCCGAAAAAAACGGGCGCCGGACACGCGGTGTCCGACGCCCGTCCGGCCTGATGGCGGCCTCCCCCTTGCAAGCGATGTGCTTTCTGTCGCGTTCCGCGCGGGCCTGGGTCGGGCGGCCGCGGGTGGAACGACCGCCGCGGCCCGCGCGGGGCTGCCCGGATGGGGGGCGATACGAAATATGCTTGGCGCGAAAGGCGTCAGGCGCTTATCTGCTTGATGGTGCGTTCCAGTTCCCGGCCGAGGGGCGTGCGCAGTGACAAATGCCGCTCCAGGGCCGTGATCCCCTTGACCACGGTGGAATGCCGGCGGTTGAACCGGCTGCCGATGTCCACGAGGGAAAGGTCGGTATGCTGGCGGGCCAGCAGGAAGGCCGTATTGCGGGCCAGGACGTACTGCCGCTTACGCGATTTGGACACGAGCTGGTCCGGGGAAATGCGGTAGACATCGCAGACGTAGGCCACGATGTCATTGAGGGTCAGGGGACGGGCTTCCAGATCGTAGTGTTTGAGCACCTCCCAGGCCAGGTCCACGGAAATGCTGCAATTGAGCAGCCGGGCCTTGAGGGCCAGATTTTGCAGACAGCTTTCGAGCTGGCGGACATCGGCGTGGAGCCGGTCGGCCAGGAGGGTGGACACCGCGTCGGGCAAAAGCACCTGATGCACGGCCGCCTTGCGCTCGAGAATCCGCTTGCGGGTGGCCAGATCGGGCTTGTCGATCACGGCCAGAAACCCGGAGTTGATGCGGGAGAGCAGTTGGCTGTCGAGGCCACCGAGATCCTTGGGCAAAAACGAGCTGGTGAAAACCAGGCGGCAGCCGCGCGCATTGAGGGCCTTGAGGGTGTTGAGCAGTTCGTCCTGGATACGGGGTTTGTCCCGGAAAAAATGAATGTCCTCCAAAAGCAGCACGTCCACGTTTTCGCGAAAGGCCGCCTTGAACCGCTCGACCTGCCTGGTCTTGAGCGCCATGACCAGCCGGTTGGCGAATTCCTCGGCCGAAAGATAGGCCACGCGCAAACGCCGTCCGCCCCGGCCGCCCGCGGCGCACAGTTCGCGGCCCATGGCCTGGATGAGATGGGTCTTGCCCAGGCCCGGGGCGGAACTGATGAAAAGCTGTTCGGCCGAGAGCGACATCTCGCAGATGCTCTTGCTGGCCACATACGCCAGTTCGTTGGAGGGGCCGACCACGAATTCGTCGTAGCTGAAACGGAACCGGTCCTCGGCCAACTCCGGGGCGGAGGGCGGCATGGGCAGGGTCAGGGACCGGGCCGCCGCCAGGGGACGCGCGCCGGACCTGGCCGGAGACGAAACAGCATCGGCCGGCTTGGGACCTTCCATGACGACGACGCGGGGGCGCGCCCCCATGACAACGGCCGCGGCCTCGGCCACGGGATCGACCAGCCTTTCCCGCACCCAGGAGGCCACGAAGGCGTTGGGCGCGGTCAGTTCCAAGACGCCGTCGCGGGCCCGGGCCGCGAGCGGCTTGATCCAGAGGTTGTAGAGCCCGGGACTGAGCGTCTTTTCGAGCAGAGCTTTGGTTTGGGGCCAGATCGTTTCCATGCGCGGCACACTACGGAGGCGGCCCGAAGGGGCAAAGGCTGATTATGGAGCGCTTTCCGGGGAGGCCTGATTCGGTTCTCTACAACACAACCAATTGGAATAAAGTGAAAATCTTGAGAATCCAGAGGGGCCGGGACATTCCGGCGACCGCCGTGAGCCCGCGTCCGGCAAGGCTTTCAGGTCGGCCTTCGATATTTTGCACACATGTGGAACTTTTTTCCACAAGCATAAATCCACAAAACTCCATTTTTCTCAATTTTAATTTATTTTTTTCTTCATCAAACGCCGCATTTTTGGGTTGACCGCCCTCAAAGCCCGCTCGGCCCTAGCCTTTCCCTCTGCCGCCACCCGGATGCCGACTTGAACATACGAGGAACAATTAGTTAAATTCATTGAAAAAAAAGAACATGACCCATCCTTGTCGCGCAAACATCGAAAAAGCGCAAAAAAGCCCGCCAGTCTCCTGGCGGGCAGCAAAACGGCACAAAATAGGCGGAATTCGGAAATTAGCCGGAAACTGGCCGGATGCCGGGAAATCCGGGGCGCCGGCCGCAGGCGAAGCGCTCTTCCTCGGGACAGTAGCCCAGCCGGTCGCAACGCGCCCCGGCACCCTCGAAAATGACCGGCAACGCCTGACGGCACAGGCCGAGCATTTCCGTGGCCATGGCCCGGATCTCCCACTGGGCCCTCATGCAGCAGCGCAGTTCGAAGAAATGCAGCAGCGAGCGGCAGTTCATGGTGACGACGATCTTCGTCTCGCAGGCGTTCGGGAGGACGAAGCGGGCATCCTCGTTGGCCTGGCCTCCGCCGCCATGGCGCGCGAGGATCTCCTGGAGCGCGGCATAGGCCGCGCCGGCCTGCTCCATGGCCGCCTCGAAGCGCTCCCGGGCCTCGGGGATGGCGGCGATGCGCGGCGGCAGGACGAAATCGAAACCGGCCGCGTCCACGTACCGTTGCGACTGCTGGGAATAGCTGGCGATGCGGTGGCGGACCAACTGGTGGGACAGGGCCCGGGACACCCCGGCCACGGCAAAGGTGAAGGAGACGTGCTCGATGGGCGATTCATGCCCGGAGGCCAGGATGCGGGCGACGAACTCGGCCTGTTTTTCCCTGGCGATCTCGCCGGCGACCAGACGCGGCCACATGTCGGCCACGTAGCCCGGGTGGTAGCACTGCCGGAAGGCGGCATAGATGAGCGAAAGCGCGTCCGGAGTGACGGCCAGGAGCGTGACGGCGAGCGTGGTTCGGGGCATCAGTCCAACATCCGTTTTTTGAGATGCGCGTACGCCTTGGCCGTGGCCACCCGGCCGCGCGGCGTGCGCTTGATGAGTCCGCACTGGATGAGATACGGCTCGTAGATCTCCTCCAGGGTGCGGACCTCCTCGCTTATGGCCACGGCCAGGGTTTTCACCCCCACCGGCCCCCCCTCGTAGTGGCCGATGATCGTTTCCAGGATCTTGCGGTCCATCTGGTCCAGGCCGTGCGGGTCCACGTCGAGACGGGAAAGGGCCTCCTTGGCCAGATTCTCGTCCAAGGTGGAGGCCTTGGCCACCACGGCGAAATCCCGCAGCCGCCGCAAGAGCCGGTTGGCGATGCGCGGCGTGCCCCGGGAACGCTGGCCGATGGCCAGGGCGCCGCCGGGGGTGAGGCCGATGCCGAGGATGGCCGCCGACCGGGTGACGATGCGGGAGAGTTCCTCGGGCGAGTAGAACTCCAGACGGAAAATCACTCCGAACCGGTCACGAAGCGGCGAGGTGAGCAGCCCGAGCCGGGTGGTGGCCCCGACCAGGGTGAAGGGTTCGAGGTCGATGCGCACCGTGCGCGCCCCGGGCCCCTGCCCGATGATGAGGTCGAGCTTGAAGTCCTCCATGGCCGGATAGAGGATTTCCTCCACGGCCGGCGGCATGCGGTGGATCTCGTCGATAAAGAGGATGTCGCCGCGGCGCAGGTTGGTGACGATGGCGGCCAGGTCGCCGCAGCGTTCGAGCACCGGGCCCGTGGTCGTCACCAGGTTGACGCCGAGTTCGGCGGCCATGATCTGGGCCAGGGTGGTCTTGCCGAGGCCGGGCGGACCGTAGAGCAGGCTGTGGTCCAGGGCCCGGCCCTGTTCGAGGGCCGCGCGCAAAAAAACCCGCAGATTGGCCCGCAGGTCGTCCTGGCCGATGAACTCGTCGAGGCGCGAGGGGCGGACGGTGTCGTCGGCGCCGCCCGGGCCCGGAAGTGTTCCGGAAAAGTTGTCCGTGTCGCTGTTCATGACTTCTCGGAGGCCAGCCGTTTGAGGGCCTGACGCAGGGCCCCGGCCACGTCCAGATCGGGCTCGGCCTCGAGGACGGCCGCCGCCGTGCGCCTGGCGTCGCCATCGGTGTAGCCGAGATTGGTCAATCCCGCCACCACGTCGGACAGGACCCCGCCGCCGGGCACGGCGGGCTGGACGACGCCTCCGGACGGGGCGCGGCCTTCGAGCTTGTAGGTCAGCTCGATAAATATGCGCTGGGCGCTTTTCTTGCCGATGCCCGGGACCGAAACGAGGGCGTCCACGTCGCCCGTGGCCACGATCCGGGCGAGATCGTCGGCGGTGAAACGCGAGAGGATGGCCAGGGCGGTTCTGGGGCCGAGCTTGGTGATGCCGAGCAGGATCCGGAAGGTCTCCCGGTCCTCCAGGGTGGCGAAGCCGAAGAGTTCCAGGGCGTCCTCGCGCACCACGGTGTGGACGTAGAGGCAGGCCTGCCCGCCCGGTGCCGGCAGCGCGGCGGCCACCGGGGCCGGCAACTCCAGTTCGTAGCCCACCCCCCCGGGGGTCAGCACGATGGCGAAGCGTTCGCGCCGGGCCAGCACCCGCCCCTCGATATAGCCGATCATCGCGCCCCGCAAAGGCGACGCAGCCGCCTCTGGTTCAGATGGCACACGGCTGCGGCCAAGGCGTCGGTCGCGTCCGCGGCGAAAGTTTCCCGGCATTGGAGCACCCTGCCCACCATGAAGGCCACCTGGGATTTCTCGGCCCGGCCCGTGCCGACGAGGCTTTTCTTGATGATCGTCGGCTCGTAGGAAAAAACCGGCAGCCCGGCCACGGCGCAGGCGGCCAGGGCCGCGCCCCGGGCCTGGCCGAGCTTGAGGGCGGTGGCGGCGTTTCTGGACACGAAGACGTTTTCCACGGCCGCCTCCACCGGGGCATGGCGGCCGATCAACCCGGCCAGGGCGGTATAGATCACGCCCAGGCGGCGACAGAAATCCGTTTCCGCGCCGGTGCGCACGACGCCGGCGTCGATGAGCTCCAGCACGCCAGAATGTTCGCGCACGAACCCGTACCCCGTCACGCGCGATCCCGGGTCAAGGCCCAGGATGATGACCTCGGCGGGGGATGTCATGGGAAAGA
>CAZNUQ010000026.1:23420-26632 GCA_964576235.1 uncultured Desulfovibrio sp.
CCTCTCCCGGATCTCCCCTTCTCTTCTTCTACCCCAGCATCTCGTCGGGCAGGTCGCCGTTGGTGTGGACTTTCTGCACGTCGTCGTTGTCCTCGAGCATGTCGATGAGGCGCAGGAGCTTCTGGCCGTTTTCCACGTCGAGGGACACGGTATTGGCCGGCACCATGCACACCTCGGCGTCGTCGGACACCATGCCGGCGGCCTCGAAGGCCCGGCCCAGGGCGTCGAAGTCCTCGGGCGCGCAATGCACTTCCCAGACATCGCCCTCGTCGGCGATCTCCTCGGCGCCGTTTTCCAGCCCCACTTCCATGAGCTGGTCCTCGGTGAACGAGGCCTTGGGGAAGGAGAAGACGCCCTTTTTGGAAAACATCCAGCCCACGCAGCCGGCCTCGCCCATGGCGCCGCCGCCCTTGGACAGGATGTGGCGGACCTCGGCCACGGTGCGGTTGCGGTTGTCGGTGGCCGCCTCGACGAGGATGGCCACGCCGCCGGGCCCGTAGCCCTCGTAGAGGACCTCGTCGAAGTTCTCGCCGGCGAGTTCGCCGGTGCCCTTCTTGATGGCCTGCTCGATCTTGTCCTTGGGCAGGTTGACGGCCTTGGCCGCGGCGATGGCCGACTTGAGCCGGGTGTTGAGCGCCGTGTCGGCCCCGCCGGCCCGGGCGGCCAGCATGAGTTCCTTGGTCACCTTGGTGAAAAACTTGCTCTTCTTGGCATCCTGCACCGACTTGCGGGCCTGGATATTGTGCCATTTGCTATGACCGGCCATCATTCCTCCTGGATGGTCACCGGGCCTGGGCCCGGATGCGCGCTTCTTTATATAAGGATGGGGGACGCACGCGGCGGTTTCGCCGGAAGGCGGCGATGTCCGCCCGCGCGATCGGAATCACTCCATAGCCGCCGGGCCCGAAGGCGGCAAGGGCGGGGGCGCCGGATCCTCCGGTTGTCCGACGGGGGCGCAAAATCCGGTGGCCACGTAGAAAATTTCCTTGCTTTCCGCCCGGGAGCTCTTGGGCTTGGCCACGCGCACCTTGTCGAAATACCGCCGCAAGCCCTGCTGATAGGCCGGCGAATCCGGTCCCTGGAAGACCTTGACCACGAAGGCCCCGCCGGGCTTCAAGCGCGAGAAGGCCACGGACAGGGCGGCCTCGGCCAACTCCAGGGATCTCGCCTGGTCCGTGAATTTGACGCCCGTGGTCTTGGGGGCCATGTCGCTTAACACCACGTCGAAGGGCCCCAGACGGGCGAAGGCCTCGCGGATGTCCGGACCGGGGTCGAGCATGTCGCCGAGAAGGTAGGTCACGTTGCCCGGGAAGGCCGTGCCGGCGGGATTGAGGTCGATGGCCAGCACCCGCCCGGCGGGGCCGACGCGCCCGGCGGCATAGAGCGTCCACGAGCCCGGGCAGGCCCCGAGATCGAGCACGGCCGCGTCGGGAAAAAGAAGGCGCGATTGTTTTTCGATCTCCTCGAGCTTATAGACCGAACGCGCCGGATAGTTTTCCTGCTTGGCCTTTTTGAAGTAATGGTCGCGATACGTTTTCATGGCGGCTGACCCGGATACCGTTAACCGAAACAGGTTTCAAGGAAAAGACGCGGCATGGCAAGGGAAGATCGCCCCAGGCGCCAAAGCGTGCGCGACGAAACCGGCGCCGCGCGCACCCTGGCCGCCGGCCCCGAAACCTTCGCGCTCCTCGGGGGAGGAGGCCGGCCCGTCTTTCTCGGCCTGGGGCCGGATCCGTCCGTCGCCTCGGCCCTGGCCGACGGCAGGCGCGGCGCCTACATCGAATGCCCGGAGTTCGCCGCCGCCATGGGGGCGGGCTGGTCGGAAGCCATCCCCGGAGACTGGGAACGCCTCGCCCCGGAAGACCTCACGCCGGAACTGGCCCGGGGGGCGGCATTGTACCTCTACCGCCACAATCCCCGTCTTTTCCCGTCATTTTGGGGGCCGATCTGGGCCAGGGTCCAGCTCGCCCTGCTCCCCCATCCCGAAAAAACGGCCGCCACGAAAACCGTGCTGCTCGCCCGTTCGCCGGGCGGCCTTCTGGAGCCGGAACTGACCCGGGCCCTGGCCGGCCTCAGCCGGCACGTGACCGGCATCGCGGCCGGCGCCTCGGCCCGGGATGTCGGCGGGGCGCTGTCGGCGGGAAAGCCGGAACTGTTTTTATGCGTCAACGGGGCCGGTCTCGACGACGACGGCCTGGTCTTCTCGCTGCTCGAGGCGGCCGGAGTGCCTGTCGCCATCTGGTTCGTGGACAATCCCTTCCACGTTCTGGGCCGCTTTCGCGGGCCGTTCTGGAAACGGGCGCTGCTTTGCCCGACCGACGACGCCTTCGCGGCCCCCCTGCGCGCGCTCGGAGCCGGACGCGTCCTCCCCCTGCCCCTGGCCGCCTCAGAGCATTTTTTCGGGGCCCGGCCCGAAGCGGGGCTGGACGGCCGGGTGGTCTTCGTCGGCCGCAGCGCCTTCTCGGGCCGCGACGCCTTTTTCGCCGGCTGCCGGGTTCCGGAGGAACTGGCCCGCGAGGCCCGCACCATGCTCGACAGGGGGGAGCGGCCGGACGTGTCCTGGTGGGCCAGACGCCTGGGAATCGGGGAGCCGTGGCCCGGCAAGGCCATCCGCCGGGCCGGTTGCGGCGCCGAGACGGCGGGCCAGGCCTTCCGGGCGGATGTGCTGACGGCGTTGGCCGGCCAGACGCCCCTCACCGTTTTCGGGGACGGCGGCTGGAAACGGCTGGTGCCGGAAGGGACCGACTGTCGCGGGCCGGTCGATTACTACGGCCGCCTTCCGGGGATCTACGCCGGAGCAGGGCTTGTCGCGGGCGCGACCAGCCTGCTTTTGCCCAGGGGCCTGACCCAGCGCCATTTCGACGTATGGGCGGCCGGCGGGTGTCTGATCACCGACAACACGCCCGGCCTCGAACTTTTTCCGAAGGAACTGGTGGCACCCGTCTGCTACGCCACGGCCCAGGACGCGGCGCGCCTGGCCAAAAGCCTCCTGGCCGACGGGGAACGGCGCGCCGCGCTCACCCTTGCCTGGAACCGGCACATCGCCCTCGGGCATCGCTACGAGCACCGGCTAAGAACGCTCCTCGAATGCGTCCGCGCCGGATAAGGCCGCGGCGCGAAAAAAAAAAAAACGCGGCGCCCCGGGCAGGCCGCCCGGATGGTGTCTACAGGTTGCGGGGCAACCGCCAGGAAGGATCGTAGGTTCCCTGCCT
>CAZNUQ010000026.1:26732-27819 GCA_964576235.1 uncultured Desulfovibrio sp.
CCGTCACGAAAGAGTAAAAAGCCCCAGCTATCGATATCGTCGACCTCGGTGACCACGAGGTCGTCGCGTTTTCCCGCCAAGGTCAGCAGTCTCTCCAAAAGCCCTGCCATACTCGCGCTCCTTCGCCGGCCGGAACCGACCCTTCCTGCAAGCATAAGCCCTTGTCCCCGGGCGTCAAGAAGTGGCCGGTCAAGTTGGTTGTGTCGCCGCGACGGAAGTGTTATAACCGCAACTACCGCGTATGAAAAGCACTGGCCGGACGTTTTTCAAGGCCCGGGGCGATGTCGTTACTCGAACTTAAAAAGTGCCACCATTGCGGCAAGCACACCTGGCAGGAGTTCGTGCCCCAGGCTCCTCCGGGTTGTTCCTTCTGGCGTTGCCGGGATTGCGGCGACCGCCGCACGGCGATGCGCGTGAGCGTGGGGGAAACGGCCCTGCTCAACCGGGGCCGGCTCCAGACCGAGCACGTGTGCGCCGACGTGCTGATCCTGGACATCAGCCCCACAGGAGCCCGGCTTCGCTGCGACGAGGACGTTCCCGTCTCCGTGCGACCGGGCGAACAGGTCCTGTTCAATCCCCAACTGCAGCCCTTCGGCGAACTGGCCCACTACATCCCGAGCCTCGTGCGCTGGAGCAAGGGCCTGGAGTTCGGCATCCGCTTCAACCGGTCCCTGACCCTTTCGGCAAGCGACATCATGCGCATCGTCAAGAACTAGCGGCGCGGACGGCGAACAGGACGCCTCTTGCACGCCGTAGTCCATCATGGCCAACCGCGCGGCGGCTCCGGCCGGAACCCGCGGAACCGTTGCGCCCGGCCGGGCAAGGGGGTATGGTCGGCCAAACCGGCGGCCGGCATCACGGCCCGCCCCCCACAAAGGCGCGACGCAGCCCATGATGGACTACGAAAAAATTCGCCACGCCGTCAAAACCGGCGACAAGATCATGGAGCTGGCCGTTTCGCTCGGCCTCGATCCGACGCGGCATACCATCAAGGATCTCGCCGACATCCTGCTGCGAAACGCCCTGGCCGAAGAGGAAAAAGCCCTCCCGCCGCGCTGAGGGACAGCCCCGCCCCTGCCCCGGAGAA
>CAZNUQ010000026.1:27919-40544 GCA_964576235.1 uncultured Desulfovibrio sp.
CCCGGAAGGGAACGCGCCACGCCCGCGTCTTCGCTTATTCCAGATCCATGATGACCGGCCCGAGAATGCTGTTGAGCGGACGCGAGAGGAACTCCTCCCGTTTGATCTCCTTTCCATCGTAGAGCATGCTTTCGATATGGATGATCTTTTGCATCCAGACATTGTTCTCGATGGTCTTGGGGAGCTCGGTTTCGACGATGCGCGCGGTGATCTTGTCGATGTCGATCTCTTCCACGTCACTGAAGGAATACGTATGAATGTACTCCTCGTTGTAAGCGAAGCAGTAAAGCAGATTATTCTTGACGTATGGCTGGAAGATCTTCTTTGGCGGGTAATTCTTGACCTCACAATTAATCTTGTTTAGGCTCACCCGCAGTTTCTCTTTTTCATTTACTATTATGTAGACAACAGGACGGTTGCTTTCCAGCAGGTCTTCGCCGGAAGAGTGAATATTGTTGTTCGCCCCGTGAAAAATGTAGTCTATGTAGCGTTCCCGATTGGTCTCCCGGGCTTCCCGGACAAGTTCCTTCTCGATGTAGGAATAAAAAACCCGCTGACCGAAACCCTTGATCTCAATGTTAAACTTCATCCTCCGCCTCCTGAGCAGATTCCGTGGTGTTCCGGCCTTGTCCGGGAAACGGCCCCAGTCCTTCCGGCCCGGCAATTTTTATAATGTTACGCGGCTTTTGCATCCGGGTCAATTTGCCGCCATGGCCGCGGCCATTTTCGCGGCCGGCCTGATCGCCGGCGCGGGCAATGCCCGGGCCGCCGATCCGGCCGACAAGCTCGCCCCGCTTCTCGGCACGTCCTACCGCGACGACGGCGTTGACGACCCCTCCGGCCGCCACACCCGCTTCGCCGACCAAGCCGCCACGTTTCCCACGCCGGGATTCAATTGCAGCGGTTTCGTCACCACAGCCTCCCGGGCGCTGCTTCTCCGTCCCCTGCCCCTGGACGCCGTGGCCCGCGACCGCAAGGGCGATTCCGGGCCGGGCAGCCCCGGGGGCCAGGACTGGGATTTCGGCTACGACCTGGTGCTCAACATCACCGAGGGACTGTCACGGCGCATCCTGGCCGCGGACGGCGGGGCCCTCCTGCCGGCGGACCCGGCGGGAATCGACGCCAGACGTTTTCGCGGCTTTCCCCTGCACGACGCCGCGCGATGGAAGGCCGTCCTGTCCCGGCTCCATCCCGGCGAACTGGTCCTGGCCGCCCTCAGCAAGGAAAAAGGCGGCCGGCTCTATTACTACCACGTCGGCCTGATGCTTTCCGACGAAGGCGGCCGGGCCTTCTTCTACCATGCCACGCCCGGCCGGGGCGCGCATCGCCTGGAACTGTCCTCCCCCTCCGGCATGGCCGCCTTCGAGCAGGAGTTCGCCGAGAAACGCTTCGGCGAGAAGTGGATTTTTCTCGTGGCCGTGCCCCTGCCGCGCCAGTGACGCCCCAGGCGATTCCCGGCCTTTTCGGCACTAGCCCAGGGGGAAAAGCCGCGCGCCGTCGGCGGCGTCCTCCACGCGGAATCCCAGAGACTCGATTTCGGCGCGCAACGCGTCGGCCCGGACGAAATCCCGGCTCCCGCGCGCCCCGGACCGCTCGGCCACCAGCCGGACCGCCTCGGCCGGCCATTCGGCGCGCGGCACGGGCATGTGGGCCGGGTCGAGCAATCCGAGCACCCCGTCGACATCGGCCAGGGCCTGGCCGATCCGGCGGGCGTCGGCGCCGGAAAGGCCTCCCGAGGCGAGCAGGCCGTTGGCGAAACGGCAATAGGCGAAAAGACGCGGCCAGAAATGGAAAACCGACAGGTCGTCGGCCACGGCCGCGCCCAGTGCCTCGACCAGCCTTTCGGATTCGGCCGCCACGCCGTCCGCGGCCTCCCCCTCGGGGCTGGCTGTCAGCCCGACGTTGGCCGCCAGATCCTGGACCCGGTTGCGGTTGCGCTCCCACATGGACAGGGTCTCGGACGCGGCGCAAAGCGGCTTGCGGTAACCTGTCGAGAGCAGCCAAGCCCGGACGGCCAGGGGATGGACGCCAAAGGCGAGCAGGTCGGCCAGGACCGGCACGTGGCCGGCATCCTGGCCCTCGCGCCCGGTCACGCGGCCGCCGGCCAGCCAGGCCGCCGGAGAAAGCCCGGCTCCGGTGGCCCAGATGGCCCGGAGATTTTCCAGATGGGGAAAGGTCTTGTCCTCGTCGGTCAGGACCACCGTCACGGCCGGAAGCGAACGCGCCGCCACGGCCGCCATCTGCAAAAACCAGCTCGGCCGCACGTTGCCCCAGGGCGTGGCCAGGGCGTCGCCGGCCTTGAGGTCCTTGAGGCTCACGCGTTTGAGCAACGTGAAATCCTGGGGATTGTCCTTGGTGTAGGCAAGCAGGTCCACCGTCTTGCCCAGGGCCAGCTTGGTCATGTCCATGCCGAGCAACCGGCCGTAGCCCTTGTCCCGGGCCACGTCGAAATAGACGCTGCGCAGCTTCTCGTAGGCCAGCCCCTTGCTCATGAGCTTTCGCGTCATGGCGAAGGCCTCGTCCAAGGCCTCGCCAGCCAGCGGGAACACGGCCTCGGCGACGCCCAGGGAGGCGGCCAGGGACGCCACCCGCTCCCTGGCCTCCAGGGCGAACCCGCGGCACTTCAGTCCGGCCGCCCGGGAGGCCTCCAGGCAGCGGTCGTCGAGGTCGGCCAGCCCCACGGCCAGGACGGGCCGGGCGCCGCCGCGGGAGAGGGAACGCCGCAGGACGTCCAGGGTGACAATCCGCCGCCAGGCGTCCAGATCGCCCGGATCGGAAAGGGGCGGCCCGAAGGTGAAAAGGCCGGGCGCGGCGCCGGCCGGATCGAGATAGACCGGTTCGCCGCCGCCGATGCCGCCGAGGGCCACGCCCTTTTTCTCGGGCACGGCGAAAAGTGTCGTCGAAAGGTAGCGCTCGCCGCCGTCCGGCAGGATGACCACCACAAGCCCGGATTCGAGGGAGGCCGACAGTTCCGCCGCGGCCGCCATGGCGGCGCCGCTGCTCATGCCGACCAGGAGGCCCTCCTCGCGGGCCAGGCGCCGGGCCATTTCGTAGGCGTCCGCGTCCTCGACCGGCACGATGGCGTCCAGGGCGTGCTTGTCGAAGATCCCGGGCGGATAGGACTCCTGCATGTTCTTGAGGCCCTGGATCTTGTGGCCGGGATGGGGCTCGACCGCCACGACTTTGACGGCCGGGTTGAGCTCCTTCAGTTTTTTGACCAGCCCCATGACCGTGCCCGAGGTACCGAGGGCCGCCACCACATGGGTGACCTTCCCCTGCGTCCCCTCGAAGATTTCGACGGCGGTCGTGTTGTAGTGGGCCTCGATGCTGGCCGGATTGTTGAACTGGTCCATCAGGACATAGGTTTCGGGCTCCTCCCGGGCCAGCCGGTAGGCCTCCTCGATGGCCCCGTCCGTGCCGAGGTTTCCGGGCGTCAACACGATTTCCGCGCCGTAGGCCCGCAGGATGCGCTTGCGCTCCTCCGAGGCCGAGGCCGGCATCAGGAGTTTGAGCTTGTAGCCCTTGACCGCGCAGACCATGGCCAGGCCGATGCCGGTGTTGCCGGAGGTGGCCTCGATGATGGTATGACGCGGCGTCAGCTCGCCCGAGCGCTCGGCCGCCTCGATCATGGCCAACCCCACCCGGTCCTTGATGGAACCGCCGGGGTTTCGCATCTCCACCTTGGCGACGACGGTCACGGCCGGATTGGGGTTCACGCGATGCAGGCGCACAAGGGGGGTCCCCCCCACCAGGGACAACACGGAATCATGGATCATCGGACGCCTCGTGGCTTGGGTCCCGGATCTTCCCGGGTGGCGAAAGTGGTAGGCAAAAAAAGGCGAACCGGCAAGGGTGGCAGGAAAATTGCTTCCGCCGGGGCAAGCAACAAAAGGACGGTGTCATGGAAATCAACGCGTTTCTGGCGGACAACATCCAGCTCCTCACCGAAACAAAAGACCCGGTGGCCGTGTGGCTGGCCGCGCGAAACCCGGATCCGGCCGTCGTTTTCGACAGGGTCGGCCCGAACCGGTCCGGGATGCTCGACTGGCGCATGGACAACGGCGACGGGCTGTTCGAAAAAATACCGCCGGGAGTGTACTACAAAGACTGGCTGCCGACGGAACAGGCCGTGGGCGGGGCCACGGTCATCATCGGCACGGCCCTCGGCTACGGCCTCAACCATGTCATTTCCGGCACGCCCGATTCCCACAAGGTCCTGGTGGTCGAACCCCGGCCGGAAATGCTGCTCGCCTGCCTCGGCCAGACCGATTACCGGCCGTTTTTGCAACACGGCAAGCTCAGGTTCCTGCCCCCGGACCCGGAGATCATCGAAAAGGCCCTGCAGACCCTCGACGTGAGTTTCCTGTTCTCGCGCATCCACCTGCGCAGCGACCTGCCGAGCAAACAGCTCGGGCCGGAATACGCCCGCTTTTCGGCCCTGGTCAAAGCCAAGCTCGAAAACCTCTCCGTGGAACTGTCCACCCTGCGCCAGAAACAGGAAATCATGGTCGGCAACGAACTGCGCAACTACGGCCGGGCCATGGACGACGGCAGCCTGTTGCGCGTCCAGGGCATGGCCTCGGGGCTGACGGCCGTCATCCTCGGGGCGGGGCCCTCGCTCCCCCGGTTCGCCCCTATCCTGCGCGAACTGCGCGACCAGGCCTTCCTGGCCACCGCCCTCCAGACCCTCCCCGCCCTGGAACGGCTCGGACTCAAGCCGGACCTGTGCCTGGCCATCGACTACGACCGCTCGATGATGCAAAGCCTCGACAACCTGCGGGATCCGGCCTTCGCCGCCGACATCCCGTTCATTTATTCCACCAAGATGCAGCCCGACGTGGTGGGACGCTATCCCGGCCCCAAAATCCCCCTGTGGACCCAGGGCGGCATCGCCACCTTCGTGCTCAAGGACCAGGAACTCGTTCTCGACGCCGGCGGCAACGTTGGCGTCACCCTGGAGCGTTTCCTGACCTGGGCCGGGGCCGAACGCTTCGTCCTGGTCGGCCAGGACCTGGCCTGGCAGGGCACGAGCACCCACGCCGCCGGCCACCACAGCGCCGCCCACGTCCACGACTACAATCCCCGCGAGGACGTGCCCCTTAAAAACCTCCAGGGCGAGGACATCTACACCCACATGGGCTTTTTGGCCGCCAAGCGGGATATCGAAAAGGACATCGCCGCGTCCGGGCTGCCCTTCTTCAATCTCTACGGCGGCGGCGTGGTCATCGAAGGCGCCGTGACCATCGACGAGAAGGACCTGGTGGACGGCAACATCGCGGCCAGCCGGGGCGAGGCCAAGACGGTGTTCCTGGAGGCGTTGCGCCGGGCGGCCACCCCGCGCGTGCGGCCGATCTTCTCCCCCAAGGCCGCCGAATGGGCCGTGTCGCTCAAAAACGCCTCCCGGCGGCTGGAAAAACTCATGCGCAAGGCCGACAAGCACCAGGAGGAAATCCGGGGGCTGCTCTCCCAGATTCAGTTCTTCGTCCGGCACGACCCCCTCTACATGCCCTACCTCTACAACGAGATCATGGACCTGGCCGGCCTCGTCCAGGTCCACGCCAGTTTCGGCGCCAAGGAGTTGACGATCTTCAAGGGAATCCGCAAGCGCATCCTGGCCAAGACCAAGGAAATCGACGAGAACCTGGCCCCCAGCCGCACCTGGGCCGCCTAGCCGGCCCCGTCGCAAGCCGCCCCCCCGCGCCGTCTTCTCTCCCGGATGGCGGGGTGCGGGGCGGCGTCCCGCGCCCCCTCCCCCTAATCCAACGTCCGCCGGTACCGTTTGATGCCGATGCCGACGGAAACCGCCAGAAACAGGCATATCGGCCACAGGCTGGGCAGGATGTCCGCCAGGCCGTTGCCCTTGAGCACGATGCCCCGCACCACGCGCAGGTAATGGGTCAGCGGCAGGACGGAGCCCACCCACTGGGCCCATTCGGGCATGCCCCGGTAGGGAAACATGAAGCCGGAGAGGATGATGGAGGGCAGGAAGAAAAAGAAGGACATCTGCACGGCCTGCAACTGGTTGCGGGCGATGGTGGAGAAGGTGATGCCGACGCCCAGGTTGGCGGCGATGAAGGGGAAGGAGACGACGAACAAAAGCGGCAGGCTGCCGACGACCGGCACGCGGAAAAGGAGCCTGGCCGCGACGATGATG
The DNA here is from genome assembly GCA_964576235.1 of uncultured Desulfovibrio sp. Classification (GTDB taxonomy): domain Bacteria; phylum Desulfobacterota; class Desulfovibrionia; order Desulfovibrionales; family Desulfovibrionaceae; genus Solidesulfovibrio. The sequence continues at coordinate 34,074 of CAZNUQ010000026.1, forward strand.
AGCGCCATCTGGATGTAGCCGACGATGATGTAGGGCAGGATCTTGCCGAGAAGCACCTCGGTCGGGCGCACGGGAGTGATGAGCAGGTTTTCCATGGTTCCCCGCTCGCGTTCGCGCGTGATGGCCAGCGAGGTGATGATGACCAGGGTCATGGTCAGCACGACCCCCATGAGGCCGGGCACGATGTTGTACTGGGTGACGGCCTCGGGGTTGTAGAGGGCGTGCAGGCGCAGGTCCACGAGGCTTTCGGGGGCGCGCAGGGAGCGCAGCGGCCCGGTCAGGTCGCGGTTGAAGGCGTCGCTCGCGGCCTGGCGCACGGCGGCCACGGCGTTGGAGGTGGCCGAGGGATCGGTGGCGTCGGCCTCGAGCAGCACCACGGGCCGGTCGCCGCGCGCGAGATCGCGGCCGAAGTGCGGCGGGATGGTCAGCACGAACTGGATGCGTCCCAGGCGCAGGAGTTCGTCGGCCTCGGCCTCGGTGGCCACGGCCCGGGTGAAATCGAAATAGAGGCTGTTTTTCATGGCCATGGCCAGATCGCGGGAAAAGACGGAGCGGTCGTTGTCGAGAATGGCCGTGGGCAGGTGTTTGGGGTCGGAGTTGATGGCGTAGCCGAAAAGGATCAGCTGCAGCAGCGGGATGCCGACCATCATGCCGAAGGTCAGGCGGTCGCGGCGCATCTGCGTGAATTCCTTGGCGACCATCGCGGCGAACCGCCCCGGGGAAAAGCCGAGGAAACGGGCCATCACGCCGCCGCCTTGCGCATGAGGCTGATGAAGACCTCCTCGAGGTTGGCGGGAATCCGCCGGAAGACGAGGGGCGGGGCCATAAACGGCGCGAGGCTCCCGGCAAGGGCCGCCTCGTCGCGGCCGCTGACATGGAGCGTGAGGCCGAAGGCCACGACCTGCTCGACGCCGGGAAGCCGTCGAAAACGGTCGATCAGGTCGTACAGGGCCGGCCCGGAAACTTCGTAGGTGGTCAGGCCCTCGGCGGCCACGATCTCGCCGACGGCCCCGGTGGCCAGGAGGCGGCCGTAGGCGATGTAGGCCAGGCGGTGGCAGCGTTCGGCCTCGTCCATGTAGTGGGTGGAGATCAGGGCCGTTATGCCCTCTCCGGCGAGCTTGTGGATCTCGTCCCAGAAGTCGCGCCGGGCCATGGGATCGACGCCGGCGGTCGGCTCGTCGAGCAGCAGCAGCCGGGGTTCGTGGATCATGCAGGCGGCCAGGGCGAGTCGCTGCTTCCAGCCGCCGGACAGGGTGCCGGCCAGCTGGTCGCGAAAACGGCCCAGGGACATGCGTTCGACGGTCCGGGCCACGGCCGCGGCCCGCCCGGCGATGCCGTACATGCGGGCGATGAAGTCCAGGTTTTCCCGCACGGTCATGTCCTCGTAGAGGGAAAACCTCTGGGACATGTAGCCCACGTGGGGTTTTATGCGCTCGGCCTCGTCGCGCACGTCGAAGCCCAGGCAGGTTCCCCGGCCGTCGTCCGGGCGCAGCAGGCCGCACAGCATGCGGATGAAGGTGGTCTTGCCCGAGCCGTTGGGGCCGAGAAATCCATGGATTTCGCCCCGGGCCACCCGCATGTCGATATGGTCCACCACGGTCTTGCGGCCGAAGATCTTGGTCAGGCCATGCACGTCGATGATCGGGAGCCCGCCGTTCATCGCGGACCTCCGGCCGTCCCGGCGGCCAGGGACACGTCGATGGGCTGCCCGGGGTGCAGGCGGGCGGCCGCGTCCGGGGCGAAGGCGGCCTCGACCATGACCACGAGCTTGTCGCGGAATCCCTGGCTGTAGATGACCGGCGGCGTGTATTCCACCGTGGGCGCGATGTAGGCGATGGCCGCCTCGACGGATTCCGGCGCCCCGTCATGGGACACCCGGACCTTCTGGCCGAGGGCAAGCGTCCCGGCCACGGCCTGGGGCACGAAAAAACGGGCCTTGACGTTTCGGGCGGGCAACAGGACCACGACCGGGCTTCCCGCCGCAACCCACTCGCCCTGGTGGTGCAGGACGTCGAAAACCAGTCCGGACACGCCGGCGCGCTGGGTCTTCTGGTCCAGGGCCCAGCGGGCCTGCCCGACGACGGAGCGGGCCGCCTCCACGGCCGCCTGGGCCGCCAGGATCTGATCCGCCCGGCTGGGGAGCCTGCCGGTGGCCAGCTTGGCCTCGAGCTCCCGGACCTGTTGCCGGTTCTTGTCGTGCGTGGAGCGGATGGTGTCGAGCTCCTCCTTGGCGATGGTGGCCTCGGCGTAGAGTCTGACGCGGCGTTCGAATTCCAGACGCGACAACTCGCGGGCGACCTCGGCCTGGCGCAACCCGGCCACGAGCTGGTCGATTTCCTCGGGGCGCAGCCCCTTCTGCTTGTCGCGCAGGCTATCCTCGGCCTGGCGCAACTCCGCCTCGGCCTGGGCCAGTTGGTCCGCTTCCAGCTCGTGTTCCTGGACGTAGAGCGCCTCCCCGGCCGCGACCACGTCGCCCCGGGCCACCCGCAAGGCGTCCAGCCGGCCGGCGAGCTTGCCGGCGACGTACACGAACTCCCCTTCCACGTAGCCCTGCCAGGTTGCCGGCGCGCCTCCGTCGCAGGCGCAGAGAAGCGCCAGGAGCAGGGCCGCCAGGACCGGCAGTCCGTCACGCGCCGCCATCGCCAGCCTCCCCGCCGGGTGCCGTTCCCGAAATCCGCCCCGGCGCCTCGGGGCTCGCGGCCAGCCCCCGTCCCACCACCTCGGCCAGAAAGACCGCCATTTCGTCGAGGGGCGCGTCAAGGCGCGCGCCCAGGCCCCGGGCGGCCTCGGCGAACCGGCGCCGCAGGGGCTCGGACAGGCAATAGACGACGAGGCTGCCGACCAGGGCCATGTGCACGAAGGCCGGCTCGGCCGGCCGCAGGAGCCCCGCCTCCCGCCCCCGCACGAGGATGTTCCGGGTCACGGCGAAGATCCGCCGGAACTCGGCCAGGGCGGCGGCCGGCATGTTGACCCCGCCCGAAGCCATCTCCATGGCCATGATGCGGGGCAGCACGGGAAGACGGGTGAAAAGCCCGGCCAGGGCCCGCGTCAGCCTTTCCAACGCCTGGCGCGGTTCCCCGCCGGCCGCGCCGGCCTGCTCCAGCGCGCCGGCCACCTGGCCGAAAAGCCGCAGCAACACGGCTTCGTAGAGTTTCTCCTTGTTGCCCACATGGTAATAGAGCGCGGCCTTGTTGACGCCGGCCCTGACGGCGATGGCCTCCACCTTGGCTCCGGCGAACCCCGTCCGGCCGAATTCCTCGGCGGCGGCATCGAGAATGCGGTCGGGCACCCGCGTCGGATCGTCCATGTCGGCACCTCGCTAACCATTGTTTTCAACTAAACGGTTAAACCATCTAGTTACGGCCGTCAAGACCCGGCGCCGCCATGGCGCTTTTCTTTCAGTTTAAAGAAGTGTAACCCATATCCCCGGCCGGCCCGGGAATCCGTCACCGCCGCGCCCCGAACTCCCATGAACGCAACCATCGCCGCGCTGTTGTCCCCGTTTACGCTGCTTGGCCGCATCGCCCTGTCCGTCGTGGACGAACTCGGGGGAACCTTTCTCTTCCTCGTCCAGGGACTGGCGCAAATCGGCCGGCCGCCGTCCGCCCTGCGCAAGATCACCCAGCAGGTCTATTTCATCGGGGTCAAGTCCGTCTTCGTCATCGTGCTGATCGGGCTTTTCACGGGCATGGTGCTCGGGCTGCAGGGCTACTACACGCTTGTCAAGTTCGGTTCCGAAGGGCTTCTCGGCGCCGCCGTGGCCCTGTCCATCATCCGCGAACTCGGGCCCGTGCTGACGGCCATCATGATCACGGGCCGGGCGGGCTCGTCCATGGCCGCCGAAATCGGGATCATGCGCATCTCCGAGCAGATCGACGCCCTGTCGACCATGGATATCAATCCCATGCGGTTTTTGATCGCGCCGCGACTCGCCGCGTCGCTGGCCTGCTTTCCGCTGCTGACGGCGATCTTCGACGTGGTGGGCATTCTCGGCGGCTACCTGACCGGCGTGGTGCTTTTGGGCATAAACCCCGGCGTCTATTTCGACCGGATCGACGCCACGGTGGAACTGGCCGACGTGACCGGCGGTTTCGTCAAGGCCCTGGTGTTCGCCCTGCTCGTGGCGACCATCTGCTGTTACGAAGGATATTTCACCCACACCCGCCGCGGCGGTTTCGGCGCCAAGGGCGTGAGCCTGGCCACGACATCCGCCGTGGTCATGTCCTGCGTCACCATCCTGGTCGCGGATTACGCCCTGACCTCCTTTCTCCTGTGACGGACGAAGGACCAACCGTATTGCAACTTCGGCGGGTTCGCCGTAAAAGGCCAAGTGCATGAAAAAATACACGATGGAAACCACGGTCGGAGTTTTCGTGCTGGCCGGCCTTCTGTGCGTGGCCTATTTGACGGTCAAGCTCGGCAAGCTTGAAGTCATCGGAGGCGACAACTACCCGGTGACGGCCCGGTTCAAGGATGTCACGGGGCTCAAGAACGGGGCCTACGTGGAAATGGCCGGCGTGCGCATCGGCCGGGTTGCCGGCATCGCCCTGGACACCAGGGACAACACGGCATTGGTCACCCTGGATATCCAAAAGGGGGTGCGCCTGACCGACGATGCCATCGCCTCCATCAAGACGAGCGGACTTATAGGCGACAAGTTCGTCAAGATATCCCCGGGCGGCTCCGACGAGGTGCTCAAGGCCGGGAGCATGATCGTGGAAACGGAGGCGTCGGTGGATCTCGGCGACCTCATCGGCAAGTACGTTTTTGGCGGAGTGAAGTAGGCCATCCCGGCCGCGCTCCCTCCCCTGGCCCTGACCCCGCACCATTGGAAACCGACGTATGAACGGCATTATTGTTCGCGCCCTCCTTGTCCTGCTTCTTTGTCTCGCAACCGCCATCCCGGCCCGCGCCGGCCAGGCCACGGACACCCTCGGCTCCGCCGTGGACCGGATCATCGCCCTGCTCGCCAGCCCGGCCTACAAGGACGGCGCCACCCGTCCGGACATGCGCGCCAAGCTCATCGCGACCATCGATTCCATTTTCGACATGAAGGAACTCTCCCGCCGGGCCCTGGGCGCGGAATGGAACAAATTCTCGGCGGAGCAGCAAAGCCGCTTCGTGGCCGCCTTCGGTACGTTGCTGCAAAACACCTACCTTGACAAAATCGAAAGCTACACCGATGAAAAAGTACACTACACCGGCGAACAGGATCTGGGCGATGGCAAGGTCGAAGTGGCGACCAAGGTCGTCGGCAAGGGCAAGGAGATCCCCATCACCTACCGCCTGATCAATCGCGAAGGATGGAAGGTGTACGACGTGGTCATCGAGGGTGTGAGCCTGGTGCAAAACTACCGCAGCCAGTTCGGCCAGGTCCTCATGCGTGACACCCCCGACGCGCTGATCGCCAAGATATCGGCGAAGAAGTCCTAGGCCGCGACAACGAGCTGGAATGAAATTTGCTTTATAAACGTTCCGATGACAAGGTTCCGTCGTTGCTCCGCAAGTGGATCACGGGGAGGTCCTCGGCAACGGCGCCGAAGAAACGCATAGAACACCCGCCCCGTGGAGCCGCCATGATCATCAACGCCCCGCGCCACCTCGTCCTGCTCACGCTTCTGCTCACGGTTCTCGTCACCACCGGCTGCCATGCCCGCAACCAGACCGGCAAGGGTCTCGCGCCGGCAGCCGCGTCGGAGCAGACGACCACGGCGTCCCCCGCGCCCGCGACAGTCACCGCCCCGGCGGTCGCGACCGCCGACGCGACCGAAACACCCGCCGCTCCGGTACCCGATCCGTTGTATGCCTGGAATAAATTCTGGTTTACGTTTAACGATTTGTTCAACAAAGGCCTGATGCGGCCCCTGTCCAAGGGCTACGTCATCATCATGCCCAAGATGGCCCGGACGGGCCTTTCCAACGCCTATCAGAATTTCACCTTTCCCATCCGTTTCGTAAACGCCCTCCTCCAGCTCGACTTCACCAAGGCGTCCCGGGAATTCGGGCGCTTTCTGCTCAATTCCACCCTTGGCGTCGGCGGCCTCGTGGACGTGGCCAAGTCCGATCCGAACCTCCAGCCCGGCAACGAGGACTTCGGCCAGACCCTCGGCCACTACGGCATGGGCGAGGGCTTCTACATCGTGTGGCCGCTGCTCGGGCCGTCGAGCCTGCGCGACACCATCGGTCTGGCCGGCGACGCCGCGGCCAATCCGCTCACCTGGATCTTCGGTCCCTGGGTCGTCCACGACAACTACAACCCGTGGTTCTGGCCCTACGTCGTCAAGGGCGGCGACATGTTCAACAAGCTGCCGGAAACCCTCGAAGCCTACGATGCCGTGGTCAAACCCGCCATCGAACCCTACAGCGCCGTCAAGGACGCCTACATCCAGTACCGGCGGAACGCGGTCGCCCAGTAAAGGCGCCATCCCCGAGCGTCACAACCGCCGCCGCGCTTTGCGCGGCGGCGGTTTT
>CAZNUQ010000027.1:0-19566 GCA_964576235.1 uncultured Desulfovibrio sp.
TTAAGAATCGCGGTCTCGCCTTCAAACTCGGCCTGGGGTTCGGATTGTCGATCCTCTTCACCATCGTGGTGGCGGCCGTCGGCTACAACGGGCTGGAAAATCTCATGTCCCGCGCCCAAAAAATGGATGTCGTCAACGACATCAACGACAACATCACGTCCGCCCGCATAGACATGCTCTATTTCATGAATAACAAGGACCAGGGGCGGCTGGAAACCTTCCGCAAGGCCCTGGCGACGGCCAGGGACAAGGCCCAGGGGCTCAAGAGCACCCTGACCGACCTGCGCAACCGGGAGCGCATGGATGCCATCGTCGCCGCGGCCAACGCCTACGAGGCTGGGGTCGGACGCTACCTGGAAAGCGAAAAATCCCGTGATGAAACGCTGAAAGCCCTGGTGGAGGCCGCCGGCGCCCTCCAGACGGATGCCGAGGAACTGACCAGGCGGCTTGCCGCCAATATGGAGAAGTCCAACGGCTCCGGCCTTGAGGCCATGACCAAGAACGCGAACATCCAGAACAGGACAGAGCAACTGCTCCAACAGTTCCTGCGTTCCCGCATCGAGGCCCTCTATTATCTGTGGCGAAACGACAAGAGCCGCATGGACAGCGCCCGCGGCATCCTGGAAGTCCTCATCACCGGCGCCAAGGAACTGCACCCCCTGCTGACCTCGCCCGAGGAACGGGGCATGATCGCCGGCATCGCCAGCAAGGCCGAGACCTACAAGAACCGCATGGACGGCCTCATCACGGTTTCCACGACCCAGGCGGCGGCAACCAAGGAAATGGCCGCGGCGGCCGACAAGGCCGCCCAGATCGCCGACGAGGCCGTGGATGTCCAGAAGGAAAGCATGGCCGCCGATTCGCGCACGGCCACCCTGACCAGCCTCGGTGTTTCGGCGGCGGCGGTCCTTCTCGGCATCCTTTTCGCCGTACTCATCACCAGGGCCATCCTGCGCGGCGTCCAAAAGGCCATCGGCGTGGCCGAGGCCGTGGCCGTCGGCGACCTCGAAGTGGAGGTGGCCGTCGATTCCCGCGACGAGATCGGAACCCTGCTCACCGCCTTGGAACGCATGATCGTGGCCGAGCGCACCACCTCGGATGTCGCCGCCCGGCTGGCCGAAGGAGACCTGACGGTGTCGATCGCGCCCCGGTCGGACAAGGACGTGATGCTGCGCAGCATGGCCGAAATGATCGAACGCCTTCGCGACGTGGTGGGCGAAGTCCAGTCCGGCGCGGAAAACGTGGCCTCGGGCAGCGAGGAGATGAGCGCCTCGGCCGAATCCCTGTCCCAGGGCGCCACGGAACAGGCCTCGGCGGTGGAGGAATCGTCCTCGGCCATGGAGGAGATGACCTCCAGCATCAGCCAGAACGCGGACAACGCCAGCCAGACCGAGGCCATCGCCGTCAAGGCGGCGGGCGACGCCCGAGAATCCGGCCAGGCCGTGACCCAGGCCGTGGCCGCCATGAAGGAAATCGCCGGCAAGATTTCCATCATCGAGGAAATCGCCCGGCAGACCGACCTGCTGGCCTTAAACGCCGCAGTGGAGGCCGCCCGGGCCGGAGAGCACGGCCGAGGCTTCGCGGTGGTGGCCTCCGAGGTGCGCAAGCTCGCCGAACGCAGCCAGGCGGCGGCCTCGGAAATCACCCAGCTGTCGCGCTCTTCCACGAGCGTGGCCGAACGGGCCGGCGAACTGCTGGCCAAGCTCGTCCCGGACATCCAGCGCACGGCCGACCTCGTCCAGGAGATCAACGCCGCCAGCCAGGAACAGTCCACGGGCTCGGGCCAGGTCAACAAGGCCCTCCAGCAACTCGACCAGGTCATCCAGCAAAACGCCTCGGCCGCCGAGGAACTGGCCTCCACTTCCGAGGAGCTCTCCGCCCAGGCCGAGCAGCTCCAGGCCAGCGTGGCCTTCTTCCGGCTCGAATCCGGCACCCGGCAGACCCGGGCCATCGCCGCTCCCCAGGCCAAGGGCAAGGCGCCCGCCCGCCCCTCGGCCGGCAAGAAGGCGCTCCCGGCCAAGCGCCCCGCCAGGGGGATGGGTGGCGAGGATAAGTCCAAGGCCGGCGGTTTCTCGCTTGAAATGGAAAGCGACGACGAGCAGTTCGAACGGTTCTAGAATGCGAGACTGGCCCTTGCCAAGGCAGCGAAGCGGCATGGCGGAGGTTTTCGATGCAAAATGCTGACCCTTCCATCGGACTCTATGTGGAAGAAACCAGGGAATTGCTCATCGAACTGGAACGAGGCCTTCTCGAGCTGGAAAAGGCTCCCGACGACATGGGGAAAGTGGATGCCTGCTTCCGGGCCATGCATACCATCAAGGGCGGCGGGGCCATGTTCGGCTTCGACGAGATATCCCGCTTCACCCATGACGTGGAAACGGTCCTCGACCGCGTTCGCACCGGGGAACTGCCGGTATCCGAGGAACTGCTGACCCTGACCCTCGAGGCCAAGGACCATATCCTGTCCCTGCTCGAGGCGCCCGACCACAAGCCGGATCCGGCGCTGACCGCCGCCTCCGACGCCCTGCTCGCCTCCTTCGCGGCCTACATGCCGGCCGGAGGGCAGGCTCCGGAGGCTGTCGCGACGGAGCATCCGGTGTCATGTGAAGTGGACGAGGAAACCGGATACGCCTGCGCGGCCCTTCCCGGCCCGCCCGGCATCTACTGGATCCGCTTCCGGCCCGCCGCGCGCATGCTCCATTCGGGCAACGACCCCGTCCGCCTGCTTGCCGAACTCGACACCATGGGGCTCGTGCGCGCGATGCGCCACGGCCCCATGCCCGATCTCGACGACCAGGACCACGCCCCGGACGAGATCCACGGCGTCTTCGACATGATGGTGCGCACCCCTTGCGGCGCCAACAGCCTGCGGGATGTCTTCATCTTCGTCGAGGACGAGTCCGACATCTCCATCGAGCGCATCCACCAGGGGGCGCTTCGCGGCGACGACCTGGACGAGCTTTTGCACGTCCTTGTCGGGCTCGACGCGGCCCCCACGGAGGTCGTTCTGGAAAGCCTGGGACGGGCCCTGTCGGACAAGCTGGCCATCATCCAGGAAGCCAAGCACCACGTCCGGACCAAGGCCGCGCGGCTCAGCAAGGCCGAGGCCGGCTCCGGCCCGCGACGGTCCGGCGCGGCCGGGGCGTCCACCATCCGCGTGGACGCGGCCCGACTGGACAGCGTGGTGAGCATGGTCGGCGAAATGGTCATCCTCCAATCCCGCCTGCGGCAGGCGGTGCGCGCCAGCGACCTCGACGCGGCCGCGGCCGTGGACGAAGATCTGGAACGCCTCACCGACGCCATGCGCGATGTGGCCCTGGGGCTGCGCATGTTGCCCATCGGGACGGTATTCAGCCAGTTCACCCGCCTCACCAGGGATCTGGCGTCCTCCCTCGGCAAGGACGTGGACTTCGAGGCCCAGGGCGGCGACACGGAACTGGACAAGACCGTTATCGACCGGCTCAAGGATCCCCTCGTCCATCTGCTGCGCAACAGCCTCGACCACGGCGTGGAACTCCCGGCGGAACGTCTGGCCGCGGGCAAGCCGGCCCGGGGGCGCATCATCCTGGCGGCCAGCCATTCGGGCGGCAACGTGGTCATCACCATCCGCGACGACGGCCGGGGAATCGATCCGGCGGCGGTGCGGCAAAAGGCCATCGAGCGCGGCCTGATCGCCCCGGACGCGGAGGTGTCCGAAAAGGAACTCTACGACTGCATCTTCATGCCCGGCTTTTCCACGGCGACCCGGGTTTCCGATGTCTCGGGCCGGGGCGTCGGCATGGACGTGGTCAAACGGAACATCGAGGCGTTGCGCGGCACGGTGGAGGTGCAAAGCGCCCTGGGCCAGGGCACGACCGTCACCATCAACCTGCCCCTCACCCTGGCCATCATCGACGGCTTCAGCGTGCTGGTCGGCCGGGACTCCTTCATCGTGCCCCTGGTCACCCTGCGCGGTTTCCAGGAACGCTTCGTGACCGATGACGTGCGCACCGTGGACACCATGGAACGCATGGGGGAACTCATTCCCGTCGTCAGCCTCCGGCAGCTGTTCGCCGTGCCCGGCGAACAGCCGGGGTACGAACGCGTGGTGATCACCGAGGTGGAAGGCGAACTGATCGGCCTTTGCGTCGACAAGGTCGTGGGGCGGCAACAGGCGGTCATCAAGAGCCTCGACGACTGTTACCGCCACCTCAAATGGATTTCCGGCACCACGATCAACGGCGACGGCAGCATTTCGCTGATTGTCGACGTGCCGCAACTCGTCCGGTTCGTCAGGGATCACGAAGAGTCACGCTTGCAAGGGACGCAGGCCTCCCGTACACTGCCCCAGTAGCCAGGAAGGCAAGGAGCGGCACGCACATGGAACTCACCCCGCACGAAAATGGCGACAGCATCGTTCTCGAGATCGCCGGAAAATGCACCGTGGAACATGCCGCCACCCTGCGCGACGGCCTGCTCGCGGCCGTGAACTCGGGCAAGGACCTCTCCCTGGACATTTCCCGGGTGGAGGAAGTGGACATCACCTTCCTGCAACTGCTGCTTTCCGCCGCGCTGACCCTGGAACGCGGCGGCCGGTCACTTGCATGCGCCGGAAAGCCTTCCGCGACGGCCATGCATGCGGCCAGGGTTTCCGGATTCAACCAACCGCCCCAACTTGCAACTTTTTTCGCCGACGAGGGACGCGATGGCTAAACGCATCATGACCGTGGACGATTCCGCCAGCGTCAGACAGATGGTGGCCTTCACCCTCAAAAAGGAGGGGTACGACGTGATCGAGGCCAGCGACGGCAAGGACGCCTTGTCCAAGCTCAGCGGGACCGTCGACATGGTCGTCACCGACCTCAACATGCCCAACCTCGACGGCATCGGCCTGATCAAGGCCATCCGCGCCCAGGCCGCCTACAAGTTCATCCCCATCGTCATGCTGACCACCGAATCCCAGGCCGGCAAGAAGGCCGAAGGAAAGGCCGCCGGCGCCACAGGCTGGATCGTCAAGCCCTTCACCCCGGACCAGCTCGTGGCCGTGGTCAAGAAAGTCCTTCGGTAAGCCAGCCCCGAAACCATCCTCGCACGCCCCGCGGTCGCCCGTCCCGTATCCCCCGGGAAGGCGGCCGTCTTTATTCCGGAAGCGCGACCGCCCCGGGCGATCCGGTCGTTGCGCGGCCTCAGACGGACAGCAGCACCTTGATGTCGCAGACGTTGGTGTTAGTCGGGCCGGTGATCAACAGGCCGCCCGCGGCCTCGAAATAGCGGTAGGCGTCGTTTTCGGCCAGATACCGGTCGGGATCGAGGCCCAGGCGATTGCCCCGCCGCAGGATGGCCAGGGAGGCGAACGCCCCGGTGGCGTCGGTCGGGCCGTCGGAGCCGTCCGTGGAAGCGGCCAGGAAGACGGCATCCTCGGCGTTCCTGGGATCCCGGGCCAGACCGGCCAGGAAGGCCAGGGCCATTTCCTGGTTGCGGCCGCCCTTGCCCGCGCCGCGCAGCGTCACGGTGGTTTCGCCGCCGGCGATGACGCAGGCCGGCCGGGCGAGGGGCAGCCCGTGTTCGGCCACGTCCCGGGCCACGCCCAGGAAGAGGTTGGCCATCTCCCGGGATTCGCCGGTCAGGTGGGAGGTCAGCACGATGGTGTTGTAGCCAAGCGCCCCGGCCTTGTCCCGGGCGGCGAGCAGGGCCTGGTGATTGGTGCCGATCAGCACGGTGCGGGCGTTCACGAAGGCCGGGTCGTCGGCCTTGGGCGTGTCCGGGGCGCGCCCGGCGGCCACGTCGGACAAGATGGCCAGGGCCTCGGGGGCGATGGCGTCCGCCACGCCGTACCGCTCCAGGACGGCCAGGGCCTCGGCCCCGGTCGTGGGATCGGGCACGGTCGGTCCGCTGGCGATCACGTCGAGATCGTCGCCGACCACGTCGGACAACAGCAAACCCAGGCAATGGGCCGGGGCGATGGCCCGGGCCAGGCGGCCGCCCTTGACCGCCGAAAGCTTCTTGCGCACCCGGTTGATTTCCTGGATGTTCGCCCCGCAGGCCAGAAGGGTGCGGGTGGTGGCCTGCTTGTCGGCCAGGGTCAGGCGGTGGCCGGGAAGGTCGATGGGCGCGGCCAGGATGGCCGACCCCCCGCCCGAGACGAGAACGATGACCAGATCTTCCGGCCCGGCCTCGCCGGCCAGGGCCAACACCTCGCGCGCCGCGGCCACGCCCCGCTCGTCCGGCACCGGGTGGGCGGCCTCCAGCAGGCGGATCCGGGAAAGCCGCTCCACATAGCCTTCCTTGACCGCCACCACCCCGGCGGCGATCCGCCCGCCGAGCAGGCGCTCCAGCCCGAGGGCCATGCGGGCCGAGGCCTTGCCCGCGCCCAGCACGAAAATCCGCCGGTACCGGCCCAGGTCGTAGGCGTGGCACTCGGTTTCGGTCGTCACCCGCAGCACGTCGCCGGAAAGCGTCAGTACCCGCTCCATCATGCCGAGGGGATCGACCCGGGCGAGCCCCGCCCGGAAAATGGCCTCGGCCTCGGCCAGACAGTCCCGCATACGTCCCTCCCGGCCGGGAAACCGCGCACCCCTTCCGGCCATCCCCAGCCAGTGCCAGGACGCGGACATGCCGTCAAGAAACGCCGTTCCGGGATGGCCAAAACCGGGCCGCCGGCGTATCCTGCCGCCAACGCGCCGACGCCGGCCCCTCCCCGACGACGGCAAAGGCCAACCCCATACCACCACGAGCACGCCATGCCCTACCCGGAAGCGACCCACCTGCCCTTCAACCGGGCCTCCATCCGCGATGCGTTCGTCATGGGCACCCCCGACCGGGATCAGCCGGAACCCGAGGGATTCTGGATCATCCTGCGGGGCAACGACCTCGTTCTCCACATGCCGGCGGGCGTCCCGACCATTCCTTTCGGCCCTCCCCCCGCCACCGGCCCGTGGGCCGTGGCCCCGGTCTTCGTCGGCACCCTGGAGGGCAGGCCGGTTCGGGCCGCCCGCCTCGTGCCCGAGGCCGCCATCCCGCCGCACTGCGTCGCCGTGCCGGCCTCCTATCGGAACGAGGGCCTCGGCGACCGTCTGCTGACCCTGGCCGGCCTGGCCAGGCAGGTGCTCCACTGGCGCGACAGAAGCCGGATCTGCCCGGCCTGCGGCGCCTCCCCCCGGGGCATTCCCGGCACCTGGGGCGCCCGTTGCCCGGCCTGCGCCCGGGAATATTTCCCGCGTCTGCACCCGGCCATCATCGTCCTGGTCACCCGGGGCGACGAGTACCTCATGGTGCGCAAGCCGGGCTGGCCGGCCGGCCAGTATGGCCTTGTCGCCGGTTTCGTGGAATTCGCCGAATCCCTCGAGGAATGCGTCGTGCGCGAGGTGGCCGAGGAAACCGGCGTGGCCGTCGAGAACGTGCGCTATCTCGTCAGCCAGAACTGGCCCTATCCAAGCCAGCTCATGGCCGGTTTCTCCGCCTGCTTCGCCGGGGGCGACATCGTGGTCGACCGCTCGGAACTGGAGGACGCCGCCTGGTTCTCGGCCGGCAATCCGCCGGGCCTGCTGCCGCCGCCCTCCAGCATCGCCCGCCACCTGATCGACCATTACGCCCCGGATCTGGCCCGGGCCGTCGCGCCCTGAACGAATGCCTCCCAAAGGGAAACCGGTTGACAATCCCGGCCGCCCCACATATAAGACCAATAATGTCTTATTAATCCAAATTAAGGATTGCCCATGCGTCTTACCCGAGCCGGCGAATACGCCATCCGCTGCGTCCTGTACCTGGCCATGCACCGGGACCGACCGATCCTCAGCCGCAAGGAGATCGCCGAGTCCATGGACATTCCGGCCCAATTCCTGGGCAAGGTGGCCCAACAACTGGCCCGGGCCGGCATCATCGCCATCCACCAGGGGGCCCGGGGCGGTTATGAACTGCTCCGGCGGCCGGCGGAGATCACGCTGTTGTCCCTGGTGGAGGCCATCGACGGAGAAATCTTCCTGAACGACTGCATCCACCGCCCGTCCTCCTGCGAACGCCACTCGATATGCGCGGTGCATTCCGTGTGGGACAGGGCGAGGCGCCAGCTGCGGGACACCCTCGGAAGCACGAGTCTGGACGCGCTGGTGGAAGAGGAAACCCGAAGGGTCGGCAAACAGCCGGCGGGATGCTGAAAAAAACGACCGCAGGAGCGGTTGGATTCGTGAGGAGGTGTTTTTTCCGTGGCGGGATGGTAGGAACGTGCGAAAGGGCCCCGGGGAGCGGGCCGTTTGGCGCGTCGCAAGGTTTCGCGGCATCGGCGCCAGGGGAAAGACAGCAGGCGTGTGTCTGATCAACACGGAGGAAAAGGAGACGGATCATGGACGTTTTGATGCTTTCCCGGTTGCAGTTCGCCTTTGCGACATTCATTCATTTCATTTTCGTCCCCCTCACCCTGGGCCTTTCCGTCATCGTCGCGGTGATGGAAACCCGGTACGTGCGCACGGGCGACGAAACGTACAAACGGATGGCCAGATTCTGGGGCAAGCTCTTTCTCATCAACTTCGCCCTGGGCGTGGTGACCGGACTGACGCTGGAATTCCAGTTCGGCACCAACTGGTCGCGCTACTCGGCCTTCGTCGGCGACATCTTCGGCTCGCTTTTGGCCATCGAGGCCACGGCCGCCTTTTTCCTGGAATCGACCTTCATCGGCGTGTGGGTCTTCGGCTGGGACCGGCTCTCCCCCAAACTCCACGCCACGGCCATCTGGCTCGTGGCCATCGCCTCCAACCTCTCGGCGCTCTGGATCATCCTGGCCAACGGCTTCATGCAGCATCCCGTGGGCTACGTGATCCAGAACGGGCGGGCCGAACTGGCCAGTTTTCTTGAAGTCGTCACCAACGGGTACGCCTGGAACGCCTTCCTCCACACCGTCACCGGTTCCTGGGCCCTGGCCGGCTTTTTCGTGGTGGGCGTCTCGGCCTGGCACCTGCTGCGCAAGCGGAACATCGACTTTTTCACCAAGTCCTTCCGCATCGGGGCCGGCTTCGCCCTGGTCTTCTCCCTGCTCGTGGCCGGCGTCGGCCACCGCCAGGGCAACATCGTGGCCGAACTCCAGCCGGCCAAGCTCGCGGCCATGGAATCCCACTGGGAAACCCGGAAAAACGCCCCGATGTACCTTCTGGCCGTGCCCGACGCCCAAAACGAGCGCAACAGCGTCGAGATCGGCCGCATCCCGAGCATCCTGAGCCTGATGGCCTTCAACGATCCCGGGGCCGAGGTCAAGGGGCTCAAGGACTTCCCGCGGGAAGACCGTCCGCCCGTCGGCCTCACCTTCCATTCCTTCCGGCTGATGGTCGGCCTCGGCACGGCCATGCTCATCCTGGGCGTCCTGGCCTTCATCGCCCGTCATCAACCGGCCGAAAGCTCCCCGAAGCTGCTTCGGGCCTTCATATGGGCCATCCCGGCGCCCTACCTGGCCCTCCAGGCCGGCTGGGCGGTGGCCGAGGTCGGACGCCAGCCCTGGATCGTCTACGGCCTCATGCGCACCAGGGACGCGGTTTCGCCCCTGGCCACGAGCCAGGTGGCCATAAGCCTCGCCGCCTTCTTCGTGGTCTACATCCTGCTCGCGACCCTCGACATCTACCTGTTGGCAAAATACGCCCGCAAGGATCCGGCCTAGGCCCGCGACGCCGTCGAAAGGCCTTTTCGCGCACGTCCGAACCCGGCCCGGCCGGCTTGCAACGTAAGGAGAACGACCATGGATCTCGGTACCACCTGGTTTATCCTCTGGGGAGTGCTTTGGGCGATCTATTTCGTCCTGGACGGCTTCGACCTCGGCCTGGGCACCATCCGCCCCTTCCTCGCCAGAAACGAGGAGGAAAAACGCATCGCCTACAATGCGATGGGCCCCTTCTGGGACGGCAACGAGGTCTGGCTCATCACGGCCGGCGGCGTGACCTTCGCCGCCTTCCCCAAGACCTATGCCGTCATGTTCTCAAGCCTTTACACCCCGCTGATGCTGCTTTTGTTCGCGCTCATCCTGCGGGGCGTGACCTTCGAATTCCGTTCCAAGGTGGACGGCGAAGGCTGGCGCAAGGTCTGGGATCTGTGCAACTTTCTCGGCAGCTTTCTGCCGGCGCTGCTGCTCGGGGTCGCCTTCGCCAACATCTTCAAGGGGCTGCCCCTCGACCAGGACGGCATTTTGCAGGGCAACCTGCTGACCCTGCTCAATCCCTACGGTCTGGCCGGCGGCGTGCTCTTCGTCCTGCTTTTCGCCCATCACGGCGCCCTGTGGCTGGCCTTCAAGTCCACGGGAGAGTTGCGCGCCCGGGCCCTGGCCCTGGCGGGCAGGCTGTGGCCGGTCATGGCCGCCGTCATCGTCCTGTTTTTGGCCATGTCCTACGGCCTGACCCAGCTTTTCGCCAACTACCTCGCCCATCCGGCCCTGTTCGTGCTGCTGCTCGTGCCCGTGGCCGGACTGGTCGCCACCTGGAGGTATCGCCGGGCCGGACGGGTTCTGGCCTCGTGGGCGGGGTCGGCCGTGCTCATCGGCGGCACGACCCTCTTCGGCGTGGCCGGCATTTTTCCGGCGCTTCTGCCGTCGAGCCTCAACCCGGCCTGGTCGCTGACCATCGAGAACTCGGCCTCGACGCCCATGACGCTGGCCATCATGCTCGGCGTGGCCCTGGTCTTCGTGCCCGTCGTCATCGTCTATCAGGTGTGGACGCTGCATACCTTCCGCCACCCCGTGACCAAGGAAGACCTGGAGTACGAGGAAGCCTACTAGGTTCCCGATCCCTGCCGCCACGCTCGAACGCCGCCGCCGGGTCCGCCCGGGGCGGCGTTTTCGTTTCATGGTTCGAACGCGTCCCCGCGTCCCTCCGGCATCGCCCCAGGTCTTCCCGCGCCTGGCGTTCCAGGTTGCCGGCTCCCTCCCGACAGTCGGGCTTGACACCCCGTTAACATGTGTTAACTAGCCCGCCATGGCGGAACGCATGGAATCCCCCCTCCGGCGGGAACAGATTGCCGAGGCGACCCTGACCCTCGTGGTGGAGCAGGGCATCGCCGCCCTGACCGTGCGCCGCGTGGCCGAGGCCGTGGGGATTTCCGCCGCCGCCCTCTACCGCCACTACAGGAACAAGGCGGACATTCTGGCGGCGGTGATCGAGGAGCACCTTGACCTTGTCGCGGACAATATCCGCCAGAGCAAGGCCGAAGCCCAAGGCCCCCTCGACGCCCTGCGCCACCTGTACCTGCGGAGCATGGCCTTGGTCGAACGCTACCGGGCCCTGCCCCTCATCTTCCTTTCCGACGAAATCTGGTTCTCGGACAAGCATCTGCGCGAACTCAAGCTCGCTCACCACAGGACCCTGCGTCAGAGCATCGTGCCGATCATCGAAACCGCCCAGGCCCAGGGGGAAATCCGCGCCGACATCCGGGCAAATGAGCTTTTCATCAACTATCTCGGCATGGTCGCCATGCCGGCCCTGATGCAGGCCCGGGCGCCGGATGAGGAGGAACTGGATATTCCCCGGCAAACCGCCGCCAATTGGGAGTTATTCGCCCATGCCGTCGCGCCGTGATTTTTTTTGTCCACGAAGTGAACGACCGTTCACGCGTTTCCGCTTCGACGTGACCCGGACCGTGCCCGGAATCGCGTGCGGCTTGGCGCTGCTCGTCGCTGCCGTCTGGCCCCCCGCCCGGGCGGCCGGGGAGACGGCGGACGGGGACGGCGTGGCCGCCGTATACATCCTCTACGGAGACAGGATGCCGCCGGTCCACCTTCTGGCGGGCAACGTCTTCCAGGGGGCCGACGCGGAACAGGTCGTGGACTGCGCCGGTCTTCCCGGCCCACGGACCATGGTGGCCCTGGTTTTCGGGCAATCCAACGCGGCCAACACCGTGGAGGAAGGTTACGTCTCGACGGCGCCCGTCTACGCCTACCATGGGGGCGTGTGCCGCAAGATCCGCGACCCCCTGCCCGGCGCATCGGACTCCCTGGGCAGCGTCTGGTCCCGGCTGGGCGACAAACTGGTCGCCACGGGCGCCTACGACCGGGTCGTTTTCGCGGACATCGCCCGGGGGGGCTCCTCCATCCTCAACTGGGGACCGCGCGGCGACCTCAACGCCCGGCTTCTCTCCAGCATTGACGAACTCGCGGCGCGTGGGCTGACGCCGACCCACGTCCTGTTCCACCAGGGCGAGGCGGACTGCGCCATCGGCCTGCCCGCCGCCGCCTACCGGACGTTGCTGGAGGCGGTGCTCGGCCAGATCCGCGCCCGGCTCGGCGGGACCACGCCGATCTTCATATCCCGGACCACCCTGCACCAGGATTTCGGCTGTCCCGACCGTCTGGATCCCGCCTGCTACAAGTCCTGCCCGGAGATCGTCGCCGTCCAGACCGCCCTGGCCGATCCGGCGCTCCACATTTTTCCCGGACCCGACACCGACCAGCTCGTGCCCTGGTCCGACCGCCGGGACGGCTATCATTTCTCGTCCCCGGCGGCAGACCGGTTCGCCATGGCCTGGCTCCCCCTGCTGGGCCGCCATGACGCACCGTCGCGGTGACGCGTCACTCCACCTTCCATCCCGCACCCATGCGCATGGAGAACATCATGTCCTATTTCCCCATTTTCAGATTCGTCCGGCTTCCCGGCCTGTTGGTCATTTTGGCTCTCGGCCTCTCGGGGTGCGCCTCCGACAGTTCCGGCCAGGAGGCCGGACACGCGCCACCGCCTCCGGAAGTCGTGGCGGTTTCGGTCCGGCGCGCCGACATCCCCATCCCCATGTCCTACATGGGGCAGACGGCCGGCTCCCGCGAGGTCGAGGTGCGCGCCCGGGTCGGCGGCATCCTGCTGCGCCGGACCTACGAGGAAGGCACCCGCGTCCGCCAGGGCGATCTCATGTTCGAGATCGACCCGGCCCCCTACCAGGCCGCCCTGGCACAGGCCAAGGGCGCCCTCGGACAGGCCGAGGCCAGGCTGACCCAGACCCAGCGCGACGCCGCCCGCATGCAAAAGCTCTACAAGGACGACGTGGTGGCCAAAAAGGACGCCGACGACGCCCAGACCGCCCAGGACTCGGCATCCGCCGCCGTCAGCGAGGCCAGGGGCAAGGTGCGCGAGGCCGAACTCAACCTGGAATGGACCAAGGTCACCGCCCCCATCTCCGGCATGACCAGCAAGGAAACCCGCTCCGAGGGCAGCCTCATCACCACCTCTTCAGAAGGAAGCCTGCTCACCACCATGTCGCGGGTCGACCCGCTCTACGTCAATTTCTCCATGCCCGGTCCCGAAATGGCGCGCTTCCGCAAGCTGCGCGCCGACGGCAGGATCGTGTTCGGGCAGGAAGGGGATTTCGTCGTCCGCCTGACGCTGCCCGACGGCACCGACTACCCCCTGCCCGGCCGCATCAACTTCACCGACACCCAGGTCGACGCGACCACGGGCGTGGTCAAGGTCAGGGCAGCCTTTCCCAATCCCCAGGGCGAGCTGCTGCCCGGCCAGTTCGTGCGGGTCCGTCTGGAAGGCGCCAGCCTCAAGGACGCCCTGGCCGTCCCCCAGGCCGCCGTGCTCTCCACCCAGCAAGGCCCCATGGTCTGGGTGCTCGATGCCTCGAACACGGCCCAGCCCCGTCCGCTGTCCCTCGGCGAACAGATCGGCAACGCCTTTCTCGTGGAGAACGGCCTCGAGGGCAACGAGCGCATCGTCACCGAGGGCATCATCAAGGTGCGGCCGGGCATGACCGTGCGCGTGCGCGGCGGCCAGACGGCCGAGACGCCGGCCCCCGCCGCCGAGAAAGGGCCCAACTCATGATCTCGCGCTTCTTCCTGGGACGGCCGGTCTTCTCGGCCGTCATTTCCCTGGTCATCACCCTGGCCGGTCTCGCCGCCATGCGCATCCTGCCCGTGGCCCAGTACCCGGACATCATCCCGCCCGAGGTCAGCGTCTCCACGAGCTACCCCGGCGCCAGCGCCGAAGTCATCGCCGCCACCGTCGCCGCGCCTCTGGAGCAGCAGATCAACGGCGTCGACAACATGCTCTACATCCGGTCGACCAGTTCCGGCGACGGCTCGCTTTCCATCACCGTGACCTTCGCCGTGGGCACCAACCCCGACCAGAACACCATCAACGTCAACAACCGGGTCCAGGCCGCCCTGACCACCCTGCCCGAGGACGTGCGCCGCCAGGGCGTGGTGGTGGCCAAGAAGTCCTCCAACATCCTCCAGGTGCTGGGATTCACCTCGCCGACCGGACGCTATGACAGCGTGTTTATCAGCAACTACGTGCTGGTCAACGTCATCGACGAGCTCAAGCGCCTTCCCGGCGTCGGCGACGCCTTCATCTTCGGCGCCAAGGACTATTCCATGCGGGTGTGGCTGCGGCCGGACAAGCTGGCCCAACTCAAGCTCACCCCCGCCGACGTGGCCAAGGCCATAAGCGAGCAGAACGCCCAGTTCGCGGCCGGCCGCATCGGCCAGGAACCTTCCGGCGAGGACGTGGAAGTCAACTACATGGTGACCACCCAGGGTCGCTTCCTCTCCGCGGACGAATTCGAGAACATCATCCTGCGCGCCGAGCCGGACGGCTCGACCCTGCGCCTGCGGGACGTGGCCCGGGTGGAACTCGGTTCCAAGGACTACAGCTTCCAGGGCAAGCTCAACGGCCACGACGCCGTGCCCGTGGGCATCTTCCTCTCGCCCGGGGCCAACGCCCTGGACACCGCGGACAGGGTCACGGCCAAGCTGGCCGAGCTGTCGAAAAGGTTCCCGGACGGGCTCTCCTACGCCATCCCCCACGACACCACCGACTTCGTGCGCGTCTCCATCCAGGAGGTCATCCACACCCTGATCGAGGCCATGGTCCTGGTGTTCCTCGTGGTCTTCCTGTTCCTGCAGAACTTCCGGGCCACGATGATCCCCTGCCTGGCCGTGCCGGTGTCCATCATCGGCACATTCGCCGGCATGTACGTCCTCGGTTTCACCATCAACACCCTGACGCTGTTCGGCATGGTGCTGGCCATCGGCATCGTCGTGGACGACGCCATCGTGGTGCTCGAAAACGTCGAACGGCTCATGCGCAGCTACGGCCTCTCGCCGCGCCAGGCCACGGCCAAGGCCATGGAGGAGGTCACCGGGCCGGTCATCGCCATCGTGCTGGTCCTTTGCGCCGTGTTCGTGCCGGTGGCCTTCCTGGGGGGCCTCACCGGCCAGATGTACAAGCAGTTCGCCATCACTATCGCCGTATCGGTGGTCATTTCGGGGCTCGTGGCCCTCACCCTCACTCCGGCCCTGTGCGCCCTGCTCCTGCGCCGGGTCCACGAAGAGCCCAACCGGCTGTTCGCCGGCTTCAACCGCCTCTTCGAGCGGATCACCGAGGGCTACGGCAACGTCGTGCGCTACCTGCTGCGGCACATGGTTCTGGCCCTGGCGCTTTTCGCCGTGCTCTGCCTGGCCGTTCTCGGGCTGATGCGGATGGTGCCGGGCGGCCTGGTGCCGAGCGAGGACCAGGGATACCTGCTCGCGGTCACGGTCCTGCCCGACGGCACGGCCCTGCGGCCCACCGTCGCCCTCGACGACGCCCTGGACGCCATGAACGCCAAGGACACCGACCTGACCACCCTGTTCACCTTCTCCGGCTATGACCTGCTCTCCGGCGCCGGACGCTCCAACTACGGTTCGAGCTTCATCCATCTCACGCCATGGGACGAACGCAAGAAGCCGGGGCAAACCTCCTACGACGCCGTCGGCCGCATCATCGCCCGGGGGTCCACCCTGACCCGGGGACTGGTGCTGGCCTTCAATCCGCCGCCCATCTCGGGCATGAGCACCACCGGCGGCTTCGAGGCCTACCTCCAAAACCGGGGCGAAGGCGGTCCCAAGGATCTGGCGGCCATGGCCCAGAAGGTGATCGCGGCAGCCGCCAAGCATCCCGAGCTGGGCCGGGTTTCCACCACCTTCGGGGCCAACGTGCCGCAGTTGCGCGTCGACCTCGACCGCGAGAAGGCCAAGGCCCTGGGCGTGCCGGTCAGCGACGTTTTCGCCGCCATGCAGTCCACCTTCGGCGCCTACTACGTCAACGACTTCAACAAGTTCGGCAGGACCTTCCGGGTCATGCTCCAGTCCGAATCCACCTTCCGTGACCGGCCCGAATCCCTGCGGGATGTCCATGTCCGCTCAAACAAGGGGGAGATGATCCCGCTTACGGCCCTGGCCACGGTGGCCAAGTCGAGCGGCCCGGAAATCATGGAGCGGTTCAACGTCTTTCCGGCGGCCAAGCTCATGGGAGAGCCGGCCCCGGGCTACACCTCGGGACAGGCCCTGGCCGCCATGGAAAAGGTGGCCGCCGAGGCCCTCCCCCCGGAGTACACCCTGGCCTGGACAGGCTCGTCCTACCAGGAAAAGGCCACCCAGGGCTCCTCGGCCCTGGTCTTCTCCATGGGCATCATCATGGTCTTCCTGATCCTGGCCGCCCAGTACGAACGCTGGTCGCTGCCCCTGGCCGTGGTCCTGGCCGTCCCCTTCGCCGTGTTCGGGGCCATCGTGTTCATCTGGCTGCGGGGGCTGGCCAACGACATCTACTTCCAGATCGCCCTGGTCACGCTCATCGGCCTCGCCGCGAAAAACGCCATCCTGATCGTGGAATTCGCCGTGCTCCAGGTCAAGGACGGCAAGACCCTCGACGAGGCCGCCTACAATGCCGCCAAGCTGCGTTTCCGGCCCATCATCATGACCTCGCTGGCCTTCATTCTCGGCTGCCTGCCGCTGGCCATCTCGACAGGCGCCGGCGCGGCCAGCCGCCATGCCATCGGCACGGGAGTCATCGGCGGGATGCTCGGGGCGACGGTGATCGCGCCGCTTTTCATCCCGGTCTTCTTCAAGCTCATCATGCGCGCCGGGGAAATGGCCAAGCGCCTGACCGGACATGACGGCCGCGAGGCCGGCGGGCTCTAGAGCGCCCGCGCCCCTTCCTGCGCAAAGCCCGAAAAAGCCCCCCGGCGCGTCGTGCGCCGGGGGGCTTTTTTCGAGGACGGCGGCTGGCCCGGTTGGGCCGGACACGTCGCGCCCTCAGTTCCCGGACCCTGCCTCCTCCCCGTGGATCGAAGCCCGGAGCCTGCCGAGAGGAACGGTCACGACCAGGCGCATGCCCCGCCCCTGTGCGTTCTCCACGGCCACGGAACCGCCGAGGCGTCGGGCCTCGTTCCAGATCGCGGCCAAGCCCGTTCCCGGACCGGAACGCTCCCCATGCTCCCGCGGGGAACTGAACCCTTCCCGAAAAAGCAATTCCAGGATGCCGGCCTCGTCCATGGCCGCCAATTCCTCGGCTCCGGCCAGACCCAGTTCGAAGGCCCTGGAACGCACGGCCCCGACATCCACGCCCCGGCCGTCGTCAGCGATGACGATCCGGGCGGCGTCTTCCTCTCGCGAAACCCGGCAGGAGATGCGCCCGCATGTATCCTTGCCGGCGGCCGCGCGCTCCTCCGGGGATTCCAGCCCGTGGTCCACGGCGTTGCGGAAGGCGTGCGCCAGCGTCTTGGCCAGAGAGCCGAAACGTCCCTGGTCAACAGGAATCGTGTCGCCCTCGATGGAAAAAGGCGCCACGACCTTGCCACGGTCCGAGGCCAGCCGGAGGGTGATCCGGGGGTAGGCGGACAGCAGTTTCCTCATGTCGACGAAGGCCAGGGTTTCAAGGAACCGAAGCAGGGACACGTCGGCATCGCCGAGGCGCACTGCGTCGGCCCGGCCGAGCAGCCGCGAGGCGAAGGCGGCCAGGGAGACCGCCATGCCGCCGCTCAGGCAGACCTCGCCCCGCCGCTCGAAGAATTCCCAGCCCAACGCCTCGCGCACCATGTCGAGATCCCGTTCAAGGGCCGCGTCCACATCCGTTCCGGCCAAAACATCCGCGAAGGCCTCGCGCCGCAGCGGCTCTCCCCCTGACAAGGCCGCCAGGCGACCCTCCAAGGCTTCCAGGGCCCCCGACACCTGGGCGCATTCCAGTTGCAGGAAAAGCCCCTTCAACGCGGAAACGCGCAGGGACGCCTCCTCCAGGCCCGTTGCGGCGTCCGGGGCGGCGGCGACGACTTCAAGACACTGCCGGCGAAAGGCGGCGAACGCGTCGAGGGCATCGAAAAAGTCGCGTTGTTCCCGCGCCACCGCCGCCACGCAGGCCAGCCGGCCGCGTTCCCGGTTCACGGCCTCGCCGAGGCGGCGCGTCTCGGTGATGTCGGTGACCACCAGCAGGAGCCGGCCGTCCGCCAGGGGGTGATAGGCCAGACGCAGAGTGGATTCGCCCCGGACAAGGGTGGCCGGCAAAAGCGAGACGTAGAGCTCCCGGCGGCAGGCGTCGCATTCGCCTGTGATCCTTCGGATATGGGCGGCCATGGACGCGCGTGCGGCCTCGTCTCCGGGGAAGAGAAGCCCCGGCAGGTCGCGCCCGGCGATGTCGCCGCCGAAGATGTTCCGGCATTCCCGGCTGTACCAGTCCTCAACGAGGCCGGTTGCGCCGACGCACAGGAAACCCTGCCCGGCGCAGTCGAGCAGGGCCGCCAGGCGTCGTTGCGCCCGGCTGAAAGCGTCGCGGGATTTTCTGACGGCGCGTCGCAACCGGGCGACCGCGCGGGGCCGCCAGATCGCAAGACCAAGAACCGCCGCGCCGGCCAGGGCCCCCCAGACGAGGACGGGGTCACGCCCCGGCCCGGAGGAGACGACCAACCATTTCCTGACCATGGCGTCGGATTCTTCCCGGGAAAGGCTGTCGACAACCTTTTGGAGCACCGAAACCAGTTCAGGCTCGTCGTTGCGGCAGGCCACGGCCAGCTCGAGTTGGGCGTCGACGCGTCCGGAGACGGCCACGTCGCCATAGCGCCCCCTGGCCAGCGACCGTTTGATGGACGGCGCGATGTCGATGTAGCCATGGAGCTTGCCTTCGGCCACGAGCCGCAGCCCGTCGGCGGCACTGGGGACTTCCAGGAACCGCAGGCCCGGATACCTGGCCCGCAGGATGCCGAGGCTGGCGTAGCCGTTGACCACGCCGAGGCTTTCGCCCTCGAGGCGCGCCGGGTCCTCGACGAAATCGTGCGATGCGAGGGTGGCCACGACCATGGGGAAACGCAGGTAGGGCGTCGTGAAATTCAGGTATTCCCGGCGGTCCGGGGTTCCGTGGGCCGCGGGCAGCATGTCGCAACGCCTCGCCCTGGCAGCGGCCAGGGTCTGGTTCCAGGAGGCTGTCGGCACGAGCATCAAGGGGATCCCCAGCCGTTCGCTCACGATATCCAAAAAATCCGAAGAGATGCCGACGTGACGACCGTCGTCGTCGATGCGCTCGATGGGATCCCAGTCCGGATCGACGCAGTAGGTCAGCTGTTTTTTCCTGGCGAGGTATTCCCGCTCCGCCTCGGTCAGGGAGATACCGGCCTGTCGTCCTGGCGCCCCTCCCGGCTCCGAAGCCGGCACGCCCTCGCCCGGAGCCGGCGACGGCGACAGACAAAGGCCCGCCACCACGGCGACGACGGCGCAAAGGGCGCGCCAGGAGCCCATGCGTACAATGCGCGGGGATGATTCCGGGAAACCACCATGCGGCATCCGACCACGATACATCAACAGGCCCCTCCCCCCAAACGAAATATTCC
>CAZNUQ010000027.1:19666-39955 GCA_964576235.1 uncultured Desulfovibrio sp.
TGCGGCATCCGACCACGATACATCAACAGGCCCCTCCCCCCAAACGAAATATTCCGGGCCTTGCCGGCGGCCCCCCGACCCGCGAGAGGCCGTATTGCGGCTGGACAGCCCCGACAACCGGGCCTACCAAGAGGGATGGACACCGCTCCCTTCCACGCCCTGGTCCGGGCCATTCTCGACATCCTCGAAGCGGGCCTGCCCCAGGACGAGGCCGTCGCCCATTTCATCGCCTCGACCCACGGGCCGGTCCCCCCTGCCGGACTGGAGGCCCTGCTCGCGGACAGGGACGATCCCCAGGGAGCCTCCCTGGCCGAGTTGCTCCTCTTCCCGGGCATGGCCGTCGCCCTGGCCCTGGAGCCGGCCCTGGCAGCGGCCCGGCTCGACGCCGACGGCCAGCGCGAACTGGCCGGAACCCTGGCCGCCTCGGCCCGCCAGGCCACGGCCGTCCTGCCCGACGGCGAACGCCTGACCTTCCCCCTCCTGCCGGACGACCTGCGCCGTTTCGTCGGCCGGCTCGCCCCCGCCCGGAACCTCCCCGACGATCTGCGCCGCCTGCTCGCCGAACGCTTCGGCCCCGAGGCAGCCCTGGGTCACGCGGTGGTCGCCCGGCATCTCGGGCCGGACTGGACGCCGGCGACGGCATCCTTTTTGGGCGCGCTCCTCGCCCGGTTGCGCCCCGAAGCGGCGAACGCCCCGGCCGCCATCCGCTACGTCCTGCGGTTCCTCGGCTCGCTGCCGGAAGGGGAATTCCCCCTGCCGGCCCTGGCCGCGCGTCGCGCCCGGCTCGCCAGCCAGCTCCGCCGGGCCCGGCAACAGGAGGACATCCTCGCCCATAACAATTTCGAAACCCTGGCCATGACCGGCAACCGCCTGCCCTACCTGCACGCCCCGGACATCGCCCACGAACTTGCCCTGGCCGACACCGCATTGTTGGCCATGACCGGCCGGCCGCCCGATGACCCGGCGGGTGCCGGCCAAACCCGGGACCTGGGAGACTTCGAGGCCGTGGAGGATCTGCTGCGGGCGCTTGGAAACGACGGAACCGGCTAGCCGGGGCTCCGCACCGGCCCCTTCAAACAAAAAGAGGACGCGGGAGGCGAAGCGCCTCCCGCGTCCCGGCAGCCTGTCGGGGGGAAGTCCGTCCGGTTCCGCCGCGGCTGCGGCATCCGTTCCGCGACCGCCGGACCGGCCCGGACCGCGCGCTATTCCGCGCCGATGCCCAGGTAGTTGCGGATCTGCTGGGCGTCGTAGAGCGAACGGGCCTTGGCGTCGGGAAAGAGGATCGATCCCAGGATGCCGGTCAGAAACGCCGCCGGCATGGACACGAGGGCCGGGTTCTTCCAGGGGAAGATCGGGGCGGCGTTGCCGAACACGTCCACCCAGACCGTGGGCGAGAGCACGATCAGGCCGGCGGCGGTCACGGTGCCGGTGATGATGCCGGCGGTGGCGCCGATGGTGCTCGTGCCCTTCCAGAAGATGGAGAGGATCAGGGCCGGGAAGTTGGCGCTGGCGGCAATGGCGAAGGCGAGCCCCACCATGAAGGCCACGTTTTGCCCCCGGAAGGCCAGCCCGAGCAGGATGGCCGCGATGCCGAGGCCGACGGTGGCCCGCTTGGCCACCCGCATCTCTTCGGCCTCCGAGGCTTTTCCGCCGCGAAACACGTTGACGTAGAGATCATGGGAAAGGGTGGTGGCGCCGGCCAGGGTGAGTCCGGCCACCACGGCCAGGATGGTGGCGAAGGCCACCGCCGCGATGAAGCCGAGGAACATGGTGCCGCCGATCGTTTCGGCCAACAGCAGGGCCGCCATGTTGCCGCCCTTGTCGATGCCGGCCACCACGTCCCGGCCGACGAGCACCATCGCCGAAAACCCGATGAGAAAAGTCAGGATGTAGAAGTAGCCGATGAGTCCGGTGGCGTGGAACACGGATTTGCGGGCGGCTCTGGCGTCGGGCACGGTGTAAAAACGCATGAGGATATGCGGCAGGCCGGCCGTTCCGAACATCAGCGCCAGGCCGAGGGACACCGCATCCAGGGGGTTGGCCACGAGCCCGCCGGGATTGAGCACCTTGTCGCCATAGGTGGCCGCGGCGGCGTCGAACAGCGCCGTCACGTCGAAGCCGAAGCGGGCGAGCGCCAGGACCGCCATGACCGTGGCCCCGGTCAGAAGCAGCACGGCCTTGATGATCTGCACCCAGGTGGTGGCCAGCATGCCGCCAAAAAGCACGTAGGCGATCATGACAGCGCCGACGACGATGATGGCGATTTCGTAGGGCAGTCCGAACAGCATTTTGACAAGCGATCCCGCCCCCACCATCTGGGCGATGAGGTACAGGCACACCGTCGTGAGGGAGCCGATGGACGCCGCGACGCGGACGGGTTTCTGGGAAAGGCGGTAGGCCACCACGTCGGCGAAGGTGTACTTGCCGAGATTGCGCAGGGGTTCGGCCACCAGGAACATGATGATGGGCCAGCCGACGAGGAAGCCGATGGAATAGATGAGGCCGTCGTAGCCCTTGAGGGCGACGAGACCGGCGATGCCGAGGAAGGAGGCGGCGCTCATGTAGTCGCCGGCCAGGGCCAGGCCGTTCTGCCAGCCCGTGACCGAGCGGCCGGCGGCGTAGAACTGCGAGGCCGAACGGTTTTTCCTGGCGGCGTACCAGGTGATGACCAGGGTGGCGGCCACGAAAAGCAGGAAGAAGCAGATGGCCGTGGCGTTCGGCTGGCCGATGGTGGTGGCGAAGGTGTTCATCCGTGATTCTCCCGCATGGCGTTTTTGAGGTTGGCGACGGCGGCGTCGTAGCCGGAGTTGGCCCAGCGCACGTAGAGGCCGGTGACCAGCCAGGCGGCGAAAATGACGCCCAGGCCGACGGGGATGCCGAGGGTCATGCGGCCGCTGACCGCGCCGGCGATGAGGTCGGCCCGGAAGGCGAGAACGCAGATGAAGCCGTAGTAGACGGCCAGGGTTGCCACGGTCAGGGCCAGGGAAACGATCCAACGCCTGCGGACCAGGGCGGAAAACTGGCGGGCGATGTGCGCGGAAGTCAGGGACGCGTGCATGGGGTGCTCCTGTGGAGCCGGCGCGGGGCCGGGCCGGGGTTGCTCCGGGACGGTGGAGGCCTCCGTCCATCCCCGCCGGAGACGGATTCCGGCTCGGGATGGCTCCTGCCTAACGCGGGCCGCGCGGGCCGCGCACGCGAATTTCGGCGGACGGCCGGAACCGCCCCATGGGTGGCGGACGGCGCCGGGAAATCCGGCCGTCGCCGTTCGCCGCCGGGAAACGGCCGCTCGCCGCGGCGGACGGCCCATCCCGCCCGAAACGGAACGCCGGCAGCCCTCCGTCCATCTTTCCTTCGCCACCATTCCGGCGTATAAGGCCGGCATGCACGCCCTTCGCCTCATGCCACATCATCCGGGCGCGCCGCGACGTGTCGCGGCGGCCCTCGTCGCCGTCTGCGTTTTCCTGGGTGCCGTCCTGCCCTCCGCCGCCCAGGCCGGCCTTTTCTCCTTCGACCTCAAGGACGAGCGGGAACTCGGCGAGAAGTTCAACGCCCTGATCCGCGCCCGCATGCCGCTGATCGAGGACACCGAGGTCAACGACTACGTCACGGGCGTGGTCGAGCGCCTCGTGCGGGTCATGCCGCCCCAGCCCTTCCAGTTCAACGTCAGCATCATCGAGAACAACGCCGTCAACGCCTTCGCCGGACCGGCCGGATACGTCTTCGTCTTCACCGGCCTGCTCCTGCAGATGGAGCACGAATCGGAAATGGCCGGCGTTCTCGCCCACGAACTGGCCCACGTGAGCCAGCGCCACATCGCCAAGCGCGTGGGCGAAATGAAGGCGCTGACCATCGGCCAGCTCGTCGGCGTCCTGGCCGGGGTGATCGTCGGCCAGACCACCGGGAACAAGGATGTCGGCACCGCCCTGGCCGTCGGTTCCCAGGCCGCCACGGCCCAGGCCTACCTCAAGTATTCCCGCGACGACGAACAGGAAGCCGATCAGGTGGGCCTCAACTACCTCGTGGCCGCCGGCTACCCGCCGACCGGCCTCGTCGAGGCCTTCGAAACCATGCGCCGCCTCAAATGGATGCAGGGCAGCGGCGACATCCCCACCTACCTGAGCACCCACCCCGGCCTCGATGAGCGCATGGGGTATCTGCGCGACAGGCTCAAGATGCTGCCCAGGGACGTGCAGGCCCGCAAGAACAACGACGCGGCCTTCAAGCGCGCCCAGACCCTGGTGCGCGCCCGCTACACCGATCCCAAAAACGCCGTGGCCTACTTCCGCAAGCTCGGCGACAAGATGACCTGCCTGGACAAGCTCGGACTGGCCATCGCCCTGTCCCGGTCCCTGGAAGACATGAGCCAGGCCAAGGCCGCCTTCGAGGCCGCCCTGGCCTGCGGCGGCTCGGACCCGCTGATCCTTCGCGAGGCCGGCCGCTATTACCTGAAGATCCGGGACTTCGCCCGGGCCAAGTCCCTCCTGGAAGCGGCCCTGCGGCAGAACCCCCGGGATATCGACGCCAATTTCGAGTACGGCCGCATGCTGGCCCAGGAAGGCAACCCCCGGGCCGCCGTCGCCTACCTGGAGCAGGTGCGCATGCGCGTGCCGGAAAACGCGGAAATCCGCGCCATTTACGGCCAGATCCTCGGCCAGGCCGGCGACGTGTTCCACGCCTATCTCAATCTCGCCTACTCGGCCGTCTACGCCAACAATCCCACGCAGGCCAAATTCCAGATGGACAAGGCAAAAAACGCGGCCAGAACCGACGCCGACCGGCGCGAACTGGCCAAACTGGAAGAAACCCTCAACAAGCGTTCCGAATTCTGGAAGAAGAGGATCTTCGAATGAACGACTCGTTGCTCGTGCGCCTGCCCAAGGGAGAAGACCTGCTTGCCGCGCTCGTCACCATCTGCCTGGAAAAAAACATCACCAAGGGGCACGTGAGTCTGATCGGGGCCCTGGAGAAGGCCGTGCTCGGCTACTATCCCCAGGACACCAGACAGTACGTCACCC
This sequence comes from uncultured Desulfovibrio sp., assembly GCA_964576235.1. GTDB lineage: Bacteria > Desulfobacterota > Desulfovibrionia > Desulfovibrionales > Desulfovibrionaceae > Solidesulfovibrio. Next base: position 24,682 of record CAZNUQ010000027.1, read on the forward strand.
GTGCCATCGACGCCGGCACAGAGATCCTGGCGGGCCTCGGCAACGTCTCGCTGAAAGACGGCCAGCCCGCCGTCCACCTCCACCTGACCCTGCTCCAAAACGATTTCACCATCACCGGCGGCCACGCCATGCCCGGCAACATCATCTTCGCCGGCGAGGCCTGCATCACGCCCATCGAAGGTCCGCGCCTGCACCGGGGTCTCGACCCGGCCACGGGCCTTCCCCTGTGGGACCAGACCGGGATGTGACCGAGCCCCCGCGCCGCCCCGGAAAGGATCGGGGGCTGAACCTCCTTATCCGGACGGGATCGCCTCCCGAAGGAGACGCCATGCGCAAGGGAACCGAGGAGAAGACACCCATCGTCGTGCGGCCCGAGGCCGTGGAACGATACCTGCGCGAGGCTTTCGGCCCCGACGCCCGGCTGCTCGGGGTGCGGGCCATGGGAACCGACGGCCAGGGCATGAAGGAATTCGGCTACGGCAAGCCGGTCTGCCTGGAATTCGAGGCGGGAGGCCGGACACGCCAGGCCGTGCTTTCCATCATGCGCGGCGACAAGTACGGACACCAGTTCTACTGGGACCGGGCGGCCATCCTCATGTTCCAGCACGACGCCGGCGCCCGCATGGATAAGCACGTCCATTCCCTCGGGCTCGGCTACTTCGACCAGGAGGACCGGCTGGTGCCGGTGGCCCGGCCGAAGGAATTCTTCATCCTGACCGAAAAGGCGCCGGGCCACGACTATTACCTGGACCTGCAGCGCATCCAGAAAACGGGCCTTGAGGCGGGGGACCTGGAGACGGCCCGCGCCTTCGCCCGCTGGCTGGCCAGACTGCACACCAACAAGAAGGACGACGCGGACCTGTACCTGCGCCGGGTGCGCAACCTGATCGGCGCCTCGGAATGCATCTTCGGCCTGGTGGACGCCTACCCGCACCCCTACGACCTTTTCCCGCCGGACCGTTTCCGGGCCCTGGAAAAGCGCGTCATCGACTGGCGCTGGAAGCTGCGGGGCTTCACCCACCGCCTGAGCGAGGTGCACGGGGACTTCCATCCCTGGAACGTCCTCGTCCGGGAACCGGAGACAGGGGACGACGCGGCCCGGGATTTCGCGGTTCTCGACCGCAGCCGCGGCGAATGGGGCGAGCCGGCCGACGACGTGGCCACCATGAGCCTCAACTACGCGCTTTTCGGGCTCTACAAGGAACCCAGGCTCGCCGGCGATTTCGAGCGCCTCTATCTGACCTTTTTCGAAACCTACCTGCGCGAATCCGGCGACGACGAGATTTTTTCCGTCATCGCGCCTTTCTATGTCTTTCGCGGTCTGGTGATCGCCTCGCCCCAGTGGTATCCGGGCCACCCGCCCGAGGTGCGCCGGGGCCTGCTGCGCTTCCTGGAAAACGTGCTCGAGGACGACCGGTTCGACTGCCGCGACTTCAACCGGTACATGCGATGACCACCCAGGCGGCGCTCTGGTTCACGGGACTGCCCGGCTCGGGCAAAAGCGCCGTGGCCCGGGCCGTGCGCGAGGCCGTGGCGGAAAGGCTGCCGCGCGTGACCCTGCTCGAGCTCGACGCCCGTCGCCGGGCCTACTTCCCCAACCCCGCCTATGACGAGGCCGAACGCGAGGCGGCCTACCGGCTGTTCGCCGAGGAGGCGGCCGCGTGCCTGCGCCAGGGCGACGACCTGGTGCTCATGGACGCCACGGCCCCGAGGCTGGCCATGCGCGCCCATGCCCGTTCGCTCATGCCCCGCTTCGCCGAGGTCCATGTCAAGTGTTCGCTCAAGACGGCCATGGCCCGGGAGGCGGCCCGGCCAGACGGCAAGGTGATGGCCGGGCTCTACGCCAAGGCCATGATGCGCAAGGCCACCGGGCGGCAATTCCCGGGACTCGGCCAGGTCATCGGCGTGGACGTGCCCTTCGAGGAGGATCCCGCCGCCGAGTGCGTGGTGGACGCCGAGCACCTGACCGTCGAACAGGGCCGCGACGTGGTGCTGGAATTCCTGCGCGGCTGGCTGCCCCTCGCATGCCCTCCGGCCGGCGGGACATGACGGGGCGGCCGGGGACGCGTCTTTGCGGCCGCAGGCCCTGTAACCGGATCGCGCGTCCGGGGCACTACTCTTGCAAAAACGACCGTCAGCGGAGGACCAGATGACGCAGGATCACGTGCGCCGGTGTCCGGATTGCGGCCAGGCACTTCGCTTCCCGACGAACGTGGGCGGCGTGCTCATGGCCTGCCCGCAGTGCGGCCACCGGTTCGCCTCGCCCTTCAAGCTGGCCGAGACCGGCCAGCCGACGGCCGCCGCGCCGCCCCGCCCCGCCGAGACGGCGGACACCGCCGCTCCGCGCCCTCCCAGCAAGCCCCCACTCTCCGGCAACACCCTGGCCGCCCGGGTAGCCGCCCGCTACGCCTCGAAATCCTGACCGTCCCCCCACCAGGGGAGCCGGCGGGATTAGCCCCCGGCCGCCGGAGCAATCCCTCCCGGCGGCATTCCCCATGTCCCCACCCTCGCCCTCATAAACACGCCGCGTCGGGATCATGACGCGCGAAGGCGGCCCCGGCCCGCTCGAAGCTCGCCGTCGCGTAGCAATAGCGGCAGCCGAACAGGCACCTGTCGTAGGCGCCGACATCCCTGCTCGGGGCGCAGCCGCAGCGGGGACGCTGGTTCGGGTCCTTGGCGGCGGCAACGGGCCTGCCGGAATGCCTTTCGATCCAGGCGGGATCGATGCAGCGCCCGGCGGGGATGCCGGCCGCCTCGAACATTTCGGGCTGGGAACAGGTGGCGAGCGTCATGCCGCGCGCGGCGGCCATGTCGCGCAGATCGGCGAAAAGCCGCAGGGCCGCTTCGGGGTCCGGAGGCAGCGGTCCGTACCCCTCGCCAGCCAGGGCGGCCATGCGGCCGGCGATCTTGCGGTACGGCTCCACGAGGCTGACCACCACCCGGCCGGTCAGGCCGGAAAGCCGTCCGCACAGGCGTTCGAAGGTCCGGCGGTGCCAGTCCGGGGGCGTCTTTTCGGTCAGGACGACGGGATCGTAGCGCCACACGACCCTGCCGGGGAGTGCCTCGGCCAGGGCCGCGAACGCCGGAATCGCCGTTTCCGGCCCCGGACATTTGGGATCGAGGACGCGTGGATTGTCCAGGAGGGTAAAGAGGAAAAACGGCTCGTGGCCCATGGCCCGCAGTTCCGGCAGACGCGGCGCAAGCGGCCGGGGGTCGCGGGTCCAGAAAACGATGGCCTCGACATCCTCCGGGACCAGCGAGACGCGGGAAACCTGGGTGGCGTTGAAGGGATTTCTCACCTCGCAAAATCCCGCCCGCAGCCGGTTCATGAACCAGCGGGAATAGAAGGCCGGAATGTCCGTGCGACGACTGGCGCTGACGATCACGCGCCCTCCCCGGCGGCGAGCAGGGCCGCGAAATCCGCCTCGGGCAACATGCCGCCACCGGTGGCCCAGAGGATGTGGGTGGCGGGACGGCCCGCCAGACGCGGCAGGCCGGCGGCGCGCGCCATCAGCGGCCCGGCGGCGGCAGCGGCGGCCGAAGGCTCCAGACGCACCCCCTCGTCGTGCCAGACGGCCGCGACAAGCCTCGCCAGGGTGGCGTCGTCGACGGTGAAAACGCCGTCGACAACGGGGTCCATGAGCCGGCCGACGAACCGCGAGGGCCGGGAAACGGCCAGGCCATCGGCCAGCGTGCGGCCTGAAAGCCCGACATCCGCCACGCTGGACGCGTCATGGCGGCCGGTCGCCATGCCGAGAAGCATGCTCGGCGCCTGGGTCGGCTCGGCGAAAAAGGCCAGGGCCGCGTCACCAAGCGCCAGACGCGCGCCGAGGGCGATGCCCCCGGGCGCGCCGCCCACGCCGCACGGCAGATGCAGGCACAGGGGCGTTTCGGGCGTCACGGCGATGTCCAGGGCGGCGAGCTGGGCCGGCAGGCGCAATCCGGCCACGGCATACCCCAGAAAAAGCTCCAGGGAGTTTTCGTCGTCGATGAAATGCACGCGCGGATCGCGGGACGCTTCCTCCCGGGCCACGGCGCAGGCGGCGGTGTAATCGCCCCGGTGCTCGACCACCGCCGCGCCGAGGGCCCGGAGCTTTTCCTTTTTCCAGGCTTTCGCCTCGGCCGACATGTGGACCGTGACGGCAAAACCGAGCGCCCGGCCCAGGATGCCGATGGAGAGCCCGAGGTTGCCGGTCGAGCCGACGCTTACGGTGTGGCCGGCGAAAAAGGCCCGGACGGCCGGAGCGCCGAGGCGGCGGTAGTCGTCGCCGGGACCGGAAAGCAGGCCCTCCTCCAGGGCCAGCCGTTCGGCCACGGCGAGCACGGCGTAAAACCCGCCCCGGGCCTTGACCGAACCGGCCACGGGCAGGGCATGGTCGGCCTTGAGCAGGACCCGGTCGCCGGACGGAAGTCCCTTGTGGGCCAAACGGACGGCGAAGGCCGGCACCGGAAGGAGTTCGGATTCGATGATGCCCCCGGATGCGGCCAGCTCCGGGAAAAGCCCGGCCAATAGCGGCGCGAAGCGGTCCAGGCGGCCGGCGGCGGCCTCGATGTCGGCGCGTCGGACGGCAAGGGAGTCCCGGACGGCCGCGATGGGCCGGCGGCCGGGGTTGGGCCAGAAAAAGGGGATGCCCGCCCGCAGGGCGGATTCGGTTGCGGCGTCCATGCCCCAAGGATAGCGGAAAGCCCCCGGGAGGCCAACGCGCCGGAAGGAGACGGCGCTTTCCGCCCTTTACCGCCGGACGCTCCTGCATTATCTCAGCCCTGCCATGAAATTCCACGTCACGACCATGGGCTGCCAGATGAACGTCGGCGACGGCGACTGGCTGACCCGTTCCCTCAGGGCGGAAGGCTTCACTCCGGCACCGGAGGACGAGGCCGAAATCTTCATCCTTTTCACCTGCTCGGTGCGCGAGAAGCCGGAGTTGAAGGTGGCCAGCGAACTCGGCCGCATCGCCGACCGGCACGGCGGCAATCCCCACGCCTTCGTGGCCGTGGGCGGCTGCGTGGCCCAGCAGCTCGGCGCGTCCTTGTGGCGCCGCTTTCCCATGGTGCGCCTGGTCTTCGGCACGGACGGCATCGCCTCCGCCCCCAAGGCCATCGCCCGCCTCGCCGCGGAACCCCGCCTGCGCCTGTCGCTGCTGGATTTCACCGCGACCTATCCCGAACGCGAACAGTCCTGGCCCGAGGACCGCGTCCCGCCGAACGCCTTCGTGTCCATCATGCAGGGTTGCGACAATTTCTGCGCCTACTGCATCGTGCCCTTCGTACGCGGCCGCCAGAAATCCCGCGGCGCCGCCGCCGTCGTGGCCGAATGCCGGAGTCTGGCCGCGCGCGGGGCGCGGGAAGTCACCCTGCTCGGCCAAAACGTCAACAGCTACGGCCTGGACGCCTCGGGAGACGGCACTTCCTTCGCCGCCCTGCTCGACGCCGTGGCCGCCGTGCCCGGTATCGCCCGGGTCCGCTTCACCACCTCCCACCCCAAGGACCTGGGAGACGACGTGATCGGCCGCTTCGCCTCGCTGCCGCAACTGTGCCCGTCGCTGCACCTGCCGGTGCAGTCCGGCTCGGACACGGTGCTCGCCCGCATGGGCCGCCGCTACGACAGCGCCGGCTACCTCGGGCGCGTCGAAAAACTGCGCAGCGCCAGGCCCGACATCGCGCTGTCCACGGACTTCATCGTGGGCTTTCCCGGCGAAACCGACGCGGATTTCCGGGCGACCCTCGATCTGGCACGCGAAGTTGGGTTTGAAAGCGGCTTCTCCTTCATGTACTGTGACAGGCCAGGAACCGCCTCCGAGCACTTGAAGCCCAAAATTCCTCAGGAAGTGAAATCCGCCCGGCTGGCCGAACTGCAAGCCCTGCTCGACGAGGCGCAAACCAAGGCCCTGGCAGCCCGGGTCGGCACACGGACCGAGGTGCTCATCGAGGGACCGAGCCGCAGGACCGGACCGGCCGGTCCGTCCTGGCGCGGACGCGACCCCGGCGGCCGCATCGTCAACATGGCCCTGCCGACCGTGGCGGACGCCACCGGAACCATTGCCCGGGCGCGCATCCTCGAAGCCAAAAGGCACTCCCTGATCGGGGAGACGGAGGGCGGACATGATTGAAATGAAAGTCTTCGGTTTGGCCCTGGACGAGGATTCCCAGGTTCCGGTGCTCATCCTCAAGGATCTTGAGGAAAAAACCGCCCTGCCCATCTGGATCGGCGCCATGGAGGCCATGGCCATCTCGCTTTCCTTAAACGAGGTGGTCCTGCCCCGGCCCATGACCCATGACCTGCTCCTCAACATGATCCACAAGCTCGACGCCCACGTGGTGGCCATCCACGTCACCGAACTGACGGAAGGCACCTACTACGCCGAGATCGAGGTGGAGGTGGAGGGCGGCATCCGCCGCATCGACAGCCGTCCGTCCGACGCCATCGCCTTGGCCTTGCGGGCCAAGGCCCCCATCCTGGTGGCGGAATCCGTGCTCGAACAGGTGACGCAGGAAGCCAAGCAGACCACGGTGGAGGCCTTCACCAGCGAGGACACGGACAAATGGACGGAACTGCTCGAACAGTTCGACCTCAACGACACCAAGTACAAGATGTAGCCCCATGATCGACCTGCACACCCACACCACCTTCTCCGACGGCGAGCTCATCCCCTCGGAACTGGCGCGCCGGGCCACCCGGGCCGGCTACCGGGCCATGGCCATGACCGATCACGCCGACATCTCCAACATCGGGCTCATCCTCGACAACATCGGCCGGTTCGTGGCCGAGACCGAAGCCTTCCTCGGCGTCACCGTGCTTTGCGGCGTGGAGATCACCCACGTGCCGCCGCCGCTGATCCCCAACCTGGTGGACCTGGCCCGGAAACGCGGCGCCCAGATCGTGGTGGTCCACGGCGAAACCATCGTCGAGCCCGTCGAGACCGGCACCAATCTGGCGGCCATCGAGGCCGGGGCGGACATCCTGGCCCACCCGGGCCTGATCACTCCGGAAGAGGTTACGCTCGCCGCCGAGCGGGGCGTGGCCCTGGAAATCACCACGCGCAAGGGCCACAGCCTGACCAACGGACACGTGGCCGTCCTGGCGCGGCGTTTCGGCGCCAGGCTCGTCGTCAACAACGACGCCCACGCCCCGGACGACCTGGTGGGCCAGGAACGCCGCAAGAAAACGGCCCTCGGCGCCGGGCTCTCCTATGAGGAGTACCTGCAGGCCGAAGCCAATTCCCGGGACATCGTCTCGCGCATCCTCGGCGCCGGCCGCATGGGGTAGCCGGCCCGGCTTCGCAAGCCCCGATCACCGGCGGCCCGCCTCCTCCGTCCCCGCCTTGCCGGACGCGCCCTTCCCCGCCGAGGAGCGGCCGCACTATCCAAGGAGTGGATATGATGACCAGACGCCTCGCCCTCTTCGCCTTGCTGCTCGTGGCCCTGTCCCTTCCCGGCTGCGGCTACAACCAGATGCAGACCAACGAGGAGGCGGTCAACGCCGCCTGGGCCAACGTGGAAGCCGCCCTGCAACGCCGTCTGGATCTGATTCCCAACCTGGTGGAAACGGTCAAGGGCTACGCCGGACACGAAAAGGAAACCCTGACGGCGGTCATGGAAGCCCGGTCCAAGGCCACCCAGACGCGGCTCACGCCCGAGACCCTGAACGATCCCCAGGCCATGGCCGCCTTCCAGGCCGCCCAGGGAGGAATGCAGTCCGCCCTTTCCCGCCTCATGGCCGTGGTGGAGAACTACCCGGACCTCAAGGCCAGCCAGAACTTCCGCGACCTGCAAAACCAGCTCGAAGGCACGGAAAACCGCATCAACGTGGCGCGCCAGCGCTACAACCAGGCGGTCGAGGCCTTCAACACCTCCATCCGCACCTTCCCCAATTTCATCACCAACTCCCTTTTGCTCCACTTGAAGACCAAGGAATACTTCAAGGCCGACGACGCCGCCCAGCAGGCGCCCAAGGTCAAGTTCTAGGGGGGACCCGCCCGCATTCGAGAGGTATGCCCATGACCGACCTGCTCCCTGGCGAAAACCGGACTCCCCCTTCGGGGGGAACCGGGGGCCATCATGCCCTCCGGCAAAGAGGCCCGGAAAAGGGGTCGCCTCTCCTGCCCGCCGGAAGCCTCTCCGTCCTGTTCCTTGCCCTTTTCCTTTTTGCCGCCCACCCCGCCCTGGCCCTCGACGTGCCCCGCCTGGAGGGCCGGGTGAACGACCACGCCCGGATGCTCTCGCCCGGGACGGTCAGCCGGCTGGAGGCGCGGCTGGCCGATTTCGAGCGCAGCGATTCCACCCAGATCGTGGTGCTGACCATCCCCTCGCTGGCGGGCGAGTCCCTGGAGGAGTACGCCATCAAGGTGGCCCAGGCCTGGGGCATCGGGCAAAAGGGCAGGGACAACGGGGTGCTGCTCCTCGTCTCCAAGGGCGACCGCAAGGTCCGCATCGAGGTGGGGTACGGCCTGGAGGGACGGCTCACGGACGCGCTTTCCGGCCGCATCATCGACCACGCCATCGTGCCGTCCTTCAAGGCCGGCAACGTCGACGCCGGCGTGGAGGCCGGCGTGGCGGGCATCATCGCCGCCACCCGGGGCGAATACCAGGCGGATCAGGGCAAAGGGGCGGACGACGGAGAGGAGGGTGCGGCGGTTTTCAGCCTGTTCGTGCTGGCCGTCATCCTCTCGGCGGTGCTTGCGGGGCTGCCGCCGCTGGCCAGGGCCGGCATATTCGGCGCGCTCATGCCGCTGGCCGGGACATTTTTCGCCCTGCCCCTGGCCGTTTTGGGGCTGTTGCTCGTGGCCGGCGTGGTGCTGGGGCTCGTCGGTCCCGCCATGCTGCGTTCCAGCCGTGGCGGCGGCGGCGGATTTTTCATCGGCGGCGGGTCCGGGGGCGGATTCTCCGGAGGCGGTTTCTCCGGGGGAGGCGGCTCCTTCGGCGGCGGCGGCGCCTCGGGCGGCTGGTAGGGGAAAACCATGCGTGAAATCGTGAATGCCTTTCTGTCCCGGACGGACCGCGAGGCCGTCGTGGCGGCGGTACGCGCGGCCGAGGCCAGAACCTCGGCCGAGATCGTGCCCATGGTGGTCGGATGGAGCGACAGCTACCCCAAGGCCGACCTGGCCTGCGCCATGGCGGTGGGGCTCGTGGCCGGCGTGGTCGCGACCACGGCCTGTGGCAATGACAACATGTGGTTTTTCCTGATTTTCTACGGATTGTTCTGTCTGGCCGGCTTCGAGGCCGCCAAGCGGTTGCCCCGGCTCAAGCGGCTTTTCGTCTCTCGCGAACGCGCCCTGCACGAAACGCGGCAGGCGGCCCGGGCGGCCTTTCTGGTCCACGGCCTGACCCACACCCGGGAACGCAGCGCCCTCCTCGTCTATGTCTCGGTTTTCGAGCGGCTGGTCATCCTGCAACCGGACACGGGCCTGGCCGGCAAACTCGACCAGGCGGCCCTCGACGCAGCGGCGGCGGCCCTGACCGCGGGCATCGCCGACGGTCGCCAGGGAGAGGCCCTCGTCGCCTGCATCGGGCGCCTGGCCGAACTGCTCGCCCCGCATTTCCCGTCACGGGACGACGACGCCAACGAACTCGCGGACATCATCCTCCTCTGACATCCGCCCGCCGCGTCGCCGCCAGACCGTCTCCGGCGACGGAGCCGCGTCCCCCGTTCCCCTCGATCCGTCCACCGGTCGCCCGCGACGGCGACGACACCAATAGCCAGGGCTCTTCACGCGGCAGACGGGCGGCTGCCTCCGCCCCGGAGGGCCGCGCCCCGCCGCGCCCCCGCGGCCCCCCGGCCGGCGCATTCTTTAGCTATTATAATGGATTACTTTACTTTTTCATTTTCGAACCAGACTATCACGATTTTTATATTTCCGTGACCAGTGTAGCGCAATATATTGAAATAAAAAATGTTAATAATAACACTACTAACACGAAAAAATTAATTTGCGTGTGAGTGCTGCCCGCGATATACATGTTTCCAACAAAGGCTGAACAGCCGTCAACGCGCGCACCGGAAGAAAGCCCGAACACCAGACCACAAAGGAGAACACCATGAAAGTCAGCGCCCGCAACCTGATCCCCGGCACCGTCAAGAAGGTCACCATCGGCATGGTCAACGCCGAGGTCGTCATCGAAGCCGCTCCCGGCGTGGAGATCGTCTCCGTCATCACCAAGGAATCCGCCGAGGCCATGGGCCTCAAGGCCGGCGCCAAGGTCAAGGCCATGGTCAAGGCCTCCAGCGTCATGATCGTCACGGACTAGTTTCCGGCCCATTGGACGGAGAAAGCCCGGCCGCATTCCAACATGCGGCCGGGCTTTTTCCGTTTCGCGACGCGTTCCCCGCGTCGGCCCGGTCACGGGAGCCCGAGGCACCGCCGCGTCCTCAAATCCCCCCGCCGTCGGTGATGCACAGGCCGCCCGGCCCCTGCTGGACGACACGCGAATAGGGCGGCACGTCGTTGACCACCCAGACGTTGCCGCCGACCACCGATCCCTTGCCGATGGTGATGCGGCCGAGGACCGTGGCCCCGGAATAGATGACCACGTCGTCCTCCACCACGGGATGGCGCGGGATGCCCTTGACCAGCACCCCCTCCTCGTCCTTGGGGAAGCTCTTGGCCCCCAGGGTCACGCCCTGGTAGAGCCGCACGTTGTCCCCGATGACGCACGTCTCGCCGATGACCGTGCCCGTGCCGTGGTCGATGAAAAACCTTCGGCCGATGGTGGCGCCGGGGTGGATGTCGATGCCGGTGGCCGAGTGGGCCATCTCGGTGATGATGCGGGGGATGAGGTCCACGCCGAGTTTCTGCAGTTCGTGGGCCACCCGGTAGTGGGTGAGGGCGGCGAGGCTGGGGTAGCAGAAGATGGTTTCGCCGGGGGAGCGCGAGGCCGGGTCGCCCTCGTAGGCGGCCAGGGCGTCCTCGGCCAGGGCCTCGCGGATGGCGGGCAGCGTCCTGAGGAACTCGGCGGCCAGGCGCCGCGCCCGGGCATCGCAGTCCTGGCAGCTCCCGGCCCGGTCCAGCTCGCAGAAAAAGCAGTAGCCCCGCCGCACCTGGTCGGTCAGGAGCTTGAAGACGGCGTCGAGGTTGGCGCCGATATGATAGCGCATGTTTTCCGGCGTGATGTCGGAATGGCCGAAATAGCCGGGGAAAATCACCCCGCGCAGCCGGTCCATGATCTCCACCAGGACCGCCACCGACGGCATGGGCTCGTCGTGCAGCGGCCGGTGGTACACCTTGCGGTACGAGGCCTCCTCGCACAGCGTCTGCGCCACCCGCTCCACGGGATTGGCCAGGTCGCCGTCCAGGGGCCGGCCGTCGCTCGAATTCATCGGGCCTCCTCGGCGAAAAGCGGCGTGGACAGATAGCGCTCGCCGGTGTCGCAGACCACGAAGACCACCACCTTGCCGGCGTTTTCCGGCCTTCTGGCGATCTCGATGGCCGCATGGGCGTTGGCGCCGGAGGAGATGCCGCACAGGATGCCCTCCTCGCGCATGAGGCGCCGGGCCATGGCGAAAGCCGCCTCGTTTTCCACCGGAAACACCTCGTCGACCAGGCTTCGATCGAGCACCTCGGGGACGAAGCCGGCGCCGATGCCCTGGATGGCGTGCGGGCCGGGCCTGCCGCCGGACAACACCGCCGAGGCGGCCGGTTCCACGGCCACCGCCCGCACGGACGCCTTCCGGGCCTTGAGCGCCCGGGCCACGCCGGTGAGCGTGCCCCCGGTGCCGACGCCGGCCACGAACACGTCCACGGCGCCGTCGGTGTCTTCCCATATTTCCGGGCCGGTGGTCAGGGCGTGGATTTCCGGGTTGGCCGGATTGGAAAACTGCATGGGCATAAGCGCCCCGGGCGTGGCCCGGACGATCTCCTCGGCCCGCTCCACGGCCCCGCGCATGCCCTTGTCCGCCGGCGTCAGCACGAGATCGGCCCCGAAACCCCGCAACAGCGCCCGCCGCTCCACGCTCATGGATTCGGGCATGGTGAGGACCAGCCTGTAGCCGCGCACGGCGCACATGAAGGCAAGGCCCACGCCGGTGTTGCCCGAGGTGGGTTCGACCACGACAGCCCCCGGCCCGATGCGCCCCTCGCGCTCGGCCGCCCGGATCATGGCCACGCCGATGCGGTCCTTGACCGACGAACACGGGTTGAAGGATTCGAGCTTGGCCGCCACCCGGGCGACGCACCCTTCGGCTGTCCCGCCAAGCCACACCATGGGCGTCCTGCCCACCAACTCGGTCATATCTTTGGCAACGCGCATTTCTCCTCCCTTGCCCCGGACCGCAGGCCGCCGTCCCGGCGACCGGCGCCGGGCGAACGGCCACGTCTGGCCACTACGTACCATTCATGGCGGTTCGTCAATACCCGCCATCCCGGGGCAAGCCCCGGGATGGCCTCGGTCCGAATCGATGATCAGCAGGTGCAGGCCGGCCTGGCCTGGGCCTCGTCGTGAAACGGGGACATCCGGCGCAGGGTTTCGATGACGCCCGGCAGCTTCTCGAGCACCAGATCCACGTCCGCGTCGGTGTTGTAGCGCGAGAGGCTGAAGCGGATGGAGCCATGGGCGAAGGTGAAGGGCACGCCCATGGCCCGCAGCACGTGGGACGGCTCCAGGCTCCCGGACGTGCAGGCCGAGCCGGAGCTGGCGCAGATGCCGAACTGGTCGAGCATGAGCAGGATCGCCTCGCCCTCCACGAACTTGAAGGCGATGCTCGACGTGTTGGGGAGGCGGTGTTCCGTGTCGCCGTTGACCAGGGAGTTGGGGATGGAGGCCAGGAGGCCGGCCTCCAGGCGGTCGCGCAGGGCCCGGACCCGCGAATTCTCCTCGGCCATGCGCTCCTTGGCCAGGACGAGGGCCTTGGCCAGGGCGACAATGCCGGCGGTGTTCTCGGTGCCGGCCCGCCGGCCGCGCTCCTGGTGGCCGCCGATCAGAAACGGCCGGAAGGGCGTGCCCTGGCGCACGAAGAGCAGGCCGACGCCCTTGGGCGCGTGGAGCTTGTGGCCGGAAAGCACGAGCATGTCCACGGGAAGCTTCGAGAGGTCGATGTCCACCTTGCCCACGGCCTGGACGGCGTCGGTGTGGAAGAGCACGCCGCGCGCCTTGCACAGGGCGGCGATCTCCGGGATGGGAAAGATGGTCCCGGTCTCGTTGTTGGCGTACATGACCGAGACCACGGCCGTGTCCTTGCGGATGGCCCGGGCCAGCTCGTCCGGGTCGAGACGGCCCTGTTCGTCCACGCCGAGATAGGTGACCTCGTAGTCCCTGCCTTCCAGGTGCTTGGCCAGGCTCAGCACGGCCGGGTGCTCCACCCGCGTGGTGACGAGGTGCCGCTTCTCGGGCTGGGCCGCCAGGGCGGAAAGGATGGCGGTGTTGTCGCCCTCGGAGCCGCAGGCGGTGAAGATCAGCTCGTCGGGCTTGCAGCCGAGCACGCCGGCGATGTCGGCCCGGGCCTTCTTGAGCCTGGTGCCCACCTGCCCGCCGAAGGAATGCATACTCGAGGGGTTGCCGTAGTACTCCGCGAAAAAGGGCAGCATCTCCTCGAGGACTTCCGGAGCCACCATGGTGGTGGCGTTGTTGTCGAGATACACCGGCTTCATTTGCCCGCCTCCCTGACCGAGATCTCCGGATCCACCAGATCCCGCAGACGCTGCTGCACGAAATCCGTCAGCGTCACGTTGCTGACCGGGCATCCCTTGCACGCCCCGCGCAGGGCCACGAGCACCGTCCGTCCCTCGATGTCCACCAGTTCTATGTCCCCGCCGTCCTTCCGGAGGTTGGGACGGATTTCCTCGTCCATGACCTTGGCCACGAGTTTCATGCGCTCGATGTTGGTGAGCGGCTTTTTCGCGGCGGGTTCGGGCCGGGCGGGCGCCGCCAGGCCGAGTTCCTCGTCGAGGATGGCCTTGAGCCGGCCCAGGCATTCGCCGCATCCGCCGCCGGCCTTGGTGAAGTCCGTGACTTCCTCGACGGACTTGAGGCCGTTTTCCCGGATGGTCCGGCGAAGCTGCCCTTCGTAGACGCCGAAGCACTTGCACACGAGTTCCCCCTCGGCCTCGTGAGCGGGGGCCTTCTCGCCGAGATAATCGGCCAGGGCCGCCTCCAGGGCCTCCTGCCCCATGACCGAGCAGTGCATTTTTTCCTTGGGCAGGCCGCCGAGAAATTCCGCGATGTCCTTGTTGGTCAGGGCACGGGCCTCCTCGACGGTCTTGCCCTTGAGAAGTTCCGTCAGCACGGAACTCGAGGCGATGGCCGAAGCGCAGCCGAACGTCTGGAAACGCGCGTCCTCGATCACCCCGGCTTCGTTGATTTTCAGATAGAGCTTCAAGGCGTCGCCACAGGCCAGGGAGCCCACCTCGCCCACGGCGTTGGCGTCATCGAGAACGCCCACGTTGCGGGGATGCAGGAAATGATCCCTGACTTTGTCGGTGTATTCCCACATAATCTTGTTCCTCCGGTTTCCGCGGCGTGCGGGCCGCGGGCGCGAATCATCATACCTCGTGGCAGGGGGCCGTGAAAGGCCCCACGGCCGTTTTTCCAACGAACATCCAAAAGATTTCATACCATAATACTCTGATTAACCAAGTCAATCGCATCCTTTACCCTTTTTCCGGGCTGGGCTATGAACCCGGGGCCATCCCGTGTTCCCCGTCCCCGCCCGACGCCGCGCGCGAGGCCAGGCGCACGGCCGTCAACACGCCGCCTGTCGACGAAATCTCGCACCGGAGGACCGCGATGTTCGAAAAGCTGGGATTGATCGCCCTGGCCGGAGCGGCCGGCACGCTGGCCCGTTATTGGCTCTCCGGGCTCGTCTACGATGTCGCGGGCCAGGATTTCCCGTGGGGCACGGCGGCCGTCAACATCCTCGGCTGCTTTCTGTTCGGCCTGTTCTGGGAACTGGGCGAGGACCGCATGCTGTTGCGCACGGAGTCCCGCGTCGTCATCCTGACCGGCTTCATGGGGGCGTTCACCACGTTTTCCACGTTCGTGTTCGAAAGCAACGCCTTTTTGGAGGACGGACGCATCCTCCCGGCCCTGGCCAACGTGTCCTTCCAGACCGTGACCGGTTTCGCCGCCATGTTCGCCGGGCTGTGGCTCGGCCGGCAGTTGTAGGGACGGCGGGAGAAGTCGCGATGGCCTTGCAACCGGCCAGGCGCCATGTGGCCGGCGCAGGCCCCCTGCCGCATCCGCCTCCCGGCTGGGCGAGTTTCGAGGCGGTGATGGAACGCGCCCTGGGGTTGGCGCGGGAGGCGGCCGCCGCCGGGGAAACGCCGGTGGGGGCGGTGCTTCTGGC
>CAZNUQ010000028.1:0-17735 GCA_964576235.1 uncultured Desulfovibrio sp.
TCCCCGGGACGGACTCGAACCGCCAACCTAGTGGTTAACAGCCACCCGCTCTGCCAATTGAGCTACCGGGGAACATCAAGGCGAAGAAGGGAACTATACGGATCGCGGTCCGGGGTCAAGTGTTTTTTGCCCGCAGCGAAAAGTTCTCCGCCGGACGATTCTTGACGAGGTCACGTATTTCTCGTACGCAGGTGCGCTTGGTCGCCATTTGAGACGGCTGAAACGATTCACGAAGCAACGGAGAATTCCCGTGGGCAGCGACGCGCCACGTAAGAAAGAATACAAGCTCCCGGTCAAGTCCAAGCGGGTGGAGGACTTCCGCCCCCTGCTCGAAAGCCTGGACGCCCGGGACGAACTCAACGAGGTCTTCAAGAACCGCATCGCCAAGGCCGTCCAGCTCCTTGACGAGGGCGTTCCCCTGTACCCCAACGACTTCGAGAAGGGCGAGGACATCGAGCCGGTGGCCGCCGCCAACGAGCCCCTCTCCGAGGAGGAACTGGCCGCCTCGTCCCAGACCTTCAGGCTGGCCGGGCGCATCGTCTCGCTGCGCTCCTTCGGCAAGGTCGCCTTCATCACCATCCAGGACTCCACGGGCCGCATCCAGGTCTTCGTCGAGCGCGAAACCCTGGGACAGGAGGCCTACGCCACCTTCAAGAAATACGACATCGGCGACATCGTCGGCGTCCGCGGCGGGCTTTTCCGCACCAAGACCGGCGAACTGACCCTGCACGCCGAGAAGGTGCGCCTTTTGACCAAGTCCATGCGGCCGCTGCCCGAAAAGTACCATGGCCTCAAGGACGTGGAGACCCGCTACCGGCAGCGCTACGTGGATCTCATCGTCACGCCCAAGGCCGTGGAGATTTTCAAGGCCCGTACCCGGATCGTGCGCGAACTGCGGGCGTTTTTGGACACGGCGGGCTTCATGGAGGTCGAGACCCCCATGATGCAGGCCATCCCCGGCGGCGCCACGGCCAAGCCTTTCATCACGCACCACAACGCGCTCGACATGAGCCTTTACATGCGCATCGCCCCGGAGCTCTACCTGAAGCGCCTGCTCGTCGGCGGCTTCGAAAAGGTCTACGAGGTCGGGCGCAACTTCCGCAACGAAGGCATCTCCACCCGCCACAATCCCGAATTCACCATGTGCGAGTTCTACTGGGCCTACGCCCGGTACACCGACCTCATGGATCTGACCGAGCGGCTCTTCGGCCATCTGGCCCGGGCGGTGACCGGCGGCGAGGTGGTGGAGTACCAGGGGCAGCAGATCAACCTCGGCCCCGGCTGGGCCAGGCTCACCTTCCACGAGTCCCTGGAGAAGGTCGGCGGCATCGATCCGGCCGTGTACGGCGACTACGACGCGGCCAAGGCCCTGGTGGAAAAAAGCGGGGAAAAGGTGCTCAAGGGGGAGAAGCTCGGCAAGGTCCAGGCCAAGCTTTTCGACATCTTCGTGGAGCCCAAGCTCGTCCAGCCCCATTTCATCTATAAATATCCCACGGACATCTCGCCGCTTTCCCGTCGCAATGTCGAGCAGCCCGAACTCACCGACCGCTTCGAGCTTTTCATGACCGGCCGCGAAATGGCCAACGCCTTTTCCGAGCTCAACGACCCCGTGGACCAGCGCCAGCGTTTCGAGGAGCAGGTCCGCGAGAAGGAAGCCGGCGACGACGAGGCCCACCGCATGGATGACGACTACATCCGGGCCCTGGAGTACGGCATGCCGCCGGCGGCGGGCGAGGGCATCGGCATCGACCGTCTGGTCATGCTCCTGACCGACCAGGCCTCCATCCGCGAGGTCATCCTGTTTCCGCTGCTGCGGCCCGAGGGCCAGCCGGGTTCATGAGTTTCGAACTCTACATCGCCAAGCGCTATCTCCTCGCCCGGCAAAAGCAGGCCTTCATCTCCGTCATCTCGCTGATCTCGATCCTCGGCGTGGGGCTCGGGGTGGCCTCGCTCATCGTGGTGGTCGGGGTGATGAACGGCTTCTCCTCCGAACTGCGCGAGAAGATCCTCGGCATCAACGCCCACATGGTGGCGGCCGTGGCCGGCGGGGCCATGCACGACTACCGGGCCGACATGCGCAAGGCCGAGGCCGTGCCGGGCGTTCTCGGGGCCACGCCCTTCGTCTACACCGAGGTCATGCTGTCCAGCTCCCGCGGGGTCAAGGGCGTGGTGCTGCGGGGCGTCGATCCGGCCACGGCCGGCAAGGTGCTGGCCCTGCCCTCGGAGATGGTCGTGGGCAGCCTCGACGATCTCAACGCCCCCGGGGTCTTTCCCGGCATCGTCGTCGGCCGGGAACTGGCCGACCGGCTGGGGCTCGCCGTCGGCGACGTGCTGAACCTCATGTCGCCGGCCGGCAAGGAGTCCGCCGCCGGGTTCTCGCCCAAGGTCAAGTCGTTCACCGTGCGGGGGCTTTTCAAGACCGGCATGTACGAATACGACTCGACCCTGGCCTACGTCTCCATCCCGGCGGCCCAGGAACTGCTCGGGTTCAAGCGCGACATCGCCACGGGCCTGGAGATCAAGGTGGCCGACGTGGACGCCGTGACCGAACTGGCCGGCAAGGTCCGCGAGGCCCTGGGCGGGCCGCCGGTCTACATGCGCACCTGGATCGACATGAACGGCAACCTCTTCAAGGCCCTGGCCCTGGAAAAGACGGCCATGTTCGTGATCCTGGTCATGATCGTCCTGGTGGGGTCGTTTTCCATCATCACCACGCTGGTCATGCTGGTCATGGAAAAGACCCGGGACATCGCCATCCTCATGTCCATGGGGGCCACGGCCGAAAACATCCGCAACATCTTCATGCTCCAGGGCTCGATCATCGGGGTGGTGGGCACGTCCCTCGGCTACGTTCTGGGCCTCGGCGTGGCCCTGGCCCTGGAGAAATACCAGTTCATCAAGATTCCCGGCGACGTCTATCCCATGGACCATCTGCCGGTGCGCCTCGACTGGCCCGACCTGACCCTGATCGGGGTGACGGCCCTGGCCCTGTGCTTCCTGGCCACCCTGTACCCGGCCCGCCAGGCCGCCAGGCTGGCCCCGGCGGAGGCCCTGCGCCATGACTGAGCCCACGCCGCTTTACGAACTGCGCGGGGTCCGCAAGGCCTACCAGGGGCCGGCCGAGGAGATCGTGGTCCTGCGCGGCCTGGATTTCCGGATCCCGGCCGGCGACGCCATGGCCATCCTCGGGGCCTCGGGCTCGGGCAAGTCCACCCTGCTGCATCTGCTCGGCGCCCTGGACAAGCCGACGCAGGGGCGGATCCTTTTCCGCGGACGCGACCTGTCCGCCCTTTCCCCCCGGGAGGCGGCCGCCACACGCAATCGCGACGTCGGCTTCGTCTTCCAGTTCCATCACCTCCTGCCCGAGTTCACGACCCTGGAAAACGTGGCCATGCCGGCGCTGATCGCCGGGCTGCCCCGGCGCGAGGCTTTTGACCGGGCCAGGGCATCTTTGTCACTCGTGGGACTTGATGAAAGGGCCGGACACAGGGTAACTACCCTTTCCGGGGGAGAGAGGCAGAGGGCGGCGATCGCCCGTGCTGTCTTATTGCGGCCAGCCGTTCTTCTGGCCGATGAACCCACCGGCAACCTGGACGAAGCCACGGGCGCCCGGGTGGGCGAGGTTCTCGCCCGCCTCAACGCCGAGCTGGGCATGACTTTGGTTGTGGTCACCCACAACCATAACCTGGCCGCTCTGATGGGCCGGAGACTGGAACTGCAGGGTGGAGAACTCTATGCACGGAATGAAATCCTTAGGTCTTAAGGGGCTTTTGCTCGTCGCGTGCCTTTTGCTGGCCGCCGGCCAGGCCGTGGCCCAAACCGGCAAGGTCTTGGTGCTGCCCTTTGAGATCAACGCGGCCGACGCCTTGCAGTCCGTGCAGGGGAGCCTGCCCCAGCTCTTGGCCGACAAGCTCAAGGCCGCCGGCGTCACCGCCGTGGCCGAGGGCGGCAAGTCCGTGGTCAGGGACGCCGCCGCCGCCCGTAAGCTGGCCGCCGGCGCCCGGGCCGAGTACGTGGTCTACGGCAGCATTTCCAAGATCGGCGAGGGGCTGAGCCTCGATGCCCGGGTGGCCAAGGCCTCCGGCGGCGATGCCGTCACGGTGTTCGCCTCGGCCAAGAGCCTGGTCGGCCTCGACGCCGCCGCCGCCGAGCTGGCGGAAAAGATCAAGCCCCAGGTCTCGGCCGTCGGGTCCAGCGACCGCGTTGTCGAGGTGGATGTCGAAGGCAACTCCATCCTCGACAAGGAAGTCGTTCTTTTGAAGACCAAGAGCCAGGTCAACCAGCCCTACGATCCCAAGGCCGTCAACGACGACATCAAGAAGCTTTTCGAGATGGGCTACTTCGACGACGTGCAGGTGCGCCTGGACAACGTTCCCGGCGGCAAGCGCCTGACCTTCGTGGTCAAGGAGAAGCCCCGCATCCAGGCCATCGGCGTCACCGGCAACGGCGACGTGAAAAAGGACGACGTGCTGGAAGCCATGAGCACCAAGTCCGGCGGCGTCCTGAACCTCAAGGTCCTGGCCGACGACCTGGGCAAGATCCGCGAGCTCTACAGCAAGAAGGGCTACTACAAGACCGAGGTCACCTACGAGCTGGAGCAGACCGATCCCCGCGTCGCCCGCCTCAACATCATCATCAAGGAGCCCAAGAAGCTCTACATCAAGGAAGTGAAGATCGAGGGCGCCAAGCAGATCAGCCAGGGCGACCTTCAGTCCGAGCTGGCCACCTCCACGCGGCACTTCTGGTCCTGGATCACGGGATCGGGCGTGCTCAAGGAGGAGATGCTCGAACGCGACGCCGCCGCCCTTGAGGCCTATTACGCCAACCGGGGCTTCGCCGACGCCAAGGTGGGCCAGCCCGAGGTGGTCTACGGCGACGACGGCATCACCGTCATCTTCCGGGTGGAGGAAGGCGACCGCTACAAGATCGGCTCCGTGGCCTTCTCCGGCGACCTGCTCTACGACGAGCCCAAGCTTCAGGAGCGCATCAAGCTCGACGATCTCTCCAAGAAGGGCGAATACTTCAACCGGTCCGTGGTGCGCGACGACCTCAACGCCCTGGCCGAGCTCTACGCCGACGACGGCTACGCCTTCGCCGAGGCCGACGTGGACATGCAAAAGCATGCCGACACCAAGGTCATCGATCTCGTCTACACCATCACCAAGGGCCGCAAGGTCTACGTGCGCCGGGTCACCATCGAGGGCAACGAGAAGACCCGCGACAACGTGGTGCGCCGCGAGGTGAAGCTGGCCGACGGCGACCTGTTCAGCGGGTCGAAGCTGCGCCGCTCCAACGAGCGCCTGGACAAGCTCGAATACTTCGAGAAGGTCGACATCGAGACCGTGCCCACGGACAACCCGGGCGAAGTGGACATCAAGGTCAAGGTCAAGGACAAGAACACCGGCTCCATCAGCCTCGGCGCCGGCTACTCGACCTCGGACAGCGTGTTCTTCGGCGGCTCGGTCGAGGAGAAGAACCTCTTCGGCAAAGGCTACCACGCCAAGTTCCAGGGCATGTTCAGCGGCAAGGCCAGCCGGGGCATCCTGTCCTTCACCAACCCCCGGGTCTATGACTCCAAGCTCGCCGCGGGCATGGATGTCTACCAGGTCTACCGGGCCTACGACGACTTCAAGAAGAGCACCACCGGCGCCAAGGTCCGCTTCGCCTATCCCCTTGGCGAATACACCCTGCTGTCCTGGGATTACCGCCTCGACCACTACCACATCTATCACACCAACTGGAACGCTTCGAGCGTCATCCAGCAGTCCCGCGGCTGGCATTGGGCCAGTTCCGTCTACGTCGAACTCGACCGCGACACCGTGGACAGCGCCAGCAAGCCGACCAAGGGCACGAAGAACACCCTGTCCCTGGAGTACGCCGGCGGCATCGTGGGCGGCGACGACGCCCTGGTCAAGCCGATGTTCACCTCGAACGTCTTCTACCCGCTGCCGCTCGACATGGTCTTCCACTGGCGCGGCCAGGCCGGCGTCATCTTCCCCAACGCGGGCGGCGACATCCCGGTGTACGAGCGCTTCTACCTGGGCGGCATCCAGAACGTCCGCGGCTACGAGATCGACAAGATTTCGCCCCGCGACCCCTGGACCGGAGAGCGCATCGGCGGCAAGGCCCAGGCCTTCACCAACTTCGAAACGATCTTCCCCATCAGCAAGTCCAACGGATTCTTCGGCGTTGCCTTCTTCGACGCCGGCAATTCCTGGCGCAATTACGGCGACGTCTGCTTCGACTTCTACAAGAGCGTCGGCGCGGGCGTGCGTTGGTACTCGCCGCTGGGCCTGATCCGCGTGGAATACGGCTACGGTCTGGATGCCGACAAACACAACCTGCAGCCGTCGCAAGTCGGTTTCACAATGGGACAGACCTTCTAGGCCAGAACAAGAACACCGAACCTGGGGCCGAAAGGCCCCGGGAAAACGAAACGATCAAGGAGTCGAGGAAATGGGCGTTATGCTGCGGGTTTTGATTGTCATGGCCATGCTGTTCATACCGGTCGCCGCCCAGGCGCAGGGCAAGATCGGTGTCATCAAGATCGAAGAGGCTCTCAACAACACCAGTGCCGGCAAGGCCGCTTTCAACAGCCTCCGGTCCAAGTTCGAATCGCGGGAGAAGGCCCTGGCCGCCCAGCGCGACGAACTCGGCAAGATGCAGGAAGAGCTGCAGAAGAAAAGCGTCGCCCTGTCCCAGGACGCCCTGAAGAGCAAGGCGGCCGAGTTCGAGACCAAGTACCGGAAGTTCATGGAAGACGCCAACAAGTTGCAGCAGGAAAAGGAACAGACCAACCAGTCCACCCTGAAGCCGCTTTTCATGAAGCTGCAGAAGGTGCTGCTCGACTTCGCCGGCAAGAACGGCTATGCCGCCATCATGGAAGCCCAGACGCTTCCCTATTACGATCCCAAGATCGACGTGACCGCCGCCGTCTCCGCCGAGTTCGAAAAGAGCAAGTAGGCGGCTGCAGCGCACCATTCGCAATCGAGGGCCGGGAAGCGGGTAGCCGCCCCGGCCCTTTTCGCATGGAGGATTCGAACATGACGGCAGCCCAGGACGGCGTCATCACCATCGCCGAAATCCAGAAGCTTCTTCCCCACCGCTATCCCTTCCTGCTCGTGGATCGCGTCATCGCCTACGAGCCCGGCCAGTCCATCACCGCCGTGAAAAACGTCACCATCAACGAGCCGTTTTTCCAGGGACATTTCCCCGGCGCTCCGGTCATGCCCGGGATGCTGATCCTGGAGGCCCTGGCCCAGGCCGGCGGCGTGCTGGTGTCCAAGAGCCTGGAGGGCCCGCTTGGCGAGCGCATCTTCATGTTCACGGGCGTCGAGAAGGCCAGGTTCCGCCGGCCGGTGGTCCCCGGCGACCAGCTCGTCCTGCGTTGCTTCGACATCAAGCGGCGCATGACCATGTGCAAGATGCGGGCGGAGGCCTCCGTCGACGGGCAGATAGCGGCCGAGGCCGAACTCTCCGCCGCCGTCGTGGACACCAAGGCCCTCGCCCTCTAGGAACGCCCGGCCGTCGTTCCCTCTGGCGCCTTCCCGACGCCGGATGCGGACGAAAGGTTCAGAAACGGGCCTGATGGGAAAGGGAGAGGACGGCAGGCTGGTCGGGCGTCGACCTCCTGCCGTTTTTTTCGGAAGGCCCTCTGGCCGGGGATTCAGGCTGCCGGGCCGTGATCCAGATAATCGGCGAAGTCCAGGCGCTTTCGCAGCCGTTCGCAGTCGGCCTCGACGGTTTCGATGTGGCTGTCGAGGAGGTCCACCAGACGCTGGTCGAGGCGGCCGGCCCGGGCTTCCTCCCAGAGTATGGCCAGGGCCTTTTGGCGGGACAGGGCGGGCTTGTAGTGCCGGGCCATGGTGATGGCGTCGTAGACATCCACGATGGCGATGACGCGGCTTTGCAGCAGGATGTCCGCGTCCTTGAGGCCGGCGGGGTAGCCGGAGCCGTCGAGGCGCTCATGGTGCTGGGAGATGATGTCGAGCAGCCGGCCCATGTTTTCGGGAAAGGGGATGTGCCGGAGGATGCGGTGGGATTCGGCCGGATGCCGCTCGATTTCCCGGCGTTCCTCGGCGGTCAGGTTTCCCCGGGGGATGAGCAGGCAGCTGATTTCGCGTTCCGTGAGCAGCGGGGCGACACGGCCGGCCACGCGCAGTTCCCGGGCGCCGAGATTGATCACGAAGGCCGCGTCCTCGCGGGCGAGGCAGTCGACCGCGTTGATGCGTTCGAGGCGGGCCAGCGCCTCGGCGCCGTCGTGCCCCGTGGTCAAGTGATAGAGGTCGAGCCGTCGGGCGATGACCTCCATTTCGCCCCCGGACAGGCGGGTGGCCTTGGTCAGCACCTCCTCGCGGATGCCGATCTTGCCCACGTCGTGGAGCAGGCCGGCGTAGAGCACCTCCTCCAGGTCGCTTGGCCTGTAGCGGACCTCGGGAAAATACCTGTCGTCGCGATGCACCTGCTTGGCCAGGGCCACCCCCAGCCTGGCCACGCGCTGGGAATGTCCGGCCGTGAAGGGGTCGCGGGCGTCGATGGCCGTGGCCAGGGCCTGCATGAGGGAATTGATGAGGGCCTGGATACTGTCGAAATGCAGGGCGTTGCCCAGGGCGATGCCGGCCACGGTGGCGATGGTCCCCACGTACTGGAGGTGGCTGGCCTTGAAGCGCGCGGGAGAAACGCCGCCGAGGACCAGCATGCCCACGCACTGGTTCGAGGCCACCAGGGGGGAGAGCAGCAGCGCGTTGACGGGAGCTTCGCCCCGCCAGCGTTGGTCGGCCGAAGGGTCGTTTATGATTTCGCCTTTCTGCGTCCTGGTGACATCCCAAAACAGCGTTGACTGGGATACGTCGGACAGCCGCAAGGATTGCGCCGGGCCGAACGCCGCGGCTGGCGAGAAGACATTGCCGTCGGCAGATTGCAAAAACACCATGCCCACGTCAGCGGGTATCTCGCCCCGGCGGCATTCCTCGATGAGGGCCGCGGCCACGTCACGGGGGCGCAGGGAGCCGTTGAGGGCCTGGCTCGCCCGGTGCAGGAGGGAAATTTCCCGGTACTTGAGCAAGGCTTCCCCGGCCAGGCTCCGGCGGACGACTTCGCCGTCGAGCAGGGATTCGAGGCAACCGGCCAGAAAGCGGGGAAGCCCGGCGGGCGGTGCGGCGGACGGGGCGCCGGAAACGGGGGCGATTTCGAGATGCCCGACGATGTCGCCACCGACACGCAGGGGCTCGCGATGGACGCCGGCTTGGGTCTCGGTTTCGAGAGCGTCGGTGACGCGCACGCAAAAGCCGGGGCCAAGCAGCGCTTCCGCCTGACCAAGCAGGGGGTCGAACGTCTTTTTCTTCAGGAGGCGCTGCAGGGAAACCATGGGGAGCGAGCCGTCTGGCGGCATATCAACCGGGCAGTTGCAACAGTTCCTTGGCGACCTTGAGCACCTCGTCCGGATCGAAGGGTTTGGTCATGTACCGGCTGGCGCCGAGTTCCAGACCCTGCTTGCGATCCACTTCCTGTCCCTTGGCCGTCAGCAGCACGATGCCGATATCGGTGATGGACGGGTCCTCCTTGACTTTCTGACAGACCTCGTAGCCGTTGAGCTTGGGCATCATGATGTCGAGGAAGACGACATCGGGGTGCTGCGCCCGGATGAGGTCGAGGCCCTCCTCGCCGTTCTGGGCGGAAAGGATTTCCACGCCGCAGTCCTCCTCAAGTTCTTCGAGGGTCTGCTCAAGGAGCATGCGGATATGCACCTCATCATCGACGATGAGAATTTTGCCTGGCATGGACGACTCCTTTTGCGTGGCTTCAAGCAGCATAAATCCTAGTAGAAGTCACAGCTCTTGGCAAGCCATGGGCAAAAAACCTGTGGCGTCCGCGACGTCGGAGGATTTCGCGCGGATTCAGTGCGAACCGCAGGAGCCGCCGCAATTGCCGCCGGCCTCGGAGAAGTCCAGGCTGGACAGCACATGGAAGCCGTCGGCGTCGCAGTCCACCGTGATGGGCGCCGCCTGCTGCAGAAGCTGGGTGTTGACCACGAACCGCCAGCCCGAGACGTCGCAGAGGGTGTCGGTCGCGGTCGGGACGTCGGGCGCCAGGTCGAGTCGGGGACCGTTGTCGTCCAGAAAGGAGAGGAAAACGCGCAGAACCGGACGGGCGTTTTCGCCGAAATGACGTTCCAGGACCGTTTGGGCGGCTTCCGTCAACGCAAAGGCCTTGTCAGTGCTGCTTCCCATGAGGACCACCTACGGATTTTGATTTTGCTTGTCAATTTCCCAAGATCCCGAAAAAAAAGGGCCTCGCGCCAGCGGGCCCTTCAAAGCATTCGTCGTTCGCCGGTCAGGCCTGCGAACCGCAGGAGCCGCCGCCACAAGACCCGCCGCCGCAGCCGCTGCCGCAGGAGCCGCCTTCGAGGTGCAGGCTGGAGGTGACGGCGAAGCCGTAGTCGGTCATGTCCACGGTGATGGGGCTGGCCAGGGCCATCAGGTCCTTTGCCACCACGAAGGTGTAGCCCTTGAGGTCGAACACGTCGTCGTTGGTGCGGGGTTCGTCCAGGGCCAGGGTCAGGGCCGGGCCGCAGCAACTGGCCTTGTTGAGGTAGACGCGGATGGGGGTCTTTTCCTTGTCGGCGAAGTAATTGTCGAGTTCGGCGCGAGCCGTGTCGGTCAGGGAAAGCATGGTGTCCTCCAGGCGAGAGATGTCCTGTGGGTAATCACCGAAGATTGGATTGTCAAATAAGTCTAACCTATAGGACAAGAGCCAAATCTTCGGTGATCGCTATGCCTGGAGAACCGGGCCGGGTTACGAGGTGGAGCAGGAGCCTCCGGAGCAGGAGCTGCCGCAGGAGCTGCCGCCCCCAAGTTCCATCTGCGACGAGACGGAAAAGCCCATGTACGTCATGTCGATCTTGAAGGGGGAACCCTTCTCGAGCAGTTCTTTTTCGATCACGAAGGTGTAGCCCGAGGCATCGAGCACCGCGTCCGCTTCGCGCGGCTCATCCAGAGCCAGCGCCAACCTGGGACCCGCTCAGCCGCCGGAAGACAGGTAGATGCGAATGGGGGTCTTTTCCTTGTCCGCGAAGTACCCGTCGAGCTGGGTCTTCGCGCTTTCCGTCAGTTCAACCATGGAAACCTCCTCGGTGTCGGGTCGTTCGATGCACCTAAGCACGAGCGATCGAAATGTCAAATGGGCTGGCGGCACAATGGATAGAAGATTGCCAGGGGGGCTTGCGTTGCGGTAACTTCCGTCAAAGAAACTGGGGGATCGCCGTGACGAAACGGAAAAAGATGATGACCGGCGGCGAGGTGCGCCGCACCCTGGAGCGGCTGGCTTTCCAGCTCATCGAGGAATACGATCCGAGCTGCGGGCTGGCGCTGGTCGGCATCCAGCGGCGCGGCGCCGAACTGGCCATGCGCCTGAAAAAGCTCATCGACGCCCGGGCCGACTGCGACGT
Organism: uncultured Desulfovibrio sp.; assembly: GCA_964576235.1. Lineage (GTDB taxonomy): Bacteria > Desulfobacterota > Desulfovibrionia > Desulfovibrionales > Desulfovibrionaceae > Solidesulfovibrio. The sequence goes on from CAZNUQ010000028.1 coordinate 11,447, forward strand.
GCCGCTCGGCAAGCTCGATATCAACCTCTACCGCGACGACTGGACCAAAAGCGAGGTGCAACCGCAGGTCGGACCGTCGGACATCCCCTTCGCCCTGGACGAGAAAAACGTGGTGCTCGTGGACGACGTGCTCTTTTCCGGCCGCACGGTCCGGGCCGCCCTGGAGGCCCTGCTGGACTACGGCCGGCCCAGGCGGGTGGAGTTGCTCGTCCTGGTGGACCGCCGGGGGCATCGCGAACTTCCGATCCAGGCCGATTACGTCGGCAGGCGCGTGCATACCGAGCCCGGCCAGCACGTGGACGTGGCCGTGGCCGAGCTCGACGGCGAGGACGGCGTGCTCCTCGTGGATTAGCGGCCGTTTCTTTGCGGGGAGCCTGCCTGGCCCGGCGGCCGCTGCGCCCTCCGGGCGATGGGGGAATGCTTCCCCGTGCGGCACGGGCCCTCGTGCCGCGTCGTTTAGCGCGGCAGCGCGCCGTTGTTGATGTCGATGCTCGCGCCGTTGATGTATTCGGGGCTTTCGGTGGCCAGCCAGACCATGGTCCGGGCCACTTCCCCGGCCTGGGCGAAACGGCCGGCGATGGTCCGCGAGGCGACGGCCGTCTTTCGGGATTCGGGAATGCTCTCCAGCATGTCGGTGGCCACCGGCCCGGCGCAGACGGCGTTGACCACCACCCCCCGGGGGCCGAGCAGGGCGGCGAAACTCTTGGTGGCGTTGAGCAGCCCCGCCTTGGTCACGCCGTACCAGATGTCGGGATGGCCGGTATGGGCGGCAAGCGAGGCGTTGTTGACGATGCGCCCCGAGCCCCGTTCGGCCATGGCCTTGCCGCATTCGCGCATGAGGGCGACGGGCGCCTCGAGGTTCAGACGCACGACCCGCCGCGCCTGGTCCTCGGGATAGGCGTCGAAGGGCAGGGAGAGCATCATGCCGGCGTTGTTGACGAGCACGTCCACCGGCCCGACGCGGTCCGCCAGGGCCGGGATGGCCCCGATGTCCGTCAGGTCGAAGGGCACGGTCGTCAGCCGTTGGCGCCGGGCCGGGCCGAGGGCGTCGAAGCCCCGGGCCACGGCCACCACCTCGTAACCCCGTTCCAGCAGCATCTCGGCCGTTTCCAGGCCGATCCCCCTGTTGGCGCCGGTGACGAGCGCGCGCTTTTTCACGGCCTTGTTTCCTCCGGACGGTGGGCCGGAGGGCATTGTTGCGGCGCGGCGTCGCGCTTGCTGACGATCTCCGTGCCGATGCCGGAAGTTGTGAAGAATTCCAGAATGATGCAATTCTCCACCCGGCCGTCCAGGATGTGGGCCTTCTCCACGCCCGCCTCCACGGCCTCCATGCAGCAGGTGACCTTGGGGATCATGCCGCCGGTCAGCACGCCGTCCGCCATGGCCTGGGAGGCCTCCCGCACGTCGAGGGAGGAGATCAACGTCCGTTCCTTGTCCAGCACGCCGGACACGTCGGTCAGAAGCACCAGCCGCTTGGCGCCGAGGGCGGCGGCCACGGCCCCGGCCACGGTGTCGGCGTTGATGTTGTAGGTGTCGCCCTGTTCGTCCACGCCGACCGGGGCGATGACCGGGATGAAGCCCTGGCCGAGCAGGGTGGTGATAAGCGCGGTGTTGATGCCGGTCACCTCGCCCACCTTGCCGAGGTCGATGATCTCGGGGGGCGCGTCCTGGCGCTCCAGCACCATTTCCAGCTTGCGGGCGGTGATGAGCCGGCCGTCCTTGCCGGAAAGCCCGACGGCCATGCCGCCGTTGAGGTTGATCAGGTTGACGATGTTCTTGTTGACCTTGCCGACGAGGACCATTTCCACCACGTCCATGGTGGCGTCGTCGGTGACGCGAAGGCCCTGGCGGAATTCGCTGACGATGTTGAGCTGCTTGAGCATCTGGCCGATCTGCGGTCCGCCGCCGTGGACGATCACCGGGTTGATGCCGATGTACTTGAGCAGGATGATGTTGAGGGCGAAGCTTTTCTGCAGTTCCTCGTCCACCATGGCGTGGCCGCCGTACTTGATGACCACGGTCTTGCCGTAGAATTTCCGGATGTAGGGCAGGGCCTCGAGGAGAAGCCTGGCCTTGGCGTGTTCCCGGTCCATGCGCGCCCTCCGACGGTTAAAGGATGTAGCGGGAGAGGTCCCGGTCCTCGGCCACGTCGGAAAGCTTTTCGCGCACGTAGGCCGGATCCACGGTGATTGCCTGGCCGGATTGGTCCGAGGCCGAGAACGACAGGTCGGACAGGATCTTTTCCATGATGGTATAAAGCCGTCTGGCTCCGATGTTCTCCGTCTCCTCGTTGATGCGGCGGGCGAAATCCGCCACCTCGCGCAGCGCCTCGTCGGTGAAGGAGAGGGTCACGCCCTCGGTGGCGAGCAGCGCCTTGTACTGGGCGGTCAGGGCGTTTCGGGGCTCGGTCAGGATGCGGTAGAAATCCTCGGCCGTCAGCGCCCGCAACTCCACCCGCAGGGGAAAACGGCCCTGGAGTTCCGGCACGAGGTCCGAAGGCTTGGAGAAGTGGAAGGCCCCGGCCGCGATAAAAAGGATGTGGTCGGTCCTGACCATGCCGTACTTGGTGTTGACCACGCACCCCTCGACCACCGGGAGCAGGTCGCGCTGCACGCCTTCGCGGGAAACGTCCGGCCCCTGGCCGCCGCCCTGCTTGCCGCAGATCTTGTCGATCTCGTCGATGAAGATGATGCCGGTCTGTTCCACCCGTTCCTTGGCCGTCTCGGACACCTTGTCCATGTCCACGAGCCGGTCGGACTCCTCCTGGAGCAGCACCTCGTAGGCGTCGCGCACCCGCATGGTGCGGGTTTTCTTGCGCTGCGGGAAGACCTTGGAGAACATGTCCTTGAACTGCATGCCCATGTCCTCCATGCCCGGCATGGACATGATCTCCACCTGGGGCGAGGGGACGCTCACCTCGACCGGCACCGAGCGGTCGTCGAGCCGGCCCTCGCGCCAGAGCTTGCGCAGCTTCTCCCGGGTGCTCAGGCCGGTTTCGGCGGTCGTGGGGGCCGGCGCGTCGAGGGACGCCGGCATCTCGATGGCCCCGGCCGGCGCCCGCTGGGATTCGGGCAAAAGCAGGTCGAGCAGGCGTTCCTCGGCGGCCTTCTCGGCCCTGGCCGCGACCCGGTCGAGCTCCTCCTTGCGCACCAGGTTGACCCCGATCTCCATGAGGTCGCGCACCATGGACTCGACATCGCGGCCGACGTAGCCGACCTCGGTGAACTTCGTGGCCTCGACCTTGAAGAAGGGCGAGCCGGCGAGCTTGGCCAGGCGCCGGGCGATTTCGGTCTTGCCGACCCCGGTGGGGCCGATCATGATGATGTTTTTCGGCGCGATCTCGTCGCGGAGCCCCGGTTCGATCTGCTGGCGGCGCCAGCGGTTGCGCATGGCGATGGCCACCATGCGCTTGGCCTCCTTCTGGCCGATGATGTACTTGTCGAGCTCCGAAACGATTTCACGCGGCGTCAGACTGGCGTGCATGCCTTCTCCTCGCGACGCCCGCCCGGGGAAGGCGGGCGGTGATGAACGTCCCCGGCCGGATCAGCCCCGGTCGGCCGTCTCCACCACGATGCGGTCGTTGGTGAAGACGCAGATTTCGGCGGCGATGGCCATGGCCTTTTCCACGATATCCCGGCCGGAGAGCGCGGTGTTGCGCAGAAGGGCCCGGGCGGCGGCCAGGGCGTAGGGGCCGCCGGAACCGATGGCCGCCACGCCGTCGTCCGGCTCGATCACGTCGCCGTTGCCGGACAGCACCAGGATGTTCGCGGCGTCCGCCACGAGCAGCATGGCCTCGAGGCGCCGCAGGTATTTGTCCTTGCGCCAGTCCTTGGCCAGTTCGACGCTTGCGCGCACCAGGTTGCCGCCGAATTCCTCCAGCTTGGCCTCGAACCGCTCGAAGAGGGTGAAGGCGTCGGCCGTGGCCCCGGCAAAGCCGATGATGACCCGGTCCTTGTAGATGCGGCGCACCTTGCGGGCGCCGTGCTTCATGGCGACGGCCTGGCCGAGCGTCACCTGGCCGTCGCCGGCCATGGCCACGCCGGCGTCGGTGCGCACCGCCAGAATGGTCGTTCCATGCAGATCCATGGCGATATCCTCGCTCCCTCGGGGGGCGGCCCCCCGTTCCTCGATACAATACGCGGGCCGGCCGGGAGGTCTGCTGTCTTCCCCCCGGCCAGCCTTCCTTACGGCGATCCTTATGAAAACAGGCCGTCCGCCACGGCGCGCCAGGTGTCGAAGGCGTGCCTGCCATACAGATAGAAGCGGATTTCCCGGATGGGGCCGGTTGTAAGGCCTTGGGCCAGGGCTTGCAAGGCCAGGGGCGCGGCCAGTTCCACGGGATAGCCGTAGACGCCGCAGGAAATGGCCGGGAAGGAGACGGTGGCCAGACCGTTCTCGGCGGCGCGCTTGAGGGACTCGGTATAGGCGGAGCGGAGCTTTTCGGGCTCGCCTTCCCGTCCCCCGCGCCAGATGGGGCCGACGGTGTGGATGACGAACCGGGCCGGGAGATCGAAGCCGGGGGTGATGACGGCCCCTCCGGCCGGCAGACGGCCGATTTCGGCGATGATCGCCCGGCAGGCGGCGGGAAGCCCGGGACCGGCGGCGCGGTGGATGGCGCCGTCCACGCCGCCGCCGCCGGCGAGGGCGGAATTGGCGGCGTTGACGATGGCGTCGGCGTCGTCCTTGGTGATGTCGCCCTCGATCAGGCGCAGGGTGCCGTTGCCGATGGCGTAGGTCGCGGTCTTTTCGCGCATGGTGCCGGGCCTCCTTTCCCGATTTGTAACTTTTCCGTAACTCCCCCCGACAAATAAAACCAGGTATCTGGACTTAGGGGATCACGGCCGCGGGACCGAGGATGCAAAGGCCGGTGCTCCCGGGCGTGAAAATGTCCCGGGCGGTCGCGGCCAGATCGGCCGTGGTGACCTTGTCCAGGGCGGCGGCGGTTTCCTCGAGGGGAATCTGGCGGTTAAAAAGCAGCATGTTGCGGGCCAGGCGCATCATGCGGTTCTCGGTGGATTCCGCGCCGAGGTAGAGCAGGCCCTTGAGGTGCTCGCGGGTGTGGCCGAGTTCCTCGTCCGTGACCGCGCCGTCGGCCACGGCGGCCAGTTCGGCGCGCACCACGTCGAGGAGTTCCCCGGTGCGCCCGGGGTCCACGGCGGCCTGGATCTCCAGGAGCCCGGCATCGGCCAGACCGTTGACGCCGGCATATATGGAATAGGCCAGCCCGCGCTTCTCGCGCACCTCCTGGAAGAGCCGGGAGGACATGTTGCCGCCGAGGAGCGTGCCCAGGATGGTATGGGCGAAGCGCCCGGGATGCGTGTTGCCGACCGAGGGGAAGGCCAGGATCACGTGGTTCTGCTCGCATTCCTGGCGGATGGCCAGCCGGGGCGGCGTGTAGGGACCGGCCGGGGCCAGGGCCGGCGCCGGCTTCGGGGCGAGAAGGCCGAAGGACGCCTCGGCCAGGGCGGTGAGCGCCTCGTGGTCCACGGCGCCGGCGGCCACGATGGTCATGGCGTCCGGACGGTAGTTGCCGCGGCGCCAGTCGAGCAGCGTTTCGGGCGTGGCCGCGGCGACGGTTTCCGGCGTCCCGGTGATGGGATGGGCCAGGGCCGGGTTGGCCCAGGCCGCCCCCCAGAATTCTTCGTGGATCTTGTCCTCGGGGGTCTCCTCGACCATGGATATCTCCTGGAGGATGACATCCTGTTCGCGGGCGAGCTCCCCGGGGTCGAGGCGGGGGGCGAGGACGATGTCGGCGAGGATGTCGAAGGCCCGGGCGAGGTGGGCGTCCATGACCCGGACATGGAAGCAGGTGGCCTCCCGGGAGGTGAAGGCGTTGGCCAGTCCCCCCAGGGTGTCCAGCTCCTTGGCGATGGCCAGGGCGTCCCGGCGGGCGGTGCCCTTGAAGGCCATGTGTTCCCAGAGATGGGCCATGCCTTCCTGCCCCGGCCCCTCGTGGCGGGAGCCGGCCTTGATCCAGATGCCGAGGCTCGCGGTCTTGGCCTGGGGCATCCGTTCCGTGACCACGCGCACCCCGTTTCGCAGGCGGGAGCTTTGGCAGGCGTTGTCGGATATGTTGGATATGCGCATCGGGCCGGGCTACGGGGGATTCCCCGCCGCGTCAAGGGTGGCGGCAGCTGGCGGTTCCGCCGCTTCCCCGGGCCGCGATGCGCCCTCTGTCGCGCGGGGTTTGTGAAAAGCACGCATTGCGCTCTCCGGGGGAAACCAGGCCGCAGAAGGCGTGGCGCGGAGGCGGCAGAGGCGGGAACACGGCGAACGGTCCGTGCGCGGC
>CAZNUQ010000028.1:17835-34508 GCA_964576235.1 uncultured Desulfovibrio sp.
AGGCGTGGCGCGGAGGCGGCAGAGGCGGGAACACGGCGAACGGTCCGTGCGCGGCGGGTGGATGACTGGAGGCGAAGCATCCGCAATATCATGAAGGCATTTTGAAGATGTGCCGGGTTTCTTGTCGCTTTCATGCATGTTCCTTGGCTTTTCCAGGGATATTTCGGTCGTCTTGCATCGAATGTTTCATTTGATAGTGTGTTTTGCATGACGTTTCTTGTGGGAAAATATGACCCAGAATGAGTAATAATTACCCATTATAAAATATTCTTGTCACCATATATGGGCGTTGTTACATGTTCTTTGCCGAATTAAGCCACCCCTGCCGCGAGGCAGGTCCGGAAGGTCGCGGGTCTCGGGCGGTGTCGCCGAGACGGCCGGGCCGCTGGGCAAAAGAAGGGAGGTCTCATGCGGGTTTCCATAGCGGCCAAGATCATGGCGCTGGTCATCGCCTCGGTGGTGGCCACGGTGATCATCGTGCAGTGCGTTTCGTATTCCTTGGTCAGGGACGGCTACGAGGCCGTCACCGCCGAGTCCGTCCGGGCGTATTCCAATATTTTCGCCCGGAAGCTCGAAGCCTACAAGGAAGGATACCTGGACATGGCCCGGGCCCAGGCCCTGCGCCCGAACGTGATCGAGGGCATCCTGGCCGGCGACGCGGCCCGGTTGCGCGATCTCGGCCAGGCGGCCATGGTCGGCGGCAGGACCGACTTCGTGGTTTTCGCCGATGCCGCGGCCAACGTCGTGGCCCGGGCCCACGCGGACAAGGCCGGCGACAGCATCGGCAACCAGGAAGGGGTGCGGCGCGCCCTCGCCGGCGAGGCCTCCTGCCTGTTCGAGGCCGGCAACGTCGTGCGCTTTTCCATCCGGGCCTACGCGCCGGTCAAAAAGGACAACGCCGTGGTCGGCGTGGTCGTCGTGGGCCAGGACCTCAGCAGCAATTTCACCCTCGTCGACGATGTGAAAAAGGATCTCGGGGCCGAGGCCACCATCTTTTTCGGGGACACGCGGGTGTCCACCTCGCTGGTCACCGACGGCAAGCGGGCCATCGGCACGCGCCTGGAGAGTCCGGCCATCGTCGACGCGGTGTTGCGCCGGGGCGAAACCTATCTGGGCGAGAACCGCATCTTCGGCCGGGAATTCCGCACGGCCTACCAGCCTCTCAAAAATGGCGGGGCGATCGTGGGCATGCTCTTCGTCGGCCACGACATCTCCGACATCCTGCAGGCCCGGGACACCATCATCAGGAAGATCGGCCTGGCCGGACTGGCGAGCATGGTCCTGTTCGCGGCCCTGGGCTGGTGGCTGTCCCGGATGCTGGCCCGGCCCCTGGCCCGCTGCGTGGCCTTCGCCCATGCCGTGTCCAAGGGCGAGACCGGGGCCACGCTCGAGGTGGTCAACAGGGATGAAACCGGCACCCTGGCCCAGGCCCTGTCGGCCATGGCCGGCGAAATCCGGCAGCGTCTGGCCGAGGTGGCCAGCGCCAGGGAGCGGGCCGAGAACGAGGCCGGTCAGGCCAGGGCCGAGCGGGAAAAGGCCGACGAGGCCTGCCGGATGGCCGAAAACGCCAAGGTCGAGGGCATGATCCACGCCGCCGGCCGCATCGAGGGCGTGGTCGGGGTGGTCACCGCCGCCTCAGACCAATTGGCCGCCCAGATCGAACAGGCCGGGCGCGGGGCCGAGGACCAGTCGCGGCAGGTGGCCGACGCCGCCAACTCCATGGAACAGCTCAACGCCACGGTGCTCGACGTGGCCAAAAACGCCTCCCAGGCCGCCGAAACCACCGAGGAGGCCAAGGCCAAGGCCATGCGGGGCGCGGAAGTGGTGGACGACGTGGTGCGCGGCATCGCCGGCATCGCCGACCAGGCCCGCGCCCTCAAGGAGGACATGGGGCAGCTCGGCCGCAGGGCCGAGGGCATCGGGCACATCATGAACGTGATCTCCGACATCGCCGACCAGACGAACCTTTTGGCCTTAAACGCCGCCATCGAGGCGGCCCGGGCCGGCGAGGCCGGACGCGGCTTCGCCGTGGTCGCCGACGAGGTCCGAAAGCTCGCCGAGAAGACCATGGCCGCCACCAAGGAGGTCGGCGAGGCCATTCGCGGCATCCAGGACGGCACCCAGCGAAACGTGGTCAGTTTCGACCGGGCCGTGGAAAGTGTCGAGGCCGCCACCGCCCTGGCCCGGAATTCCGGCGAGGCCCTCGCGGCCATCGTCGGACTGGTCGAGACGGCCGCCGACCAGGTGCGGTCCATCGCCGCGGCCGCCGAGGAACAGTCCGCCGCCAGCGAGGAGATCGGCCGCACCGTGGACCGCATCAACCGGATATCGGTGGAAACCGTCCAGGCCATGGGCGAATCCGCCAGGGCCGTGGAGGAGTTGGCCGGTCAGTCCAGGAACCTGCGGGATCTGGTGCTCGAGATGCAAAACGAGGGAACGGCCAGGGCCCTGCCGGCCCGGTAGCCGGCGCGGGGCATCGGGGGGCGCCGGGACGCGGCGCCCCGGCCGGGTTTCCGGCTACCAGCGGTCCGGCATGACGCCGAGCCAGGCCTCGGGGATGGCCTCGCGGAACCCCTTGCCGACCTGGCGCAGCCGCGTGAGCCGTCCCTCGATGACGATGGCCCGGGGCCGCGCGCGCAACTGGCGGTAATGCCGGGGCATCTGGAAGCGGTTGTTGCCGGAGAGCACCACGTCGAGCTCCGCCTCCCGGTCCCGCACCACCAGGGATTCCGGGAAAAAGACCGTCTTTTTGAGGCGGCCGGCCATGGCCGTGAACAGCGCCGCGTGGATGGCGCAAAACGGTTCCGTGGCCAGACGGGCCGGGACGGCGGGGATGTTCTCGTTGCCGACGAAGGCCACGGGCCCTTCGGGGAGGGCTGCGTAACTCGCCGGATCGCGGGCGTCGGCCACCCGAACCTCCCCGATGCCCAGTCCGGCCAGCAGCCGCCCCGTCCTGTCGGCCACGGCGGCGTCCGTTTCCAGGCCGAACAGCCGCGTCCCGGACACGCCGTTGCGTTTGGCCTGCAGCCAGGCCGCCGTCAGAATGATGCCGCTGCCCGTGCCGCAGTCGATCCCCAGAAACGGGTCCTGGACCGCGAAGGGCGGCAACGGCCGGTTGGCCACGGATCGGAAGGCATGGGCCGTCCGGGGCAGGTCGGCCAGCATGCGCAACGCCAGGGCGTCCCCGGTTTCCGGTGCGGTTCCGTCGTCGGCCGGGCGCAGATCGTAAAAATGCCCGAGCAGGGAACTCAGTTCGGACAGCGGCAGGGCGTGGCCCTCGGAGCCGGGGAACAGGGAGGCGTGGAAATACTTGAGTAATAAACTCAGTATGTCGCCGTCGGCCATGGGCGCGGCGGGGCTGGCCAGCCGCTCGATGTCGTCCCGCAGCGGCCCGGGGCGGTAGAGTTCCCGGCGAATGACGGGCTCCCCGCCGATCCTGGCCGCGGAGGAGCGCTTCGGCAGCGAGGCGGCGGCGTCGTGTTGTCGCGGCATGAACGATCCTTCCTTGGATTGGCTGTGGTCGCCCGGCGGCAAGAAAGGCCAGGCTGTCCCGGCACATGCATGTTTGATGCCGCACGCCAGCATCCCGGAAGGCCGCCGGTTGAGTCCCGGCGCCAAAAGGGGTAAGGCACGGGCCGTGCTGCACCATACCTTCCTGCATCTGCCCGGCCTCGGCCCGACCACGGAACGGCGCCTGTGGGCCGCCGGCATCAACACCTGGGACGATTTCCTCGAGGCCGGGACCCTGCCGCTGGCCTCGGCCAAGGTTCCCATGTGGCGCGAGGAACTGCTTGCCTCCAGGGAACGCCTGGCCGCCGGCGACGCCGACTGGTTCGGCGAACGCCTGCCGCCGGCCGAAGCCTGGCGCCTTTTTTTCGATTTCCGGGAGCATCTCGCCTGCGTGGATATCGAAACCGACGGCACGCCCCAAAACGAGGTCACCGCAGTGGCCTTCTACGACGGCCGCGAAACCGTGCGCACCTATGCCAACGGGAAAAACCTGCCCGATTTCGCCGACGACATCCTGGAGAGCAAGGTGCTCGTCACCTTCAACGGCCGTTGTTTCGACGCCCCGGTCCTCAAATCCCACCTGCGCGCCGTGCTGCCCAAGGCCCACATCGACCTGCGCAGCGTCCTGTGCGGCATCGGCATCAAGGGCGGCCTCAAGAAATGCGAGGCGCGCTACGGCGTCGATCGCGGCGATCTCACCGGCGCCGACGGCTACTTCGCCGTCGTGCTGTGGCGCGAATACGTCCGCAGCGGCGACCCGGCCCTGCTCGAAACCCTGCTGGCCTACAACGCCGCCGACGTGCTCGCCCTGCCCGTGCTGCTGGCCCACGCCATAAACGACCTGCTCGCGGCCACCCCCTTCGCCGACCGCTTCGCCCTGCCCATTCCCGAACCAGGCGACAATCCGCACCGCCCGGATCCGGCCGTGCTGCGCCGACTGGCCTGGGCCTTCTCGCGCAAGTAACCCGTTTAGGCGCCGGGGCGCGGCCTAGCGGTCGCGGCCGAACTTGTCGAATTCGGCGAAGGCGCCGCGTTTGGCCCGGTTCTTGGCCTTGATCTCGTCGAGGATGGAGTTGCTGAGGTCCGAGGCGTCCACGGGTTTGACGCGGGCGCGGGAGAGCTGGCTTCCTTCCAGGAACTGGCCGCCGAGGTCGGCGAGGTCGTCGAGGGTGAGCATGCCGCCGGAGGCCGGGTGCGCGGCCGGCGCGCGGGCCGGTTCCGGAGAGGTTTCCGGGAGGGGCGCGTCGGCGGGTGCGGGTGCGCAGGCGGACGGGGCGGCCTCGACGGACTGTCCGCTGGTGACGGCCTGGCGCAGCAGGCGCAACTCGGCCAAAATCTCGTTTTGGACTTCGAGGATTTTGAGCAGGATCGTTTCCATGGCCCGCGTCTACCATGGCCCCGGGAGCGGGTAAAGGGCCGGCGGCTAGGGCCGGCGCAGTTCCGCCATGGTCGGGCTCATGGAGGCAAGGGCCGCGTGGGCGAGGAGTTTCGCGCCGTAGGATGTGAGGTGGACGCCGTCTTTGGTGCGGGTGGCGCGCGACCCGCCGGGGGCGGGCAGGGCCGGGGCATAGCGGCCGGCGGCGTCGGCCAGGGTGCGGGAGACATCCACGAAGCGGCATCCGGGCAGGGCGGCCATCTGTCTGGCGATGACGCCGTTTATGGCGGCGACGTCGGCGTTGAGCCGGGCGTCGGCCATGACCGGCGCGCCGATCCAGAAGATGCGGGCGTCCGGGTTGCCCCGGCGGGCCAGTTCGACCAGCCGGCGCACCCGGCGGGCGTATTCGGCCTCCCAGCCGGGCCGGCCGAAGGCCACCTTCGTTCCGTCCGGACGGGTGAGGGTCTGGTTGTCGTTGGTGGCGATCATGACGACCACGGTGTCGGGGCGGTTGGCGGCGGCCAGGGCGGCCATCTCGCGTTCCCAGTCGAAGAAGTCGGGCCGGGCCAGGCCGCTCGAGACCTTGCCGCGCGAGGCGAAGGCCGTGCCGGGACGGCCGCCCAGCATGGGGCGCAGGGCCTCGGCCAGAAACAGGGACAGCGAGTCGCCGGCCACGAGGATGGAGCGGCCGGGGGCGGCGGCGGCTCGGTCTTCCCTGGCCGTGGTGGCGGTCTGCCGGGGGGCCGGGACGGCGACGGAAGCGGCGGGCGGCGACGGATTCTTGACGGCTGGCGCTGGAACGGGGGCCGGTCCGGGCGTCGCCAGCGAGACGAGGCGCAGCCGCTGGCCGGGGGCGCCCAGACGGTCCGTCCGGCGTACGTCCACCGGGCCGCTCAAGGGATGCGCGGCGGTCCGGTCCACGCGCAGCCGTACCTCGTGGGGGGTGACGGCGGCGCGCATGGCGTGGCTGTCGGGTGCGGGGGCGTCCTGGACGGCCAGTCCGGCGAGAAGTTCGCGGAGCTCCCCGTGGTCTGCCCGGAGCGGGGCGGGCGCGGCGGCCAGGAGAATCGCCACGGCGGCCAGGGCGGCTTTGGCGCGGCGGCCGGTTCCTGCGGCGGGGACGGTCTTGGGCATGGCGGTGGCCTCGGTTTGTCCCGGCGGGGCGTCCGCCGGGGCTTGGACGGGGCGATGCAAGGGCCGGGCCGAAATTTTCCAGGTCTAACAAGCTAAAATAAAGAGGGTTCGTCCGGGAAACCGGCGTCGGCGTTCTGACGGCGGAAGGAAACGGCACGACGCGCCGGTTGCCTTTTGGCGGCGGCGCAGCTAGGTTGCGCCCAATTCCCGGAGGTCGCAAAAGCATCGCGATGAACATCACCAGCTTCGAATTCGCCCTGTTTTTCGCCGTCATCTTGCCGCTCAACTGGATGCTGCGCTCCCGGGCCGGGGCCTACCGGCTGTTCCTGCTTCTGGCCTCCTACGTCTTCTACGCCTCGTTCAACGCCAAGTTCCTGCTCATCCTGCTGGTCTTCAGCTTTCTGACCTGGTTTTTCTCCGTGGTCTTCGCCGAAACCTCCGACGCCCGGTTCCGGCGTTTCTGCCTGATCCTTTACGTGGCCTTTTCCCTGGGCATGCTCGTCTTCTTCAAGTATTACGAGATGCTCTACATTTCGGCCGACTGGCTTTTCCGCACGCTCTCGATCAAGAGCCCCGTGCCGCTGCTCGATGTCATCATGCCCATCGGCATATCCTTTTTCACCTTCCAGGGTATGTCCTACGCCATCGATGTCTACCGGGATCCGGCCAAGGTCGAGCGTTCGCTGGTCGAGGTGTTCTGTTTCATTTCCTTTTTTCCGACCATCCTGTCCGGACCGATCCTGCGGGCCGGCAATTTCCTGCCCCAGCTCAAGAAGGAGCCGGGGCAGGCCGTGGACTTCACCCGGGCCTTCTATCTGCTGACCCGGGGCCTGATCAAAAAGATCATCATTTCGAGCTACCTGTCGGAACACATCGTGCGCACCACCTTCGGCGCGCCCGAGGGGTTCTCCTCGGTGGCCGTGCTCGTCGGCATCCTGTCCTACGCCGCCCAGATCTATTGCGACTTCTCGGGCTATTCCGACCTGGCCCAGGGCGTGGCCCTGCTTATGGGGTTCGACATCCCGGACAACTTCAACGCGCCGTATTCGAGCCTGAGTCTTCGGGATTTCTGGCGCCGCTGGCACATCACCTTCTCGGTCTGGCTGCGCGACTACCTCTATATCTCGCTTGGCGGCAACCGCAAAGGGCGTTGGCGCAAGTTCGCCAACCTGGTGGCGACCATGGCCCTCGGCGGCCTGTGGCACGGGGCGGCCTACAACTTTCTCGTCTGGGGCTTCATCCACGGCCTGGGGCTGGTGGGCAACCATATCGTCACGGAGTACCGGACGGCGCGGGCGGCGGCCCGGGCCGCCGCCGGGCTGCCCGAGGGCGGGGGCGGGGTTCTGGGCTGGGCCTGGAAGGCCCTGTGCTGGACGGCAACCTTTGCCTACGTCAACGTGGCCTGGGTGTTCTTCGGCGCCGAGGACGCGTCCAAGGCCGTGGACATCCTCAAGCGCGTGGCTGAACTGGACGTTTCCGGCGCCGGATTCCGGCCTGTCTGTCTGGTGCTGGTGGTGATCGTGCTCGCCGCCCAGGTCATGCACCTCTCTGGTCGGGACTTCTTCCGCAAAGGCTTCGAATGGCTGCCTTTTCCCCTCCAGGGCGCGGCCCTTGGCGTGGCGGCGTCCTGCATCCTGAAGCTCGGGCCGGACGGGGTGCTGCCGTTTATTTATTTCCAGTTCTAGTTTTTCCTGTCTTTCCCGCGTATTCCACGATTTTGGTATTTTTCTTGTAAGCGGCTTTCCGTTCTGGTAGTGTGCGAAGCCAGGATGGGGAAGCAGCCATTGCGGCCGTGCCGTATCGCAAGTGCCTCGAATCGTTGGGGAAGAATGACGAATCAGGAGGCTTGGGCACTTGTCGGGGCGCGGCGTCAGGGACGCCGGCTGTATGAGTTTTTCAAACCATCCCGGGTCGCGTTTCTTACATTTTCATGCCGCCGCCACGGCGCGCCGCACGCGATGGGGGTCGCGGACGGCGGACCGCTCCGGCGATGAGGTGTTTTGTATGCGAAACCCGAGTCAGGCCCTCCTCCTGGCCGTCCTGATGGCGTCCCTCGTTCTGCCTCCGGGCCTGCCGGCGGCCGGCGCGGCGAAATCGGACGCCGCCGTCCGGCGCGTGCTGCTCGTGGGCGATTCCCTCTCCATCGGCCTTGGCAAGGAACTCGACGGCGTCTTCGCCGGCCGTCCCGGCCTCGCCTTCGCCCATCTGGGCAAGGTGTCGAGCGGGCTGGCCAACCCCGCCTTTTTCGACTGGGACGCGCAGCTCGCCGGCCAGGTGCGGACCCATCGGCCCGACGCGGTCCTGATCATGCTCGGCGCCAACGACGACAAGCCCCTGCCCGCGCCCGGGGGGCGCTCCGCCGCCTTCGGCTCCAAGGAGTGGGACGCCCTCTACGCGGCCCGGCTGACCCGGCTGCACGGCATCGCCCGGTCCGAGAACCCGGGGGCCGCCGTCTATTTCATCGGCGTCCCGGTCATGGGCGATCCGGCCTTCAACTCCCGGATGGTCCATGTCAACGGCGTGCTGGCCCGCACGGCCAAAAGCCTTCCGGACTGTTCCTTCATCGACGTGAAGGACGTGCTGGCCGACGCCTCCGGGGCCTTCGCGCCGGTGGCCCGGAACGCCGAGGGCGCGGTGGTCAAGCTGCGCGCCGCCGACGGCGTGCACATCTCCGCCGCGGGCTCCCGCCTGCTGGCCGCCCGCTGCCTGGAAGCCGTGGCCGGCCCCTCGGGGCTGCCCAAGACCGAACTTCTGGCCTCCATCCGCGGCCGCGACCTCACGCCCGTGGCCGCCGGACAGTCCGCGATCCGTCTGGCCGAGACCAGCCCCGCCGCGCCGGCGTCCCCGGCCGTGGCCGAGGCCAGGCCGGCGTCCCCGGCTCCGAGACCGGCCGTTGCCGCCTCTCCGGCCCGCGCCCTGCCGGCCGCCGCCGAATCCAAGCCCGCTGTTGCGGCGTCCGTGGCCGAGGTCAAGCCGGCCGCGCCGGCCCCCGCCGCTGCCGTTTCCGCCGCCGGGGCCTACGCCGTGGCCGGCGGTGACACCCTGTGGTCCGTGGCCCGGCGTCTGGGCGTTTCGCCAGACGCGCTGACGGCCGCCAACCCCGGCGTGGACCCCCGCCGGATGTCCGTCGGCCAGCGTCTGGCCCTTCCCTCCGGCTCCACCCAGGCGGCACGGCCGCAAGCCGGCGCGGCCTCCGTCCAGGCGTCGGCCGGGCGGCAGCACGCCGTGGCCGAGGGCGACAATTTCTGGTCCGTGGCCCGGCGCTACGACGTGAGCGTGGCCGCCCTGACCAAGGCCAATCCCGGCGTCGATCCGACCCGGCTGCGCGTCGGCCAGACCCTGGCCATCCCCGTCCCGGGCCAGGGGCCGATCCACGCCGCCGCGCCCGGTGCGGACGGCTACACCGTGGCCGACGGCGACAACTTCTGGGCCATCGCCCACCGGCTCGGCATCGACGTGGCCGAGCTCCAACGGGCCAACGCCGGCGTCGATCCGCAACGGCTCCAGCCCGGACAGGTGCTGGCCCTCCCCGGCGGCGTCCGGACCGAGGCCGTCCAGGCCCTGGCCCCTGGGGAAGCCCAGACCCTGCGCGCCGTCAGCGAGGCGGGCCTGTACCCCGTGGCCAAGGGCGACACCCTCTGGGCGCTCTCCCGCCGCTTCGGCGTCAGCCTGGAGACGCTTCTGACCGTCAACGGCGAGGTCGATCCGTCGCGGCTCCAGGTCGGCCAGCTCGTGACCATTCCGGCCGGCCAGCCCGTGGCCTCGGCCGAGTCCCTGGTGTTCCCGGTCGCGGCCGGAGACACCCTGTGGGGCATCGCCCGGCGTTTCGATGTCAGCGTCGAGGCCCTGCTCGCGGCCAACCCCGGCGTCGACCCCCTGCGGCTGCGCGAAGGGCAGGCCCTGCGCGTGCCGTCGTCGCTCGCCGCGGTGGCCGCTTCCGGGACCGCCGCCGGGAAGGCGTCGGAGACGGCCTCCACCCCAACGGCGAATCCGGCCGAAGCCCCGGCTCCGGCCGTCATCGAGGGCGCGGCGCGCCTGCACACCGTCTCCGGCGGGGACACCCTGTGGGATCTTTCCCGTCGCTACGGGGTGAGCGTGGAGCGCATCCTTGGCGAGAACGCCGGGATCGACCCGGTGCGCCTGCGCGTGGGACAGGTCGTGCGCCTGCCGGGGAGCGTGGTGTCCATGGCCGCTGTCCGGTAGGGGACGGGGCCGCCCCGGGGGCGGGCTCCCGGGAAAACGCCGCCGCGCCGGACCGCTTGACCGGACGCGCCGGCATGGGTAGATGGCCGCGAAGGGTTCGGGAACCGGCCGCCACGCGGCGGCCGCCAATCCGGAGGGCGATATGGGCATTTCCTTTTCCAACGCCTTGGGCGCGACGGCCTCCTACGAGGTGGTGTCGAAGACGCTCGACAACCTCAACGATTACGGTTCGTCCTCGACGTACGCCCCGACCGACAAACAGACCTTCGGCGCGGCCGTGGTGAGCAAGACGCTGGATTACATGAATTCCGGCCCGGGCTCGTCCATGACCAAGGACATGAGCCAGACCTACGGTTTTTCCAAGGACGTGCTCGGGGCCTACGCCTCGGGCATCGGTTCCCTGACCGATCTGAACGTCTGACGCCGCGCCGCCCGCGGCTTTGCGCCCCGAAGGCGGGGACGATTCCGGACCGCCGGCCTCCGGCTGGCGGAGGGCGCCTTGGCGCGGTCAATCAACCAAGCCCACGAACCGGCCGGGGAATGATCCCGCGGCGAGACACGGGGACGAGCCCCCGCACTTTTTTCATTGGAGCGCGTGTGAGAAAACTGCTTCGCGTGGACATTGTCGCGCCGGATCAGGGCGATCTGGCCGAACGGGTCGAGGCCTGGCTGTGCGGGCGCACGGCCCAGGGCTGGGAGGAGACTCCCCTGGAGGACGCCACCGTGCGTTTCCGGGTGCACCTGGAGGACGCGCCGCCGGCCCGGGCCTTCGCCGAGGAGGCCGCCCGGGACTGGCCCGGCCTTCGCATCGCCGTGGACACCATCGAGGAAGAGGACTGGGGCGCGGCCTGGATGGCCTTTTTCACGCCCATCGAGGTCGGCGGGCTCTACGAGATCCTGCCGCCGTGGATGGCCGGCAAGGACACCGGCGGCCGCCGGCCCATCCTCATCGAACCCAAGATGGCCTTCGGCACCGGCCACCATCCCACCACGGCCCTGTGCCTGGAGGCCTTCGCCGCGGGCAGGGAGAACGGCCGGATCGGACCGGGAATGCGCTTTCTCGACCTGGGCACCGGGTCGGGCATCCTGGGCATCGGCCTGTGCAAGCTCGGACTGACGGGCGTGGGCTGCGACATCGACCCCCAGGCCGTCTGGTGCGCCGCGGACAACCTGCGGCTCAACGGGGTGGAGGGGGCCATGCGCCTGGCCGTGGGCGGTCTCGGCTCCCTGGCCGACGACGCCGTGTTCGACGTGGTGGCCGCCAACATCCTGGCCGCGCCGCTTATGGCCATGGCCGGAAGGCTGGTCCGCCACGTGGCCCCGGGCGGGATGCTGGTGCTCTCCGGCATCCTGACCACCCAGGCCCCGGACGTGGCCGCCGCCTATCGCACCGCCGGCCTGTCCGAGCCCGAAACCAGGGAATCCGGCGAATGGGCTTCTCTTGTCTGGCGATGAGTTTACAATCGATCCAAACGGGTTTATTGGGACGCTTTCCACGTCCCATCCCTACACCCCAAACCGTCTTCAAGGCCTAAGCCATGCACTTGAAAAAACGTGTTCTCGTCACCGGCGGCGCCGGTTTTCTCGGTTCGCACCTGTGTGAACGTCTCCTGGAACAGGGTTGCGATGTCCTGTGCCTGGACAATTACTTCACCGGTTCCAAGCAAAACGTCATGCATCTGCTCGACGATCCTCATTTCGAGCTCATGCGGCACGACGTGACCTTCCCGCTGTACGTGGAAGTCGACGAGATCTACAATCTGGCCTGCCCGGCCTCGCCCATCCACTACCAGCACGACCCGGTCCAGACCACCAAGACCAGCGTGCACGGCGCCATCAACATGCTGGGGCTGGCCAAGCGCCTGCGGGCCAAGATCATGCAGGCCTCGACCTCGGAAGTGTACGGCGATCCGTCGGTGCATCCCCAGCCCGAGTCCTACTGGGGCAACGTCAACCCCATCGGCTACCGCTCCTGCTACGACGAGGGCAAGCGTTGCGCCGAAACGCTGTTTTTCGACTACCACCGCCAGCACAACCTGCGCATCAAGGTGGCCCGCATCTTCAACACCTACGGCCCGCGCATGCACCCCAACGACGGCCGGGTGGTGTCCAACTTCATCATCCAGGCCCTGCGCGGCGAACCCCTGACCGTCTACGGCCAGGGCCAGCAGACCCGGTCGTTCTGCTATGTCGACGACCTGGTGGAGGCCTTCCTGCGGCTGATGGACACGCCGGACGACTTCACGGGTCCCGTCAACACCGGCAACCCGGGCGAGTTCACCATCCTCGAACTGGCCAAGCTCGTCATCGAGTACACCGGGTCCAAGTCCGTCATCGAGTACCGTCCCCTGCCCAAGGACGACCCCAAGCAGCGCCGCCCGGACATCACCCTGGCCAAGGCCAAGCTCGGCTGGGAACCCAAGGTGCCGCTGACCGAGGGGCTCAAGAAGACCATCGCCTATTTCGACAGGTTCCTGGGCCAGCAGAAATAGCCTGGTTCGAGGTTTTGCCGATGCGCGAAAGCCGTTCCGCCTCCGGGGGGAACGGCTTTCGGCATTTTGCCGGGATTGGTTGGTCGCAACGGCCATGTTTCGCGTTTCCGAACTTGAGTCGAAAGGGGGCGGCGTGTAGGATGGAAGAAGTGGATCCATCTCAGGGCACGCCTTCCGGAACATCCTGCCCATGCCAAAGGCGGACACGCGCGATGCAGCAACGCAAGGTCGACAACCAACGGATGCTGGCTGACGCCCGCTCCATACGGGAGAACATCAGCCGCGCCCGGGGCTATCTGCGGCGCGACGATCTCTACCGCTGCATCGAGGCGGCCAACGACGCCCTGGTGCTCAAGAGCACCAGTTCGGCCCTGGGCATGGGACGTTCCGAGGTCGACCTGCTTTTCGTGGAAATGTGCGAGGAATTCAGCCGCCATCCGCGCGTCGTGTCCTTCCTGGAAGGCATCGGCGTGCGCAAGGGACCGTTTTTGCGTTACCGCCCCGGCGACGAAACCCTGCTCATCAAGAAGCTCACCGCCTTTCGCCTCAAGATGGAGGAGCTCGAACAGCGCGCCCGGAAACGGGAGGCCAACGCGCAGGCCCGGCAGAAAGCCGAATGGCTCCAGCTCGGCCAGGACAATCTCCGGGAGAAGAACTACCCCAAGGGCAAGGTGTACCTGCGGCGGGTGGTGGAAAACTACGGGAGCGAACCGGACGTGATCCGCGAGGTGGGCCGGATGTTTTTCGACGCCGAGCTGTACGCCGAGGCGGCGGAGATGTTCGCCCTGGCCATCGAGCAGACGCCGGGCGACCAGGTGGCCTGGCGCCTGGCCATCGACAGCTACGACGCCCTGGGGGAGTTCAAGACGGCCGAGGCGCTGTATCTCGACGCGGTGCGCAACTTCGGCGGCCACCCCGTGACCTTCCTCAACATGGCGAAATTCTATCTCAAATGGCACCGCAAGGACGACGCCTACGAATACGCCCAGCGCGCCCTGGCCCTGGACGCCGATCTGGCCGAGGCCCGGGAGATCCGGGAAAAGCTCGAACGCTAGCCCCGGCCGTGGCGGAGGCCCCTGGATAATGCGTCATTCCAGGCGTTGCCCGCGGACTGCAGGCGGGCTCGCTGCGGGGGCGGAGCCCTTGTCTCACTTGCCGATGCAAAACGTGTCGAAGACGGCGTTGAGCACGTCCTCGGGCGAGGATTCCCCGGTGACGGCGGCCAGCAGGCCGCTTGCCGTCTCCAGGCGCACGCCGAGCAGGTCGTAGGGGATGTCCGCCGCGATGTCGCCGAGCAGGGCCGAAAGCTCCTCGCGGGCCGCCGCGAGGCTCGCCGCCTCGCGTTCGCTGGGGGCCGGCGTCTCCGGTTCCGGGAGGCCGGCGTCGCGGGTCAGCCGCGCCCGGACGGCGGCGAGCAGGCCGGTGAGGCCCCGCCCGTCGCGGGCGCAGACGGATACGGTTTCCAGTCCCATGGCGGCCAGTCGCGCCCCGGGGGAGGGCTCGGCCGCCGGCAGGTCGGCCTTGGTGACCACCGCCAGCACCCGGGCCGGTGAAAGCGCCGCGAGCAGCGTCTCGGCCTCGGCGTCGGGCGCGTAGGGCACCGAGCCGTCCACCACGAAAAGCCCCAGGTCGGCCGTCTCGGCCAGTCGCAGACCGCGCTCCTTGCCGGCCTGTTCCACCCCGTCCGCGGTGCGGCGCAGGCCGGCCGTGTCCGTAAGCCGCACCGGCAGCCCGTCGAGGTCGAGGCCCTCCTCCAGATAATCGCGGGTGGTGCCGGGCAGATCGGCCACCAGGGCCCGGTCCGTGCCGAGCAGGGCGTTGAACAGGCTGGACTTGCCCGCGTTGACCCGGCCGAACAGGGCCACCCGCGCGCCCTGGCGGAAGGGCCGGGCCCGGCGGTTGGCGTCCAGCAGGGCGTCGATGCGTCCGATGACGGCGGATACGCCCGCGGCGAAGGCCGACTTGGGCAGGCATTCCACCTCCTCCTCGGGAAAATCCACGGCCAGACACACGCCGGCCCGCAGTTCCTCCAGGGCCTGCCCCAGTTCCCGGGCGGCCCGGCCCACGGCGCCGGAGAGCCGGGCCAGGGCCAGATCGGCCTGGGCCTCGCCGCGCGCGGCGATGAGTTCGGCCACGGCCTCGGCCTGGGAGAGGTCCAGGCGGCCGTTGAGGAAGGCGCGCCGGGTGAATTCCCCCGGTCCGGCCGGCCGGGCGCCGCAGGCGAGGGCGGCGGCCAGGACCGCGCCCAGCACCGTCGGCGAGCCGTGGCAGTGGAACTCCACCGTGTCCTCCCCGGTGTAGCTGCCGGGGCCGGGCATGAAGGCGATCATGGCCTCGTCCAGGACGCGGCCCGACGGGGCGCGCAGGGTGCCGTGGTGGAGCCGGTAGGGGAGCGGGCCGGTGAAGTCCGGTCGCGCCGACTGGAACAGCCTGGAGGCGATGGCCAGGCTCGCCGGGCCGCTGAGGCGCACGATGCCGACCCCGCCGCGTCCCGGCGGGGTGGCCACGGCGGCGATGGTGTCGTCTGCTGTGGTGCTGGCGTCGGGCATGGACGCGGCCTCAGGCCCGGGACGTCGTGGCGAGCATGGTCTTGATGGCCCGGCCCATGCGGGCGATGCCCTCGATGATGCGT
Source organism: uncultured Desulfovibrio sp. (assembly GCA_964576235.1). Lineage (GTDB taxonomy): Bacteria > Desulfobacterota > Desulfovibrionia > Desulfovibrionales > Desulfovibrionaceae > Solidesulfovibrio. The sequence continues at coordinate 33,182 of CAZNUQ010000028.1, forward strand.
TCGGGATCGGCGTTGGAGAAGTTGAGGCGCATGCTCCGTTGTCCGCCGCCGTCCACGAAGAACGGTTCTCCCGGCACGAAGGCCACCTTTTCCTTGATGCACAGGTCGAAAAGTCCGAAGGCCGTGCAGCCCTCCGGCAGGGTGACCCACAGGAACATGCCGCCCTGGGGTTCGGTGCAGACGACCTCGGGCGGAAATTCCGCCTTGATGCGCTCGACCATGAGGTCGCGCTGGGCCTTGTAGGCGGCGCGGATGGTGGCGATATGCGCGTCGAGGTCGTTTTGGCGCAGGTAGCGGGCCAGGATGCGCTGGACGAGGGTGGAGCAGTGCAGGTCCGAGGCCTGCTTGGCCGTGACCAGTTTCGGCAGGGATTCGGGGGTGGCCACCACCCAGCCCAGGCGCAGGCCCGGCGCGGCGATCTTGGAGAACGTGCCGAGCATGAAGGCGTCCTGGGCAAGAAACGACGACACCGGCGGCATATCCTCGCCGAAAAACCGCAGTTCGCCGTAGGGGTCGTCCTCGATGAAGACGGCGTCCGACACCCGCAGGTTCTCGGCCACGGTCCGTCGGGCGGCCAGGGAGTAGGTCAGCCCCGAGGGGTTCTGGAAGTTCGGCACGGCGTAGAACATTTTGGCCTTGCGGTTGAACAGCGCGTCGCCGAGGGCCTCCTCGTCCGGCCCCTCGGCCCCGAGGGGCACGCCGGCGAATTCCGGCTCGAAGACCGAGAAGGCCTGGATGGCGCCGATATAGCCGGGCAGTTCCACGGCCACCACGTCGCCGGGGTCGAGGAAGACCTTGCCGAGCAGGTCGAGGCTCTGCTGGGAGCCGTTGGTGATGAGCACGTTGGCCGGATCGACGTTGATGCCCTTCTTGTACCGGTAGCGGGCGGCGATCCATTCGCGCAGGGCCGGCTCGCCCTCGGTGACGGAATACTGGAGGGCGGCGGCACCGTTTTCGGCCATGACCTGGGCGGCCGCTTCGGCGATGGGGGCGGTGGGGAAAAGATCGGGCTTGGGCAGGCCGCCGGCGAAGGAAATGATGGACGGATCGGCGGTGACCTTGAGGATTTCCCGGATGAACGAGCGGCGCACCTGGGACATGCGTTTGGCGAAAGCGGGCACGGTGAGGTCCTCCTGGATGGGGATGCCGGACGCGACCGCCCGCCGGCGGGCCGACGGGCGGCCAGGGCGGCCGGTCGGCGCACTCTAGTCCGAATCAGGGCAAGGTCAAAGCGGTATCGCGATGTTTCCTGCCGGCCGGGCCGTCGGCCCTCCGGGATGGGGATCAAAAAAGAATGCGCAGGATTCCGGCCACGGCCTCCTTCCGG
>CAZNUQ010000028.1:34608-38111 GCA_964576235.1 uncultured Desulfovibrio sp.
CCGGGATGGGGATCAAAAAAGAATGCGCAGGATTCCGGCCACGGCCTCCTTCCGGGCCCCGGCCTCGTAGGCCGCCACCGTCCGCCGTCCGTTCTCAAGCGCCGCCGCCAGGGCCGCGCCGCCGTCCGTCCACAGCCCGGCGGCGGCCTCCAGGCAGGCGATGGCCCCGAAAACATCGTTGTCCGCGGCGTAAAAACCGTTGCCGCCCCAGGGAACCTCCCGAAGCGGCAGCCCCGGCGCGAATCCGCCCGAAATCTGGCGCATGTAGTCCCAGCCGCCGAAGCCGGCGAAACCCGCCACGACGCAGCCGCAGGCCATGGCCTCGAGCGGCGGCAGCGGACAGCCTTCCGGAAAGCCGGTGGCCAGGAAGACGTGGCAGCCGCGAAGGGCCTCGGCCACGCCGTCGGGCGAAAGCCCGTCGATGGCCAGCCAGTCCAGGGCAAGCCCCGTGCGCGCGGCCCGGGCCTCGACGCCCCGGCGGATCATGGCGGCCAGGGCCTTGTTCTTGCGCGGCATGAACCCTACCCGCACCGGCCGGGGCGCGGGTTTGGCCGGGGCCGGACGGAACCGGGCGGCGTCGATGCCCGGCCGCAGCACCGGCGGCACCGCGCCGAGGGCCTGGCCGATGAAGCGCGCCACCGGGTCGGACACGGCCAGGAAGGAGACCGGCAGCCGGTCGTAGCCGACGCCCTCGGGCAGGCCGTTCCAGAGGTAGGCCCAGTTCTGGCAGTAGACCACGCAGCGCGCCTTGGCCGCCAGCCCCGGGGCCAGGGCGTTGGGCCAGCCCTCGGGCACGAGGTAGGCGTCGTGCGGCCCGATGCCCGGCGCCGCCAGGGGGACGGCCGGCAACTCCGGCGGCAAGGCCAGCGGCGCGGCCCCGGGTTCGCGCAGCACCAGCCGGACCTCCCGCCCGGCCTCGGCCGCCAGCCGCGCCGTGTCGAGCAGCACCGCCAATCCGCCGGAAACAGAGCGCAAGGGCGGCAGGAAGACGAAAAGACGCCCCACGGCGAACCTCCCGTGTCCGGCCTGTTGCCGGAAAAGCTTCAAAAGGCTACCAAGGAAAGGGTCATTGCCCGGCAACCGTGATGCCGCAAGGAGCCGCCATGCGCAACAACAAGAACGTCCCCCCCGAGATGCCTCTGAAACCGGAGGACACGACCGTGCCGACGCTTGGCCGGCCGACCTGCGAAAGCCCCAAACGCAGCGGCGTGTTCGTCTCCGACGAGACGGGCGTCCTGGTCGGCATTTCCCGGCCGGGGCCGGACGCCGATTGCCGCGCACCCGTCTGGTTCGAGGAGGCCGGCCCCCGGGCCAGCCTGTTTTTCAGCCCCCAAAAGACCAAGCTGGCCATCGTCACCTGCGGCGGCATCTGCCCGGGCATAAACGACGTCATCCGGGCCGTGGTCATGGAGGCCCATCACCACTACGGGGTGGCGGCCACCCTGGGCATCCGCTACGGCCTGCGCGGTTTCATCCCGGCCTGTAGCCACGACGTGCTGGAATTTTCCCCGGACAACGTGGCCCAGATCCACGAGTTCGGCGGCACCGTCCTCGGTTCGTCGCGCGGTCCCCAGCCCGTGGACGAGATCGTCGACGCCCTGGAACGCCTCAACGTCGGCGTGTGCGTCATGATCGGCGGGGTGGGCACCCTGCGCGCCGCCTCGGCCATCCAGGCCGAGATCGCCGCCCGGGGGCTGCCCGTCGCCGTCGTGTGCATCCCCAAGACCGTGGACAACGACATCCACTTCGTGTCCCGCACCTTCGGCTTCCTGACCGCCGCCGAACAGGCCACCGAGGCCATCGCCTGCGCCCATGTCGAGGCCCTGGGCGCGCCCTACGGCATCGGCCTGGTCAAGCTCATGGGCCGGCAGTCCGGTTTCATCGCCGCCGAGGCCAGCATGGGGCTCAAGGATGTCAATATCGCCCTCGTTCCCGAGGAGCGCTTTTCCCTGGCCGGCTCGGGCGGCGTGCTGGAATTCCTCGAAAACCGCCTGCGAACCCGGGGACATGCCGTCATCGTCGCCGCCGAGGGCGCCGGGCAGCACCTCGTGCCGGAAACGGGCCGCTTCGATCCCTCGGGCAACCCCGTGCTCGGGGATTTCTGCGGCCTGCTCGCCCGCGAGATCAAACGCCATTTCAAGGAGGCCGGCCTCCCCATCACGCTCAAGATCATCGACCCGAGCTATATCGTGCGCTCCGTGCCGGCCAACACCGCCGACGCCGTCTATTGCGGCTTCCTCGGCCGGCTGGCCGTGCATGCCGGTCTGGCCGGCAAGACGGGGCTCATGATCGGCTCCGTCAACGACCGCTTCGTCCACGTTCCCCTGCCGCTGGTCACCAGGGAACGCAAACGCATCGACATCCAATCCGACTACTGGCAGGCCGTGCTGGACTCCACGGGCCAGCCGCGCTTCCCAGAGGAACCGACACAGCCGTAAAAGGAGTATTCATGGCCCTTTCCCTGCCCGGGGTCCTGGCCGCCATCCGGCCCGTGGACCCCGCGCTCTTTCCTGTCGCCTCCGCCCACCTGGACAATCTGACCAAGCCGCGCGGCAGCCTCGGCCGCCTGGAGGAAATGGCCGCGCGCCTGTTCGCCATCGGCGGCGGCCAGGCCCCCACGGCCGATCCGGCCCGCATCTACGTCTGCGCCGGCGACCATGGCGTGGCCGCCGAGGGCGTGAGCCTCTTTCCCCAGGATGTCACCCGCCAGATGGTTCATAATTTCCTGGCCGGCGGGGCCGGCATCAACGTCCTGGCCGAAACGGCCGGCGTGGACATCCGGGTGGTCGACGCCGGCTGCCTCGGCGACCCCTTCCCGCCCCATCCCCGTTTCGCCGGAACCCGGGTGGCCCGGGGTACGGACAACCTGGCCGCCGGACCGGCCATGAGCCGCGAAACCTGCGTCGAGGCGCTGCTTCTCGGGGCGTCCCTGGCCTCCGAAGCCGCCGCCGAGGGGGTTCGGGCCCTGGGAACCGGCGACATGGGCATCGCCAACACCACGCCGTCCACCGCCCTTTTCTGCGCCTACCTGGGGCTTGCCCCGGAAGATATCACCGGCCCCGGCACCGGACTTACCGCCGAGGGCGTGCGCCGCAAGGCCGGCGTCGTGCGCCGGGCCCTGGCGCTGCACCGCGACACCGTGGCCTCGGGCGATCCGGTGGCCGTCCTGGCCGCCCTCGGCGGCCTCGAAATCGCCTGCCTGGCCGGACTCGTCCTCGGCGCCGCCGCCAACAGGCTCCCCATCGCCGTGGACGGCTTCATCTCCACCGCCGCCTTCACCGCCGCCCGGGCCATCGCCCCGGCCGCGGCCGACTACGCCTTCCTGAGCCACGCCTCGGCCGAGCCCGGATACGCGGCCATCATGGGCGCCATGGGCCAAAAGCCGCTTCTCGACCTCGGATTGCGCCTCGGCGAAGGCACCGGCGCCGCGCTGGCCCTGTTCCTTATGCGCGCTTCCGCCAATATCTACAATAAAATGGCAACGTTCTCCGCCGCCGGAGTCA
>CAZNUQ010000029.1:0-19845 GCA_964576235.1 uncultured Desulfovibrio sp.
CCCGCGTCTCCCTCGCGGACGACCGGGGAGGGGAGGGGCCCGTCGAGGACGAGGAGGCCCATCCCGTCTGCTCCGGATATCCCGACGACGAGGACATGGAAGCCCCGGAACCGGGCGAAGGACGCGTCGCCCGCGAGGACCGCCGGGCCGCCTCGCCGGATACGTCTCCCAGGCCCCTGACTCCGGAACTCGAGGCGCTCGTCCGGGAGGTCATGGAGCAGATGCTGGACGGCATCCTGGGGCAGATCCCTGCGTTCGAGATTTCCGGCCACAGCGAGCGCGTGTCCGTGCTCATTCTCGACGAGGAGAATTCCGGCCTGCTCATCGGCCGCGAAGGGCAAACCCTGGCCTCCATCCAGTATCTCGTCAACCGCATCGTCATCCGGCGCCATGGCAGCCCCGTCAAGGTCCAGATCAATACCGGCGAATACCGCGAGCGCCAGGACGACAACCTGCGCAAGATGGCCATTTTCCTGGCCGACAAGGCCAAGACCCTGGGCCGCCCCCAGTCCACCAAGCCCCTGTCCTCCTACCACCGCCGGGTCGTGCATCTGGCCCTGCAGGAGGATGAAGCCATATCCACCCGCTCCAAGGGCGAGGGACCGCTCAAGCGGGTGCTCATTGTCCCGCGAGGCGGCCGTTCCGGAGGCGAAGCCCAGAACAACAACCACCGGTAGCCGCCGGTCACGGCGGTCCCGGTTTTCCCGTCCGCGGGGTCGGGACGTGGCCGCAAAGCGTCACTGAGGCGCGGCGGGGGAGACCTCCGCCGCGCTTTTTGCTGATCGCGGGGCGACAGGTTCGGTTCCCCGGGGCTTGCGCGCCATTGCCGGGAAGCCTATCCGCCCTGCCTCGTTTGGGATGAAACCGTTGAAAGGCGCGACGTGATTTCAATGGGCGAAGGCGGTTGGCCGCCGGGGGGGCTCCTGTCCTTCCCAATTGTGCAAAGGTCTTGATTCGTCTAAAACCCTGGCCTTTCCGCGTTGCTACCGGCGTGGCGGAACCCGTGGCGCCGGATCGCCGCGTCTCCTTCGCCGGTTCACGATGCGCTATCCGCCGCCTTCGCCTTTTCCCGCCACCGGACCGGGACGCGTGTTCCGGCGGGAACCCCGGAGGGACAGTTCCGGGGCGCGGAGCGCGCTCAACCGTCCGGGGGGATCAACATGCGCGATGCGTCGTTTCGGGCCGATGGCCTGTGTCTGGTGACGGCCCTGATCTGGGGGCTGGCGTTCGTGGCCCAGCGGGTGGGCATGGATTACATGGGGCCGCTCTCCTTCAACGGCGTGCGTTTCGCCCTGGGGGCGGCCGCCCTGGCGCCGCTTGCCGTGCGCTCCCTGCGCTATCCGCCGGCCGCGCCTTTTCTGGCCGGCGGCCGCGACGGCTTCCCCTGGCTCGGCGGCCTGATCGCCGGTTCCGTGCTCTTTGCGGGCGCCACCCTGCAACAGGTGGGGCTCAAGTACACCACGGCCGGCAAGGCCGGATTCATCACCGGACTGTACGTGGTTTTCGTGCCGCTTTTCGGGCTGTTCCTGGGGCAGCGGCCGGCCTTGGGCGACGTGGTGGGGGCCGTGGCCGCCGTCGTCGGCCTCTATTTCCTGTCCGTCACCGAGGCGTTCACCCTGGCTCCGGGGGACGGTCTGGAGGTCCTGGGCGCGGTTTTCTGGGCCGGGCACGTGGTGGTCATCGGCTGGCTTTCGCCGAGGACCCGGGCCCTGCCCCTGGCCGTCATCCAGTACGCCGTCTGCGCCGTCCTCAGCCTTGCGGCCGGCCTGGCCTTCGAGGAGTTGACCTGGGTGGGCATCCGGGGCGCGGCCGTGCCGATCCTCTATGGCGGCCTGCTCTCCGTCGGCCTGGCCTATACGCTCCAGGTGGTGGCCCAGCGCGACGCCAACCCCACCCATGCGGCCATTCTGCTCAGTTTCGAATCCGTCTTCGCCGCCCTGGGCGGAGCGGTCCTTTTGGATGAGCGACTCGGCGCCCGGGGGCTCATGGGGTGCGTCTTGATGTTCGCCGGCGTGCTGGCCTCGCAATTGTGGCCCAAGGCGAAGCGGGCGGGGTAGTCCGTCGTCGGCTTGGCCTCCTCCCGGTTGTCTGTTACAAGGGAAAAGGCCCGTCATCCGGGCCGTCGGCCGGGTCACGGGGGGGACGATGGAAAAACGCAAAGTGCCCATGGCGGCTTTCGAAGTGGTCCGCGACGCGGCCGTGCGCATCCGCGGACTTGAGGCCGCGGCCTCGAAGGCGCTCCACGAGGACGGCGACACGGCCGTCCACCGGGCCGATCTGACGGAAAAATGCCTGATACTCGAGGCGTTGCCCGAGGAGACCGCCGAGGGGCTGGCCGGGGGCGATGCCGACGGGACGGCGGCCTTCGCGGCCGGACTCGAGGATTTCGCCCGGCGGGCCGCCATGGCCCTGTCGCTGGAAAGTGTCTTTTTCATGGGGGCGCTGCTGTATCCCGAGGACTACCAGGAGGGCGACCCCAACGATCTGGAGCGGTTCCTGGACCGTTTCGAGGGCGTGGCGTGATGCGCGTGTTCGAGCCGATTCGCATAAACGGCCTGCGGATCAAGAATCGCTTTGTCCGTTCGGCCACCTGGGAAGGCCTGGCGACGCCGGACGGTTCCGTCACGGACCGGCTGGAAGCGGCCATGAAGGCCCTGGCCGTCGGTGAGGTCGGGCTGGTCATATCCGGCCACGCCTATGTGGAAAAACGCGGTCAGGCCAGCCCCTGGCAGCTTGGGGTGCACACCCCGGCCATGGAGGCGGGCATCGCCCGTCTGGCCCGGATCGTCCATGCCTACGGCGGCCGGTTCGTGGTGCAGCTGGCCCACGGAGGCTGCCGGGCCGCCCCGGCGCTTTCCGGCGAGCCGGCGGTCGGTCCGTCGGCGCCCGAGGCTCCGGAGGCGCCGCCCTGCCAGGGCATGACCGCCGAGGACCTGGCCCGGGTCGAGGCGGCGTTCGGGGCGGCGGCCGCCCTGTGCCGCGACGCCGGTGCCGACGGCGTCCAGATCCATGCCGCCCACGGCTACGGCCTGAGCCAGTTCCTTTCGCCGCGCACCAACCGCCGCTCCGGCGCCTACGGCGGCTCCCTGGCCAACCGGGCCAGGCTTCTGCTCGAGGTGCTCGGGGCCATCCGGGGCCGGGTCGGCCGGGACTACCCGGTGCTGGCCAAGATCAACAGCGAGGATTTCATCGAGGGCGGCATGACCGCGGCCGAAAGCCTGCAGGTCATCCAGTGGCTCGAGGCGGCCGGCCTCGATGCCGTGGAGCTTTCCGGGGGCACCTTCGATTCCGGGAATTTTTCGCCGGTGCGTCCCGGCCGCGTCCCGATCCCCGAGGGCGAGGCCTACTACCGGGAGGCGGCGAACCGCCTCAAACAGGCCGGCGTCAGGATGCCCTGCATCCTCGTCGGCGGCGTCCGCAGCCTGGAAACGGCCGAATCCCTCGTGGCCTCGGGCACGGCCGACATGGTGGCCCTGTCCCGTCCCCTGGTCCGCGAACCGGGCCTTGTCGCCCGCTGGCTCTCGGGCGACCGCGCCCCCTCGGCATGCGTCAGCGACAATCTCTGCTTCCTGCCGGCGCGCAAGGGGGAGGGACTCTCCTGTCTGACTGAGGTCAGGGAACGCGGCCGCCGGGAGCGCCCGGAAGAAACCGCCGCGGACTCCTGACGTCGCGTTCGGCCGGTCCGGCCGCGTCCCCCTCCTGTCGATCCCCCGGGGGAAGGCGGCTCTCCCGCCGTCCCCCGGATCGTTCCCGCCCGTCGCTTTGCGCGGCTGTATCCGCTAGAAGATGAAGCCCAGGCGCGCTCCGAAGGAGCTCGTCATGATGCCGTTGAAGACGCCGGCGTCGGTCTTGAAGTTGACCATGAGCTGGGTGTGGGGCGTGAGCATGTAGGCCATGGTCGCGCCCAGGGTATGGGTGTCGGCCCAGTCTTTTTGCCGGACGCCGTCGAGGCGCGTCTCCCCGCCGTAAAGATAGTAGTAGTCCGCCGAGCCGAAGAGATCCTTGGTGAAGTTGTAGCTGAGGTGCGTTTCCGTGCCGAAGGTCGGGTCCTTGGACGAGGTCACCTTGTGGCCGTCCGCGTCCCGCGCGTTGGCGTTGTCGGTGTAGAACTGGACATGGGCGGCCACTTCCAGCCAGGCCGCGTCGCCAAGGCCCTTGGCGATGCAGATCTCGTGCTTGGTGGCCCAGCGGTTGGCCCCGAGGTTGACCGGGCTTTCGGTGTCGTAGCGGCCGGTCGGCGCTGTCAGGAAGGGGGTGTAGGCGAAGATGAAGCGGTTCTCCTTGTTGTTCACGAACCAGATGGTCGCGGCGAAGGTGGCGTCGCCTATGCCCGAGGAATCATGGCCGGTGAGGTTGGCCTGTCCGAAGGGAAAGATGATCTGCGGGTCGATGGTGAAGGGGCCGAGGCTCGTGTAGTACACGGCGCGGAAGATGCCGACGTTCGCGAAGTAATTTGTCGAGCCGCTGACTTTTTTCCCCTGGCTGTAGTAGTCGTTGCCGAAATAGTGGTCGTAGTAGAAGGCCACGAAGAAACTGCCCGGATCGAGGGGAATGTAGTCCCGCGGGCTGTTGGCCATGGCCTGCCCCGGCGTCAGGAGGCAGATCGCCAGGACCCAGATCCAGATGGTGCGTTGCATGCTCCTCTCCCAGTGTCTGAGTGGGTGAATCGTCGCGTCGTCATGGCCGGGCCACTCGCGGCCGCGCGGCCGCGATGCCGAAGGCCCGGTTCCGCGCGGGACGCGCCGCGCCGGATACTGTCTCGCCAGAGTCCGCCGGGGCCGGAGGCGGGCATGACCCGCCCCCGGCCGATCCGTTTAGAGTGAGTTGCGGAAAATCCGCTCCACCACCACCGCGTCCACCTTGATGGGCGCGAGAGGGAACAGCAGTTTGGACAGCGACGAATCCATGGCCGTCTTGACCAGGGCGGGGACGTCGGCATCGGTGTAGTATCCGGCCATGGAGGTCGGCTGTCCGACGCACTCGCACCAGGCCCGCAGCTGCCTGACCACGAATTCGGTCTCGCTCGGCACGCCCTTGAGACCAGGGATGATGGGCTCGAACAGGTCGGCGACCACCTCGGGCACCGCCGGGTAGATCTCCTGCACCATGGCCGGCATGAGGATGCCCAGGCCGTCGCCGTGGGTGACGCTGGCGTTGAGGGTGCTCATGGCGTGTTCCATGGCGTGGGTGATGTGCAGCAGGCCAAGGTCGAAGCTGATGCCGGCGATGGCCGAGGCGTACATGAGCCAGTAGCGGGCCGTCAGGTTGCTTGGTTCCACGATGGCCGCGGGAAGATAGGTGGCCACCAGCCGGATGGCGTCCCTGGCCAGGCCGATGGAGTAGGGCGAGGTGGTGATGGCCGTGGCGGCTTCCAGGGCGTGGTTGACGGCGTCGATGGATGTGGAGATCGTCTGCTTGGTGGGCATGGTCGCCGTCAGGGCCGGATCCTCGATGGTGTAGGTGGCGTAGATGTGCGGGGAATTGATGGCCGGCTTGTCCTCGCCGTCGGACTGGGCCACGGCGAAGGCGTCACATTCCGATCCCGTGCCGTGGGAGGTGTTGATGAGGAGCAGCGGCACCGCGCCGGTGATGGGTTCGCCCTTCTCGTAAAAATCCACCGACTTCTTGGTCGGGTGTTTCATGAGCACGGCGGCCGTCTTGGCCGTGTCCATGGAGCTGCCGCCGCCGATGGCCAGGATGGCGTCGGCGCCGAATTCCAGGCCCATGGCCGCGGCTTCCTCGCAGTTGGCGTAGGTCGGATTGGGACGCACCTTGTCGTAGTGTTTCCATGTGACGTGGGCGTTGAGGGCGGGTTCGACGGTTTTCCAGGCGCCGCTGGCCTTGTAGGCGATGGCGTCCGTGACGACGAGGATGTTCTTCTGCCCCTTGGCGGCCATTTCCGAGAGGATGTCCCCGATCTTGGCGATGGCTCCGACGCCGAAAAACGTTTTCGGCCGGGTCGGCTGCAGGACGAACACCTTGTTGATGTCGATCTTTTTTTCCCATTGAGGCATGTCCGACCTTCCTTGTTGTGGTTGGGTGCATGAAGGCAACACAAGAAATCCGCGAGGAAGGAAGCTGCTTCGGAAATATGGTAACTACCTGTGGTGGCACCTCCTTTCCGGCCAATTCGCGGCCGCGACTCCCCTGCCGGGTTTCATTGTGCCGACGGGAAGGAGCAATACGGGTGAGACAGGGGAAAAGCAGTTCGCCGAAAGAATTATGGATGGGAACTGTTGCCTTGGGCAATAACACAGGGGAATAAAATCTGGCAAGTTGTATTCATGAGGGGGAATGCCGCATTCCGGCCGCAGGCGGACCGCCGACGCGTTGTCTGCCGGTCCCGGGGCTGTCCTCCCTGTCGGGAAAGCAAGGAATTTCGCCGCATTCTCCGGGCGGCGAGGGAGTCGCCGGCCGTCCGGACTATGCGATCTTGTTGCGGATGAAGGCGATGGTTTTTTCCGGCAGGGCCTTTTGTCCGTCCTGCGTCAGATCGGACAGGTCCTCGGTGATGGTGAGCATGAGGTCGGTGAAGCGGGATTGTTTTTGCAACCGTTCCCGGGCGTCGGGGCTGTGCCAGGCCTCTTTGAGCAGTTCCGCCGCATGGTGGTGGATCATCAGGGCGATGGGCTTGGGCATGGTCGCGTAGTACTCCAGCATGTTGGCCTTCATTTCGTCGATGCTGGCCAGGAATTCCCCGAAGTGCTCGGTCTGCCGCTCCTCCTCCATGCGGGCCCTCCGGCATTCCTCCTTGAAGCGGATGTCCATGAGCTCCAGGCGTTGTTTGAGTTCCCGCTCGGCGACGAGCTTTTCCTCCCGGAGCCGGTCGAGTTCGGGCTGGTTGGCCCGTTGCCATTGGGCGGATTCGCTTCTGACCGTGTAGAAGAGCCTGGCGATGCATTTTCCGATGTTTTCCGGAATCGACATGCTTACCTCGCGTTTTCGAAAAAGGATTCCATGGCCGGGGACACGCCTCCCCCTTCATTGGCGCCGAGCAGCGTGTACAGGGCGTGAAGGCGGTCGAAATCGACGTCGGTGACGGCTTTCTCGACAAAGGCCGACGCGCGCTGGTGCATGGAGGGGGACATGTCGCGCCTTCGCGCGTCGAGTCGGTCGTGGACCAGGGCGGCAAGTTCCCGGGTGTTCCGGCGCTGCGCCCGCAGGGCCATGCGTCGGCGCCGTTCCCGGCCCCTGGCGGCGATCTCCTCGCGGACGCGCTGCTGCCGTTGGAGCTTGCGCTCCAGCCGGGACCGGCGGCGCGACAGGAAAAGATATCCCAGGAACACCGCGGCCAGCGCCGGACCGTAGAGGATGACGAACGAGAACGAAAGGAAGATGAGTGAGGTTTCAGCGGGGTGCTGCGGCATACGATCGGACGGTACAACAGGCGCAACGGGTGGTGAAGAGGCCGCCGGACCCCGCCGTGGCGCGCGAGGCGTCTTTTCCCTTGGCCGGGGGGCGTCACCCGGCTGCTAGTCAAAAGCGCCGTCCCCGTCAAGCCGGAGGTCGATCTCGCAACACACTGGAATACATACGCTTATCGCCTGTCGATGTTTCGGGTGGGCGGCGCCGGTGCGCCGGAGGCTTGATTTCGTTCGGAGTTTCGCGCCGCCGGCACCGGCGGAAAAACGCGGCGTCCCCGGCGGAACCTCCGGGAGGCGCTGCCCGCCTAGAATTTCCGCAGCTCGAAAAGCTTTTTCGTCTGGGTCGAGACGATATGGAAGTACTTGTCCTGGGGAATGAAGATGTAGGGCACGTCCTCGGCCCGGCGGAACAGGAAATCCGAAAGGATCATGCGGTTCACCGCCTGGTGGCCGATGATCATGATGTATTCGGAATTGCCGCTCAGATAGATGGCCTTCTTGACGCCCCGGTAGACCCGGCCGGCCATCGTGGCGTAGCCCTCGCCGCCGGGATAGACGAAGTTGTACTTGTTGCGGCCCCGGGCCGCGAAAAGTTCCGGCCGCAGCCGCTCCATGTCCCCGTAGGACATGCCCTCGCATTCGCCGACATCGATCTCGTCGAATTCCTTGAAGGCGTGGTGGATGGTCTGTCCCTTGCGCGTTTCCAGGAGCGGTTCGGCCATCTGCAGGGTGCGGGCGAGGGTGCTGGTGAAGATGTAGGGCAGGGGGGTGCCGATGAAATGCCGCGAAAGGGCCCAGGCCTGCCTGCGTCCCTTCTCCGTCAGGCCCGAGTCGCCGCCGATGCGGTTTTCCAGGTTGTATTCGCTTTCGGCGTGGCGCACGAGAAAGAGGTTCTTGATCCAGTCCGACATGAGCAGGTCGCGGATGCGGCCGTAGTGGGGCAGTTCGGCGCCCACGCGCTCGGCGATGATGCGGTTGTTGAGGGTGTCGAGGCGCACGAGGTTGCGCACCTCGTCCGGAGGCTCGTAGATGTGGCGGTAGTAGCCGATGCGGGTGACGAAGCTCCTGGTGGCCTCGGCCTCCGGCAGGTGGGCGAATTCCGGCAGCCGGGTCTTGCGGGCCACGGACAGGGCGAGCAGTTCCGGGTCGTCGTTGATGCACTCGACGAACAGGATGGGATGGTTGTCCAGCTGCCGCCCCAGCGTCTCCCGGCGTTTCCGGGAGACGTTGGTGGCGTCGAGAATGGCGATCTGGCCTTCCGCCGAGAGGTAGGCCTTGGCCTCGGCGATGTTGACGGCGGCGATGCGCTCGCGCATGGCCACGGCCTGGGCGTTGTCCGGGTCGTAGAAGGCCGGGTCGGAGGTGTTGCCGGGGATCAGGCGGCGGCGCACGTCCCCGTTGTTGAAAATGCCGACCTTGATGTCGTCTTTTTCCAGGTTCTCCTTGATCTTGGAGGCGACGGTCGACTTGCCCATGGCCGGCAGGCCCACCATCGCGATATAGAGCTTGGCGGGCCTGGCCATTACAGCAACCCCACTTCCCAGTTGAAATGGCTGGTGCGTTCGCGGCGGGGCATGTCCTTGGGCAAAGGCTCCCGCAGATCCACGAACAGCCTGTAGCCGGCCCGGGCCAGTTCCTCGTCGTGCCGGTGCAGGTCCACTTCCCAGTTGGCGTAGAGCCAGTAGGTGCGGTCGTATTTCACGGCCCAGAGTCCCTCTTCCTTGGGGCTCACCACCGGCAGGCAGGTCTTGACCTCGCCGGAGAGCACCCGGGAAAGCCCCAGGGGCCAGGCGCCCCGGCTGACGATGCCCAGGGGCAGGGGGGAAAGCCCGGGCAGGGCGAGCAGGTCCTCGCCGGAAAGCTCCGGCGAGACCACGGCCCCGGCGAAGCCGAGCCGGGCCAGTTCGCCGAGGGCCACCGGGTTGGCCACGTTGCAGAAGGGGCCGGCCCAGAATTCGAGTCCCTTGGCGTCCTTGGGGAAAAGGCCGGTCTGCCAGGGCGCGCCGAGGACGAAGCGCTTGCCCCCGCGCGAGACGATGGCGGCGACGAGGCTTTCGAATTCGCTTTCCTCGTCCGGCCACACCACCGGCGGCATCCACCACCAGACCGAGGCGGCCCGGCCCAGGGGCAGGTTGTGGGCGCGCTTGGTGGACACCCACACCCCGAACGGCCCTTTTTCCTTGCGCATGTCGGGATGGCGCCACACGCTGATGCGCTGGGGCTCGCCGCGTCCGAACTTGCGCGGAGCGGGGAGGGCGGCCGTAAACTCCACGGGGGCGGCCTCGCGCTCGGGAATACGGGCCACGGCCTCCTCGATGGGACGCATCTTTTCCATGAGCCCGCGTTCGCGGCGGTCGATCAGGAAGACGGGCGTGCCGGATTCGGGCTTGACCCCGTCGGTGAAGGCGAGGGTCAGCCGGCCGCCCTGGGGCACGGTGCGCGACACCTTGACGATGCGGTGGCCGGGCTCGTCCTCGAAGCCCACCCGGAGCAGGTCGCCGGGAAGCAGGGCGACCCGGGCGGACAGGTTCCACTGGCCGCTTTTGATGCCGCGCGTGAGCTTGCCGGCCGGCATTCCCGAGCCGGTGCGCTCCTTGGTGTCGACGGGGTTTTTGGGCCGCTGGGGCAGGAAGTTGTAGTTGGTGCCGGGCCGGCCGAGCGCCTGTTCGAGGTAGCTCGCGGCCATCTTCTTGGCCGAGGCGTCGTCGGCGGCATCGCGCAGGAGGCGGTAGGCGGCCACGGTATGGTAGACGTAGTGGGGACCCTTCTTGCGTCCCTCGATCTTCCAGCCGGCGACTTCCGGAATGGTGAGCAGGGCCTTGGTGAGCACGTCGAGGCTTAAGTCCTGGCAGGAGAAGTAGCGGCCCTTCTGCCCTCTGTGCTCGTAGATGCGGCGGCAGGGCTGGACGCAACGGCCGCGCAGGCCGGACTTGCCGCCGAGGAAGCTGCTCCAGTAGCAGCGGCCCGAGACGTTGTAGCAAAGCGCCCCGTGCACGAACACCTCGAGGGAAAGGCCCTCCGGGGCGGCCTCGGCCATCTCCCGGATCTCGTCGATGGAGAGCTCCCGGGGCAGCACCACGCGGCTGATGCCCAGGGCGGGCAGCATGGCCAGGCCCGTGGGGCTGGAGACGTTGGCCAGGGTGGAGAGGTGGAGCTCCCCCTTGAACCCGGCCTGCCGGGCCACGGCGGCCACTCCCAGATCCTGGACGATGAGCGCCTCGGGGCCGACATCGCGGACGAGCCGGGCGACGAGCCGGCCGGCCTGGTCGGCCTCGCCGGGCTTCATGAGGGTGTTGACCGCGACGTAGGTGCGCACGCCCCGGGCTCGGGCCACCTCGGCCAGGGCGGCCAGTTCGGAAATGGAGAAGTTGCGGGCCAGCATGCGCGCGGAAAAATGTTTGAGGCCGGCGTAAACGGCGTCGGCACCGGCGGCCAGGGCCGCCATAAACGAATACGGATCGCCCGCAGGGGCTAAAATTTCAGGCTTTTTCGCCTCGGTCATAGGGATTCTCTTTTGCAGGAATTGGCGGCCGGGAACGCCGCGAAGGCAGGTATCATAGGCTAAAGTGCGGCCGGAGGAAACCCTTTTGTGGCGCATGGGCCGGCGGAAAAATCGGGTGGCGGCGGCCCGTCCGGCGGGAACGCCGCGCGATCCCCCGCCCCGGACCCGTTGTCATGTTGCATCGATCCGGCTTTGGTGCGAGGGTGGCCGCCATACTATTTTCCGGGAGGGGTTGGCCGTGAAGCTGGTCACCGATGAAATGGAGCGGTACTTGTCGGGCGGGGCCTGGATTCGCAAGATTTTCGAGCAGGGCCTGGAACTCAAGAAGCGCTACGGCGAGGACGCGGTCTGCGATTTCTCCCTCGGCAACCCCGATCTGCCGCCGCCGGCCGTGGTCGGCGAGTGTCTGGCCGACCTGGCCTCCCAGGCCGACCGGCCCTTCGCCTTCGGCTACATGCCCAACCCCGGCTATCCCGAGGTCCGGGCCGCCCTGGCCGAACACCTCGCCCGCGAACAGCGCGCTCCCGTGGCCCCGGACGACCTCCTCCTCACCTGCGGCGCGGCCGGCGGCATCAACGTCTTTTTCCGGGCCGTGCTCACCCCCGGCGACGAGGTCCTGTGCCCCTCGCCCTATTTCGTGGAATACGGCTTCTACGCCGGCAACCACGGGGGCCGGCTCATCCCGGTGCCGACCCGGCCGGACACCTTCGAGCTGGACATCGCGGCCATGGAGGCGGCCATCACGCCCCGCACCCGCGTGGTCATGATCAATTCCCCGAACAATCCCACGGGGCAGGTCTACGGCGAGGAGACCCTGCGCGAACTGGCCGCCATGCTCGCCCGCAAGAGCGCCGGAGCCGAACGGCCGATCTACCTCCTGGCCGACGAGCCCTACCGCTTCCTGACCTACGACGGCGTGGACGTGCCGCCGGTCTTGCCGCTGTACCCCCATGCCGTGATCATCGGCTCCTTTTCCAAGAACCTGTCCCTGCCCGGCGAACGCATCGGCTACGTCGTGGTTTCCCCGGACATGCCCGGCCGCGACCGGCTCGTGGCCGGCATGGTCTTCGCCAACCGCATCCTGGGCTTCGTCAACGCCCCGGCCGTGGGCCAGTCGCTTTTGCTGCGCGCCCTGGGGCAGGGGGTGGACCGGACGATCTACGAACGCCGGCGGGCGGCCATGGCCGGCGTGCTTTCGCGTTCCGGCTACGAGTTCTTCATGCCGCGCGGGGCGTTTTATTTCTTCCCCAAATCCCCGGTCCCGGACGAACTGGAGTTCCTCGCCCGTCTGGCCGAGGAGCGCGTCCTCGCCGTGCCGGGCCGGGGCTTCGGCCTTCCGGGCTATTTCCGGCTGGCCTTTTGCGTGGACGAGGCGGTCATCAACCGCTCCGAGGCGGGATTCGCCAAGGCCATCCGGGGGTAGCCCCCGGGTCCGGAAAAGGCCGCGCGGGCCGGGACATGGCGCCCCGGTCCCGCGGCGGTTCGCGGCCGACCGCAACGGAACCCGTTTCCAGCGGCCGCGTTTTGCGCTATGCCTCGCCGAGGCGGGCAATGGCCGCAGCCCGCCCATATCGTCTCCGGATGCCGCAAGACCATGCCCGATTTCGTCCATCTGCACTGTCACACCGAATACAGCCTCCTCGACGGGGCCATCCGCATAGGCGACCTCGTCAAGACCGCCGTCTCCTTCGGGGCGCCGGCCGCGGCCATCACCGACCACGGCAACCTCCACGGCGCCCTCATCTTCCACGACATGGCCAAGAAGGCCGGCCTCAAGCCCATCATCGGCTGCGAGGTCTACGTGGCCAAGGAGGACCGGCGCACAAAAGACGCGCGTTCCCCCCGCGACGCCGGCTACCATCTGGTGCTTCTGGCCAAGGACATGGCCGGCTACAAGAATCTGCTCAAGCTCGTGACCCTGGGCCACACCGAGGGGTTCCACTACAAGCCCCGCGTGGACAAGGAACTGCTCGGCCGCTACGGGGAGGGCCTGATCGCCCTGTCCGCCTGCCTCAAGGGCGAGATCAACCAGAAGCTCCTGCGGGAGGGCAGGGACCAGGCCGTGGCCGTGGCCAGGGAATACGCGGCCATGTTTCCCGAACGCTTCTATCTGGAGATCCAGGCCAACGGCATCCCGGAACAGACCACGGTCAACAATTTCCTCATCGAGCTCTCCGACGACCTGAAACTGCCGCTGGTGGCCACCAACGACTGCCACTACCTGCGCGCCGACGACGCCGAGGCCCACGACATCCTTCTTTGCATCCAGACCGCCTCCTGCGTGGACGACGAAAAGCGCATGCGCTTTTCCTCCAACGACCTCTATTACCGGTCCCCCGAGGAGATGGCCGCCGCCTTCGCCCACGTGCCCCAGGCCCTCGAGAACACCTGCCGCATCGCCGACCAGGTCGATCTGCAGCTGAAGTTCGGGGAGTACCATTTCCCGGTCTACAAGGCCCCCCCGGGGAAATCCCTCGACGACGTGATGTGCGACATGGCCCGCAAGGGCCTGACCGACCGGCTGGCCAAGATGCCCGGCGTGGACGTCAAGAAGTACTGGGACCGCCTGGAGCTCGAACTCGATGTCATCAAGCAGATGGGGTTCCCGGGGTATTTCCTCATCGTCCAGGACTTCATCAACTGGGCCAAGGACCACGGCATCCCGGTGGGGCCGGGGCGCGGCTCGGCGGCCGGCTCCCTGGTCGCCTATTCGCTGCGCATCACCAACCTCGATCCGCTGCCCTACGACCTTCTCTTCGAGCGCTTCCTGAACATCGAACGGGTGAGCATGCCCGATATCGACGTGGATTTCTGCGAGCGCCGCCGTCACGAGGTCATCCGCTACGTCACCGAGCGTTACGGCGAGGACGCCGTGGCCCAGATCACCACCTTCGGCACCATGAAGGCCAAGGCCGTGGTGCGCGACGTGGGGCGGGCCCTCGGCATGAGTTTCGGCGAAACCGACCGCATCGCCAAGCTCATCCCCGAAGAGCTCAAGATGACCATCGACAAGGCCCTCGAACGGGAGCCCGAACTGAAGGCGCTGATGGCCTCCGATCCCAAGATCGCGCGCCTGATCGACGTTTCCCGCCGCCTGGAGGGCCTGGCCCGCCACGCCTCCACCCACGCCGCCGGCGTGGTCGTGTCCGACACGGCCATGACCGAGTACGTGCCGCTGTACAAGGGCAAGAACAACGAAACCGTGACCCAGTGGGACATGAAGCGCGTGGAGAAGGCGGGCCTGGTCAAGTTCGACTTCCTGGGCCTCAAGACCATGACGGTCATCGACGACGCCCTCAAGATCATCCGCGAGATGGGTGCGCAGCCCCCCGATTTCGACACCCTGCCCATGACCGACCCGGCCACCTACGAGCTGTTCGCCAAGGGCGACACCGACGGCATCTTCCAGGTGGAAAGCCAGGGCATGCGCAAGTACCTCAGGATGCTCAAGCCCAGCTGCTTCGAGGATCTGATCGCCATGCTGGCCCTGTACCGGCCGGGACCGCTCGGTTCGGGCATGGTCGAGCAGTTCATCCGCCGCAAGCACGGCGAGGATCCCGTCGTATATCCCCATCCGCTCCTGGAGGAGACGCTCAAGCCCACCTACGGCGTCATCGTCTACCAGGAACAGGTCATGAAGATCGCCCAGGTGCTGGCCAGCTTCTCCCTCGGCGCCGGCGACCTGCTGCGCCGGGCCATGGGCAAGAAGAACGCCGAGGAGATGGCCAAGCAGCGCGGCTTTTTCGTCGAGGGGTGCGCGAAAAACGGCATCGAGGCGAAAAAGGCCAACGAGATTTTCGACTTGATGGAGAAGTTCGCGGAGTACGGCTTCAACAAGTCCCACAGCGCCGCCTACGCCCAGATATCCTACCAGACGGCCTACCTGAAGGCCCACTACCCGGTGGCCTTCATGGCCGCGCTGATGACCTCGGACATGGAGAACCAGGACAAGCTCCTGCAGTACATCGCCGCCTGCCGCGACAACGAGATCACGCTGCTGCCGCCGGACGTCAACGCCGGGCATCCGCATTTTTCCGTCAAGGACAACAAGATCCTCTACGGCCTGGCCGCCGTGAAGAACGTCGGCCGCGACGCCGTGGCCGAAATCGTGTCCGAGCGCGAGGCGAACGGCCCCTTCACCTCGCTTCTTGATTTCACCAGCCGCGTGAACATGCGCAAGCTGACCAAGCGCGTGATCGAATACCTCATCAAATGCGGCGCCTGCGACAGCTTCGGCTGCACCCGGGCCGGGCTCATGGCCGGCCTCGACCAGGCCGCCGCCGCCGGCCAGAGGCGGGCGGCCGACAGGAACGACGGCCGGCTTTCGCTCATGGCGCTGATGCCCGAAAAGCCCAAGCCCACCACCGGCCTCGGGCTGTGCTGCGCCGAGGCCGACCTGCCCGAATGGCTCCACGAGGAGATGATGGCCTACGAGAAGGAGGCCCTGGGCTTTTACCTCACCAGCCATCCGCTGCTCGCCTACGAGCGCGACCTGCGGGCCATGCGCGCCACCACCCTCGCCCAGTGCGCCGGCCTCGAACCCGGCGTCGAGGTCAAGGTCGCCTGCATCTGCGTCTCCACCAAGGAGATCATCACCAAGAAAGGTCAGAAAATGGCCTTCTGCAAGCTCGAGGACCATCTCGGCGGCGAGGCCGAGGCCGTCGTTTTTTCCGACGTCTACGCCGTCTGCCGCGAGCATCTCGCCGCGGACGCGCCGCTTTTCCTGACCGCAAAGGTCGGGGCCACGGAACAGGAGGAGGGGGAGGGCAGGCGGCAGATCAAGCTCCAGGCCGTGCGCGTCGATCCTCTGGCCACGGCTCTCGGCGGCAGCGACGAACCCGTGGAGGTGGTGGTTTCCTGCCCCGAGGACGATGCCGTGCGCCTCGAACCGCTGGCCGACATCCTGCGGCGCTACAAGGGGCCGTGCACCGTGCACCTCGTGCTCCACTTGCCCAAGGCGGTCTGCCGCCTGCGCCTCGGCCACGAATACGGCGTGCGGCGCTGCGCGGAACTGCGCCGGGAACTGGACGACTTCGAACAGGCCGGGCGACGGTAGGCGGCGTGGGCTCGCGAAACCGGGCCCCGGTTTCGGTCCCTCCGGCCTGGGCCGTCGGGCACGGCCGCTAGAGCGATATCCCCGAGCAGGGGGCGGGGACGATTTCCCCTGGCCCCGGAGGCGAAAGATGACGACGACTGACAAACGCGGCGTGTGGCGGCTGACCGTGACCGAGAACTTTTGCGCCGCGCACTGCCTGCGGGGCTACGAGGGGCCGTGCGAGAACCTGCACGGCCACAACTTCGGCGTGGAGGCGGTCGTCGAGGGCGAACGGCTGGACCCCGGCGTCGAGTACCTGATGGATTTCAAGGTGCTGCGGGGAAGGCTCCGGACGATCCTGGCCGGCCTCGACCATCGCCATCTCAACGAGCTGGCGCCTTTCCACCTGGAGAACCCCACCTCCGAGAATCTGGCCCGCTTCATCTACCGGCGGCTGGAAACCGAGCTCGCCGGGCAGCCGGTGCGGCTGTGCAGCGTTTCGGTGTCGGAGAAGGACGCCAGCAAGGCCACCTACCTGGAACTGTAGGGATCCTGTCGTCGGGACGCGGCGTCGCTGCGAAACGAAGGCTCTTGCCTGTGCCGCGCGCGTGATGCATAGGACTGCACGGTGGCCGTGATGATCGCGGTCACGGTCGCATGCGGCACGCTGCCGGACTGTTACGGCATGTCCTGGAGGACATGGGCCATCGGGCCAGGATGTCGCCGGTCCGGGGGAAATGTTCGGGAGACATTTTTATGGGGGGCTAGCATGGGCGATCTTGTCTGCGTCATCCTCACCTCGCACCGGCGCGACTGCTTCTGGCTCTGCCTGCGCAGCCTCGAACGGCATACGGATCTGCGCCGGTTCTCCACGATCTACATCCTGGCCAACGCGGTTTCCCCGGAACACAGGGATGTCATCGACGCCTTCAAGGCCAGGCACCCCCAGACGATCGACATTCATTGCGCGCCACGCGGGCTCTCCGGGTGCGTCGTCGCCATGCAGAACACCGTGCTGTCCTGCCACGACGACGACATGGTCGTGAAGCTGGACGAGGATGTCTTCGTGCGGGAGGGCTGGCTGGACGGAATGCTCGATGCCTACGAGCGGCATCGCGAGGACGGCGTCTCCCTGGTGACGCCGGTCGTTCCGAACAATTTCGTGGGCCGGCGCTTCCTGGACTCCTTCCTGGCCAGCCGCTACGGCGCGGCCTTCAATCCGGCCTTGCGCGAACGCACCGTGCACGAGAATCCGGCCTACGGCGTGTGGATATGGCGCAAGATCCTGGACGACGGCCTGGAAAAGGCCATCAGGGAGCGGGCCTTGGACCTCCCCGACATGGCGTTTGACGGGGAGCTCAACATCAATTGCATCCTGTTCGGTCCCAGGATGATGGAAGCCTGCCTGCCGTTCGTGCATAACGACGAGGCGGAAATGAACGCCGTCCTGGAAAGCCCCGGGCATTGCGGCATCATGACGGCCCGGGCCCTGGTGCATCACTACAGCTTCGGTCCGCAGCAACAAGCCATCGACCAGGCCATCGGCATGGAGGCCGTGGCCCGGTACTGCCTGGGGAAATAGCGGAGAGGCGCCGCCGGGTTCCACGACGCGGGGCGGGTCTGCTCCGCGCCTCGCGGGGGCGTTTTTTCAGGGGCGCGGCGTGCCCCAGACGCGCCGCAGTTCCTGGAGAAGCGTTTTCTTGCGGATGGGCTTGGAGAGGAACCCGTCGCCCCCGGCCTCGATCCCCTGCTGGCGGTATTCCGATAAGGCGTGGGCGGTCAGGAAGACGATGGGCGCGGGGGGCGCCCCGGTCTCGCGCTCCAGGCGCCGGATGGCCGCCGTGGTCTCGAAGCCGTCCATTTCCGGCATCTGCACGTCCATGAGGATGCAGTCGAAAGCCTGGCCCGCGACGCACTCCAGGGCTTCCCGCCCCGAGGAGGCGGCGCGGAGTTCGTAGGGTTCGCTCTCCAGGAAAAGCCGCATCAGTTCCTGATTGGACAGGGAGTCCTCGACCAGCAGGATACGGCGCGTGACGGCGTCCCCGGACGCGCAGGACGCCGGTTCCTCTTCGGCGGGAGGCTCGTTGGTCCCGGAACGCCCCGAGGGGAAGACCAGGGGCAGGGAGACGGAGAAGCGCGAACCGCGCCCTTCCTCGCTTGCGACATGGATCTCCCCTCCCATCAGTTCGACCAGCCGCTTGCAGATGGCGAGCCCCAGCCCCGAGCCGCCGTGGCGGCGCCGGATGGAGGCGTCCGCCTGGGTGAAGGGCTCGAAGATGCAATCCAGTTTGTCGGCGGGGATGCCGATGCCCGTGTCCTCGATGGAAATCTCGAGGGCCTCCGTCCCGGCGGCGGCGTTTTTCCGCCTCGCCCGGAGCGTGATGCGCCCCCGGGAGGTGAACTTGACGGCGTTCCAGACCAGATTGAGGAGCACCTGCTGCAGGAGGGAGGGGTCCGCTTCGATTTGAGGGGGCAGATCCCCGGCCAGGCTTGTTTCGAAATCCAGGCCCTTTTGCTCGATGACAAGCCGCACGGCCTCGCCGAACCGGAGGATGAGGGCGCCCGGGTCGACCTGCGCCGGGTGCATCTCGGCCATGTTGGCTTCGATCCTGGAGAGGTCGAGGATGTTGCTGATCAGGCGCAGCAAGGTCTGCCCGGAACTTTCGATGGCGCCGATGACCTGCTCCCGGGCGGCCAGATCGGGCGATTCCCGCAGCAGTTCGGCCATGCCGAGGATGATGTTGAGGGGGGTGCGGATCTCGTGGCTCATGGTGGCCAGGAAATCGCTCTTGGCCCGGTTGGCGGCCAGGGCCTGGTCGCGCGCCTGCCTGAGATGCTCCTCCATCTGGCGGCGGGCGGTCACGTCCCGCACCGCCACCAGGGACAGGAGCCGTCCCCGTTCCTCGAAGGCCAGTCCCTGGATCTCCGAGGGGAAGGTCGTGCCGTCCCTGCGGCGGGACAGGCCGTCGAAATGGAAACTGCCCAGTTGGAGGTTCCGCCAGAAGCCCTTGAGGGTTTCGGCCGGACAGGCGACCTCCACGTCCCAGATGTAGAGCCCCCGGAGCTCCTTTTCGGTGTAGCCCAGACACGCGCAGGCGCGCTGGTTGACATCGAGGATCGCGCCGGACATGTCGTGAAGGAAAAACGGGTCGGGGCTGTTTTCCGCCAGCAACCGGAAGCGCCGTTCGCTTTCCCGCAGAATCTGTTCCATTTGTTTTCGCGGCCTGAGGTCGCGGAAAACCCCGAAAACGATCCGTTGGTTTTCCTCCTCGAAGAGCATGGCGGAGATTTCGCAGGGCAGCGTGGCGCCGTCGCCGCGTTGCACGTTAAACGTGGCCGTGTCGCCCCGTTCCCTGAAGGCGCCGCCCCGGGCGCACCGTCGGAAGAGCGCCTCGCTTCGGGCGCTTTCCGCCATGGGGTAGAGCGAGGAGTGCGGGCGGCCCATGATCAGGGACAAGGGCAGGCCGAGCAGGTCGCAAGCCTTGTCGTTGGCGTCCAGCAGCAGGCCGGTGTCGGCGTCGGCCACGAAGATGGCGTCGGAAACGGCGGAGAGAAGCGCCCGGTAGCGCGCGAGGCCCTGGGAGGAGGATGGCCTGCCAACCGGCCCGCGGGCCAGGGCCGTGCCTTGTGGGCCGCCTTCTTCTTCGGCGGTGGTCCCGTCCCGGGGCGAAACGGCGCCCTGGTCTTGGGCGGGGCGAGGGGAGGGGGGGTCACGCCTGGGCATCATGGGGGAACTCCCGCCGCGCCCCCGTGCGGGAGACCTTTTCCGTCAGGGGCGTGGGTTCGCCGGCCCGGCTCTGGTCGGTCCGTTTCGAAGGGATGTCGGATGCTTCTCGCCGAACGTCCGGAATATGCTGCCGTCGGGATGCTTTTGCGAAGTTGCTTCGTGCGGCGTCCCCTGGGACGATGCGCTTCCGGTATTCCGTGGCTTCGGATATGTCTCT
>CAZNUQ010000029.1:19945-36738 GCA_964576235.1 uncultured Desulfovibrio sp.
CTCCATTGTTCGAAATTTCCCAGGAGGAGCGCAGGCGCATGGAAAAGACGGTATATTGGATCGAGGGGGACGGTATCGGCCCGGATGTCTGGAAGGCCGGGCGGCCGGTCCTCGACGCCGCCGTGGCCAAGGCCTATGGCGGCGGCCGCAGGCTCGCGTGGAAGGAACTGCTGGCCGGCGGCAAGGCCTACAAGGAGACCGGCGAATATCTGCCCCAGGCCACCCTGGACGCGCTGGCCGGCGCGGATCTGGCCTTCAAGGGGCCGCTGGCCACGCCCGTCGGCGGCGGTTTCCGCAGCCTCAACGTCACCCTGCGCCAGGTTCTCGACCTCTACGCCTGCATCCGGCCCATTCGCTATTTCAAGGGGATCGAATCCCCGGTCAAGCGGCCCGACCTCGTGGACATGATCATTTTCCGCGAGAACACCGAGGACGTCTACGCCGGCATCGAATACGCCACGGGCACGCCCGAGGCCAGGAAGCTCATCGCCTTCCTGCGCGACGAACTCGGGGCCAAGGTGGACGAGACCGCCGGCATCGGCATCAAGCCCATCACGCCGGCCGGCTCCAAACGGCTCGTGCGCAAGGCCATCCGCTACGCCGTGGACAACGGCCGGCCGAGCGTGACCCTCGTGCACAAGGGCAACATCATGAAGTACACCGAGGGCGCCTTCCGGGCCTTCGGCTACGAGGTGGCGGCCACGGAGTTCGCCGACGCGGTCATGACCGAGGAGGACGCGGCGGCCGGCGGCACCAAGCCCGTGGTCATCAAGGACCGCATCGCCGACAACATGTTCCAGGTGGCGCTCATGCGGCCCCAGGACTATTCGGTCATCGCCACCACGAACCTCAACGGCGACTACATCTCCGACGCCCTGGCCGCCCAGGTCGGCGGACTCGGCCTGGCTCCCGGCGTCAACATGAGCGAGAAGCTGGCCTTTTTCGAGCCCACCCACGGCACCGCCCCGGGCATCGCCGGCAAGGACAAGGCCAACCCCGGCAGCCTCGTCCTGTCCGGAGCCATGCTTCTTGAGCACATCGGCTGGCACGAGGCGGCCAGGCTCATCCACGACGCCATGGACAAGACCATTTCCGGCAAGAAGGTCACCGTCGATCTGGCCGACCAGATCCCCGGCTCCACCACCGTCGGCTGCGCCGCCTTCGGGGAATTGCTGGAAAAGAATCTGTAGGGTATTCGGTCGGGCGTGGCGGGGAAGGCGTTGCCGGCGACGCCTTCCCGCAACGTCCCGGAGCCGGCCTGGGGCGGAATGTATGTCCCGGCCTCGAAGCCGGCTCGCCTGTCGCCTGTCCTGGAGCCCCGGACGCCGTTGCGTCCTCCGCGTCGCCCGGGTTGGCGGCCGGGTGCGGAACCGTCCGCGCCGGCCGGGACGGGAAGCGCGTTGTCCCCTTCGCGGGAGAAGGGGGAAAGGAGGGCACATGGCCGTTGTCGGCGTGGATACCGGCGGCACCTTTACCGACATCATCTGCCGCGAGGCCGGCGGCTTCGCGGTCGTCAAGATTCCGTCCTCTCCGGACAACCCGGCCCGGGCCGTGCTCGAGGGACTGGCCCGGCTCGGCATCCTCCCGGACAGGGTGCTTCATGGTTCGACCGTGGCCACCAACGCCCTGCTCGAACGCAAAGGCGCGGTCACGGCCTTCGTGACCAACGCCGGTTTCGAGGATCTGCTCGTCATCGGCCGCCAGGACCGGCCCCGACTCTACGATCTGGCCAGCCGCAAGGAGCCGTGCCTGGTGCCGGAGGGCCTGCGCTTCGGCGCGCCCGGCCGGATTTCGGCCGAAGGCGCCCTCGTCGAGGATCTCACCCCCGAAGCCGCCCGGGAACTGGCCAGGGCGGTCGCCGCGACCGGGGCCGGCTCCGTCGCCGTATGCCTGCTTTTTTCCTTTCTCAAACCCGGCCACGAGCGCCTGCTCGGCCGGGCCCTCGCCGACGAGGGCCTCTCGGTATCGCTTTCGAGCGATATCCTGGCGGAATTCCGTGAATTCGAGCGGGCCGCGACCACGGTGGCCAACGCCTACGTGGCTCCGGTCATGGACGCCTACCTGGGGGAGCTGGACGCCGGGCTGCCCGGCGACGCCAGGCTTTCCGTCATGCAGTCGGGCGGGGGGCTCATCAGCGCGGCCACGGCCCGGCGCGAGCCCGTGCGCACTATCCTCTCCGGCCCGGCCGGCGGCGTGGTGGCGGCTCTGGCCGCGGGCAAGGCGGCCGGCTTCGAGCGGCTCATCACCTTCGACATGGGCGGCACCTCCACGGACGTCTCTCTGCTCGACGGCGGCCTTTCCATGACCATGGACACCGTTTTGGCCGGAATGCCGGTCAAAACGCCCATGCTCGACATCCACACCGTGGGGGCCGGCGGCGGTTCCCTGGCCTTCCTGGACACCGGCGGGGCGCTCCGCGTCGGCCCGGAAAGCGCCGGGGCCGATCCCGGACCGGCCTGCTACGGCCGGGGCGAACGGCTGACCGTCACCGACGCCGACCTTTTCCTGGGCCGGCTGGCGGCGGACCGTTTCCTCGGCGGCGCCATGCCGTTGTACCCCGGCCGGGTGCCGCCGCTCCTGGACGTTCTGGCCCAGGCCGCGGGGCTTGCCCCCGTGGAGGCGGCCGAGGGCATCGTGGCCGTGGCCGAAGCGGCCATGGAGCGGGCCATCCGGGTCATCTCCGTCGAGCGCGGCCACGATCCCGCCGACTTCGCATTGCTGGCCTACGGCGGGGCCGGGGGGCTGCACGCCGTGTCCCTGGCCCGGCTCCTTGGCGTGTCCACAGTGCTCGTGCCGCGCCATCCCGGGCTCTTCTCGGCCCTGGGGATGCTGTGCGCCGACGTGGTCAAGGATTTTTCCGAAACCGTCATGCTCGGTTCCGACAAGACCGACGTGGTCGAGATGGCCGGGCTGTTCGGCGATTTGGAGGCCAGGGCCCGGGACGCCATGGCCGCGGAGGGCGTTTCCCCCGACAAGGTGATCCTCGAACGCCAGCTCGACATGCGCTACAAGGGCCAGTCCCACGAACTGCCCATCCGGTTCGTGGCCGATCCCTTCACGGCCTTCCACATCCGCCACGAGGAGATCTTCGGGTTCAAGACCCCCCGGGCGGTCGTCGAGGTGGTGACCCTGCGCATCCGGGCCCGCGCCGTCGCGGACAAGCCCGGCTTCGCGCCTGTCGAACGGCTGGTCGCGGCCGTGCCGGACGCGGCGCGCCTGGGCGAGCGGCCCCTCGTCTGGCGCGGCCGGGAGATGCCGGCCATGTGGTACGACCGGGAGGGGCTTCTGCCCGGAAACCGTTTCGCCGGTCCGGCCCTTGTCGCCGAGACCTCGGCCACGACCTTCGTGCCGCCCGGGGCCGAGGCCCGGCTCGACGGCTTCGGCAACATCGTCATCGAGGCCGGCGCCTGAGCCCGGACGGGACGCGAAAAGGAGGCGGGGAACCCATGCGGATCAATCCGATCACCCTCGAGGTCTTCAAGAACAAGTTCGCCTCGGTGGCCGAGGAAATGGGCATGGCCCTTGTGCGCGCGGCCTATTCCCCCAACATCAAGGAACGCCGGGATTTTTCCTGCGCCGTTTTCGACGGCGCCGGGGCCATGGTGGCCCAGGCCGCCCACATCCCGGTGCATCTCGGCTCCATGCCGCTTTCCGTGGCCGCCGCCATCGAGGCGCTTCCCCTCGGGCCGGGCGACATGGCCATGCTCAACGATCCCTTCCAGGGCGGCACCCATCTGCCGGACATCACCCTGGTGGCCCCGGTGTTCGCCGGCGGCGACACGCCGCTTTTCTACGTGGCCAACCGCGCCCATCACGCCGACATCGGCGGCATGGCCGCCGGCTCCATGCCGCTTTCCACCTCCATCTTCCAGGAAGGCCTCGTCATCCCGCCGGTGAAAATCGTCGCCGCGGGCGAGATCGTGCCCGACCTCATGCGGCTTTTCCTGGCCAACGTGCGCACCCCGGTGGAGCGGCGGGGCGATTTCGCCGCCCAGATCGCGGCCAACCGGATCGGCATCGCCAGGATGGAAGCCCTGGTCGCCGCCCACGGCCGGGAGACGGTGGCCGGGCTCGGCGAGGCCCTGATGGACTACGCCGAGCGCATGATGACCGCGGCCATCGCCGCCATCCCCGACGGCGTCTACACCGCCGAGGACTGTCTCGACGACGACGGGGCCGGCGGCGGCGAGGTGTGGCTGCGCCTGACGCTTTCCATCGGACCCGACGCGGTGGAACTCGATTTCACCGACAGCGACCCGCAGACGGCCGGTTGCGTCAACGCCACGCGGGCCATCGTCGTTTCGGCCGCCCTGTACGTGTTCCGGGCCCTGGCCGGGGCGGATGTTCCCACCAACGCCGGCTGTCTGCGCCCCCTGTTCGTCGCGACCAGGCCTGGCACGGTGGCGGACGCGCGGTTTCCAGCGGCCGTGGCCGGCGGCAACGTCGAAACCTCCCAGCGCCTGGCGGACGTGATCCTGGCCGCCCTGGCCAAGGCCCTGCCGGGCCGGCTGCCGGCCGCCTCCCAGGGCACCATGAACAACGTCGCCATCGGCGGTGACGATCCGCGCGCCAAGGCGGCCTTCACCTACTACGAGACCGTGGCCGGCGGGGCCGGGGCCGATGCCTCCGGGCCCGGACAGGCGGCCGTGCATTCCCACATGACCAACACCCGCAACACCCCCGTGGAAGCCCTGGAGTTCGCCTACCCGCTCCGGGTGGTGCGCTACGGCCTGCGCCGGGGGTCCGGCGGAACGGGGCGCCATGCCGGCGGCGACGGGGTGGTGCGGGAAATCGAGGCCCTGTGCCCGATGGAGGCCACGGTGCTTTCCGACCGGCGGCTCCGGGGACCGTGGGGACTGGCCGGCGGCGGCGAGGGCGCGCCCGGCGTCAACGTGGTGACGCGCCGCGCCGGGGAGATGGTCATGCCCGGCAAGTTCCACGTGCGGCTGCGGGCCGGCGACAGGCTCCGGCTGGAAACGCCCGGCGGCGGAGGGTACGGCCCGGTTTCCTGATCGTTTGGTCCGATCTTCGCGGTCTGCCGGACGCATCGGCGCGGGGGGACGGTCCGGTCCCCCCGGGGCTTTCTTTTTACTTTCCTTTTCCCTCGACGTCCTGTAGTATTGCCCATTTCGTATTCGCTATTATTTTTCCCAACACTATCCGCAATCCGTCCCGCCTCGCCAGGCCGGGGCGACAAGCCTGGAGGAAGCCTTGGAATATACCGTTACCCAGATTTCGCCTGTCAAAACGCAGGTCAGCGTCACCGTTCCGGCCGAAGAGGCCAACGCCGCCCTGGCGACCGCCGTGGCCCTTTACCGCTCCAAGGCCGACATCAAGGGATTCCGCAAGGGCAAGGTGCCCGCCAGCCTCATCGAGTCGCGCTTCAAAAAGGAAATCGTCGCCGAGGCCACCACGGATCTCATCAATGTCCACATCAACGAGATCATGGGCGAGTTGAGCCTGTCCCCGCTGTCCGGCCTCGATGTCGGCGACGCCGTGCTCGCCAGGGACGAACCCCTGGCCTACACCTTCGCCTTCGAGCACGCCCCGGCCTTCGACCTGCCCGACTACAAGGGCCAGGCCATCGAGGAAGAGGAAGTGGTCATAGGCGACGCCGAGATCGACGCCGTCGTCGAGCGGGTGCGCAAGAACCTGGCCGAGGTCACCCCCATCAGCGAGAACCGTCAGCCGGCTGACGGCGACGTGGTGTCCGTCACCTTCGAAGCCTTCGAGAACGGCGAGCCCGTGCCGGGCGTGCGCGCCGAGAATTTTCAGCTGACCCTTGGCGAGGGGCAGGCCCTGCCCGACTTCGAGGCCCTGGTCAAGTCCGTGACCGTCGGTCAGGAAGGGGCCGCCGAGATGACCTTCCCGGCCGACTTCATCAATACCGAGCTGGCCGGCCGCACCGTGACCATGAAGGTGACCGTGCACGTGATCAAGGAGCGCAAGCTTCCCCCGGTCGACGACGAACTGGCCAAAAAGGCCGGCAACTTCGAGAACCTGGACAAGATGCGCGAAGCCATTACCATGTCCTACAAGCACTCCCGCGAGGAGCTCCACCGTTCGGCCGCCCAGAAAAAGCTGCTGGACAACCTGCTGGCCCAGGTGGATTTCCCCCTGCCGCCCAAGGTCGTGGAGCAGCAGGTGGCCCAGATGGCCGACGAGTTCGTCAGCCAGCTGGAACGCCGGGGCAAGAGTCTCGAATCCACGGGCAAGACCCGGGCCGACCTCGTGACCGATATGACGCCCCGGGCCGAGGAACTGGTCAAGGCGCAGATCTTCCTCACCGCCGTGGCCGGCAAGGAGGAGCTCGCCGTGACGCCCCAGGAGATGGACGCGTTTTTCTACCGCCTCTCCAGCCAGGTCTCCCAGGACGTGATCCTGCTGAAGCGCTATTACGAGGACAACGGCCTGATGGTCATGGTGCGCGACAAGCTTCTGGCCGACAAGGCCGCGGACTTCATCTACGCCAACGCCATGGTCACCAAGGTGCCGCCGGCCGCGGCCCCGGAGGGAGACGCCGCCTACGGCGTGCGCCCCTAATATTGGCCTCGTTATTGCATATGCAAAGGCAGTGGGACGGAGCGGCCGCCGAGGCGGCCCTCCGTCCGCAACCCGGGGCCGGACGGTCCGGGCGGCGGACCGGCGGCCGAGACGCCGCCTCCACGGCGCCCGCCGGCACGAAAGAAGGGAACGCAATGTCCACCATCCCTATTGTCATCGAGACCACCGGCCGCACCGAACGGGCGTACGACATCTATTCCCGGCTGCTGCGGGACCGCATCATCCTGCTTGGCAGCGCCGTGGACGATTACGTCGCCAATCTGATCTGCGCCCAGCTCCTGTTTCTCGAATCCGAGGACCCGGAAAAGGAAATCTATCTCTACATCAACTCTCCCGGCGGCTCCGTGTCGGCCGGACTGGCCATCTACGACACCATGCAGTACGTGCTGCCGCCGGTTTCCACGCTGTGCATGGGCCAGGCCGCCAGCATGGGGGCGCTGCTTCTGTGCGCCGGGGCCACGGGCATGCGCTACGCCCTGCCGCACAGCCGCATCATGATCCATCAGCCCATGGGCGGCTTCCAGGGCCAGGCCACGGATATCGAGATCCATGCCAAGGAGATGAAGCGGGTGCGCGAATCCCTGAATTCCATCATGTCCCGCCACACCGGGCAGGACATCGAGAAGGTCAGGATCGACACCGAGCGCGACAACTTCATGAGCGCCGAGGAGGCCATGGCCTACGGGCTGATCGACAAGGTGTTGACCTCCAGGGAGCCTCTTGCGAAAAAGGAGCCCGAAGAGGCTTGAGCCGCTTTGGGTTTCGGCCAAAACGCCCGGCGCGCCGGGCAGGGTGGTTTCTCCGTATGACCAGGAAAAAGAGTACGATGCCGGGCGAGCTGTGCTGCTCGTTTTGCGGCAAGAACCAGGACGAGGTCCAGCGGCTCATCGCCGGGCCGGATGTCTACATCTGCGACGAATGCGTCGCGCTTTGCAACGAAATCATCGCCCAGGAGTCCGTCAGCGAAGAGACCGAGGGCGGCAAGCTCCTGCCGCCGGCCGAAATCAAGCGCCTGCTCGACGAGTACGTCATCGGCCAGGAACAGGCCAAGAAGATCCTGGCCGTGGCCGTGCACAACCACTACAAGCGCGTCTTCTACGCCGGCGCGGCCGGGGCCGACGACGTGGAGATCGACAAGAGCAACATCCTCCTGATCGGTCCCACCGGCTCGGGCAAGACCCTCCTGGCCCAGACCCTGGCCCGCATCCTCAACGTCCCCTTCGCCATCGCCGACGCCACCACCCTGACCGAGGCCGGCTACGTGGGCGAGGATGTGGAAAACATCCTCGTGCAGCTGCTGCAAAACGCCGACTACGACATCGAGGCGGCGAGCAAGGGCATCATCTACATCGACGAGATCGACAAGATCGCCCGCAAGGGCGACAGCCCCTCCATCACCCGCGACGTGTCGGGCGAGGGCGTGCAGCAGGCGCTGTTGAAGATCATCGAGGGCACCGAGGCCAACATCCCCCCCAAGGGAGGGCGCAAGCACCCGCAGCAGGAGTTCATCCGTCTCGATACGTCGAACATCCTGTTCATCGTGGGCGGGGCGTTCATCGGCCTGGAGAAGATCGTCGGCCAGCGCATGCGCGGCACGGCCATGGGCTTCGGGGCCAAGGTCGAGGCGCGCCACGACGACGACGCCTCCCGCCTGCTTGGCCAGGCCCATCCGGCCGACCTCATCAAGTTCGGCCTCATCCCGGAATTCGTGGGCCGCATTCCCATCCTCACCAGCCTCGAGGAGCTCACCAAGGACGATCTGGTGCGCATCCTGACCGAGCCCAAAAACGCCCTGGTCAAGCAGTACCAGAAACTTTTCGAGCTCGACAAGGTTCGGCTGCGCTTCACGAAAAACGCCATGGAAGCCATCGCGGAGAAGGCCATCGAACGCAAGACCGGGGCGCGCGGATTGCGCAACGTGATGGAAAACATCATGCTCGACATCATGTACAAGCTGCCCTCGCTCACCGACGTCAAGGAATGCGTGATCAACAAGGCGGTTGTGGAAAAGGGCCTGGAACCGTTGCTCTTTTTCCATCAGGAAGTAAAGTCGGCCTAAGCCCTGTCGCCTCTCGTTTGACAACGGGGTTTCCTGCCTTACATTTTTGCCTGTCGTGCCGTGACCGGGCCGGAGACTTCCGGCCCGGCCCGGATACAAGCCGAATCAAACCCCGCAAGCGGGAGGTTGCATGACTGGATTTTCCTTCGACAACAACCGGTTCGCCGCCGAAACCATACGCCTTCCCATGATGAGCCTGCGGGAAGTGGTCATGTTCCCGCGCTCCATTGCGCCGCTTTTCGTCGGCCGCGATGCCTCCATAAAGGCCATCGAACAGGCCGTCGCCGCCCACGACAAGAAGATCTTCCTGGTGGCCCAGCGTTCGCCCGAAACCGAGAAGCCCAATCCCGAGGAACTCTTCGAGATGGGCACGGTGAGCAAGATCCTGCAGATGCTGCGCCTGCCCGACGGCACCATCAAGGTGCTCTTCGAGGGCCTTTACCGGGCCGAATGGGACGCCGAGAGCCTCAAGGCCGGCGAGGACGCCGACTATTCCATGGTCACGGTGCGCCGGGTGCCCGAGGAGGAATCCCACGGCCCCGAATCCGACGCCCTCATCCGCACCACCCAGGAGGCCCTGGAGCACTACGGCCGCGTCAACAAGAAGCTGGCCCCCGAAACCATCCTGGCCATCAATTCCATCGTCGTCCCCGGGCGGCTGGCCGACGCGGTCATGCCGCACCTCAAGGTCGATTACATCAAGAAGCAGGCCGTGCTCGAGGAGCTCGACCCGGTGCGGCGCCTGGAAGAGGCCTACGCCTACCTGCAAAGCGAGATTGAAATCTCCTCCATCGAGAAGCGCATCAAGAACCGCGTCAAGCAGCAGATGGAGAAGAACCAGAAGGAATATTACTTAAACGAGCAGATCAAGGCCATCAACAAGGAGATGGGCCGCGAGGACGACCCCGGCGCCGACGCCGCGGAGTTCGAGAAACGCCTGGACGAGAAGCACATGTCCGAGGAGGCCCGGGAGAAGACCCTGCGCGAGATCAAGAAGCTGCGCCAGATCCCCCCGTCCTCGGCGGAGTACACCGTCGTTCGCAATTACGTGGAATGGATCCTCGATCTGCCCTGGAACGTCTACCAGGAGACGGACCTCGACATCACGGCCGCCGAAACCATTCTCAACGAGGATCATTTCGGCCTGGAAAAGCCCAAGGAGCGCATCCTCGAATACCTCGCCGTGCAGAAGCTGGTCGAGCGCATCAAGGGCCCCATCCTCTGCCTCGTCGGTCCTCCCGGCGTGGGCAAGACCTCCCTGGCCAAATCCATCGCCCGGGCCATGGGCCGCGAGTTCGTGCGGCTCTCCCTCGGCGGCGTGCGCGACGAGGCCGAGATTCGCGGCCATCGCCGCACCTACGTCGGAGCGCTGCCGGGCAAGATCATCCAGTCGCTGCGGCGGGTCAAATACAACAATCCCGTCTTCTGCCTGGACGAGGTGGACAAGATGAGCACGGATTTCCGGGGTGATCCCTCGTCAGCCCTGCTCGAGGTCCTCGATCCGGAGCAGAATTACGCCTACAACGACCATTATCTGGACATGGACTACGACCTGTCCAAGATATTCTTCATCACCACGGCCAACTCGTTGCACTCGATTCCCTTGCCCCTTCAGGACCGCATGGAGATCATCCGCATCCCAGGCTATCTCGAAACCGAGAAAACGCAGATCGGCCGGAAGTTCCTCTTGCCGAAAAACATCGGCCAGCACGGGCTTGGCGACGAAAACCTGTCGCTGACCGACGACGCCCTGCTCGATATCATCCGCCGCTACACCCGCGAGGCCGGCGTGCGCAATCTCGAGCGCGAGATCGCCTCGGTGTGCCGCAAGGTGGCCCGCAAGCTCGTGGAGGGCAAGGAAGCCGGGCCGTTCGATGTCACCACCGGCAACCTCGAAACCTACCTGGGCGTCCCCAAGCATCGCCACGGCGAGATGGAGGAGGCCCCTCGGGTCGGCCTGTGCACGGGCATGGCCTACACCGAGGTCGGGGGCGAGCTCCTCATGGTCGAGGCGGCCATCATGCCCGGCACGGGCAAGGTGGAGATCACCGGCAAACTCGGCGAGGTGATGCAGGAATCGGCCCGGGCGGCCCTTTCCTACCTGCGCTCCCGGTCGGCCCTCTACGGCCTCAAGCCCGATTTCCACAAGGAGATCGACATCCACATCCACGTGCCCGAGGGCGCCATCCCCAAGGACGGCCCCTCGGCCGGCATCACCCTGGCCACGACCATCATCTCGGCGCTGTTGAACATCCCGGTGCGAAACGACCTCGCCATGACCGGCGAGATCACCTTGCGCGGCCGGGTGCTGCCCATCGGCGGGCTGCGCGAGAAGCTTCTGGCCGCCCACCGGGGGCTCATCCGCACGGCCATCATCCCCGCTGAAAACGAGAAGGACCTGAAGGACGTGCCCGAGGCCATCCTCAAGGACATGGAAATCATCAAGGTCGAGGGCATGGACGAGGTGCTGTGCCGGGCCCTGGTCTGCCAGGAGCCGGAAAAGCTGTTCTGCCGCGGCGACGAGAGCGCCGTGCCTCTCGCGGATTCGCTCCTCAAGGAAGAGTTCCGGGTGGAACACCGGCACTAGGCCGAAGTCTCCCGCCGAATCGCATGCCGTCGCGCCGGGGCCCTTCGGGGTTCCGGCGCTTTTTTGTGGTGCGCCCGGCGTGGTTCCCGGCCGTTACCGTTTGCGCTTGAAGAGCTTCTCCAGTTCCCGTTCCCCGAAGCGCACCGTCACCGGCCGGCCGTGCGGGCAGTAGTCCCGGTCCGGGGCCTTGGCCCACTGGGCGAGCAGGGCCACGGCCTCGTCGTCGGCCAGGGGCGTCCCGGCCTTGACGGCGGTCTTGCAGCTCATGAGGATCCACAGATCGCGCACGGTCTTGGACTGGCCGGCCAGGGCCGCCGTCAGGTATTCCCGGGCCTGGCCGACGGAGAGCCCCGGGGGCGCGCCGGTGATGGCCACCAGGTTCGGCCGGGGGGATTCCAGGACGAAGCCGATGGCGCGCAGTTCGTTGCGTAGCGCCTCCAGGCGCGACTGCTCCGACGGGTGCAGGGCGACCTCCACCGGAATGCCCACCGGCCGGCTGTCCCCCCGGCTGCCGGTCGCCTCCATGGCCGCGAAGATGACCCGTTCGTGGGCCGCGTGCTGGTCCACCAGGGCCAGTTCCCGGCCGAGATCCACGATCAGGTAGGTGTCGGCGAACTGTCCGAGATAGCGCACCCCGGGCGGAAGGGCCGGTTCCGCACCTTCGTCGGGGCGGGCGCGTTCCCCGGTCACGTCCGGGAGGCGGCCGGGGCCGGCCGCCCGGATGTCCTCGCGCCGGGCCACGGCCGGCGGGTCGACATGGCGCGTCGCCCCGGTCCGGCCCATGGCGGGCCCTTCGGCCACGCCCCGCGGTCCTGACCGGAACGGCGCGTCCGCCGCGGCGTCGGCGCGGGGCATCGGCTCCGGGGCGGCGTCCCGGGGCGGCGTGGTCTGATCCGGGGCCGGGGCGTCGGTCCGGCCCAGTTCCTTCAGGAAGTCCGGCCGGGAAGCGAACTTCGGCGCCGGGGCGTCCTGGCGGACCCAGGGTTCGGGGGCGGGGACCGCGCGCAGGACCAGGGCCTTGTCCAGGGCCTGCCCCACGGCCCGGCGGACGTTGAGGAAAACCGCCTGTTCGTCGCGGAAGCGCACCTCGGTCTTGGCCGGATGCACGTTCACGTCGAGGTCCTCGGGCGGCATCTCCACGAACACCACCACCTGGGGGTACTCGCGCGCGAGCAGCCGGCCCTTGTAGGCTTCGCGCACGGCGGCCAGAAGCACCCGGTCCAGGACCGCCCGGCCGTTGACGTAGAACAGCATCCGGTCGGCCTTGGCCTGGGCCGTGAGCGGCTTGCCGAGGAGCCCGTGCACCCGGAAGGGGCCCTGGGCGTAGTCCATGGGGAAAAGGTCGTCGGTGACGGCCGGCGGCCAGATGCCGGCGACGCGGGCGATCAGCGCCTGCTTGGCCGGAAAGCGCAGCGCGGTCTTGCCGCCGACGGCGAGCTTCATGGCCACGTCGAGGCGGGCCAGGGCCGCCCGGCAAAAGACCTCCGTCGCCCGCTTGGTCTCGGTGGCCTCGGCCTTGAGGAACTTGAGGCGGGCCGGCACGGCGGCGAAGAGGTCGCGCACCTCGATGCGGGTTCCCTTGGCCAGGGCCGCCGGGCCGCGCTCGACGACGCGGCCGCTTTCGACCCGGATGGTGGCGCCCTCCTCGAAGGCCTCGTGCCTGGAGGTGAGGGTGAAGGTGGACACCGAGGCGATGCTCGGCAGGGCCTCGCCGCGGAACCCGAAGCTCTCGATGCTCGAAAGCTCCGCCATGGAGGCGATCTTGCTCGTGGCGTGACGGGTGACGGCCAGGGGCAGTTCCTCCGGGGTCATGCCCCATCCGTCGTCGGTGACCACGATGGCGGTGCGGCCGCCTCCCTCGATGGCCACGTCGATGCGGGTGGCGCCGGCGTCGAGGCTGTTCTCCACCAGTTCCTTGAGGACGCTGGCCGGGCGTTCCACCACCTCTCCCGCCGCGATCTGGTTTTGCAGTTCCGGGGGCAGGACGCGGATGGTGCGGTGCTTGCTGTCGTTTGGCATGCCTTCCCATACGCCATCCGGGGCCTGTCTGCCAGCCGCCCGAAACGTCTGGAAAAGCCCGGACGATGGGCGTAGGTACGGGCCGGTCAACCGCTGGAAGGAGAACGCCCATGACCATCCGTTACAACTACCTGCGCACCCGCATCCGCACGGCCGATATCGCCGCGAACTACCGGCTGCTGTGCCGCCGGGGCGGCCATGTCCTCGCGGTCGTCAAGGCGGACGCCTACGGCCACGGTCTTGTGGAAACGGCCCGGGCCCTGGCCTCGGCCGGCTGCGACACCTTCGCCGTCGGTTCGGCCGCCGAGGGCGCGGCCCTTCGCGACGCCGGCGAGCCCGGCGAGATCGTCTCCCTGCTGGGGCCGGTCCTGCCCGAGGACGACGACCTCGTCCTGGAAAAGAATCTCGTCCCCTTCATGTACGATTTCGACCAGCTGGCGCGTCTGGCCGCCCGGGGCGCGGCCCTGGGCCGGAAGGCCCGGATCGCCCTCAAGTTCGACACGGGCATGGCGCGGCTTGGATTCAACGAATCCGACATCCCCCGGCTGGTGAAGCAGTTGACGGACCTGCCCGGCGTGGAAGTGGCCATGGTCGGCACGCACCTGGCCACGGCCGACGATCCGGCCGCCTTCGGCCATGTGGAGGAGCAGGGGACGCGTTTCGGCCGCATTTGCCAGACACTGCGCCGGTCCGGGCTGCGCTTCCGGGCCACGCTGTGCAATTCCGCCGGCATTCTGGCCCACGCCGACCGGTTCGGCTTCGACATCCGCCGGGCCGGGGTGGCGCTTTACGGCGTCAACCCCTTTCGCGGCACGGCGCTGGAGGAACTCGGCCAGGGCCTTTTGCCGGCCATGGAGACGACCACCCGGGTGGTCACGGTCCACGACCTGCCGCGCGGGGGGGCCATCAGTTACGGCCGCACCTTCGTGGCCGAGCGGGACATGCGGGTGGCCATCGTGGCCGCGGGGTACGCCGATGCCTACAGCCGGGGGCTTTCCAACCGGGGGTTCATGTGCCTCGCCGGACGGCGGGTTCCCATCCTGGGCCGGGTGTGCATGCAGCTTTCGGCCGTCGACGCCACGGGCCTCGACGTGGCTCCGGGCGACGTGATCCATCTGCTCGGCGGCGAGGGGCCGGGAGCCATCACCGCCGATGACCTGGCCACGTGGTGGGAGACGATTCCCTACGAGGTCTTCTGCCTGTTCGGGCTCAATCCCCGGGAATACCGCTGAGGCGGGGGATGGCGCCGAGGCCCCTTCCCCTGTGGCTCCCGCCACGTCGGGCCTTGCCCGGCGCCGCGGGGCGCATGGGACGGAAACGCCTCCTAGAGGCGGGTGGGGATGCCGTGGATACGCAGGTAGCGGTAGAGGCTTTGCTTGCCGAGCTGGGACAGTTCGCAGGCCTTGTGGATGTCGCCGCCGGCCACCTGCATGAGGGTCTTGAAATAGCGGTGCTCGGTTTCCTTCTTGTAGTCGTCGAAGGGGCCGGGCACGACATCCGGCGACGCGGCGCCCGCCTCGGCCAGGGAGGGGAGTTCCGGCTCGGAGCCGTTGTGGTTTTCCTGGCGCTTGCCGCTCATGATGCGGATGCGTACCTCGGGCGGCAGGTGCTTGGGGTAGAGCGTGGGCTCGAACTGGGCGCGCACGATGATGTTTTCCATGAGGTTGACCAGTTCGCGCACGTTGCCCGGCCAGTCGTATTCCTGGAGGCTGTCGAGGAATTCCGGGGAGAAGCCCTTGAGCGGCACCTTGTACTTCTTGCAGAAGGCGTTCATGTAATGGATGGCCAGCTCGCGGATGTCCTCGCCGCGCTCGCGAAGCGACGGGATGTGGATGTGCATGGTGCGCAGGCGAAACAGCAGGTCGTTGCGGAAATCCCCCGTCGCGACGAGGGCTTCCAGGTCCTTGTTGGTGGCGGCCACGAGCCGGAAGTCGCTGATTTCCTCCTCCTTGGCCCCGACCGGGCGGAAACGGCGTTCCTGGAGCACGCGCAGGAAGGCCTTCTGCTGGGAAAAGGGCAGTTCGCCCACTTCATCGAGGAAAAGCGTCCCCTTGTCGGCCTGCTTGATCAGGCCTTCCTGCTTTTTTTCCGCGCCGGTGAAGGCGCCCTTGGCGTGGCCGAACAGCACCGACTCGATGAGCGTTTCGGTCAGGCTGGAGCAGTCCACCACCACGAACGGGCCGTCGGCCCGGTCGCTGTTGTCGTGGATGGCCCGGGCGAAGAGCTCCTTGCCGGTGCCGGTTTCGCCGGTGATGAGGGTGTTGGCGTCGGCGTTGGCCGCCTGGGCCACGAGATCGAGACAGCTGGCCACGCGCGGGCTGCTGCCGATGATGCCGTCGCGCTTGAGGGCCACGGTGGGGGGGCGGTGGGTGAATTTTTCCTTCCGGTACTGCAGGGCGCGGAT
This sequence comes from uncultured Desulfovibrio sp., assembly GCA_964576235.1. Classification (GTDB taxonomy): domain Bacteria; phylum Desulfobacterota; class Desulfovibrionia; order Desulfovibrionales; family Desulfovibrionaceae; genus Solidesulfovibrio. The sequence goes on from CAZNUQ010000029.1 coordinate 35,579, forward strand.
GAGCGGCAGGGTCATGGTTTCGGCCGTGGCCGGCTTTTCGATGTAATCCCACGCGCCGTTTTTGATGGCCAGCTCCGCGCCGTTGGGATAGCTCGCACCGGTGAAGATGATGACTTCCGGCGCCTTGTCCCGTTCGGTGATGCGGGGGATGGAGAGCAGGCCGTTGCCGTCGGGAAGGTCCACGTCGAGGTAGACCACGTCATGGGGCTCGGCGTCCAGGGCTTCGAGCCCCTTGGCCAGGCTCGGGCGTGTTGCGACCTCGTGCCCCATGGCCTCGATGACCAGTCTGCACACTTCCCGGATATGCGCGTCGTCGTCGATAACGAGAATTTTCGCCATGCCACCTCCCTGCAGTCCCCCCAACAACCTTTTCTCTAAGGCGAAGCGGGCGTTTTGTCGAGGAGGCGGGGAGGGCCGGATTTGACGCCACCGGCGACAATCCGTAAAAAATCCGCGGGAGGCGAGACATGACCGACACGACGACCCCGGCGCGCAGGCGCCCCCTGCTTGTATGGGTTATCTTCCTGTTTTACCTGATAAGCTCGGTCCAGGTGATCGTGGGCATGTTCTTCGTTGCCGCCGGCGGCGTGGACATGACACCGGAGCAACAGGCCTATCTGGCCCGTTTTACGGTGGTGGACCGGATCATCGGGTACGTCAACGCCGGACTGACGCTGGTGGGGGTGACGCTGTTGCTCGGGCTGCGCAAGGTCGCGGTGAACGTGCTGGCCCTGGCTTTTGCCTGCAACCTTTTTTCCACGGCCGTGGTCTGGTGGAAGACCGATCCGGCCTCGGTGGTCGCGCCGGCCGGGCTGGCCGCCCAGGCCTTCGGCATCGCCCTTTTCGGCGCGGTGGTCTATTACGCCTGGAGGTTGCAAAAACGCGGCCTGCTGGCCTAGCGCGGCGCCCCCTGCACAGGGGGATGCGTGCCGGCTCCACCCGCAGATCCGTTTTTCGGGCGGCCTCACGCTCTCCGTGGAATGCCCCTCCCCGTGGCGGTCGGGGGGACGCCGGCGGATGTTTTTTCAAAAAAAGATGTTGACGGACGATGCGGCGAGGGGTATTTGAATTTCTTCTTTGATGGTGACTGTAGCTCAGTTGGTAGAGTCCCAGGTTGTGGCCCTGGTTGTCGTGGGTTCGAGTCCCATCAGTCACCCCAC
>CAZNUQ010000030.1:0-2641 GCA_964576235.1 uncultured Desulfovibrio sp.
GGAGCGCGCCGTCGGCGGTCTGGATCATGGAGATGGCGTCGTTGGCGTTGCGGACGCCCTGGTTGATCGAGGCGATGTCCGCCCGCATCAACTCGCGAATGGCCAGGCCGGCGGCGTCGTCGGCGGCGGAGTTGACGCGCAGGCCCGACGACAGTCGCTGGGTGGACGTGGCCAGGGCGGTGTACGAATTGGAAAGGTTGCGGGCCGCGGTGGCGGCCATGCCGTTGTAGTTGATGGTGAGCGACATGGTTTTTTCCTCCTTGAAGGTGCGCGGGCGTCCTTGCCCTTGAGTTCTTTCCGGGGCTTTGGCCGTGGGCCCTCGGCCGCGACCACCGGTTTGTGCCTCTTTGCATTCATTATCGACGGCCTAAAGTCGTTTCTTTAGCCCCGGTCGGGAGAGGCGGGAAAAAACTGACGGGAATGGAGGGGGAGGCATGGGGAGAGGCGTGGGACGGACCCCGCCGGGGGGAAGCATTCCCCCCGGTCTCCCCGGATGTGACGGCGGAAGCTCAGTCGTCGGCCACGGCCCGGCGCAGGCGCGCCTCGGCCGCGTCGAGGGTCAGCCCCCTGGCCCGGGCCAGGGCGGCCAGGTTTTCCTCCGCGTCGGAAGGCCGCAGATAGAGCGGTTCGACGGGATCCGGGCCGTAGGCGGCCCTTGCGGCGGCGGCCAGCACCACCCCGGGGGCCGGTTCGTGGCAGGACGGGCCGGCGAAAACGGCCTCGGGCGCGGCGGCGGCCAGCAGCTCCCGATGGCGGCTGGCCCCGTCGCCCGCCAGGATGAGAGGGCCGACGGCCGCCGCCTCGGCCACTCGCGAGGCCGCGTCGGCGAGGCGTAGCGCCTCGGGCGGCCCCATGGGGAGCACTTCGCCGTCGGCCAGAAAGGCCTGCAGGTAGACCTGGGCCGTCCTGGCGTGGGTGATGGCCACCAGCGCGCCCGAGGCGCGGCGGGCGGCCGTGGCGGCGAGCAGCGGCAGGAAGTCCAGCCCGGCCATGGGCAGGCCGGCCCCCAGGGACAGGCCGAGGGCCGTGGCCAGGACCACCCGGATGCCGGTGAAGCTGCCCGGGCCGCGCACGCAGGCCACGCCGCCGAGTTCCGACGGGGAAAGCCCGGCCTCGGCCAGCACGTCCGCGATCATCGGGGCCAGTATCTCGGCGCAGTGTCCGGTGCCCTGGCCCTGGCGGCGCAGGAAGTCCCCGCCGGGCAGGCCGAGGATCACGTCGAGGGCGGGGGTTACGCCGTTTAAGACGAGCAGGGGGGCCGGTCCCGGGCGGCCGTCCGGGCTAGCCATCGAGCACGCTCAGCTGGCGGCGGATGTCGTTGACCGTGGCCAGGATCATCAGGGCGATGAGGAAGGCCAGCCCCAGCCGGGTGGTGAGCTGGCGCATGCGCGGACTGACGGGACGGCGCATGACGATCTCGATGGCGTAGAAAAGCAGGTGTCCGCCGTCGAGAACCGGAATGGGCAGCAGGTTCAGCACGCCCAGGTTGACGCTGATCAGCGCGGCCAGGGCCACCACGTTGCCGAGACCCTCCGAGGCCTGCTTGCTGACCATCTGGGCGATCATGATGGGGCCGCCCAGGCTGTCGAGGGGCACCACCCGCTCGATGAGCTTCAAAAGCCCCGTGTAGGTCACGGCCACCACGTTCCAGGTCTGCCTGACGGCCTCGGCGGCGGCCGATCCCGGCCCCAGGGGCACGGACCGGGTCTTGCCCGAGGCCATGATGCCGACCAGCGGGGCGCGTTCCTCCTCGCCGAAGAGGTTTTTCACCGTGCGCATGGTCGGGGTGACGGAAAAGGTCAGTTCGGCGCCGTCGCGGCTGACCGTCAGGGTCACGCCGGTCCCCCCGCCGCCCCGGATGGCCGAGGCCAGGGCGTCCCAGTTGGCGATGGGCCCGCCGTTGACGGCCACCACCGTGTCGCCGGAGCGCAGGCCGGCCATCTCGGCCGGGCTGTCCTTTTGCACCTGCCCGATGATGGGCAGCATCTCGAAGCGCCCCTCGGCCACCAGCAGGCCCCAGAACAAAAGCCAGGCCAGGACGAAGTTGAAGACCGGTCCGGCGGCCACCACGATCATGCGCTGCCAGGCCGGGCGCAGCCGGAAATGGGTTTCGGGCGGAAAACCCGTCGGCGCCGTGTCGTCGGGATCCTGGGCCACGAGTTGCACGTAGCCGCCGAGCGGAATGGCCGAGAGGGCGTAGCGGGTGGCTCCCCGGGTGAAGCTCACGATCTTCGGGCCAAAGCCCAGGGAAAAGGTGACGACGCCCATGCCGAAGGCCCTGGCCGCCAGGAAGTGCCCAAGTTCGTGGAAGAAGATCAAGCCTCCCAGGACCAGGGCCACGGCGATAATGCTTTCGATCATGCGGACTCGTTTCCGCCGGTCGTCCCCTCCGGGGCGTCGCGGCGTCGGGTTGTGGCGGCCTGGCGCCGGGCGGGGTATCCGCCCGGCGCCGGGAGCCGATCCTTAATAATAAGCGATGGCGGCGGCAAGGCAATGGCTACCGGCGGGGGGGGGGGCCCCCCCCCCCCCCCCCCCCCCCCCCCCCCGGGCGGGGGGGGGGGGGGGCCCCGGGGGGGGGGGGGGGCCCCCCCCGGGGGGGGGGGGGGGGCGCCGGGGGGGGGGGGGGGGGCCGGCACAGCAA
>CAZNUQ010000030.1:2651-6453 GCA_964576235.1 uncultured Desulfovibrio sp.
TAATAATAAGCGATGGCGGCGGCAAGGCAATGGTTACCGGCGGGTTTCGGCCCAGGCCGAAACCTCGCGGCGCACGCGCCGGTCCAGGTCGAGGATGGCCGCCGCGTCGGGGATGGCCTCCCCGGCGTGGGCGTCGAGGGCGGCCGCGATGGCCGCCGGGATGCCCGGAAAGGGAAGCCGGCCGTCGAGGAAAAGGGCCACCGCCACCTCGTTGGCGGCGTTGAGGGCCACGGTGTGGCTGGCGCCGGCCTCCAGGGCCCGCCGGGCCAGGCCCAGGCAGGGGAAGGCGTCCTCGCGCGGGGCCTCGAAGGTCAGGGAGGCCAGCCGCACCAGGTCCACGCGGGGCACGGACAGGGGCAGGCGCTCGGGATACCCCAGGCAGTAGGCGATGGCCACGCGCATGTCCGGGGGGCCGAGGTGGGCCAGGAGCGAGCCGTCGTGGAGCTGGGCCAGGGAATGGACGATGCTTTGGGGATGCACCACCACGTCCACCTGGGACACGGGCAGGCCGTAGAGGCGGCAGGCCTCGATGACCTCCAGGCCCTTGTTCATGAGCGTGGCCGAATCCACGCTGATTTTCGGGCCCATGGACCAGTTGGGATGGTTGAGGGCCATCTCCGGGGTCACCGTTTCCAGACGCTCCCGGCCGGCGTCGCGGAACGGCCCTCCCGAGGCCGTGAGCACCAGCCGCTCGACCAGGGGCAGGTCGGGCAGGCCGGCCCCGCCGAGGGCCTGGAACAGGGCGTTGTGTTCGGAATCCACGGGCAGGATCACCGCGCCGGTATCCCGGGCGGCCTCGCGGATCAGGTCGCCGGCCAGGACCAGGGATTCCTTGTTGGCCAGGGCCACCACCTTGCCGGCGGCCACGGCGGCCAGCGTCGGCATGAGGCCGGCCGCGCCGACGATGGCCGAAACGACCACGTCGACCTCGGGCAGTCCGGCCATGGCGGCGTAGCCCTCGGGGCCGACCAGGATGTCCGGGCGGTAGCCGGCCGGCAGGAGTCCCGCGAGGGCGTCGGCCCGTTCCCCGTCGAGGACGGCCAGCACCGGCGGGCGGAACGTCGCCGCCTGGGCGGCCAGGAGCCGCGCGTTGGTGGCGCCGGCCAGACCGACGACGGCGTAGCGGTCGGGATGTTCGGCGATCACCCGCAGGGCGTTGACGCCGATGGAGCCGGTGGCGCCGAGCAGGGCCACCCGGCGCGCGGGCCCCCCGGGAGGAACGTCGAGGGATGTGATGTAGCCCGCCCCTCGGGGCGGGGCGGCGAAGGGATCGGCCGTGCCGACGGCGGTGGAATGCTGGATCATGCGTCGCGTCGCGCCTTGGCCGGCTCGGCGGCCCCGGGGGGGCTTATGCCGTAGCGGCCCAGAATCTCGGCGACGCGGGCGGAAAGGTTGGTGGCCACCTTGTCCAGCGCCGCCAGGTTGATGCAGACATGCAGGTCCACCTTGAAGGAGGCGTGCTCCCACAGATGGGCCAGGGACCGGGTCAGTTCCGGCTCGATCTGGAGCAGGCGCAGCCTGTCCTCCAGTTCGGCCGCGTTCCGGGGACGGAAAAGCAGGTGTTCCGGCTGGTCGGCGTCGTCGTCGAAGATCTGCTTGCGCCGGATCTTGTTGAGGCCGGCCTGGGTCAGGGCGTCGACCGCGTCGCGGGGGGCCCGGCGGGCGCGGGTGGACCGGACCAGGATGCGTCCGGCGTCGGCCTCGCCCTTTTCCCGCAAAAGACAGGCGAAATCGAGTTCCATGATGTTTTCGAGCATGATCCCCAGGCGGGCGGCGTCGAAGGTGCCGGCGGACTGGACGATCCAGGCCGTCTCCTTGGGCGGGAAATGCCGCAGGGCCCGGGCGAAATCCTCGCGCACCACCCGGAGCGACACCGCCGCGCCCAGGCACAGGGCGACGGTCAGCTCGGCGTGCAGCTCCCGTCTCGCCTCGGCCTCCCCGTCATCCGCGATCAGGGCCGACCGGTATTCGGTCACGGCCGGGTCCATGGCCGCCACCTGGGCGGCGAAGGCCAGTTCGTCCCGTTCCCCGCGCCTGGCCCACGGGGGGGCCTCGCCCCTGACCAGGAGGGACAGGGCCGTTTCGGTGTTCGACCGGCCCTCCTCGGAGGCGGCGCTTTCCTCGAAGGCCGTCTGGACGCGGGTCTTGGAAATGGCCTTGGTCGTGCCCTTGAGCTTGGAGAGCACCGCGTCGAAGGGGAAGGACACCGTCAGGAGCCGGCCCTCGCGGCCGAGGCGGTAGCGGCGTTCGGCCAGGATGTCGTCGTAGGCGCCGCGCACCTGTTCCTGGATGAACCGCTCGATGTAGGCCCGCCAGTACAGTTCGTCGAAAACCATGGTGGCCGTGATCTCCTCGATCTTGGCCAGGGATTCCTCGCCGAAGTGGCGGATGACGGCGTCGCTGAAATTGTCCTTGACCAGGCTCGAGGCGTAGACCGCGCCCTGCAGGGTCTTGGCCAGCGTGGTTTCCGCCCGCTCCAGCCGCCGGGCCAGTTTTTCCTGCTCGCCGGCGTCGCCAACGGCCTTGGCCTTGCCGTAGTGGTTGAGCTCCAGGAGGTAGGCGGAGAACTGCTCCTTGATGGATTCATGCCCCGGGTGCAGGCCCTCGGCCCGGCGCAGCAGCATGTCCATGAGGCTTTGCTGCTCGGTTTCGAGCAGCGGAAACTCGTTGATGCGCCCCCGGTTGGCCTTGAGGAATTCCAGGAAGATCCGCTCCTCCAGGACCTCGCGGCGGGCCTTCACGGCCTTGAGCTCCTCGAGCTTCTCCACGCAGGGGGCGAAGCGGCTGTCCCGTTCGGATGGCTGCGCTATGGCGGCATCGTCCATGGCGGCGTTCCTTCTAGCCCAGTCCCCACGGGGACCGGCAGGCGGCGTAAACCAGGATGGCGGGCAACAGCCCGTCGATACGGTCGAGCATGCCGCCGTGTCCCGGGAGCAGGTTCCCCGAGTCCTTGAGGCCCGCGGCGCGCTTCAGGGCCGATTCGTAGAAGTCGCCGAACTGGGAGACCAGGGCCATGGATGCGCCGAGCAGGGCGGTCGCGGCCGGCCCCGGCCCGGCGAAGAGTCCGAAGACGGCGGCGACGCAGCCGGCTCCGGCCAGCCCGCTCGCCGTTCCGGCCCAGGTCTTGCCGGGGCTGACCGCCGGCCAGACCTTGGGGCCGCCGACGAGATGGCCGCCGTAATAGGCGGCGGTGTCCGCCGCCATGACCACGGCCAGGACGAAGGCCGTCTCGAGCGGTTGGAAAACGCAGAAAAAGCGAAGCGATACCGGGACGTAGGCCAGGGCCGCCAGGACGAGGCCCCTGGGCGGCGCCGTTTCCCCCTTCCAGGCGAAGCGGCGCAGGAAGTCGAACTGCTCGATCCAGAACGCGGCCAGCAGCGCGCCGCAAAGGAGCGGCCAGCCGCCCACGGCGGCGCTGCCCACCGCCGCGAGGCCGAGGAGGTAGCCAAGGGCTTCGAGCGCCGGGCCGGGACGGCCGGCCAGGATGAAGAACTCCCGCATGCCGGCCAGGGAGGCCGCGGCCACGAGGACAAGAAGCGGCCAGCCGCCGAGAAAGACGGCGCCGGCCAGGACCGGCAGACCGACGGCCGCTGTCAGGATGCGGGATTTTTGTGCTGTGACATGCATGGTCAAGCCAGGGGGGCCGTAACGGCCCGCCCCTCTGTTTAGGGCATTTGTCCGGCCAGGGCAACGCTTGCGGGGCGCCTCCCGGCGATACCCGGAGGCATCCGGATGCGGGGGACGGTTAGCGGGGATTCGCGGGCTCCCCGCCGGCGGATTCCCGCCACCAGTTGACGGGATC
>CAZNUQ010000030.1:6553-36394 GCA_964576235.1 uncultured Desulfovibrio sp.
AGCGGGGATTCGCGGGCTCCCCGCCGGCGGATTCCCGCCACCAGTTGACGGGATCGAAGGTGATGGGCATGGCCGCCGCCAGCCCCGGCAGCACGGACTGCTCGACCAGGTCGCGCACCCGGTCCCCGAGTTCCCGGTAATAGATGTTGGCCTCGACCACGAACCAGGCGTCGCCGTCGAGGAATCCCTCGCTCACGATCATGATGGCCTCGAAGCCCCGGCCGTAGCGGGCGGTTCCCGTGGCCGCGTCCGCCGCCGCGGCCAGCCGGACGAACCGGCCGAAGACCGCCGCCAGGGCCTCCCGTCGGGCCGGCTCCGGGTCGGCGTCGGCCTGGAAGGTCAGGGTGAGGTAGCCGGACCCGTCCCGCCGCGTGAAGTCCGCGATCTTGAGCAGGCCGTCCTTGGGCGGACCGGCGGGGCCGAGGTCCAGGAGGAAGCCGGCGAAGCCGGCCAGATGTTCGCTGGCCTTGAGTTCCCGCGACTGCCGCTTGAGGTCGATGACGCCGTCGGCCATGTCCGCCCTCCCGCAGTGAGCATGAACAATCTCGCGCTGCTTGTAAAAGCCTCATTGCCGACGTATGCTTTTTTCATGAATTTGGCCACAGCGTCCCCGCGCGCCTTCGTCGGAGCCCGCCCTTGAGCGATCCCCACTACTACAAATCCCTGAGGCGCAGCATGGTCGCGTGGGTGGTGGCGGTGTCCCTGGCGCCGCTTTTCGTGTGCGCCGCCGTGCTCGGCCACCAGTTCCACACCGCCTACCGGTCCCGGGTGATGGCCCATCTCGAGGAACTGGTTCTCAAGCACAGGCAGCACATCGACGCCTACCTGGGTGAGGCGTCGGCCGCGTTGCGGGTGCTCACGGACATCGCCCCCTTTTCCGACTTCACCGACGAGCGCCGCCTGGCCGGCCTCCTGGCCGCCATGCAGAAGGAGCACGGCGGCCTGTTCGTGGATCTGGCCCTGGTGGACGCCGACGGCGCCCTGGCCGCCTATGCCGGCCCCTTCAGGCTGGGGCGCGCCGATTACGCCGAATCGGCCTGGTTTCGCGAGGCCAGAACCCGCGAACTGGCCGTGAGCGACGTGTTCCTGGGGCTGCGGGGACTGCCGCATTTCGTGGTGTCCGTGCGGCGCATTCACGAAGGGCGCGCGTATTTCGTGCGCGCCACCGTCGATTTCGCGGCCTTCAACCGGCTGGTGGAGAACATCGGCTTCGGCGCGACGGGACAGGCCTTCGTGGTCAACTCCCGGGGGGAGCTCCAGACCACGCCCAAAAACGGGTTGCAGGTGGATGTCCCGTTCCTGCGCGACCGCCTCTGGAGCGGCCCGGAAGGCGCTTCGGAGATGCCCGCGGAGCGGGCCGCGGTCTTCACCCACGAGGACGCGGGCACCCTGCGCCGCGCCCTCTACGTGGCCGCGCCGCTCAAGGAGGGCGAGTGGGCCCTGGTCTACCGGCAGGACGAGGACGACGCCTTCCCGTCGCTCTACCGGGCGCGGCTGCTCGCCGTGGCCATCGTGCTCGTCGGCGGCTGCGGCATCGCGGCGGCGGCCGTCTTCCTGGCCCGGCGGATGGTCGGCCGCATCGCCGCCGCCGACGCCGAGCGCGACCTGCTCAACGACCAGGTCATCGAGGCCGGAAAACTGGCCTCCATCGGCGAGCTGGCCGCCGGCATCGCCCACGAGATCAACAACCCCGTGGCCATCATGACCGAGGAGGCCGGCTGGGTCACGGACATCCTGGCCGACGGGGATTTCGCCACCGAGGCCAATCTGGCCGAGATGCGCCGGGCCCTCGACCAGATCCGCATGCAGGGCGCCCGCTGCAAGGAGATCACCCACAAGCTTTTGAGCTTCGCCCGCAAGACCGATTCCCGGATCGCGGAACTCGACCTCAACGCCCTGGTCGCCGAAATGGCCGAGCTCTCCGACAAGCGCGCCCGCTACGTCAACGTGCGCATCGCCACGGATCTGGCTGCGGACCTGCCCCCCGTGGCCGGTTCGCCCTCGGAATTGCAGCAGCTGCTGCTCAACCTCGTCAACAACGCCCTGGATGCCATGGAGCGCAACGGCGGCGACCTGACCATCGCCACCCGGCCGCGCGGCGACAAGGTGGAACTGTCCGTGTCCGACACCGGGCACGGCATCCCCAAGGCCGTCCAGGCCCGCATCTTCGAACCCTTTTTCACCACCAAGGCCGTGGGCAAGGGTACCGGACTCGGACTTTCCATCTGCTACGGCATCGTCAAGAAGCTTGGCGGCGAAATCGCCGTGGAGTCCGCGCCGGAGCGCGGCTCCACCTTCCGCGTCGCCCTGCCGGCGGCGGCCAGGCCGGACGCGCCCGCGTCCCCGGCCGACGGCGCCACGGAGCGTTCATGAGCGAGAAACCCCTTCGGGTCCTTCTGGTCGACGACGAGGCGGGCTTCGCCGAGGTCCTGGCCAAGCGACTCAACCGCCGGGGGCTGGCGGCCAGGGTGGCCCTGTCCGGGGCCGAGGCCCTGCGAATGCTGCGCGAGGCCGATTTCGACGCCGTCGTGTGCGACCTCAAGATGGTGGACATGGACGGCATCGAGCTGCTCAAGGTCTTCAAGAAGATGGTGCCGGGCCTGCCCGTGCTCATGCTCACCGGCCACGGCTCCGAGGAGGCTGCCCGGGACGGGTTGCGGGCCGGCGCCGCCGACTACCTGCTCAAACCCTGCGACATCGACGAGCTGGTCGGCAAGATCGAGGCCGCGGCCGGCCGGTCCGGTCCGTAGGGCGGTCCGACCCGGCCCTTGACGGATGCCCCGGAATGTGGTCGGCCCCGTCTTCGCGCAAAGCGGAAAGGAACCACCCCTGATGGATGACGACATCGCCTTGTTCGACGCCCGGGCCGCGGCCTGGGACGCCAGCCCGCACCGCCGCAAGCTGGCCAGGGAGATCGTTTTGGCCATGGAGGCCGCGGGCGTTTTCCGGAACGGCGTCGAAACCGCCCTGGATTTCGGCTGCGGCACCGGGCTGTTGACCCTGGAGCTGGCCGCGCGGGTCGGCAGGGTCACGGGACTCGACACCTCGCCGGGAATGCTCGCCGAACTCGACGCCAAAATTGTCCGGGCCGGGCTTGCCAACGTCGACACGCTGCAGGCCGACCTCGGCCGGGGCGACCTCCTGCCGGGGGGCTACGGCCTCGTGGCCAGCGCCATGGCCCTGCACCACGTGGTCGATCCCCTGCCGGTCCTGACCGGCCTGCACAAGGCCGCGGCTCCGGGCGGCCGCCTGGCCCTGGCCGACCTCGACAGCGAGGGGGGCGCCTTTCACGACGACAACGCCGGCGTCCACCATTTCGGTTTCGACCGCATCGATCTGGCCGACATGCTGGCCGGCATCGGCTGGACCGACATCGGCGCCAGGACGGCCACGAGCATCGAGAAACCCGGGAAAAACGGCGTCCCCCGGTCCTTTTCCGTCTTTCTCATGACCGCCCGCAAGCCCTGACGGTCCCGTTCCCGGCCCCTACCATCCCATCGGGAAATGGAGTATGGGGGCCGGATATCCCAACGTAACAAAGGAATCCGCATGATCGGCATATCCAAGCTTTACTGCGGCGGGGTTGAGGCGTCCGACGCCCTGCGCTACGGCCGCCAATCCGGCAAGCTCCCGTCGCACCTGCTGCAATTTTCCGAGGACAAAAAACCCGTCGTGGTCTGGAACATGACCCGGCGCTGCAACCTCAAGTGCGTGCATTGCTACGCCAAGGCCGTGGATCCGGAAGGGACCGACGACATCGGCACGGTCGAGGCCAAGGCCATGATCGACGATCTGGCGGCCTACGGCGCGCCGGTGATGCTGTTTTCCGGCGGCGAGCCCCTGGTGCGCAAGGATCTGACCGAACTGGCCTCCCATGCCGTCTCCCGGGGCATGCGGGCCGTCATCTCCACCAACGGCACGCTCATCACCCGGGACAAGGCCCGGGAGCTCAAGTCCGTCGGACTCTCCTACGTCGGCATCTCCCTCGACGGCGGGGAGGCGGTCCACGACCGGTTCCGCGGCGTGCCCGGCTCCTTCCGGAAGGCCCTCCAGGGCATCGAGAACTGCCAGCACGAGGGCCTCAAGGTGGGACTGCGCTTCACGATCAACAAGCGCAACGCCGCCGAGGTGCCGCTTCTTTTCGATCTGCTGCGCGATCTCGAGGTGCCGCGCATCTGCTTCTACCATCTGGTCTACGCCGGCCGCGGCTCGGAACTGATCAAGGAGGATCTCGACCACGCCGCCACCCGGGCCCTGCTGGACCTCATCATGGACCGCACCCGGGCCCTGCACGACGCGGGCCTGCCCAAGGAAGTGCTGACCGTCGACAACCACGCCGACGGCCCCTACGTCTATCTGCGGCTTTTGCGCGAGGATCCGGCCCGGGCGGCCGAGGTCATGGAGCTGCTCTCCTTCAACGAGGGCAACAACTCCGGCCGGGGCATCGGCTGCATTTCCTGGGACGGCAAGGTGCACGCCGACCAGTTCTGGCGCAACCATGTCTTCGGCAACATCCGCGAGCGCCCCTTCTCGGAGATCTGGGACGATCCCGAAATCGAGCTTCTGGCCAAGCTCAAGAACAAGAAGCGCCATGTGACCGGGCGTTGCGCCACCTGCCGCTACCTTTCCATCTGCGGCGGCAATTTCCGGGCCAGGGCCGAGGCCTATTACGGCGACGTGTGGGCGCCCGATCCGGCCTGCTATCTCACCGACGAGGAGATCCGTCCCGGCGAATAGGCGGACGGACACGACACAGGAAGGGCCGGGGGCGCATGCTTTCCGGCCTTTTTTTATCCGGCGGCCCCATGGGGGCCGTGGCGGGCGAGGGGCGGTGCAGGCGGGATGCCCGGCCTGGGCCGGGCGGGAACGGTCCCTGATGCGGGCCGCGCCACCCCGGGGCCGGGGAGGCGCGGCCCGTGCCTGGCTAGGACCGGGGCCGCGGCGTGGCGCTGGCGCAGCGAATGCGCGAGAGCGCTTCCTCGGCCCGGTGATGCATGCGGAAAAGGGACCGCAGGCAGGTCAGGTCGGTTTCGTTGGCGATGGCCGAAAGGGCTTCCATGGCCACGGCCAACTTGGCCTGGTCGTCCATTTCCCTGCCGGTTTCCGTTACGGTTTCCGCTTCCGCGGCCCTTTGGGCCTGCTTGGCCTGGGCCAGCACGGCGACGCTTGCGCTCATGATCCTTGTTCCCCCCGGGCGGCTTTTTTCGGCGGGCTTCATACTCCCGGGAACGGGGGCTGTAAAGCGTCCAGGCGCCGGTTGACCATGGCCGGGAATTAGGAATAATATTGTTGGTAAGCGGCGCCGTTGGATGTGAACGACACGGCGCGCGGGGGGGAACGCCGTGGGCAGGTTACCCTTGGACGCTTTGGAGCCCGGCATGATTCTGGCGTCCGACCTTCATGGGCCAGACGGCACGCTGCTCTTGCCGCGGGGCGCCGAGCTTTCCGCGCGCCACATCGACAGCCTGCGGCGGCGGGGCGTCGTGGCGGCCGACGTGTCCGACGGCGCGGACGGCGGGGCTCCCGCCGACGCCCCCCTCGATCCCGTCCTGCTCGAAAAGAGTCTGGAGCATGTTTCCTGGCGCTTCGCCGCCAACGACATCTCCCATCCGGCCATGGCCGCCCTGCTGGAGAAGGCCGCCGAGCGCCAGGCCAGGGAACTGGCCCGTGGCGCCCCGCTTTTGCCCGAGGTCATGCCCGATCCCCGGGCGGAATCCATGCGGGACATGTTTTTCCGGGAAGAGGGGGACGTGGCCGATCTGGTGGAAAGCGAGGTCAAGCTGGCCTCGTTTCCCGACATCTATTTCAAGATCCGCCAGGTTCTCGATTCGCCGTCCAGCACCACCGCCCAGGTCGCGGACGTGATCGGCAAGGACACGAGCCTGACCGCCAAGCTCCTCAAGCTCGTCAACAGCCCCTTCTACGGGCTGCCCCACCGCATCGACTCCATTTCCCGGGCCGTCATGGTCATCGGCGGCCAGGAGATATCCACCCTGGCCCTCGGCATCTCGGCCATCAACGCCTTCAAGGACATCCCCCCGGAACTGATCAACATGCGCACGTTCTGGGAACATTCCGTGTCCGTGGGAACCTTCGCCCGGCTGCTTGGCGCCGTGGCCGGCTGCGCATCGGGCGAGCGGCTGTTCGTGGCCGGCATCCTCCACGACATCGGCCGGCTGATCCTTTTCAAGAAGCTTCCCCACGCGGCCGTGGAGGCCATCTACTACGCCAAGGCCAACCAGCTCCCCATGTGTGTGGCCGAGGACGAGGTCATGGGGTTCGCCCACCCCCTGGTGGGCGGCCTGCTGCTCAAGGCCTGGAAGTTCCCCGAGGCCCTGGTGGCCGCCGTCTCCTGCCACCACAACCCCGCGGCCTGCCGGGGCAATGTCGAACCGGCCGTCCTGCACGTGGCCGACATCGTGGCCGTGGCCCTGGGGCTGGCGCCGCCGGCCTCGTCCACGGTTCCCGTCCTCGATCCCGGGGCCTGGGAGGCCCTGGGCCTGGCTCCCGAACGCCTCTCCGGCCTGATCGACGAGGGAACCTCCCAGATCGAGGCCATCGTGGGCGCGTTTTTTCCCGTCCGTAAATCGTGACGCAACCAAAGCAAGCGAGGTCTTTTCCGTGTTTGTAGGCGAGTTTCATCGCGGCCGGCGGCTTCGCCGCACCGCCACCCTGCGCGAGATGGTGCGCGAAACCGAACTGCGGCCCGCCGATCTCATCCAGGGCTATTTCGTGGTCGAAACCCCGGACCCCGATTTCGAAAAACCCATTCCCTCCATGCCCGGCCAGTCCCAGTTCTCCGTGGAGAAGCTGGTGGCCCGGGTCGGGGCGGCCATGGACAAGGGGCTGCGCTCGGTCCTGCTGTTCGGCCTGCCGGAGCGGAAGGACCCGGTCGGCTCCGGCGCCTACGCCGACGAGGGCATCGTGCAGCGGGCCGTCATGCGCCTCAAGGAGGCCTATCCGGAACTGGTCGTGGTCACGGACGTGTGCCTGTGCGAGTACACCAGCCACGGCCACTGCGGCCTGCTCGACGGCCACGGCGAGGTGCAAAACGACCCCACCCTGGAGCTCCTGGCCAAAACGGCCGTCAGCCACGCCCGGGCCGGCGCGGACATCGTCGCGCCCTCGGACATGATGGACGGCCGCGTCGGGGCCATCCGGGCCGCCCTCGACGAGGCCGGCTTCTCCCACCTCCCCATCATGTCCTACGCCGTCAAATACGCCTCGGCCTTCTACGGCCCGTTTCGCGAGGCCGCCGACAGCGCCCCGGCCTTCGGCGACCGGCGCGGCTACCAGATGGACCCGGCCAACGTGCGCGAGGCCCTGCGCGAGGCCTCGGCCGATCTGGCCGAGGGCGCGGACATCCTCATGGTCAAGCCGGCCATGCCCTACCTCGACGTGCTGCGGCTGGTGCGCGACGCCTTCGACACCCCCGTGGCCGCCTACCAGGTCAGCGGCGAATACGCCATGCTCGAGGCCGCCGTGGCCAACGGCTGGCTCGACCGCAAGCGGGCCGTCCTCGAGGCTCTCACCGGCATCAAGCGGGCCGGCGCCGACATCATCATCACCTATTACGCCGAAACCGTGCTTCCCTGGCTGTAGAAAGGGGGACGCCGGCCGGAGGGCCCCTTCCTCCGGCCGGCGTCCGTCCCTTGCCTCCCCGGCGCAAAGCGGTATATCACCCGGACCGTCGCGGGGCCGCCCCGCGGCGAGAACGCCCAAGGAGGGAACCGGCGGGACGCCTCCGGCCGGTTCGCGCGCCCCTATGCAACATCCTCACGGAAAAGGCTCCGGACATCCCCAGGGACACCCCCTCGGCCATCCCGGGGGACACCCCGGCACCGCCGGCGCGCCGCCCCTGCGCCTCGTCGCCTGGGAAGTGACCCGGGCCTGCAACCTGGCCTGCCGCCACTGCCGGGCCGAGGCCTGCCTCGATCCCTGGCCGGGAGAGTTCGATACCAAGGACGCCAAGGCGCTCATCGACACCTTCCCGGAAACCGGAAACCCCATCATCATCTTCACCGGCGGCGAACCGCTCTTGCGGCCGGACATCTTCGAGCTGGTGCGCCATGCGCGAAGCCGCGACCTGCGCTGCGTCATGGCCCCCAACGGGACGCTGGTCACGGCCGAGAACGCCCGCGAGATCAAGGCCTCGGGCATCGCCCGCTGCTCGATCTCCATCGACGCGCCGCACGCGGCCGACCACGACGCGTTCCGGGGCATGCCCGGCGCCTTCGAGGGGGCGCTTCGGGGCATCGAGCATCTGAAATCCGCCGGGGTGGAGTTCCAGATCAACACCACGGTCACGAAACACAATATGGCGAATTTCAAGGAGATATTCAGGCTGGCCGAGGGCCTCGGGGCCGCCGCCTGGCATATCTTCCTGCTCGTCCCCACCGGCCGGGCGGCCGAACTCGGCGCCGAGATCATCACGGCCCGGGAGTACGAGGAAGTGCTCAACTGGTTCTACGATTTCCGCAAGACCACGAACATGCACCTCAAGGCCACCTGCGCCCCGCACTACTACCGGATCATGCGCCAGCGGGCCAAGGCCGAGGGCCTGGCCGTCACCCCGGACACCTTCGGCATGGACGCCATGACCCGGGGATGCCTGGGCGGCACGGGCTTCTGCTTCATCTCTGCCGTGGGGCAGGTGCAGCCCTGCGGCTACCTGGACCTGGACTGCGGCCAGGTGCGCGAGAAGCCCTTCCCGGAGATCTGGCGCACCTCCCGGCAGTTTCTGCAGTTCCGCGACAAGGCCGCCTACCAGGGCAAGTGCGGCGTGTGCGAGTACCACCGGGTCTGCGGCGGCTGCCGGGCCAGGGCCCATACCATGTCCGGCGACTACATGGCCCAGGAGCCGCTTTGCGACTACACCCCGGCCGGAGCCGGAGGCGCCGCGCCAAAATGACCGCCCGGTAAAACGTCCCGAGGCCCCTGGTCGCGGCCGCGTCCATGCCGTGGTCGGCCACGGGCGGTTCGGTCCGGCGCGGGCCGTTGCCGCGCGGCGCCGCGGGCATGGCGGCCCCGGTGGCCATGGCCGGAAGGCGGGGTGTCCTGGCACGGGAACGTGGAAACAGGCAGAGGGACCGGCTTTCCAGCCGGCCCCCCTGGAAGGACGGGGTTTCATCCGGTGCGGCGGCGAAGCCCCCGTGTCGGAGGGAAGGGATCAGGCGCTTTCGTACAGGCGGGTGAGAACGAATTCGCGGTGCCCGAGGGCCTCGGCCGAGGTGTTGCGGCCGTTGGCCGTGCGGATCAGCATGTCCAGCAGCAGGTCGCCGGCGCCGTCGATGTTCAGTTCGCGGCGCAGGATGCCCGACACGTCCACGTCGATGTGCTCGCTCATCGTGCGCACGGTGCGGGGGTTGGCGCCGATCTTGATGACCGGCAGGATCGGGTTGCCGATGATGTTGCCCTGGCCGGTGGGGAAGAAGTGGGCCACGAAGCCCGCGGCGGCGCACAGGGTGACCATTTCGGCGGCGGCCGAGGAGGAGTCCATGAACCACAGGCCCGGACCGGTCGGGCTCTCGGCCTTGTCCAGCACGCCGTCCACGATGCACTTCTTGCCGATTTTCTGGATGTTGCCCAGGGCCTTTTCCTCGATGGTGGTCAGGCCGCCCTCGATGTTGCCCTTGGTCGGCTGGGAGTCGCACAGGTCGTCGACCTTGTGGGCCTCGACCAGGGCCGCGTAGCGGTCGAACATGGCCTGGAACTTGGCGCGGATCTCCGGGGTGCGGCAACGGGCCGCCACAAGGTGCTCGCCGCCGGTCACCTCGGTGGTTTCACCGAAGCACAGGGTGCTGCCCTTCGCGTAGAGCTTGTCGAAGGCGTTGCCCACGGTGGGGTTGGAGGCGATGCCCGAGGTGGTGTCGGACTCGCCGCACTTGCAGGAAACCCACAGGTCGGCGACGTCGCATTCCGTGCGCTGCAGTTCGGTCGCGTACTGGACGAACTCCTTGGCCTTGCGGGAGGCGGCGGCGATGGTGTTCAGGTCGCCGTGCTGCTCGATGCCGAACCCGGCCACGGGCTTGCCCGTCTTGGCGATGCCTTCCACGATCTTGTTGGTCCACACCGGCTCGATGCCGATGACCACCACGGCGGCCACGTTGGGGTTGGAGCCTACGCCGATCAGGGTGCGGAAATGCAGGTCCAGATCCTCGCCGAACTGGAGCCGGCCGTAGGGATGGGGCAGGGCCAGGGTGCCCTTGATGTTGTTGGCCACGGCCTCGCAGGCGGCGTTGGACAGGTCGTCCAGGGGCAGGATGACGACGTGGTTGCGCACGCCGACCCGGCCGTTGTCGCGACGATACCCCATGAATTGCGTCTTCATGCCTACCACCTTTTGGTCTTGACGTTGTGCACGTGGAGATGTTCGCCGGCCTTGATGGGAGCCACCACCTTGCCGATGTCCACGCCGTATTTGATCACCGTGTCGCCGGTGGCCAGGTCCTTGAGGGCCAGCTTGTGGCCGATGGGGATGTCGTCACGAATAGTGACTTCCAGGGTCTGATCGCCATCCATGATCCAACCGGTCAGTTTCTGGCCGGCCTTGACGCCTTCCACCACAACGACCCCGACCATGTCGCCGGGTTCGTGAACAAGAAATTGAATAGACATGCGTTCCTCCAGACCTAGGTGTTCATGCGTCGGCCGGCTCCGGTGGAGCGCCCCGTGGCGCTGTGGTGCCGCGTCGCATGCCGGGGATAAAGCAAAGGGTGTGCCCGAAGGTTTATACTGTTTAGTATGCTTGAATTTAAGGGAATATTTGTCAAGGGCCGGAGCGGTGCCGGTCGGTCCGGGCCGAGTATTGGACGCCGGGCCCAATATTGGTCGCCGGCGGCACGGGGGAAACCCCGCTTTGCCGCCGGACCGGGGAAGGGGAACGGGGCTGGCCTGTTTTGCGCAGATGAGAAAAACCAGCCCGTGCCTTGACGGTGCCGGCTGGATGGTTAATTGCTCTTTTGAGCGAAACAAAGGAGGGCCCGAGATGCCCCGACCCCGTCTGCGCCGGTGGGTCGCCGGCATGCCCCGGGCGACGTATTTCAAACCCCGCGGGATCGCGCTTCGCGATCTCGACGAAGTCCGCCTGTCCGTGGAGGGCCTGGAAGCCTTGCGGCTGGCCGATCTCGAAGGGTTGACCGCCGAGGCGGCCGCCGCGGGCATGGGCGTTTCGCGGCACACCTTCGGACGGGTCCTGGCCGAGGCCAGGGCCAGCGTGGCCCGGGCCCTGGTGTGCGGCGCGGCGCTGCGCATCGCGGGAGGGCATTACGAGGTGGCGGACGGCGGAGGCGCGCCGGCCGGGGGGGAGCTCCCGGAGTCGGCGGGGAAGACCCCCGGCGCGGGGGAAACGCAATCCCAGGAGGACGATGCCATGAGACAAGCGTATGCCATGCAGGGCGGCCGGGGCGGGCAGGGCCGTTGCGGCCAGGGTCGGGGCATGGGACAGGGCCAGGGACGGGGGCAGGGCCAGGGCGGCCGTGGCGCTGGCCCATGCGGCCAAGGCCGGGGTCGCGGCCAGGCCGGACGCCCGGCGGGGCTGGCCGGCGATCCGGGGGCGCCCCGGGAGCCGGTGGCGACGTGCGTGTGCCCGCGTTGCGGCCAGACCGTTCCGTGCGGGCCGGGAATCGCCTGCGACGCCGTGCGTTGTCCCGCCTGCGGCGCGGCCATGGCGGGGCAGTGATCCGCCGGTTGCGCCGTGTCGCCGGGGACCGTACCGGCCCCCCGGCGATCGTCCTGCCGGTCCTTTATCCCGGAACATCAACCAAGGCACCGAAGGGAGAATGCGATGGCGTCCGGAACGCTTGAAATCGTCCGCCGCAAGGCCGTGGAAGTGTGGGAGGAAAACGATCTGCTGCGGGAGTCCGTCGCGGTCAAGGCCCGGACGCTGACCGTCCATGAGGCCATCGGCGATCCCGAGGGGGAGGACTTCCCTCTGCAAAAGGGCAAGGAGCGGCTCATGGAGGCCGTCTTCCGGGGCGCCAGGGGGCAGGCCTTCACCGACCGGTTCGGCGATTTTTCCGGAACCCTCGCCGATGTCGCCTCCATGCCGCTGGAGAACAACTTCCGCCGGGCGGTGCTCGTGGCCGCTGTCAACGCCACGGCGCGGGCGCTCGGGCTTTGCGACCGCACGGTGCATTGCCGCGACAAGGAACCCGACGAATGCGCCGCGAAATTTTGCGAGTACATCGCCGGGCGTTTCGGCGATGTCAAAATCACCCAGGTCGGGTTCCAGCCCAAGATCATCCAGGCCCTGAGCGGGCGTTTTCCGCTGCAGGTGCTCGATCTGGATCCCGACAACATCGGAACGGTGCGGCACGGGGCCGAGATATTGGGGCCAAACCGGCGGGAGGAGGCGCTGGCGCGGGCCGATCTTCTCGTCGTCACCGGCTCGACCCTGGCCAACGACACCGTGGGGGATTTTCTCGGCGGCCGCCCGGTGATCTTTTACGGCACGACCATCGCCGGGGCCGCGGCGCTCATGGGGTGGGAGCGTTTTTGCGCCAAGGCGCTTTAGCGTGCCGTCCCTTGCGAATGCGGCAGGATTTTTACTGGAAAAATAATTATTCGAGGGCGTGACCCGAGGCCCGTTTGCGGGGGGAACGTGCGCGTTCCCCCTTTCCGTGGCCTCCCCGGCCGCCGTCAGGCGTCGCCGTTGGCGCGGATGCCGAGCTTGCGCATGCGGTACTGGAGGGTGGTACGGGGGATGCCGAGCAGTTCGGCGGCGCTGTCCGGTCCCGAGACCCGTCCCTTGGCCAGGGCCAGGGCCTCTTCGATGTGGCGCTTTTCCATCTGGCGCAGGTTCGGGAAGGCCCCTCCGGGCGCTTCTCGCCTGGCGGGCGCGCTGCCGAGAAGCTCCCGGACATCGGCCACGGCCAGCGGCCGCTGGACGTTCAGGATGAGCATGCGGCTGACGATGTTGCGCAGTTCGCGGATGTTGCCGGGCCAGGCGTACCCCTGGAGCAGTTCCATCATCCCCTTGGAAAAGTTGATGTCGGGCACCCGCATCTGGGTGGCCAGGACGCCGGACATGCGCTTGGCCAAAACCGGGATGTCCTCGCGGCGTTCCCGCAGGGGCGGGATGGTGATGGTCATGGTGGCCAGGCGGTAATAGAGATCCCGGCGCAGCCGTCCTTCCTCGATGGATTTGAGGATGTCGATGTTGGTGGCCGCGACGAGGCGGATGTCGGCCTTGAGGGAGTAGGACTCGCCGACCCGCTCGAAGCTGTTTTCCTCCAGCACCTGGAGGAGCTTGCTTTGCAGGTCCGGGTGCAGTTCGCCGATCTCGTCGAGGAAAAGCGTTCCCTTGGCGGCCATCTCGATGCGGCCCACGCGCTGGCTGGTGGCGCCCGTGAAGGCTCCCTTGCCGTGGCCGAACAACTCGCTTTCGAAAAGGGTCGACACCAGGGCCGGGCAGTTGACCTTGACGAAGTTGTACTTGGCCCGGCGGCTGCGGTCGTGGATGTAGCGGGCGATCATGGTTTTGCCGGTCCCGGTCTCCCCCTGGATGAGGATGGGCACTTCCAGGGGGGCCACCCGGCGGATCTGCTGCATGATGCCCTTCATGACCGTGCTTTCGAAAACCGGTCCCTCGACCATGTCCGGGGGAGGCGGCGCGACGGCCACTGGTCCGGTTTCCAGGGCGGTGATGCGCTCCCGGGCCAGGATGCCGTCCACCCCGGAGGACACGAAGGGCGTCAGGGCCGCGATGAAGTCCACGATGTCCATGAGGTTCGGCGGCTCCTGGCGGAAGGAGCAGTGCAGGGTGCCGATCACGTGGTCCCGCACGATGAGCGGAAAGCCGATGGTGACCTTGAGGCCGGCCTCGGCCAGGGGGTTCTCGAAGTCGTTTTGGAACTGCCTGGCCAGGTCGTGGATGATGACCGGCGCCCGGGAGCTGATGACCATCCCGGCCACGGTCTGGGAACTGGCCTGCCGCACGCTGGACTGGGCGCCGACCACCACCCCCTCGGCCGTGGTGAAATAGGTCAGGATCTCCACGTCGGAGTCGTAGAGGTTGATGGCCAGCCGGTCGTGGGGGAAGATGCGCCGCAGTTCGTTGCTGAGGGTCTTGAAATAGCCTTTGCGGCTGACCTGGGAAAGGGCCGCGTCGTTGATGCGGCGGATGACCTGGTGCAGCACCTGGGTGCTGCGCAGATCAAGGACGGGAGCGTTTTTCTGGTTTGGCATGGCGGCCTGTTTCCGGGAAAAGACTTTGGCGGCCCGTCCGGCCGCTCCCGGACCGGGCCGGGGAGCGTTTCAAGGCTCCCCGGCGTTCAGTGTAGGGAAAATCAATCCGCCTGGAAAGCCCGGGCGCCGGGCGCGGGGATTCCCCCTCCCTGCCGGATGAAGTAGGTGGTGTTGGCGCTCGGCACCACGGCCACGCGCGCCCCGGGACCGGCCTCGGCCAGCCAGCGGCCCAGGGTTTCCTCCAGGCGGCCCTTGCGCAGATGGCAACGGGCCAGGCTGGCCTCGTCCATTTCCGAATCCACCACCACCTCGAAGCGCGTCAGGGTGCGGCTGAACAGGAAGGCCTTGTGCGCGCCCATGCGGAAGCCTCCCTCCCGGAATTCCTCGAGCTGGGCCCGGGGGTCCGGGAAACGGCGGACGTAGGTCTCGTAGGCCTCGTCGCCGATCCCCTGGGGGCAGGCCGCCAGCAGCAGGATGCGGCCGCCCTCCCTGGCGCACAGGGAGGCCAGGTTCAACCCCTTCTGGGCCTGGTAGAGGCAGATGTCCTTGGGATGGCCGCCGCAGGAGGCCACCACGATGTCGTACCCTTCGGTCGTCAGGGGGACGCCGTAGAGGCCGTCGCAAAGCGGGGCCCCGGCCCGCACCACGGCCTCCGGGGCCCCGGCCCACAGGCCCACCACCCGCTTGGACGGGTCGAGCACCACGTTGATGGCGAAATCGACGCCGGCCAGCCGTCCCGCCTCGTTGAGATCCTGCCGCACGGGATTGTCCCCCAGGACGCCCACCTGGGCGCCCTGGCCGAACATCAGCGAATGGTTGGCCTGGACGGATTTCACCGAGCCGCAGCCGATGATCACCCCCTTGGCGCCCCCGGTGAACCCGACGAACTGGTGGGGATCGATCTGGCCCACCACGAGCTTGAGTTCCGCGGCCGCGTAGGCGGCATTGACCTCGACCGGCGTGCCCCGGCTGGTGGCCCCGCAATAGGTCATGGGGGAATGTCTGGCGTCGTGGGCCATCACCCGGCAGGCTCCGACGACGGACGGCGGCAGGAGGCGGGCCAGATCGTCCGCTCCGGCCGGCGGGTGCAGGCCGCCGCCCATGATGACGAGGACATCCTCGGGGGACAGGTCGGGCCACGTGGCGAATATCCGGCCAAGCAGCGGCGGCAGGACAAGCCCCAGGGGCGTGGGCCGGGTTTCGTCCGGCACGGCGATGGCGACCGAGGCCGGCCGGGGGCGTCCGGCCAGGGGCGGGGTCTCGAGGGGCGCGTCGAGGGCGGCCTCCAGGGTTCCCAGGGGGTCGTCCAGCGGTGCCAGGGGACTCGGGCGCAGCACGTCCGCGGCCACGCCATCGGGAAGGACCACGGTGCGATGCCCGCGGCCATACTTCAACGCGATATCCATACACTGCATCCTTGTGCCGGCGGGGAGCCGATGGCCGGTCGCGGTCCCCGGGCGGGTCACTCCGTGACGTTGTAGACCGAGCAGCAGTCGTCCTCTCCAAGGCCCACCGCGCTGGCCCGCATGAAGACGGACAAGGCCGCCATCATGGCCGGAATCTTCATGCCCCAGGCCGCGGCCATGGCGCAGCCCAGCCGGAGGTCCTCCAGGCCGTGGTCGAGGCCGAGGCGTTTGACGAAATCGTCGTTGACGATCCAGGGACCGCGCACGTCCATCTGATAGCTGCGGCCTTCCGTGTCCCGGAGCAGATCGAGCAGCACCTTGCGCTCGATGCCGGCCTTCTCGCCGATGCGGAGGCCTTCGGCCAGGACGGCCAGGTTGGTCAGGCTCACCATGTTGCTGATGAGCTTGAAGGCGCACGCGGCTTCCACCGTTCCCATGTAATAGGCCGGAACGCCGAGCAGCGGCCAGATGGCGGCCAGTTCGTCGAAGGCCGCGGTTTCCCCGCCGATAAAGAGCGGACTCCCGGCCACTTCGGCCTGGGCCGGGGTCTTGCCCAGCGTGCATTGGAGGAAGCGGCAGCCCCTGGCCCGGACGGCGGCCTCCAGGCGCACCGAGGTCTGGGGGCCGATGCTGCTTATGTCCACCAAAATCGCGCCGGGGGCGAGGTGTTCCAGGGGACCGCCGGGTTCGAACAGGCCTCCTTCCACATGCCTGGCCAGCGGCAGGCAGGTGAAGACCAGGCCGCATCCGGCCAGTTCGTCCCGGGACGCCATGGGCCGGGCGGTGCCTCCGGCGGCCAGGACGCGGCGGACGGCTTCCCGGTCCGCGTCGGCCACCAGCACGTTCTTGCCGGCGCGGATCAGGTTCCGGGCCAGGGGGGGGGCCCAGAGTCCGAGACCAACGAAACCGATCTGCATGAGCCTTCTCCTTGGCGCATGTCCCATGCGCCCCGGGGTCGCGGGCGGCCGGAGGCCGACGCAGGTTGGCCCGGCGCGGACGTCCGGTCGGGTTTTGCCTCCTGGGACGTCGGTGCGGCGACGGATTCCCCCGGGGACTTACAAGAATCGTGCACGACGATCTGTTTTTTGATTAATTAATTGGAATACATGAATTTTGTTGACGACGCCCTCAGGGGTGGGCGGCCGTTCGCCTGCCCAAATATCAGCGGCGAGCCTGTATGCGGGCAGGGGTGGCCTGGGCGGACAGCCTCCCGTGGCGGTATGCTATTTGTCTTTGGACACCAACAATTATATGCAAGACCTCCCCATGTCGTTTGCCACGCCCTCCCACTCGGGTCCGAATGCCGGTCTTCGGGTTTTCTGCCCAATAGTGGGCCTCCTCGCCTGGCCCATGCCTGCGACTCTGTAGATATATCCTTTTAATTTAGCTTGTTACTGAAAAAATATCGCATGGCATATGTTTTGCTTTCCAATGGAAAACAATGCCACGGCTAAAGGATGCCGGCAGATAAGGAGGTGACAGAGAACGCCCGTTGTGCAAGCGCGGGCGGGATTCAGGCGGTAGAAGCGGATCGAAAAGGCTCCAACACCTCATTGGTAATGACGTACTTGTGCTGGGAGGTCGTGATGAGTTGCATTTCGAAGATTTTGTTGGCCATTGTCGTCCTGGGATTCCCCTCGCTATCCTTTGCTGCCGACACATTCCCCTGTAAGCAACTGACGTATGTGGTAACATTCGATCCGGGCGGTCAGTCCGATCGCGAAGCCCGCCGCCAACAGGCGCCGCTGGCGAAGATGCTGGGGCAGCAAGTCATCGTCGACTACAAGGTCGGCGGCGGCGGCGCCCTGGGCTGGAAGGAACTGGTACGCTCCAAGCCCGACGGTTACACCTTCGTCGGCATCAACATCCCCCACATCATTCTCCAGCCGCTCCAGCAGGAAGTCGGCTACAAGACCGAGCAGATCAACCCCGTCGTCTTGTTCCAAAGAACCCCTCTGGCGCTGGCCGTGCTCAAGGACAGCCCCTACAAGACCCTCAAGGATTTCGTGGAAGCGGCCAAGAATGCCCAGGCCCCGATCAGCGTCGGCGGCGCGGCCGTTTTCTCGGGACATCACTTCGCCACCCTCCAGTTCCAGAAGCTGGCCGGCATCAAGCTGACCTACATCCCCTTCACCGGTTCCGCCCCGCAGATGACCGCCTTCCTGGGCGGCCACACCAACGCCGTGATCGCCAACTCCGACGATCTGGTGCGCTTCGCCGACAAGGTGCGCGTCCTGGCCTTCTCCTCGGACGAGCGGTTTCCCCAGTTCCCCGATGTGCCCACGTTCAAGGAGCAGGGCTACGACATGGCTGACTCCATCGACCGTGGCGTGGCGGTTCCCATGAACACCCCGGCCGAGGTGGTGGCCACCCTCGAAAAGGCCTTCCTGGACATCGCCAAGGATCCGGAGATCCAAAAGGCCATGCGGGCCGAAGGCTTCGTCCCCATCGCCATGGGGCACGAGGAGAGCAAGGCGTATATGGCCAAGCTCACCAAGCGCTACACGGAACTCGCCAAGGCATTGAAGCAGTAAACCCGGCGGAGCCGAAACGTCAGCCTTTGGCCGATTCCGGCCGCGGACATGGAGGTGCCTCGTGAGATCCTTGCGAACGCTGGATATCTTTAGTGGATTTGTCATCGCCGGAATCGGCCTCGTTTTCCTCGTCAGTTCCTTGAACATAACCGACATGATGGGCGAGCGGCTTCCCCCATGGGTGCTGCCCCTGTCGTTGAGCCTGTGCATCGTGGTCGCCGGCCTGGTGTTGTCTTTCAAATCCTGGCGGGTCGTCCAGGCCGACATCGAGGTGCAATGGCCCGACCGCGCCGGCTTCCTGCATCTGCTGGTCTTTTTCGGCCTCACCACCGGCTACCTGTTCGGCATCGATGTGCTGGGAATGCCCGTGGCCACGGCATGCTACGTCGCGGCCACCGTCTGGCAACTCAACCGCCACACCGTCCAGGCCTTGTCGGTCGCCGTGGTCGCGGCCCTGATCGTCCACTACGTCTTCGGCGTCGGGCTGGACATGAATTTCCCAGCCGGCGTGTTCGGCAGATAGGAGGGAAGCCAGATGTTTTCCTGGGATTTGTTGCTACAGGGATTCGGTTCCGCCATTTCGCCGATGAACCTGCTGTGGGCGTTGGTGGGCAGCACGCTCGGCACCTTGGTCGGGGTGCTCCCCGGCATCGGACCGTCCTCGGCCATAGCGATCCTTTTGCCCCTGACCACCTTCCTGCCTCCCACGTCTGCCATCATCATGATGGCGGCCATTTACTACGGCGCCATGTACGGCGGCTCCACAACGGCCATCGTGGTCAACATCCCCGGCGAGGCGTCCTCGGTGCCCACGGCCCTGGACGGCTACGAGATGGCCAAGCAGGGCAAGGCCGGACCGGCCCTGGCCATCTCGGGCATCTCCTCCTGGGTGGCCGGCACCCTCGGCATCGTCGGGTTGACCTTCTTCGCCCCGGTCCTGGCCGGATTCGCCCTGTCCTTCGGGCCGCCGGAATACTTCGCCCTGATGTTCATGGGCCTGTCGCTGATCATCAGCCTTTCGGGCAAGGCGCTTTTCAAGGGCATCATCGGCGCGGCCTTCGGCCTGCTCATCAGCCTCATCGGCCAGAATCCCCTCACCGGGGCGGCCCGGTTGACCTTCGGCTCGGACGACATGATGGCCGGGGTCAACTTCATCAGCGTCATCATCGGCCTGTTCGCCCTGGGCGAGGTGTTCACCAACGTGGAACAGCGGGTCTCCCTGGTCTACAAGGCCGAGAAGATCGACTGGATGCCCAAGTGGGTGGATATCTGGCTGTGTCGCTGGACCATGATCCGTTCGTCCCTGATCGGCTTTTTCATGGGGCTGCTGCCCGGGTGCGCCCCCGCCGTCACCACCTTCGTGGCCTATGACGTGGAAAAGCGCATATCCAAGACCCCCGAGCGTTTCGGCAAGGGGGCCATCCAGGGCGTGGCCGCCCCGGAAGGGGCCAACAACGCCACGTCGAGCGCCGGTTTCGTGCCGCTGTTCGCCTTCGGCCTGCCCACGGGGCCGGCCCTGGCCGTGCTGCTCGGCGGGTTCATGATGTACGGGCTGCAGCCCGGCCCCATGCTCTTCCAGAACAACGGGCCGTTCGTCTGGGCGGTCATCGCCAGCATGTACATCGGCAACGTCATCTGCCTGATCCTCAACCTGCCCCTGATCCCCCTGTGGGCGCGCATCGCCCATATCCCCTTCCCGGTCCTCGGGCCGCTGATCGTGCTTTTCTCGGTGATCGGCGCCTACAGCATCCGCTTCATGATGTTCGATGTCTGGGTGGCCCTGCTTTTTGGCGTGATTGGCTATCTCATGCGCAAGCTGAAGTTCCCCGTGGCGCCCCTGGTCCTGGCCACGGTGCTGGCCCAGATGCTGGAGACCTCCCTGTCGCAGTCGCTGATGCTCTCCGGCGGGTCCCTCGGCATCTTCTTCACCCGGCCCATCGCCCTGGGCTTCATGCTCCTGGCCCTGGGCTCCGTCGCCCGCGGCCTGTGGGTCCAGTTCAGAAACGGCGGCGTCGAGGCCCTGGCCGACGCCGACGACTAGCAATTCGACCCGGTCCATGCTAACGCCGCCGCCTCCCCGGCAGCATCCTCCCCGGGGACGCGGCGGCCAGGGGTCGCGACCGCCACGAACGACAAAGGGATTCAAGCCATGCCATCGATCGATATGCAATTTCTGGCCGGTTTTTTGAGCATCGTGCTCATCGACCTGGTCCTGGCCGGGGACAATGCCGTGGTCATCGCCATGGCCGTACGCAATTTGCCGAAAAAACAAAGGACCTTTGGCATCGCCATCGGCGCGGGCGCCGCTGTCGTGCTGCGGGTGGGCCTGACCATGTTCGCGGCCACGCTCCTGGACCTTCCGTACATCAAGCTCGCCGGGGGCGTGCTGATCGCCTGGATCGGGATAAAGCTCTTCGCCCAGGGCGCCCCGGACGAAGGCGGCCGCAAGCAGTGCGCCACCATGACCCAGGCCATCTCCACGATCATCGTGGCCGACCTGGTCATGTCCACGGACAACATCCTGGCCGTGGCCGGCGCGTCCCACGGCAACCTCTGGCTGCTCATCTTCGGCCTGGGGCTTTCCATCCCCTTCGTTGTCTTCACCTCCTCCCTGCTGTCCCGGCTCATGGACCGGCACCCCTGGATCGTGGCTCTCGGGGCGGCGGTCCTCGGCAAGGTCGCGGTGGAGATGGTGGCGACGGACGCCTTCACCGGCCGGTTTTTCAGCCCGGACCGGAGCACGCTGTTCCTGATGGAGGCCCTGGGCGCCGTCGGGGTGGTCGTGGCCGGGAAAATCTGGCTGCGCCTGGCCCACGTTCCCGCCCCGGTTCATGTCGCCAGCGGGGGGGCGGATACCGGCCGACGCTAGCGGGCCCGGACCGGGAAACTCGACGCTTCCGGCGGCCAACGGGCGCCGGCCGTTGGACCCGTGACGGGAAAACGAAAAGCGCCGGGGGGAACGCGTTCCCCCCGGCGCTTCGTTTCGCATGGAAGCGGGGCGTTCGTCAGCCGGCGACCACGTTCACCAGCTTTCCCGGCACCACGATCACCTTGCGGACCGTCTTGCCCTCGATGTGCTTGACCACGTTGGGTTCGTCCAGGGCGGCCCTTTCCACGTCCTCCCTGGAGGCGTCGCGGGGGACGCGCAGCTTGCCGCGCAGCTTGCCGCACACCTGCACCACGATCTCCACCTCGTCGGTGACCAGGGCGGCCGGGTCGTGCCGGGGCCAGGGCTGTTCGATGAGAAGCCTCGTGTGGCCGATGCTGCGCCACAGTTCCTCGCAGATGTGCGGGGCGATGGGCGAGAGCACCGTGAGCAGGGTGGCGACCGCCGAGGACACGGCCTTGCCTCCTTTCGGCTCGGCCTTGAAGGCGTCCACGTTGGCGTAGAGGAAATTGACCAGCTCCATGACGGCGGCGATGGCCGTGTTGAACTGGAAGCGTTCCCGGATGTCCGCCCCGGCCTTGGCCGCGGTGGCGTGCTCGCGGCGGCGCAGTTCGGCGAAAAGCGGCGGCAGCCCGGAAAGCCCGAGGGAGGCGGCGTCGGCGCAGGCCGCGACCGGCGTCAGCAGGCCCGCGAGTTCCTCGGTCACCAGCCGCCACAGGCGTGACAAAAACCGCGAGGCGCCCTCGATGCCCGTGTCGCTCCAGTCCAGGTCCTTTTCCGGCGGCGCCGCGAAGAGCGCGAACACCCGCACCGTGTCGGCCCCGTACTTGGCGACCATGAGGTCCGGGTCCACCACGTTGCCCTTGGACTTGCTCATCTTGGCGCCGTCCTTGATGACCATGCCCTGGGTGAGCAGGTTGGAGAACGGCTCGTCGAAGGCGAGATAGCCGAGGTCCCGCAAGGCCTTGACGAAGAAGCGGGAGTAGAGCAGGTGCAGGATGGCGTGCTCGATGCCGCCGATGTACTGGTCCACGGGCAGCCAGTAGCCGGTCTCGGCCGGGTCGAAGGGCCGGTCGGCCTCGCGGGCCGAGGCGTAGCGGGCGAAATACCACGACGACTCGAAGAAGGTGTCCAGGGTGTCGGTTTCGCGCCGGGCCGGGCCGCCGCAGGCCGGACAGGGGACATCGGTGAACGACGGCGAGTGGGGCAGGGGCGAGCGGCCGTCGGGCATCAGCGCCAGATCGCGGGGGAGTTCCACCGGCAAATCGGCCTCGGGCACCGGCACCACGCCGCATTTTTCGCAGTAGATGACCGGGATCGGCGCGCCCCAGTAGCGCTGGCGGGAGATGTTCCAGTCGCGCAGGCGGTAGTTGACGCTCTGCTTGCCGCGCCCCTTTGCCGCCAGCCATTCGGTGATGCGGCCCTTGGCCTCCTCGTTGGGCAGGCCCGTGAATTCGCCGGAGGCCACGAGCCGGCCCGGCTCGGTGTAGGCGGCCTCCATGGCGGCCGGGTCGGGGGTGTCCCCCTCCGGCGTGATGACCACCCGCAGGGGCAGGTCGTACTTGCGGGCGAATTCGAAGTCGCGCTGGTCGTGGGCCGGCACGGCCATGACCGCGCCGGTGCCGTAGCCCATGAGCACGAAATTGGCCACGTAGACGGGGATCTTTTCGCCCGTGGCCGGGTTGACGCAGTAGGCCCCGGTGAAGACGCCCTCTTTTTCCAGATCGTCGGCCGTGCGCACGATGCGGTCCATGTTGCGGACCTTCTCCACGAAGGCGGCGACGGCGGCCTCCTGGGGCTTGCCGGCGATCAGCGCCGGCACCAGGGGATGCTCGGCGGCCAGGCTCATGAAAGTGGCGCCGAACAGCGTGTCGGGCCGGGTGGTGAACACCGTGATGCCGTCAGCGCCGCCCACGGGCTCGGCCAGGGGGAAGGTCAGTTCCGCGCCGACGGAGCGGCCGATCCAGTTGCGCTGCATGGTGAGCACGCGTTCGGGCCAGCCGCCAACGAGCGTGTCGAGGTCCGCCAGGAGTTCGTCGGCGTAGGCCGTGATGCGCAAGAACCACTGTTCCAGGTCCTTTTGCACCACCGGCTGGTCGCAGCGCCAGCAGCAGCCGTCGATGACCTGCTCGTTGGCCAGCACCGTGCCGCAGGTTTCGCACCAGTTCTGGGGCGAGTACTTGCGGTAGACCAGACCCTTCTCAAGAAACTTGAGGAAGAAGCGCTGCTCGTGGACGTAGTAGTCCGGATGGCAGGTGGCCAGCTCCCGGCGCCAGTCGTAGGAATAGCCCATGCGCTTGAGCTGGGCGCGCATGGTGTCGATGTTGGAAAGCGTCCACGAGGCGGGATGGAGCTTGTGCTTGATGGCGGCGTTTTCCGCCGGCATGCCGAAGGCGTCCCAGCCCATGGGGTGCAGGACGTTGTAGCCCTCCATGCGCTTGAAGCGGGCCACCACGTCGCCGATGGAGTAGTTGCGCACGTGCCCCATGTGGATGCGGCCCGAGGGGTAGGGGAACATTTCGAGGACATAGTACTTGGGGCGGGAAGGGTCGGCCTCCACGCGGAAGTGACCGCCATCCTCCCAGATGGCCTGCCATTTGGTTTCGACGTCCTCGGGCACGTACTTGCTCATGGGAAAACGCTCCTTGACGGTGGGGGCACTTGCGCCGGATCGCCTTTTTTTCGTGGATGTTACGGACTACAGGTCTTTTTGGATCTCGAATTCCCCGCTGTCAACGGCCTTGGCGATGGCGTCGAGGATGCCGTTGATGAAGTTGCGGGAGTTCTCGTCGCCGTAGCGCTTGGCCAGCTCGATGGCCTCGTTGAGCGAGACCCGAAGCGGGATGTCGGGGCGGCGCAGGATCTCGTAGACGGCCAGGCGCAGGATGGTCAGCTCCACCTTGGCGATGCGCGCGAGCTTCCAGTTCTTGGAGAAGCGCACGATCAGCGCGTCGATCTCGCGCTGGTCCGTCCAGACGCCCCGGACCAGTTCCCAGGCGAAATCCTGGCCGGTGTCGTCCTCGCCTTCCTCCACGTCATGGGGACAGCGGGCGAAGACCCGCCGCAGCGAACGCTCGTCCGCCGCGGATTCGAAGATGAGGCCGTAGAGGCATTCGAAGGCCTGCTTGCGGGCCTTGCGCCGGGAGACGGGCTTTTTGCCCTCGGATTCGATGTCGGACATGATGCTTTCCGCGACCGCGGGCATGGTTTAGAGTTGCTCCAGGACGCGGACCATCTCCAGGACGGCCGCGGCGGCCTCGACGCCCTTGTTGCCGGCCTTGCTGCCGGCGCGTTCGATGGCCTGCTCCAGGGTGTCCACGGTGAGGACGCCGAAACCCACGGGCACGTCGGTGTCGAGCATGACGTGGGCCAGGCCCTTGGTGCATTCGGTGGCCACGTAGTCGAAGTGGGGGGTGGCGCCGCGGATGACCGCGCCGAGGCAGATCACGCCGTGGTATTTGCCCGAGGCGGCGAGCTTTTTCGCGGCCAGGGGGATCTCGAAGGCGCCCGGCACGCGCACGATGGTCAGGTCGCCCTGGTCGGCGCCGTGGCGGGTGAGATAGTCCAGGGCGCCGCTGATCAGGCGTTCGCCGATGAAATCGTTGAAGCGTCCGGCCACCAGGGCGAACTTGAGCCCCTTGGCGTCGAGGCGCCCCTCGATGGTGTGTACGTGCTGCATGGTCCTTCTCCCGGACGGCGCGCCGCCCGCGTTGCGTGGTCGATGGGGAAAAACGCCGCCCGCCTAGTTGGACGCCCCGCCCTGGTCGGGCAGGTGCAGGATGTGCCCCATGCGGTCGCGCTTGGTGGTCAGGTAGCAGGTGTTCTCGGCGCAGGGGCGGGTTTCGATGGGCACCCGCTCCGCCATTTCCAGGCCGTATCCCTCGAGCCCCACGATCTTCTTGGGGTTGTTGGTCATAAGCCGCATCTTGGAGACGCCGAGCTCCACCAGGATCTGGGCGCCCGTGCCGTACTCGCGCAGGTCCGGCTTGAAGCCCAGGCGCAGGTTGGCGTCGACGGTGTCGAGCCCCTGGTCCTGGAGGGCGTAGGCCCTGATCTTGTTGGCCAGGCCGATGCCCCGGCCCTCCTGGCGCATGTAGAGGATGACGCCCTTGCCCTCGGCCTCGATCATGCGCATGGCCTCGT
The DNA here is from genome assembly GCA_964576235.1 of uncultured Desulfovibrio sp. GTDB lineage: Bacteria > Desulfobacterota > Desulfovibrionia > Desulfovibrionales > Desulfovibrionaceae > Solidesulfovibrio. The sequence goes on from CAZNUQ010000030.1 coordinate 31,711, forward strand.
GGAGCTGGTTGCCGCAGTCGCAGCGCAGCGAGCCGAACACGTCGCCGGTCAGGCATTCGCTGTGCACGCGCACGAGCACCGGCTCCCCGGGCTGGATGTCGCCCTTGACCAGGGCGATGTGGGTCTTCTTGTCGCTGTTGGTCTCGAAGGCCAGGGCCCGGAAGGTGCCGAAGGCCGTGGGCAGTTCCGCCTCGGACACCTTGGTCACGGCCAGATGGCCGAACTTCATGCGGTAGCGGATGAGGTCGGCCACGGTGGCGATCTTGATGCCGTGTTTTTCGGCGAATTCCTTGAGATCCGGCATGCGGGCCATGTTGCCGTCGTCGCGCATGACCTCGCAGATGACGGCGGCGGGCTTGAGCCCGGCCAGCCGGGCCAGGTCCACGCTGCCCTCGGTCTGGCCGGCCCGGTCCAGGACGCCGCCTTCCTTGGCCCGCAGCGGGAAGATGTGCCCCGGGGTGACGAGGTCGTCCGGCCCGGCGCCGTCGGCCACGGCGGCCAGGATGGTGGTGGCCCGGTCGAAGGCGGAAATGCCGGTGGAAACGCCGACCTTGGCCTCGATGGAGACGGTGAACCCCGTGCCGAAGGGGGACTTGTTGTTTTCGGTCATCATGGGCAGCCCGAGCCGGTCGACGAGCTGCGGGGCCAGGGACAGGCAGATGAGGCCGCGGCCGTGGGTGGCCATGAAATTGATCACTTCCGGCGTGACCTTCTCGGCGGCGACGGTGAGGTCGCCCTCGTTCTCGCGGTCCTCGTCGTCGACGAGGATGATCATCCGCCCGGCGCGGATTTCCTCGATGGCTTCCTCGATGGGGCTGATACGCATTGGGGTATACCTCGTTCGGGCCGGACTCGTGGCCGGCTCAATGGAAAAGACCCGGTCGGAACCGGGTAAGGGGCAATTAGCCTACGCGAGGGGATCAGGCAAGGCAAGAGACGCCCCGCGCGGCACGGTCCGTCCGCCGTTTCCGGAATCCCCTGGAATCCCTGCGTGTTCCCGCCGCGTGGGCCGTCCGGCCGGCAGGTATTGCCGCTATCTTGCGGCGTAAATATTGCATATTCTGCCGGCATGCGCCATTGCGACCCCTCGCCGGAAACCGTTCTCGCGCCCTGTTGCGACGTGCTCGTGCTCGGGGCCGGGCTGGCCGGGCTGCGGGCCGCCTGGGCCGCCCTGGAGGCCGCTCCCGGGGCCGACGTGGCCGTGGCGGCGCCTCTGGCCGGCCCCTCGGGCTCCTCGTTCGCCAACCTCCAGGGCCGGCTCGGCCTGCACGCGCCCCGGGGCGCGGCCGAGGAGCGCGAGTTTCGCGACGAGGCCCTGGCCGTGGCCGCCGGCGGCGCCGTGGACCCGTCCCTGGTCGGCATCCTGGCCCGGGAGGCGCAATCCCGGGTCGGAGAACTCCTCGATCTGGGGGTACCCTTCGAGCGGGACGCCTCGGGGGCCCTGGCGCGGCATCCTTCCTGCTTCAGCCCCGGTTCCCGCCGGGCGGTGGTCATGGAGGGGCCGGGCGAGGCCTTCCGGGCGATGTCCGGCCGGGTGGCGGACCTCGGCGGGCGGTTCCGCCACGGCTGGCGGGCCGTCGGCTGGCTGCGCGACGCCCCGCGGGGACGGGTGACCGGGGCGGTGCTCGCCGACGCGGCCGGGAACATGCTGGCGCAGCCGGCCCGGGCCGTGGTCGCGGCCATGGGCGGTCCGGCCCCGCTTTTTTCCCGCAGCCAGGCCGGCCCGGGCAATCCCGGCTACGGCCAGGGGCTTCTGGCAGCGGCCGGCGCGGCCATGGCCAACACGCCCTTTCTCCAGTGGATGTGGGCCAGGGTGGAGGACCGCCGGTTCTGGCCGGTCTGGTCGCTGCTGGACGGCCCGGCCGTGCTTTTCGACCCGGACGGCCGTCCGGCCGCCATTCCGGAGGACGCGCGCGCGGCCGCCCGGGGGCGGGACGGTCATTGCCCCGTGGCCCACGGCCTCGCGGACGCGGCCCTCGACCGCTTCGTCCTGTCCCTGGCCGATGCCGGGGGCGTGGTCGCGGTCGGCTCCGCCGGGGACGCCCGGGAACGGTTCGGCGTGGCCCTTTTCGCCCATGCCGCCAACGGCGGGGCCGTGATCGACGCCTGGGGCCGCACCACGGTTCCGGGGCTTTACGCCGCCGGCGAATGCGCCACGGGCATGCACGGGGCCAACCGGGTGGGCGGGGCCATGGCCGCGTCCTGTCTGGTGTTCGGGGCCAGGGCCGGCGCGGCGGCGGCCGGCGAGCCGGCCGGGCCGTGGCTGTCCCGGCGGCGTCTGGAGGCGGCCGCGGCGGCGGGCGGCGCGGTCCTGGACGCGGCCGAACGGGAGCGGGTGCGGCGATGGCTTGCGCTTGCCCTGCCGCGTAGGTATTTTTCCGCGCTTTTCGGGGTGACGCTCCGGGAGGCGGGGGCGGCGGCGCCCGGGCCCGGCCCGGTTGCCGATGCCGAGGCCCGGCTGCTTCTGGCGACGGCCGAACTGCTTGTCGGCCGGGCGGCGGACGTCCTTCCGGGCGTGTCCGGGCCGGGGCGGAAGCCTTGAAGGAACCGGTTTTTTCGTATGGATGGTGGCCCTGGGGCGGGGCGTCGGCCGGCGACGATCCCGGACCACGGGCTCTCAAAGGACAGCGGGGCAGCCGTATGCAGCATTTTCCGGAAATCCGACTGCGGTCGGGCAGAGTCATCGGCCACGGGCGCCCCTGCTTCCTGGTCGCCGAGATCGGCAACAACCATCAGGGCTGTCTGGTCACGGCCAGGGAGATGGTGCACGCCGCGGCCCGGGCCGGGGTGGACGCCGTGAAATTCCAGAAGCGGGACACCGGGGCGTTGCTCACCCGGGCCGGCCGGGAGCGGCCCTACGCCAGCGCCGCCAGTTTCGGGCGGACCTACGGGGAGCATCGCGACGCCCTGGAGCTGTCGCCGGCGGACATGGCGGAGCTCAAGGCCCTGGCCACGAGCCTCGGGCTGGTTTTTTTCGCCTCGGTCTGGGACGAGGTGTCCCTGGCCCGGATGGTCGAGCTCGGGGTGGAGCTGGTCAAGGTCGCCTCGGCCGACCTGACGAGCGTGCCGCTTCTGCGCGCGGTCGGGGCCACGGGCGTGCCCGTGGTGGCCTCGACGGGCATGAGCGACTGGCTGGAGATCGACCGGGGGGTCAAGGAGCTGCGCGCCTTCCACGACCGGATCGTGCTGTTGCACTGCAACAGTTCCTATCCCTGCGTGGAGCGGGAGATCTGTCTGCCGGTCATGCAGCGCCTGCGGACCCGCTACGGGCTGCCGGTGGGGTATTCCGGCCACGAGCGGGGGCTCGCGCCGTCTGTGGCGGCGGTCACCCTCGGAGCCTGTCTCGTCGAGCGGCATTTTACCCTGGACAAGACCCTTCCCGGCTCGGACCACAAGGCCTCCCTGGAGCCCGACGAGATGGCGCTGCTTTCGCGCATGATCCGGGAGGTGGAAAAGGCCATGGCCGGGGACCAGAAGCGCGTTTTCCCCACGGAACGGCAATGCGCCCGCAAGCTGCGCAAGTCCATCGTCATGGCCCGGCCCCTGGCCGCCGGCAACATCCTCGATGAGGCCGACCTGGCCATCAAGAGTCCCGGCGACGGCATCTCGCCGTTGCACTGGGACGAGATTGTCGGCCGGCGGCTGACGCGGGACATGGAGGCCGACGAGGCGCTTGCCTGGGACGCCGTCGAGGACGCCCTGTCCCAGCCCAGGGCCTAGCGGCCTTCCCTGAAAAATAATTATTCAAAGGTGTTGCCCCGGAAAGGAACATGCGTGTCCTTTCGGGGAGTGACACGGGGCGCAACGCCATGCGCATCCTCATGCTGGCCGTCAACGACCCGGCGGGAACGGCCATCGCCTTCGCCAAGGCCCTCGGGACGCACACCTCCCACGTCTGCCGGGTGGTCACCCTGGAGACCCGCTACAACCACGCCTGGGACGCGGACCTCCACCTGCCCGACCTGGACGAGGCCGGGCTGGCCGAGGTGGAGCACCTCCTGCGGGCCAGCGACGTGTTCCATTTTCACATGACCGCCGACGAGGACACGCCTTTCGGGCCGTTTTTCCCCCGCGACCATCTCGCCGGCAAGGCCGTGGTCCATCATCACCACGGGCACCCCGACTTCCGGGCCCATCCGGAAAAATACCGGGAGAAGTACCGGGCGCGCGGCCGCCGCAACCTGCTCGTTTCCACCCCCGACCTGCTGCGCAAGCTGCCCGAGGCCCGTTGGCTGCCGAACCTCGTGCCCGTCAACGATCCGCTCTATCTGCCCTGCGCCGGTCCCAAGGCCGAACCGCCGGCCCGGCCCGTGACCATCGCCCACTCCCCGACGCGCAAGGATCTGAAGAACACCGACGAGCTGCTGGCGTCGGTGGCGGCGCTCCAGGCCGAGGGCGCGCCCGTGGCTTTGGAGATGCTCGATGCCTGCCCCCACGTCTTCTGTCTGCGGCGCAAGCGGCTGGCCCACCTGTGTTTCGACCATTTGCAGGGCTATTACGGCATGTCCAGCCTGGAGGCCCTGAGCCAGGGAGTGCCGGTGGTGTCCGGGCTCGACGACTGGAACGCCGGGCATATCCGGGAACGTTTCGGGGTGGAGCGGCTGCCGTGGGTGGTGTCGTCGCCGGCGCGGCTGACCGGCGACCTGCGGGAGCTCGCGCGCGACGCCGACCGGCGCCGGGCCGT